>CAZIPW010000001.1:0-168954 GCA_964541675.1 uncultured Verrucomicrobiota bacterium
CAACTCCAACGTAACTTATAAACTCAGTTGCCCGTTCCTACCGGATGCTACTGACCAAAAGTACGATTCTTTCAGAAACTTTGGGTTAATGTCGATTATATCGAGGTTTCACTTGAATTATAGTATGCATTTGGTGTAGTTATCGGACTTTGCTGCCTCCGGGAAGAATAAAGACGGATAAAAAATCATTGGCTTGGGCGCTGCTTTGCCCGTAGAATGCGTGGTCATGAAACTGCCTTGCCGCATGATTCACGGAAGGCTCCGGGAGAACCTCTCCCAGGAGGATATCCGTTTTGTTGTGACTACATTGGCACAGGAAGGGGCTGAGGCTGACGGTCTTTTGAAATTGCTGACCGATGTTGCCATGCGGGACCAGATTCTGGAAGATCCAGGGCTGTATGAGGCCGTTGCGAGAGCCACGGTCCCCCTCAAATTTTCCCTGGAGCTTTATTTTTATATATGTTTGCGCAAGTGGATGAAGGAAGCAGGACTTCTACGGATTGATTTGTCGGCGTTTATGGCTGAGGCTCTGGCAAAATTTCCACCCCGTCCCAAACCGGGTGTTCATACTTCTGATTATGTGGAGGTCTTGAACAAAGCCAGAGATTACGAGTGGTTTTGCCTGAATGTGGAACTGGGAAACCGCGCACTGATTCTCTCAAGTATTTACGCGGAGACGATCTATAAGCCCAAGAAGATATATAAGGTGGCCGGACTGAACTATTACGAAAATCTGGGCCGTGCCTGCTATCACAACGCGTCGAAGCATAAACTGGCTGAGGAATTTGAGCTTAAGGGAACCCTTAAAATTCTGGCCGATGAATTTGTCAGGGTGCGTGCAGTCCTGAAGGATAGTATGCGGGAGCCCTATATGAAGGTGGTCAAGGGAATCTAGACCTTGGCGCTCCTGTCCTGTCGGTGTTGGGATTCATCCTTTTGGCCACTGAATTCAAGACGCAATACCACCGCGGGCAACGGACATATGTAAAGAGTCCTGTGTCCCACATCATAATAGGCACCGACCCATAGATCGAACCACTGCCATAGTACTCTGAGCTTCACAGGACTTTTCTACGCAGGGGCGTATTCAAAGGCAAGAGCTAAAGCCCGCACTTGTCGCCAACGGAGGCCTGTTTGGCCATCTGGTAGTGTTTTTCAACCTGTTCCCAGTTGACAACATTCCACCAGGCTTTGACATAATCGGCGCGGCGGTTCTGATACTTTAGATAGTAGGCGTGTTCCCACACGTCCAAACCCAGAATGGGCAATCCGGTTTCTGCCACAAGTCCTTCCATCAGGGGGCAGTCTTGATAGGCTGTCTGAGTCAGTTTGATTGTGCCCTTTGCGTCGAGCATCAGCCACACCCAACCGCTGCCGAATCTCTTGAGTGCGGCCTGCGAGAACTCCTCCTGCAATTTAGCGAAACTGCCCCAACGCCCATCGATAGCTTTGGCGGATTGGCCTACGGGGGAGGTGGAGGACTGTTTGGGGGCCATAATGTGCCAAAAGAGCGTATGGTTGAAGTGTCCGCCCGCGTTATTGCGGACGGCAGTCTGCGCTTCGCTTGGAATCTTGTGAAGGCTGAAGAGAAGCTCCTCCATTTCCATGTCGGCAAAGGGGAGCGCGGCCTCTTCGGACAACGCCTTGTTGAGATTGTCCACATAAGCCTGGTGGTGCTTGGTGTGGTGAATCTCCATGGTCTTGGCGTCGATGTGGGGCTCTAGCGCGTCATAAGAGTAAGGGAGAATGGGTAATTTATGAATTTTGGCCATAAATATATCTTTTGGTTGGGTTAAGTGTGGCTGATAGCCTCCAAGAGTCAAGCCGGGAAATGCGGGGCAAAATCTACATCCTCTTTACTGTTTTGAGTCCCAGCAGATGAAGGCCGGTCTCCAGTACAAGGAGCGTCTTTTGAGCGAGCAGGAGCCTGCGATTCTGAATCTCCGCCGGTTGCCCCTGAATGTGATCGGTATTGTAGAAGGCGCTGAAGGCCCCCGAAAGCTCGTAGAGATAGGTGGCAATGTAGTGGGGCCTCATATCGCTACTGGCCAATTCAACAATAGTCGGCATCTGGATGAGCTTTTTGGCCAGGGCCATCTCATTGGGGGTCTCAAAGCTGGAGGCCGCATGGATTTCTTCTGCGGGCGAACGTCCCAGCTTTTCAAACAGGCTGTAGATGCGGGCGACCGCGTAAAGCAGGTACGGGGCGGTGTTGCCGTCAAAGGAGAGCATTTTGTTCCAATCAAATACGTAATCGCTTGTGCGGTTCTGCGAGATGTCGGCATAACGGATTGCTCCTATGCCAATGACTTCCGCGAGTTTTTTCTTTTCCTCCGGGGGAAGCTCTGGGCTCTTCTCTGCCACCACCTTGGTTGCTCTGGCAATGGCTTCTCCAAAGAGCTCATAAAGCTTGATCGACTCGCCGCCTCTGGTTTTAAAGGGTTTTCCATCGCTTCCCAATACGGCACCGTGCTGGATGTGATGGAACTGGGGGAGACGATATCCCTTGCCCTTGAACCATTTCTGGGTAGTAATCCAGAGCTGTTCGAAGTGATCAGATTGTCGGGCGTCGGTTACGATATAGATGTTGTGGTAGTCGAGCACCTCAACACGATAAATCATAGTGGCCAAATCGGTGGATCCGTAATTGGCGGCTCCGTCGCTTTTTCTGATGATGAAAGGCTGTTCCTTGAAACGCGGGTGCTCGGGGTGAAAAACAACTAGTGCGCCATCGTCCAACTTGGCAATTCCGAGTTCCGTGAGTTCCTTATAGACCCTCTCCAGTTTGTCATTGTAGAAGCTCTCTCCCAGATGGGTGTCGTAGCTGATTCCGTATATCTCGTGAACCTCCTTCATGGCCGCCATATTGGCCGCTAGGATCTTCTTCCAGAGCGCCATGTTCTCCGGATCTCCCGCCTGCATTTTGGCAGTTTCGGCGCGGACGGCATCCTGTATTGTGGGATCATCTTTTGCCTCGGCATTGGCCTTTTTGTACAGCTCCTCAATGATGGCCAGGGAACGAGGGTCGTTCTCATCAAAGGTTGTCTTGGTTTTCTTGAGCGCGTAGATGATGTACCCGAAGGTCGTTCCCCAGTCTCCGATATGGTTGTCCTTGTGAAGTTTTGCCCCGCAGAACTCCATCAGCCGACAAAGGACATCACCAAGGTTATGTGTCCTAAAATGCCCCACGTGCATATGTTTGCCGACATTGGGGCTTCCGAAATCAATCAGAATTTTTTCTCCTTGGAGATTTTTGGGTGAGAGATCGGCGGAGATTCGGATGTTTTCGAGGGTTTCCACCAGCGCCACCGGTGTGTAGCTGAAATTGACAAATCCCGGCCCGGCAATGCTGGTTGTAATCTTCTTCTTGTCGATCTCAAGGGCGTCCACAAGCTTCTGCGCCACCTCGCGCGGATTCATGCCGTGGCTTTTGGCGTAGGCCAGGGCTCCGTTGAGCTGCAGGTCGCCAAACTTGGGCTCGGCGAGCTTCAGAGACGTGAAAAATGTTTCGTCGAAGCCCGCTTTCTTGACAGCGGCGGCTATTGTCTCGGCAAGATTCATGCGCACATCCTACTACCGCATCCTCCATTTCTCAATCGATTTCTGATTGCCCGTGATCCCCAAACAATATCCAATAGGATATGGCAGAATCGGGACGCCTTATTCTCATCTCGACTCCTCTGGGGAATCTGGGGGAGTTTCCCTCGCGCGCGGTGGAAGTCTTGAAGGGCGCAAACAGGATATACTGTGAGAATACCCCAAAAGCTCTGAAGCTCTTCAATTATTTTGCGATAGAGGGCAAGGGTCTGCGGGTGATACACGAGGCCAACGAGGCCCAATCTTCGGAACGCGTGGCATTGGAAGTGGCAGGAGGAGCCGTGGTTGCTTATTTGAGCGAGGCCGGAGTGCCTGGAATATGCGATCCGGGCTTTCGGCTGGTGCGCGAATGCCGCAAACGCGGCCTCAGGGTGGAGGCGGTTGGGGTTCCCTCCGCCTTCCTCAACGCGATTGTTATTAGCGGGTTGCCAACCGATTCTTTTGCCTTCGGCGGGTTTCCTCCGCCCAAGTCAGTCGGTCGGGGAAAGTTCTTCGCGCAATATTGCCAAGGGGAGAGTACCTTTGTCTTTTACGAGTCCTGCCACAGGCTTTTGAAATCAATGGAAGATTTGCGGTCGGTGGTGGGTGAGAATCGTTTTGTGTGCTTGGCTGGGGAGCTGACCAAGCTGCACGAGTCTGTCCAGACCGCCCCCCTGGGTGAAATAAAATTGCCGGCCGATCCCAAAGGCGAATGGGTTGTTTGTGTGGCCAAAAAAGGCTATATGCTATAGTCTATCGTTGGATGTTTACAGAGGGGTCTTTTTGTTGCTAAAAACGCACAGACTTTCTGGCATATACCTGTTTTACTGTCGAGAGGCTGGCCCCAACATGACTCCGCAACTGCCATAAACAGTTTTCGTGTGGTTACAATGTGTGTGGGTGTACTGGGAGGAGTTGGGTAACTCATGCCTTAATGATGGCGCTAAAATGGACCCTTGTCAAACAGGTTCTTGAATACCTTCATGTCCTTCGGTATCGGGGCAACGATCTCCATTTTTTTATTAAGGAATGGATGTTCAAAAATAGCCTTGTGCGCGTGCAGGAGGATGCGTCCATCATAGGTTCCCCTGTAGCCGTAAGAAGTATCTCCAAGAACCGGATACCCCAAGTGCGACAGGTGCACCCTGGCTTGATGGGTGCGCCCGGTGTGCAGATGGCACTTTAAGAGCGCGATGCCGTGTTCTTCGTCCAGTGCCAACCTATCCCAATCGGTGCGGGCCTCTTTCCCGCCTTCCGAGATGCACATTCTCATCGGGTTGCGCGGCGAGCGTCCAATCGGTTCATTGACGGAACCGGCCAGCAGATCGGGGCATCCGCGGACGATGGCCAGATATTCCTTCTGTATCTGGCGTTTGGCAAAGATCTCCTTGAGAGCCTGAAAACTCTTCTCGGTCTTGGCTATCAGCAGTACGCCGGTAGTCTCTTTATCAAGCCTGTGGACAATGCAGGGCCGGTCCGGAGTGCCTATCTTTCGGGACTTCTCGCCCAGGTAGGCCAGAATGCCGTGCGCGATGGTGGTCTGTTCGTCGTCCTGCGAGACTGGATGTACCGCGATCCCGGGGGCTTTGTTGATGGCTAAAATTGTTTTGTCCTCGTAGAGCACATTGAAAGGCACCTTGCGGGCATCGAGAGGCCTGGAGAGAGTGTCGGGATGAGGAAACTCAAAAACCTCTCCGGGGGTAGCCGTGTGGCTTTTGGGAATGGGATCTCCTTCCAGCATGACCTGTTCGTTCTCAAACAACTTCTGGAGTTTTGTGCGGCTGACCGCAGGGAACGCCAAAGCAATGATCTTGTCGGCGCGAAGATCCTTCTGTTCGGGGCTGACGGTTATTGAAACAAGAGGCATTCCTATTCTTTCCAGTCAAGAACCTTGTTTTTGACCTGATAGGCCACCCCAAGTGTCAGGAGCCCGATGAAGATGATGCCAGAGGCAAGCAAATTGTGCCCGGCGGCGGCAGCAGCCTTGAAGGACATCGCCCAGGGAATCAGAAAAGCCAGGGTTATGTCTATGAGAATGAAAAGAAGCGCTGCCTTGTAGAACCAGAGAGGGAAAGGCCCGATATCACCGGGGGTAGTTTGGATGCCACACTCGTAGGGAGTATCTTTGGTTTTTTGGGAATGACCGCGCTGTCCCAACAAATAACTGACGGTTGGAATAAGAAGAGCCAGAGCCGTGGCGAAGACAAATTGGACAGCTATCTGGAGCATGACAGCATTATGACCTTGGGACATCCTTTTGGCCAGTTCATTTTTGGCTGTACGAGTGGCGTTCAGCACAATAGACTGTCGTTCTTATGAAAATCTGCTGTATAGGCGCTGGTTATGTAGGTGGACCGACCATGGCCGTAATGGCTTTGAAGAACCCAAAAGATACCTTTACGGTTGTGGATGTCAATGCCGACAGGATCGCGGACTGGAACAGCGATCGGCTTCCGGTCTATGAGCCGGGACTCAAGGAGGTGGTTGAGTCCTGTCGTGGCAAAAATCTCTTTTTCAGCACGGATACGGAGAAGGCGATCATTGCCGCTGACATCATATTCATGAGCGTCAACACCCCGACGAAGACCTACGGCGTCGGAGCGGGCAAGGCGGCGGATCTGAAGTATGTTGAGCTGTGCGCGCGCAAGATCTCCGAGGTCTCCACGGGGCACAAGATTGTGGTGGAGAAAAGCACACTGCCCGTAAGGACTGCTGAAAGCATCAGGCGTATTTTAAGCGCCGGGCCCAACGCGGGTAATTTTCAGGTGCTTAGCAATCCCGAGTTTATGGCTGAAGGAACAGCGGTGCAGGATCTCCTTGAGCCGGACAGGGTCCTGATAGGAGGGGATACGACTCCCGAGGGACGCGCCGCGGTTGACAAGGTGGCCAAGATCTACGCTGCATGGGTGCCCGCCGACAGGATACTGAAGACGAATCTGTGGTCCAGCGAGCTGAGCAAGCTGGCCGCCAATGCATTTCTAGCCCAGCGCGTCAGCTCAATCAACGCGCTTTCGGCTTTGTGCGAGGCCACGGGAGCGGATATCGATGAAGTGGCGCGTGCGGTCGGCCGCGACAGTCGCATAGGACCCAAGTTCTTGAAGGCCAGCATTGGCTTTGGCGGCTCCTGCTTCCAGAAGGATATTCTGAATCTGGTATATCTGTGTGAGCACTTTGGGCTCAAAGAGGTTGCCGAGTATTGGGAGCAGGTGATACGTCTCAACGATTACCAGAGAAAGCGTCTGTCCCAAAAGATCCTGACCAAACTCTTTGATACCCTGAGCGGCAAGAAAATAGCGCTTTTGGGATTTGCCTTTAAGAAAGACACCAATGATACACGCGAGTCCCCTGCCATATATCTGGCCAGGGATCTAGCCTCCGAACAGGCCGAGGTGGTTGTCTATGACCCGAAGGTGGAGCCTGAGAAGATACTTTCGCTGTGCCCCAACGCGTCAGTGGCGCTCTCGCCGTACCGCGCAACCGATGGGGCCCACGCGATTGTGATATGCACCGAATGGGATGAGTTCAAAACTCTCGATTACAAAAAGATATTCGCGGGGATGCCCCGGCCGGCTTTCATCTTTGATGGCAGGAATATCCTGGATCTGGAAGCCCTTCGCAAGATCGGCTTTGAAACGCAGGGGGTAGGCAAGGGATAGCCATCTGGCGTATTTGACAATCTGCCGTATTGTGTCCTGATATAGCCATGTCGTACAATGTCATCATCCGGGGGTCGGCTGGCGTGGGAAAGACCAGCATTGCCAAAAGACTGGCTGGACTCATAAGCGGCTATCATATTTCTTTCGATGAGATTATGCGCCTGCACAAGCTTGACAGGGTTTCGCCGGAAGATGGCTGTATCCCACTTGATAATTTTATCCGTGGCAACGAGTTTGCGCTTGGCAGTGTGTCCGGACTCAATGCTTTCTCAATTCCCGTGATCTTTGACGGATGTTTCTACCACAAAGAGCAGCTGGATCATCTCTTAAAGAGACTGGACGGGACGATCTATGTATTTTCCCTGGTTGCGCCCGTGGAAGAGTGCGTGGCACGCGATAGTGGGCGTTCGGATCCGATTGGCGAGGAGTCAGTCCGGGCGGTTCACAGCCTGACCTCCGCTTTTGAGGTCGGCAGGGTGATCAATACCCTTCAAAAAACGGTCGACTCGGTTGTACACGAGATGCTGGGGCTAATTGGAAAACGATAACAGTTTCTGCCAGAGCTCCGTATGTATCTCCTCCGCCCGCGCGGTTGGCTTGATTTTGCCGGAAGCGACAAGCTCCTGGAACCATCCGGCGCTCCGCGGGTCGGCTTCGGCGGCCTTCCTGAGCTGTTTGCGGCGATTGAGAAACAAGCTCCGTACCAGCCGTTGGACTTCCGGAGGGAAGATGACGGGATTTTCCCTGAGGGTGTAGTGGACAATGACGGAGTCCACGGCGGGTGGCGGGAAGAAGCATTTTCGTCCCACATAGTGAGCGATGCCTCCCTCATAGGCCGACTGTAGGAAGATCGAGATGGCGGAGAAAGCCTTGCCTGAGCTGGCCGAATAACGCTCGGCAAGCTCGCGCTGGACCATAAGTGTCATGGAACGGGGAAGTCCCCAAAGGAATCTCTCCAACAGTGGGGTGGCGACAGAGTAGGGGAGATTGGCGACAATCTTATAGTCGCGCCCGAAAGCTGCATAATCGACCTGGGTGGCGTCTTCACTGATGATCTTGAACTGCCCTGATTTGAGGTTTCCTGCGAAGGTGTCCTCCAGATACGGCAGCAGATGCGTATCGCGCTCAATGGATGTCAACTTTGCCCCGGTGGCCAGGAGAGCAGAGGTGAGAGTCCCCAGCCCCGGGCCGATCTCGACAACGTTTTCGCCGGGCTTGAGCTGCGCGATCGCGACCGACTTCTCGACGATATTCTTATCCACGAGAAAGTTCTGCCCGAACGATTTGTTGGGATTGTGCCCGAGCTTTTTGAGCGTGTCGAGGGTCTCTTTTAATGTTAGCATTGCCTTGTGCGCTTTGAGCTTACCAAAACCGACGACAAAACCCAAGCCCGCGCTGGAGTGATGACTCTTCCCCACGGGGAAGTCAAAACCCCTGTCTTTATGCCGGTGGGAACCCAGGGGACGGTCAAGGGGTGCCTGCCGGACGCGCTTGAGAAGATGGACGTACAGATTTTATTGGGGAATACCTATCATCTGCTTCTGCGTCCGGGGACCGAGCGGCTCGAGAATCTTGGGGGCCTCCATAAATTCATGGGCTGGAATCGTCCGATTCTTACCGATAGTGGCGGCTTTCAGGTCTTTTCACTGGCCAAGCTCGTCAAAATTGACAGAGATGGGGTCAATTTTCAAAGCCATCTGGATGGTCATCAGATGCGGCTGACTCCGGAAAGCGTAATGCTGGCGCAGCGCCAGATCGGAAGCGATATTGGCATGGTGCTGGATGTCTGCCCTCCGGGGAAAGCGGAAGAACCCGAGGTTGCCGAGGCTGTGAGAACAACCATTGAGTGGGCGCGGACGGCTCGAATGGTTAAAGAAAGACCGGCGAATGTCTTTGGTATTGTGCAAGGCGGGCGGTTTCCCCATCTACGTGAGAAGTGCGCAGGGGAACTCATAAAGCTGGACTTTGACGGCTACGCGATAGGGGGAGTGGCGGTGGGAGAGCCCGAGGAGGATATCCTCGCGCAGACGCGCCTGACAGCTCCACTGCTTCCTGCCGATAAACCCCGTTACGCGATGGGAATTGGAGAACCAACTCAGCTCTTGGAGATGATCTCGCATGGAGTTGATATGTTTGACTGCGTCATTCCCACCCGCGAGGCCAGACACGGGATAGCCTATACGAATTTGGGCAGGCTCAACTTGAAAAACGAAAAATACAAGGAGGATCTCTCGCCGCTTGATCCCAACGTGATTTCTCCCGCCAGCTCTTTCTCCCGCGCTTATATTCGCCACTTAATCGTGAGCGATGAGCTTTTGGGGCTGATACTGCTGAGCTATCACAACATCGCCTTCTTTATGGGACTGATGAAGAAAGCGCGTGCAGCGATTATTGACGGAACTTTCTCAGAGTGGAAGAATGCTTGGATAAAAGGCTTTTGCGCTAGGCCACCTGAGGCACAAAGCACTTAAGACGCCTTAGTTCCTGCTGCAAGGCTTTGGGCTGCATACCGGCTTGGTCTTGTACCCCAAGAACCCTTGAGATAAAACTTCTTGAAATGGTACTAACAACAGCGCACGCGCCGCCTGCATACAGGGTTTGTGCGTTGTCTGTTGTATTTAGAACCCCGATGGCGTGCATACCTGCATTTCTTAGCGCCAGAATGCCTTTGGCTGTGTCTTCTATGCCCACAACCTCGTCGGGACTGATATTCCTTTGCAAAGCGGCATTCAAACGTTCGAGCCCTTTGTTGAAAAGCGCCGGGTCGGGTTTGGACGGCAATTTATCTGAGGCTGTTGCCATGATACTTAAATGACGCATCAGTCTTGGGTGTCCGCGAAAATACTGTTGGACTTCTTCCCTTTCAGATCCGGTGGCCAGAAACATTGGTATTTTCCGCTGCCCCAGGCATTGCACAAGACCAGCCACATACGGATAGATTTTGGGAGGATTTGTCTCCATCCGCGTTTTCATTTCAGATTCTTTCTCCTTTACTAAACCCTCCAAGTAAATTTCGCGTAAGCCCTGCCAACCAGTTATTTCACTAAAAAACCTTGTGTCGTCATAACTGATAAGACCCTTTGATACATATGTTCCCCAATCAATGGCCGGTAAATTGTGTCGCGAGAGTACGGCGTTAAACGCGTCAAAGTGCGTTTGGTCGGAATCTACGAGCGTTCCGTCAACGTCAAAGGCAATGGCTTTAATGAGTCCCATATAAAGGTACGATAATACAAGCGGATGCATGAAATATCAAGTTTTTAATACCGCTATAGATAAATTTGCCATGTTCAAAGAGATGTTCGATAATTGGGCCATGCGTATTTTAGTCACCGGCGGAGCCGGGTTTCTGGGTTCGCATTTGTGCGAGCGGCTTCTGCGGGAAGGCCACAAAGTCACGGTTTTGGACAGCCTCCAGACGGGGAGCCTCCGGAATATCGCGCATCTGAAGAAAAACATGGCTTTTGAGTTCATCAAGGGAGACGTTACCGAACGTTACCAACTCAGTGCCGACTGGATCTTCAATATGGCCTGTCCGGCCTCTCCGGTCCAATATCAGAAGAATCCCCTCAAGACAATTTCCACAAGCCTGCTGGGCATGGACAACGCCTGCCGCTGCGCGATACAGAATGGCGGCAGGGTACTGCAGGCATCCACCAGCGAGATCTATGGTGATCCGACAGTCCATCCCCAGCCGGAGAGCTATTGGGGACACGTCAATACGCTCGGACCCCGCGCCTGCTATGACGAGGGCAAGCGCGCATCGGAGACGCTCTGCATGGAGTACAACCGCCAACTGGGACTTGATGTAAGGATCGCGCGGATCTTCAACACCTATGGTCCCCGCATGGCGCTCGATGATGGCAGGGTGGTCTCCAATTTTATCATACAAGCCCTCAAAAACAGACCCATTACCGTCTATGGCCAGGGCCGGCAGACGCGTTCATTCTGTTATGTCGACGATTTGATAGAGGGAATTCTGCGCATGATGAAACAGAAAAAGACGGTCGGACCGGTCAATATCGGGAATCCCGGTGAATTCACGATCCTGGAGCTGGCCGAGGCGGTCTTGGAGCTGACGAAGAGCCGCTCGAAGATCATCTTCAAGCCCCTGCCTGCCGACGATCCCCGCCAGAGATGTCCCGATATCAGTCTGGCCAGGAAAGTTCTCGGAGGTTGGAGGCCGAAGGTTCAGCTGAGGGAGGGTCTGGAAAAGACCATAGCGTATTTCAAGGGCGTGCTAAGGTAGCCTTGCCATCGGTTTCAATCGGTGGTGACGGTTTTACTCGCTCTTCAATGTTGGTTCAAAGACGCGTTCCATCTTTCCTTTTTCAAGCTTGATCACCTCGCTGTTGCCGAATATCCCCCTCGGGCGGATCGGTTCATTCAAGAGATCGAAGGATTGCAGAAACTCCAGAATAAACGCGGTTCCCGATCCCCCGTGCAGGACAATCAGGGTGGGAGAGGGACTCTCCGGCAGCTTTTCGTCAATGAAGGCGCGCAGCCGCGTACGCAACATCCCGGCCGATTCACCCCCCGGATGCGCCAGATCGGGATGCTTCGCGAGGTTCCTCACCGAGAATGTCTCTCCCATCTCTTTGAAGGGAACGCCCTCGTATATCCCGCAATGGATCTCCCTTAGCCGCCCGTCAAACTCCACGGGTATGCCCGGAAGATACAAGGCCTCAAGGGTCTTGCGGGTGCGGCCCTGTGGCGAGCAGAAGATCCTTTTTATGCCTTTGTCCCTTAAAAAGATTCCGGCCTGCCTTGATTGTTCATAGCCCTCGGGGAGCAGATTGCTCTCAAAACCGGCTCCGGCGACTATCTCGTCCCGGTTGGCATCGGTGAAGCCGTGGCGAATGAGGTAGAGGACAGGGTAGGTCATTCCTCCTCCTGCCAGCGCGGCGAAAGGCTGTTTTCAATCCCCATGTGATCCAGAACGCGTCCCACGACGCTGTCAAAAACGGCGGTGAGGTTCTGCGGTCTATGGTAGAAAGACGGATTGGCCGGCAGAATCGTGGCACCCGTGAGCAGGAGCAGCTCGAAGTTTCTGACGTGTACCAGGCTCAAGGGGGTTTCCCTCGGGAGAAGGATGAGCTTCTTTTTCTCCTTCAAGGTCACGTCTGCAGCCCGCAGAAGCAGATCGGAGCTGATGCCGTGGGCGATCCGCCCGAGAGTACCCATTGTGCAGGGAATGACAACCATCGCGTCCGCGGGATTCGAGCCACTCGCGAAGGGGGCGTTCATGCTTTTGATGTTGTGAACGGTTGCTTTGGCAGGAATTTTGAGTCCGCCTGGGATCTCTTCGCTTAAAACCGCCTGCGCGTAATTGCTCAGAATAACGTGCAGCTCGTGCCTGGCGGTATCGAGGTTATCGAGCAGCCGCTGCGCGTACATACTTCCGCTTGCTCCCGTGATGGCCACGACAATCTTCATGGAAGTCATTATGAACCAAGAAGTGCTTTTAGCGATTCCAAACTACCTGCCATTACTGATGGGTGAATGCTCATCAGCGGGACAGAATCCAGGCATCCAGCGGCCGTTTTTCGCGGTCAGATATTCAAGGGCAAGCTCCGGATTCCTCGGACGATTTGGAAGGAGGCGGTAGACGCAACAGTTGGGGACTCCAATGGAAAAGCCGCTGGTGTATTCGAGGTTAAAGTACCTTATGAAGAGTGAGCGAAAAGCCCCGATCGAACTGCAAAACGCCAGTTTGCCTCCTTTGGCAGAGGCAATTATGGGGAAGGCGTAATTACCAATTCTCTGCATCACACGGCCGTGCGATTCTCCACCCTGGGGCGCGTAATTGCGGTCGGTTCGCACCTTCACAAAGGCTTCGACGATCCGGGGATCGGCAAATGGCAGTCCTTCATAGTCTCCCCAGCGACACTCTATAATTTCAGGCGCCATGACTAGACGGCCTCCCACTCCGGTCCAACTGATTGTCTGCCGGGCGCGTTGAAGCGGAGCGCAATAGACCGCCTGGTATACGGAATCTTCTCCAACGCGTGCCAATAGGCCTTTGAGCGCCATGCAAGCCTTGATGCCTCGTTGGCTTAAGGGAGTGTCCCTATCACCTCCGCAAATGACATGATCGTCATTATCCCTCGTGGGCGCATGACGGTATAAATCAACGAAAGTCTCCATAAAAGTCAGCTCGACTGAAAGAAATGTATTTTACAGCCCAATTATAAAAAGAGTCAATAGTGTAATTATGCTCGCTATATTCGTTTGCTGCCATGACCCTCTATAGGTCGGCCAAAACAACTACAGCGTATCCCTTAAAATCTCCCGCGGTTTTGCGCCCTCTCCCTGTCCCACCACTCCGCGGGCCTCCAGTTCCTCCATGATTCTGGCCGCGCGGTTGTATCCCCAGCCGAGCTTGCGCTGCAGCATACTGGTGGAGGCGCGCTGGGTACTTTTGAGCACCTCCAGCGCCCTGGAAAGATCCGCTTCGTCCACCTCTCCGGAAAGCCCTACGCTGCCGCCTTCCTCCTCATTGGCCTCGGCCTCCGCCTGGTCGAGTCTGGCGATGAAGGCATCATCAAAGCGGGGTTCGCCGTTGACCTTGAGAGCGTCGACAATTTTTCCGATCTCCTCGTCGGTGATAAAGGCGCCCTGGGCGCGCACCATCTGAAAGGCACCCGGAGGGGTAAAGAGCATATCGCCCCGCCCTATCAGCATATCGGCCCCTCCATAGTCGAGGATGGTGCGGGAGTCGACCTTGCTGGCCACCTTGAAGGCTATGCGGGAGGGTAGGTTCGCCTTGATGAGTCCGGTGATGACGTTTACGGAGGGGCGCTGGGTGGCGATGATCAGGTGTATGCCCGCCGCTCTTGCCAGCTGCGAGAGCCTGACGACGGAGTTCTCCACGTCGGCGGGGGCGGCCATCATCAGATCGGCCAGCTCGTCAATGACAGCCACAATGTAGGGCAGGTGATCGGGAATTTCGATGGGAGCCTCGGTGGCGCTGCTTTCTGCCACGCTGGCGATGGCGGCGCGTTCCTCAGGGGAGCTCTCGGCCTTGAGCGCCTGGGCTTCAGCCTCGCGGTCGCGCGCGCGTTTGGCGTTGAAGCCGGCCAGATTGCGGACACCCGTTTTGGCGAAGATCTGGTAGCGGTGTTCCATCTCGGCGATCAGGTATTTGAGGGCGGCCGGAACCTTCTTGGCGGAGGTGACAACCGGAATGAGCATATGCGGGAGCGTGTTGTAGATCTGCATCTCCACGATCTTGGGATCGACCATTACGAAGCGCAGATCGTCGGGCGTAAAGCGGTACACCAGAGAGGCGACGATCGAGTTGATGGAGACGGTCTTTCCGCTTCCGGTGGCGCCCGCGATCAGCAGATGCGGCATCCGAGTCAGGTCGGCGATGAGGGGCTTGCCGCTGGTTTCCTTGCCCAGCGCGATCGGGATCTCCGCGGTGGAGTTGGCCCAGTCGGCGCTTTCAAGTATGTCGCGCAAAAGAACCTGCTCCGGATTCTTGTTGGGAAGCTCCACTCCCACGCAGCCCTTGCCAGGGACGGGAGCCAGCACGCGCACCGACTGGGATTTGAGGCCCAGCTGGAGGTTTCTTTCCAGATTGACGATCTTCTCCACGCGCACTCCCGCGGCGGGGGTGACGTCGTAGCGCGTGACGACAGGCCCCGTGTGGATCTCTCCGGGGGTCACCTTGACTCCAAATTCCGAAAGGATGCGCACCAGGGCGGCGGCGGTCTCCTGATGGCCTTCACTGACCTGCGTCTTGTCGAGCCTGACGGGCAGTCCCAGAATGTCAATCGGCGGCAGTTGGAAGCCGTTGCGGCGGCGGGGCAGTTGGGCGCGGGCTTTGGCCACGCGGCTGCCGGGCACCACCTTCAAATTGGTGATCTCAACGGTTCCTTCCGTGGCGGAATCCTTCTGAGTGTTTTTTCCTCTTTTGACTTTGGCCAGAATATCCACCTGGGAGAAATCCTCTTTCTTGTGCTTTTTGCTAAAGAGTTCCTTTACGGTGTCGGTCAGCTTCTTGCGGCTTTTCCTGGGAGCCTCTTCGGTCTGTGCGGCTCCCTGCGGGACCTCAGCGGTTTCCGGCTCTGCCGGAGAGGATTCCGGAGGGGGCGTCATGATCGACTGGAAATGCCTGTGGGTCATGGCCCAGAGCTTTTGCAGTTCATCGGTGAAAAGAAGCGTCGTGCCGCCGCCGAAGAGGAGCAGCATGATGATCGTGCTGCCAAAGCCACCCAGAAATTGCAGCAGGAAGACGTGGTAGAAGAGGACTCCCACCTGTCCGCCCATGCCTCCCGGGAAGAAATCATAGTTGATCGATTTGGCCGGAAGGATCTTGGTCTCGAAGAGATTGAGCCAGGCGGCCGCGGAGATCAGGCACAGCGCCATCGCCCACAGGCGCGATTTGTCGACGCGAAGCGCCTGGCCGGAGAACATCAGATAGCTTAGCCACCCCAGATACAGGGGCGCCAGATAGGCGGCCATGCCCAGAAACCACAGCGACCAGAAAGCCAGAATGACACCCAGTCCTCCCATCGGATTTTCGGGACGCTCGGGGATCTGCAAAGAGTCGGCGTTGCTGACCGGAAGGGTGCTGTGCCACCAGCTCTGTTCGGGGCGGAAACCCACCAGCGCCACAAATATAAAAAGCGCCCACACTCCCAGCAAAAGACCCAGCCAGGGCCGGTGGGTCTTCTTTTGGGGGGCTTCCAATTTCAAAATTTCATCCATAAGTAAAAACGCTAGCCCCTTTTTAATTTGATTTCAAGCAAAAGAGGGGATATTTTTAACAAATGGAGCCTTGTCTCCCGGTAAGCCTTCTCGTGCCCACCATTAAAATGGATGGGCTTTGGGTCTTTCAGACGTGGCGTCGTTTTCCTCTCCCGATAAATCGGGCTCGCCGCGACGCTACGCCAAAAGATCCTTTTCGCCAAACGATACTCCGTGGCTTTTGAGCAGATGTTTAAGTTCTGTCAGATAATCCTGCGTCTTGTGATGTTCCTTCTGTCTTTGAATGTACCCGCGGACTACTTCGATTTGAGAGGGACTCACAGAAAAGCTCGCAAAGCCATCCTGCCACGAGAAACCAAGAGAGTCGGGATATTCCTTTTTGAACCAAACAGAAGAAGCTCCCTTGACGCGTTTGGCAAAAACAGAACCTGTCATCTGCCCAGGACGACGCACCAGAATATGCACGTGATCTTCAATGCCTCCGATCTCAAGGATAGGAGCTTTAACTCTATCAGCTATGCCTTGTATGTATCTATGGCATTTCTTCTGGCAATCACCGTTGAGCCACGGGTAGCGATTCCTGGTGGAAAATACCACATGAAAATACTCACCAAACAAGCTGTGGCTCATAGGGGTTCTATAGGGTCTTTTGGGCTGTCGGGCAATCCAGAAACACGCCCATAAGCGTCGCGGCGAGCCCGATTTATCGGGAGAGGAAAGCGCCGCCACGTCTGAAAGACCCAAAGCCCATCCATTTCAATGGTGGGTATGCAGGGAAGGGAAAGAACCCTGATTCCCTTTTTAATTTGATTTCAAGCAAAAGAGGGGATATTTTGTCTGGATGGCGGCTTCCCCAACGACCACGCCGACAAAGAGCGACTTTATTACCTCTCTGATGGGTTTTTACGCGGTAGCCGAGAAGCTCAAATGCGCCGAGCGCGATCCCCTGCTTTCCAATGGCAAACTTGAAAGCGTGGCCTCGCACTGCTGGATGATGGGGCTTATGGCGATGCTGCTTATTCCCAAAATGCAGACGCCAGTTAATTTGGAGAAAGTCTTCAAGCTTATCGCTGTGCACGATCTGGCCGAGGCGAAGACCGGAGATCTGCCGCTCTACAAGGCGACCTTGAACCCTGCTACCAAGACGCAGAAGACTCAGGACGAAGACCGCGTGATGGGGGAGATCCAGCGGATGCTGCCGGAGGGCATGGAAGACCTGCATCAACTGTGGCGCGAGTACGAGGCAAATGCCACGCCGGAGGCGAAATTCGTGAAGGGACTGGACAAACTGGAGGCCACATTGCAGTCTCTGGTCTATCCTGATATCCGCTACTGGGCTGAGAGGTACGACGAGGTCTATTACAGCATCGTCCTGCAGGGCTGGAAGGACAAATACTACGCCCACGAGCCGGTTCTAATGGAGCTCGCGGATGCCCTCAAAGAACTGACGGCTTCCAAGATGCGCGAGGCGGGGCTTGATCCGGAGAAGTATAGGAAGGCTCAGGCGCACTAAGAGGCCACTACTTCCTATCGGCGGATCTTCACTTGATCTTCACCCGCGCTGCGCCGTGCAGCTCCACCACGCTTGGCTCGGCGATGATCCAGTTGTCCTGGGTGACGGTGGTTCTACCCTGCGCGCCCTCAAAGACCGGATGATCGTGGAAATACTGTGCCACTTCGGCGCCTGTGGCCACCCTGTGGAGTTTCTGATAGAGCGCTTCGTAAGTCCTGATGAGAAGCGCGGCATTGTCATAGAAGTATCCGGCTCCTATATCCGGATGGTAGCCCCATCTTTTGACAAAATGCCCTTCAAACTCGTTTCCGGGAGCGTCTCCAGCCACCTCCCAGCTGCCTTCAAATTCCTTCTTCATGGTGGAATCAAACCAGATCTCCATGCCCGCCAGAGGAATTCCCACTTTGTATTCGCGGTACTGTTTCAGAAAAACGTCCAGCGATGGCGGCCAGCTCAATATCATGACAAGATCCGGTTTCCTGTCCGTCACCTTGGCAATGAGCGTATGGAAATCTTTTTCCCCCTGATTGAAAAACTCATCAAAGACCAACTCCATGCCATGCTCCGCGATCACCCTCCTGAGTTCTTTTTCCATCAAGGTTTCACCGCCCCCTTGTTCTCCCACAAAGGCAATCTTTCTGTAACCACGGCTTTTGGCCTCCTTTAGAAAGGTTGCGACAAACTTTTCTACGGGGGGATAGTGCACAAAGGCCAACTGCGAACGAAACTTCTGTAGATCCCAGCTCATGCCGATATGTATCACTCCTTTGGGCTGGGTCGTCGGGGTGACAACAAACCAGGCGTCCCACATGCTTAGTAGCGCGTTGACCCTATCCACTGACACCAGTTTTTGCGCCCCCAGCACATCGTACTTGGCTGAGCAGTCCTGGTCGTCCTCAAAGAGAAACTTGTAATCAAGCTGCGTTTTCCCAGAGTCCTCTTTGGCCATAAGGGCCGCGTCCCGAAAGCTGGTCCCGTAGGCGGCCAGATCACCGGTCAAGGGTAGAATGGCGCCAATTCTGACGGTTGGGCTGGCGCCGCGGGATGTTTCTGCTGAATGCAAACGGGTCTCCTTCATGTAGATGCCCGCAAGGATTGCCGCCACCACCAGAAGAACAACCGCCAAAATCAGATTACGCTTCATAAACTCCTGAAGGGGGTTATAACAGGGTGGCTTTAAGTCCTCAAACAAAAAAACATATTCCAGTTTTCCTTCCCTCTATGGCTGGGGATGGGGGAGAAAGGGAAGGAAAATGTCCCCCAAGCTTGATTTCGGGACGGCCTCTATGTAAGATGGTCACCCATGAATCTGACGCGTTCCACAGTCCAACCGACCCTTCAAAGCCAGAAAGGCGGCTGGCTGGGTTTTCTCGTATGGACTGCCGGGATCCTCGTGCTGCTCGTGCTTGTTCTGACCGTGGCTTGTGTCATCATCATTGATAGCGCCGGAGCCGAGGCATTGAGCGGCTATCTGACGCAAAAGACCGGATTCGCGGTTTCCTACGAGAGTTGCAAGATGGACGCCCTTGCCGGACGCGTCGAGGCAACAGGGCTTAAAATCGACAACCCAAAGGAGCTGGGAGGCGGCAACTTCCTGACGGCCGAGCAGCTTGTTTTCCAGATGGATCTTCTCTCGCTGGGAGGACCGCAGCCCCACATCAGGGAGTTGACGCTGCATCTGTCGCAGATAAGCGACGTGAGGACCCCGAAGGGTGATAACGCGCAGGTTTTCTATCAGAGATTGATGGGCTCGAAGGACGGCGGGAAGAAGATCGGTTCGGCTCCCGCTCCCACAAGTGGCGATTCGCGTCCCGCGAAGCTCCTTATAGACCACCTCAAACTTCAGGTGGACAGGGTGAACCTTGTCGACGCCACGCTCGGAGAGCCGCAAACAAGTTCCTATGAGCTGAACTTCAAATTTGAACGCTCAAACGTGACCGACGCGGAAGGCCTCAAAAGAGAGCTGGTAGCCGACTTTATGCGGCAGGGCTTTTTGAGCGGCGGAAGGAATTTTATCAAGATGACTCGCGGCTTGACGGGAGGCCTTTTGGACACCGGAACAGGATCCGTGGACGGCGCTCTCAAAGGGGCGCTCAAGGGCATCAAAAGCATTTTGGATGAGTAACATGAACGAGAAAAACAAAGAAAAAGAGGAGAAGCCCGTCGGGAAAACCGAAGCGGTGGAGCAGAAGGCCCCCGCGCGGGCGGATTCCGCCGACGCCTTGAAAGGAGAGCTGGAGGCGCTGAAAACAAACTATATGCGCGCCCTGGCCGATCTGGAGAACCAGAAGAAACGCCACGCGCGCGAGAAGGAGGAGTTTCTGCGTTACGGCAACTCTTCGCTGGTCTCCGCCATTCTGCCGATTGTCGACAACTTTGAAAGGGCTCTCAAGGCAGCCGAGGAGCACCATCCGGAGGCCAGGAGCCTTTTGGAGGGACTGGGCATGATCATCCCGCAACTCGATCAGGTGTTGAAGCTGCACGGGGTGGAGGCCATCACCCCAAAGGTAGGAGAGGGCTTTGACCCCAATCTGCACCAGTCGGTCGGCGAGGCGCCCTCGGCGGAGGTTCCGCATCACGCGGTTCTTTCCTGCCAGAGAAGCGGCTACCGCATAGCCGATCGTCTCCTGAGGCCGGCGATGGTGATGCTCTCAAGCGGAGCGGAGAAGAAATAAGAGGATGGCTCAATATGTTTTCCAGTTTGGGGCAGATCTTTACCACCGGTTGAAACCGATGGCTAACATGGGAGGACTTTTCCCATGATGAAACTCGTCCTGACCGCCTTCCAAAAGAGAACCGACGCGTTTGGTTTCGCGAAGAAGCTCCTGAAAGCGAAGCTGGCGGGGTGCTGCACGGCGCTTCCCGGGGCAGTCTCCCTCTACGAGTGGAAAGGCAGGCAGGTAAAGGCCGCGGAGACGCTTCTTCTTATCAAAACGACGGCGTCAAAACTCAATCGGCTGAAGGCTTTTTTTGAGAACGATCATCCCTATGAACTCCCCGAATTTCTTTGTTGGGACGCCGATGCCACTAAAGAGTTTGGCATATGGATGGAAAAGAATGTAAAATGATTTCAGGATTCCATCCGATGTCTGAGCAGCTCCCCGGTTTTAGATACAACAACCCCGAAGCGGGTTGCATAGGTATAGCCCCGGGTTGCGGTGCTCTTTACCCGGGGTGGAAGGTGGATACGCTATACCAATATATAACATATTATGGCTGAAGACTATTATCATTTGCTTGGAGTCGAAAAAACCGTCAACGCGGAGGAGCTCAAAAAGGCCTACCGCAAAAAGGCGATCCAGTATCACCCCGACAAGAACCCCGGCAACAAGGAAGCCGAGGAGATGTTCAAAAAGATCTCGCAGGCCTACGAGGTCCTCAGCGATCCCGACAAGCGCGCCGCCTATGACCGTTACGGCGAAGCGGCCTTTCAGGGAGCGGCTGGAGCCGCGCGCGGCGGGGCAGGAGCGGGAGGGGCGGGCTACGGGAATTTCCATGACCCCTACGAGATCTTCCGCGAGGTCTTCGGCGGCATGGGAGGAGGAGGCACCGGTGGCATCTTTGAGGAATTTTTCAGTAGTGGCGGCTCAGGCCGCGGGGATGGAAGAGCGCGCGGAGCGGATCTGCGCTACGACATGGAGATCACGCTCGAAGAGGCCGCATTGGGAGCCGACAAAGAGATCTCCTTCCGGAGACTGGCACCCTGCGCGCGCTGTCACGGCAGCGGCGGAGAGCCCGGCAGCAAGGTGGTGAGATGCCCCACCTGTCATGGCCGCGGACAAGTGACGGTCTCGCGCGGTTTCTTTCAGATGACCCAGATCTGTCCGCGCTGCTCGGGCTCCGGACAGGTGAACGAGAATCCCTGCCGCGAGTGCAAAGGCGAGGGACGCACTCCCCAGCAGACGCGCGTGGCGGTGCATATTCCCGCGGGAGTCGATACCGGCAGCCGTCTGCGCTCCACGGGGCATGGCGAGGCGGGATTGTCCGGTGGAGAACCAGGGGATCTTTACGTGGTTATCTCCGTGGCGCCCCACAGGACTTTCACCCGCGAAGGCGACGACCTGCTTATCGAGATGCCGATTCCCTTTGCGGTGGCGGCCCTCGGCGGGGAGGTGGAGGTGCCGACGCTCAAGGCCAACGCTTCTTTGAAGATTCCCGTCGGCACCCAGTCCGGCACCACCTTCCGCGTGCGCGGGTACGGAGTAAGGAATCTGCGCTCGGGTCAGCCCGGTGACGAGCTGGTAACGGTGCATATAGAAGTGCCGAAGAATCTCTCGTCCAAGCAGAAGAAGCTGCTGGAGGAGTTTGACTCGGAGAACGAGAAACTAAGAAGGAAGTGAAAAGGGAGTAGATAATAGCTGTTTATAAAAGCCCCTGTGCTTGTCTCAATCCGCTTGAACATTCCTCCGGAATATCTATTGTCTTTTAATAGCCATGCCAGACAAGCCCATCATCTCCATTTTCATAGACGGGAATGAAGTGAAGGTTCCCGCGGGCACCAATATCATAGAGGCGGCAAAAGCGGCCGGAGTCGAGATTCCCCACTACTGCTACCATCGCAACCTGAGCGTGGCCGGCAACTGCCGGATGTGCCTTATCGAGATGGGCATGGAGATGAAGGATCGCGCGACGGGACAGGTTGTCCTGGATGAGTCGGGCAAACCGAAGATACAGTGGCTGCCCAGAGCCCAGATCGCCTGCGCCACAAACGCCGCGCCCGGCCAGCATTTCAAAACGAACTCTCCCCTGGTAAAGGATAGCCGTAATGCCGTGCTGGAGTTTCTGCTCCTCAACCATCCTCTCGACTGCCCGATCTGCGATCAGGCCGGAGAGTGCAAACTGCAGGAGTACGCCGCCGATTACGGCAGGGGCGTCTCCCGCTTCACCGAAGAGAAGAACCACAAGCCCAAACAGACCCGGCTGGGGCCGCGCGTGACGCTTGACGACGAGAGATGTATCCTTTGTGGTCGCTGCGTCCGCTTCTCCCGCGAAGTGGCCAGGGACGACTGCCTGGGCTTTGTGAACCGCGGCAGTTACTCGACCTTGAGCTGTTACCCGGGGCGGGAGCTCTCCCACAACTATTCGCTCAACACGGTTGACATCTGTCCGGTGGGAGCGCTGACCTCAACTGATTTTCGCTTCAAAATGCGCGTCTGGTTCCTCAAGGAAAGCCCGTCAATCTGCGAGGAGAGCTCGGTCGGTATCAATACGACGGTAGGCTCCCGCGAGGGCCGCATCTATCGTGTTACCCCGCGCCGTAATGACGCCGTCAACGACGCCTGGATGACCGACAGCGGTCGGGAATTGTACAAGGCCGCGCAGTCCCCCGATCGTCTTGGGGCCGGAATCGACGTGGAAAAGACAGCGAGGGCCATACAGGAGAGACTTGCGGACGGGAAAGGCCTGGCGATTGTCGGCAGCGCGAGAATGTCTTTGGAGGAGCAGTTCCTGCTCGCGCGGATTGCGGGGAGGCTTCATCCCGAGCGCCTTGATCTGGTAGCGCATCTGGGAGCTTCCGATGGGCTTCTCATCTCCGAGGATCGCACGCCCAATATGCGCGGGGCTTTTCTGACGGGCCTGATCGGATCCTATCCGGCGGATAATCTGGAGGGACTGCGCGGGCAGATCGCTGCCGGGCGGATCAAGACCGTACTGGTGATCCGTGAGGATCTGGGCTCTTTGGGTCTCTCCCTGGAAGATCTGAAAAAAGTCTGTGTTATCGCGGGGGATTCCCATGTGACGCCCACGACCCTTTCTGCCGGGCTTGTGCAGCCGCTCGGGACGGTCTTTGAAAGAAGCGGCAGTTTCATCAACTGCCAGTGGCGAATCCAAAAGTTCTCGCAGGCTGTTCCGATGCCGAAGGGGGTCTCTAGCGACATTGCTTTCCTTGATGGGATTCTCCGAAATCTTGGAGAAAAACCGCTTCCGGCACCCACTCCCGAGGCGGTCTGGAAACTCATGGCGGAGAGCGTCCCGCAACTAAAGGGCCTCTCCTATGCGGCCATCCCCCCAACGGGGCTTGTCATCGACGGCTCGGCATGGGAGAACATATCTTTCCCTGAAATCACAAAGACTTTGCACTATGAACCCAAACAAGCCGCTCATATCGCTTAGGAAGGACGAACTGCCTCTGCTGCCGCCGGTGCCGTGGGGCAGATACCGCCATTACAAGAAATCGGAGCATCTCTACGAGGTGGTGGGGCTCGCGTTGCACACGGAGACGCTCGATGTTACCGTCATTTACAAGAGGGTCGGTCCCGCATCCGAGCTGGGTGAGGGAGTTCTGTGGAGCCGCCCCTACAGTATGTTCATGGGGACGGTCGAATACGAAGGCAAAACAACAAAACGCTTTATAAAGGTGGGCGAATAATGGAAGTCTTTTGGGCAGTCCTGAAAACCGTGTGTCTTGGCTTTTCTGTCATGGCGATGGCCGCCTACCTGGTCCTTTTCGAGCGCAAGGTCTGCTCTGCCATGCAGGGTCGATTGGGTCCCAATCGCGTCAAAGTTCCGCTGCTGGGCGACATCCCGTTTTTGGGAAGGTTCCTGACGCGCCTGGGCATTTTCCAGCCCTTCGCGGACATTCCCAAGCTGCTCTTCAAAGAGGAGATTGTTCCCGGGCACGTGCGTAAATTTTTCTACCATTTGGCACCGTGCCTTGTCTTTATTCCGGCTTATACTACGATGGTCGTGATTCCCTTCGGCCAGATGAGCGGGGCGCCTCTGGTGCTTTCCGATATCGACTTGGGAGCTTTCTTTGTCATGGCGGTCGCTTCGATGGGTGTCTACGGGCTGGTACTTGCCGGCTGGGCCAGCAACAGCAAATATCCATATCTGGGTGGCATACGCGCAGCCGCGCAGCTGATCTCCTACGAACTTTCGATGGCTTTGGCGCTCCTCTCCTTGGGACTGTGGGCGGGGAACTTCAGTCTGGTGAAGATTGTCGCAGCCCAGTCGTCAAGCGGATGGTGGATCCTCCTGCAGCCGCTCACGGCACTGGTGTTTCTGGTGGCGCTCTTCGCGGAGACCAACCGCGCGCCCTTCGATATGCCGGAGTCGGAGTCCGATCTGGTGGGAGGGTACAACGTGGAATATGGCTCGCTGAAATTTGGTATGTTCTTTGTGGGAGAGTACACCAATATCATTGTCGGCTCCGCGGTTTTCGTCGATCTCTTCCTGGGGGGCTGGACGCTGCCGGGAGTCCATTATCCGGCGGGAATATGGGGCGCGCTTGCCTCGGTGGCGGTCTTTTTGGCCAAGCTGGTGGTGATGCTCTTCCTCTTTGTCTGGGTGAGGTGGACCTTTCCCCGCTTCCGCTACGACCAGGTGATGAGGCTGGGCTGGAGTGTGCTTCTGCCGCTTTCGGCTGCCAATCTGATCCTGAACGCGGCTCTGGCGCTCATTAAATAGAAAATATGGCGGATAATATCCCCGACCAGGTCAGAGAGATTTTGACAGGGTATTTCGGAAAGTAATA
This sequence comes from uncultured Verrucomicrobiota bacterium, assembly GCA_964541675.1. Lineage (GTDB taxonomy): Bacteria > Verrucomicrobiota > Verrucomicrobiia > CAZIPW01 > CAZIPW01 > CAZIPW01. The sequence continues at coordinate 24,935 of CAZIPW010000001.1, forward strand.
GGAACATCAAATTCCATTGACCTGTCCACACGTCGCGTTAAGAATCCAGAATTCAACAAATTGTCATTATGGAACAAATCAAGCGAGTTGTAGAAAAAGACACCCCTCTCAAAAAGGATGATCTGATCGTCATCACAGGAGCAGGTGGATTTATTGCCGGAAATCTGGCCCGGTATTTCACCAATAAAGGCTTTACCAACATCCGCGCGGTGGACAAGAAACCGCTCTACGAGTGGTATCTCCATACTCCGGGTGTTCAGAATCTTTGTATGGATGTGAGCCAAGAGGACAACTGTCGTCGCGTGTGCGAAGGGGCGGTGGAAGTCTACAATTTGGCCGCTGACATGGGTGGCATGGGCTTTATCGAGCGTTTCCGCATCGAGTGCCTGCGTTCGGTTCTCATCAATACCCACATGGTCGAGTCCGCCTGCCGCGCGGGTGCCCGCCGCTATTTTTATTCCTCTTCCGCCTGCGTTTACAACATCTTGTTGCAGAAAGATCCCAATGTCCGCGCGCTCAAGGAATCTGATGCGTATCCGGCCATGTCCGAACGCGGCTACGGCTGGGAGAAGCTCGTTTCCGAGATGTTCTGCCAGGAGTACTGGTATGAGCGCGGCATGAAGACGCATATCGCCCGCTTCCACAATGTTTACGGTCCCAATGGCACATGGGATGGAGGCCGCGAAAAAGCGCCCGCCGCACTTTGCCGCAAAGTCATTCAAGCTATCGACACCGGCGACAAAGAGATCACCATCTGGGGTGACGGTTCCCAGACACGCAGCTTCATGTACATAGACGACTGCGTCAAGGGCATCGACATGATTACCCATTGCGACGATCTCATCGCCACTCCCATCAACCTGGGATCAAGCGAACTCATCTCCATCAGCGCCCTGCTTTCAAAAATTGAGAAGATTGCCGGCGTCAAGCTCACCCGCCATCACGACCTCTCTGCCCCCAAGGGGGTCGCCGGCCGCAACTCGGACAACACTTTCATCCGGCAGGTGCTCCAATGGGAACCCTCCACCACGCTCGATGATGGGTTGGCCGCCACCTACAAGTGGATCAAGAGCCAATATGACGCCCGCAAGGCCGGTAAGCGCGTGGGCATTGGCTGATCGCTCTGGATTCCCAATCCACAGACGACTTGAAAGTCCCTGTGGTTTTCTGTACCATATGACCCTCTATGCCCGAGATTGCAAAAAACTATGACTTTGCGACGCTGGAGCCATATTGGTATAACGAGTGGCTTCAAAAAGATGCGTTCAAACCCGTCGTCGGAAAGAAGCTGAATTTCCTTGAGCGCCTCATGGGCAAAAAAGAGGAGACCTATACCATAGTCATTCCTCCTCCCAATGTGACGGGAGTCCTGCACATGGGACACTTTCTGAACAATACCCTGCAGGACGTCCTGATTCGCCGCGCGCGTCTTGAAGGCAAAGCTGCCCTCTGGATTCCGGGGACCGATCACGCGGGGCTGGCCACGCAGGTCCAGGTGGAGCGCTCCCTGCGAAAAGAGGGCAAGACTAAGCACAATATGCCCCGTGAGGAGTTCATGCAGAGGATCCTTCAATGGTGCGAGCTAAATGGCGGTACGATCTTAAAGCAGCTCAAGCGCATGGGTTGCAGTTGCGATTGGAGCCGTACGGGTTACACGATGGATCCCGCCTACCATCGGGCGGTGCTGCACGCCTTCGTGAAGCTTTACGAGAAGGGCTATATTTATCGCGACTACCGCATGGTGAACTGGTGTCCAGTAAGCCTCACGGGACTGAGCGATGAGGAAGTCATCATGAAGGAGGAAGAGGGAATCATGGTCCATATGAAGTACGAGCTGGTGGAGCATCCCGGCGAATTCATTGAGATAGAAACCACCCGTCCCGAGACAATCATGGGTGATACTGCCGTGGCAGTGCATCCCAAACATCCCAAGTACGCCAGATACATCGGCAAACACGTCTGGAGGCCGTTTCCAAAAGCACAGATCCCCGTGATAGGGGACGAGGCTATTGACTTGAATTTTGGAACTGGTGTCCTAAAAGTGACCCCAGCACATGACAAGGTGGATTTTGATATGGGTAAACGTCACCAGCTACCCGTGATAAATGTTTTTAATCCGGATGCGTCTTTGAATGAAAATGCCGGTGAGAGATATAAAGGCATGACGCGTGAGAAGGCCCGCGAAGAGTCAATCAAACAACTCAAAGAAATTGGGCTCCTCATAGCCGTGAAGCCGTACAAGCACTCCGTGGGTTACTCCGAACGCGCGGGGGTGCCGATCGAGCCGCGCTTAAGCGTGCAGTGGTGGCTCAAATATCCTCATGTGGAAGAGGCCAAACAGGTGGTGCGCGGGGGTCTGATCAAATTTCATCCGGCCCGCTGGGAGAAAGTCTATTTCAACTGGCTCAATAACATCCAGGACTGGTGTATCTCGCGCCAGGTGATCTGGGGCCAGCGGATTCCCGTGTGGTACAGGAAGGGCACAGACCGTGAGGATCCGAGGAACCGTCACTGCAGCATCGATGGTCCCGCTGACAGGGAGAACTGGGAGCAGGATCCCGACGTGCTCGATACCTGGGCTTCCTCGTGGTTGTGGCCGCTGGCTACAATGGGCTGGCCTGATGAGGCTGCCATGAAAAAGGCCCAGCTGGACAGTTTTTATCCGACGTCGACCCTTGTCACAGGCCCCGATATCATCTTCTTCTGGGTTGCCCGAATGATTGTGGCGGGACTGGAATTCCGCAGCGGCGCTCTCAATGACAGGATTCCCTTCAAAGACGTGTACTTTACCAGCATGGTCCGCGACGCTGAAGGCCGCAAAATGAGCAAGAGTCTGGGCAACGGCGTGGATCCGCTGGCGCTCTTTGAACAGTACGGTGCCGACGGTTCGCGCTTCGGTATTGTCCGCAATGCCCCCACTGGTCAGGACATCGCCTTCAGCGAGGAAATGGTCGAGTTGGGACGAAACTTTTGTACCAAGTTATGGAACGCCTCGCGCTTCCGCCAGATGCAGGGAATCCGGGAGGCTCCGGCTAGCCTGGATGAACTGCTCTGCGGTATCTCTCCCGAAAAGCTCGACGCCTACGACCATTGGATACTCGCGCGGCTTGTTGAGACGACGCGTCTCGTGGAGAAATGCTTCGCGGGGTTCGATTTTGCCGCGATGGGCAACGGGCTGTACGCTTTCTTCTGGGGGGATTTCTGCGACTGGTATGTGGAAGCCTCAAAAGCGCGTCTCAAGGATGAGACCCAGAAAGCCCATATCATCGCGATTCAGGACGTCGTTCTCCGTCAGACTCTGCAGCTATTGCATCCGATTATTCCGCACATCACGGAGGAGCTGTGGAAGCAGATGTCTTTTGCGCCGGAGGGCAAGCTGATACAGCAGTCCCCCATCGTGGGTGCCGCAGATCTGCAAAAGAGGCTCGTCGCGCGCGGTTTGAACTTCAAAGAATCCGCTTTTGTGAGCCAACTCGCGGAGCTGGTTGAGGCTGGACGTGCGCTCAAGGCCGATGCTGGAATGAGCGCCAAGCGCGACGTGGATTTTGTCCTCAAAACCGAGTCCGCCGCATCCGTTGAGCCGCAGCTGGAGGTACTATGCCGCTTCTTGGGCGCCAAAAAAATCATCCTGACCACCCAAGACAAGGCCAACGCTCCAGCGCGCGTGACGCCACTTGGCACGATCTATCTGGATTTGACAAGCGCCGTTACCGCCGAGGACAAGGCCAAGTTAAAAAAGCAGTTGGAGGAGATTCAGAAAGCGATTGCGTCCGCGAAGGCCAAACTGGAGAACCCGGCTTTTACCGGCAAGGCTCCGGTAAGCGTTATTGACGGCGTGAGGGCTACAATGGAGACCAATGTCAAAAAAATGGCTGAGCTTGAGAGGCTGATCGGGTAGGGAATGTATTGTTTCTTGCGGATGCCGAATTCCGTTCCAGTTTTCGTTTTTCCTCTTTTCAATTGCTCACTTTCAAACAATGGTTATACTTGTATATGTAGAATATATCTTTTTACTCTATATGTTATCCAGGTCATCCCCGTATGAAATATTCTCTGATTCTAGTTGGTTCTCATGATGGCAGTAAGACAGAATCCTTTGTAAAAGAAAGGGCCTGTCGTGGGAATGTTCTACTTGTTGAACCTGTTCCTTGGTTATTTGAAAAACTAAAAACAAGATATGCTGAAATAAAATCGATAGATCTGCTGAACGTTGCAATTACCGAGGAAGATGGTGAATTTACGTTTTATAGTCCGACCGATTCGGCCAATACCATTCAAGACTACGGTGACCAGCTGGGTTCTTTGAATCCGAACCATGCCAAACTTCATGATGAAAGATTTTCGGACAAGATTGAAGCCATAAAGGTTCGTGGAATATGTTTTGAGACGCTTATAAAAACATTTGATATCGATGCCGTTGAAATGCTCATGACTGACACGGAAGGTTATGACACGAGGATATTGTCAAAGTTTCCTTTCTTATACTTAAAGCCGGAAAAGATATTGTTCGAACATAAACATAGCGATGGAGTTTACAATGTAGGGAGAAATCTATCTCAACTATTGGTTATACTTGAGACATTTGGGTATAAGATGACGATTATAGATGCCGAGAATACCATGGCTGTTCTGGAAAAAAGGCATCCGCTATCGAGGGGTGTGTGCGCGGTGGATTTACAGCCAAAGCGTCAGGGAATTGATCCGAAGAGGCTTCACTACTTTGACGATGTGATGGCGTGTAGTGTCCGATAGGGCGTAAAGGCAGATATGGATGACAATGTCAAAAAAGTGGCCGAGCTGGAGCGGCTGATAGGGCAGGGGGTGTATAATATAATATATTTATTAGTCAATAATATTTACCGCCTTTAAAAAAGGAGCTACTGCAACCAAGTCTGGAGCCGTTGCATTTTGACTAAAGTTCTGTCACTTGAAGCCGATATTGAAATGGCCGTGCGCCTGGAGCCGACTAATTGATGCTGTATGACGCTTTTGGACTATAATCTGCGGAAGGGGCCCTCCGCCGCCGCAAGCGACAAAAGCCTCAGCTTGGTCACATCTCACAAGATATACACCCTTGTCAATAAGCTTGCCTTCCGAAACCATCAGTCCTACTATTACCAGTTGAGTAACCCACACCGTTATGACAAGCGCAAGTTCTAAACTTTACCGAGGGTACCGCCTAAGCTCTCGTGCGCTCGTCGTGTCAGTCAACGGAGTTCCACTACAAACCCGTCCTGATCTGCGGCCCGGCACAATCGCCGACTTCTTCGAATGTGGATACGTGGGAGCCGGTCCGCAACTGCTCGCGCTGGCGATCCTCGCTGATTTCCTGCACAACGATCGTATAGCCATTGAAAAATCTACTGCCTTTGAAAGAAATGTGATTTCACACCTTCCTAAGGACCGCTCATGGGCTCTAACATCACGTGACGTAGCTGACGCGCTAGTCTTGCTTGGCTCTTAGCTCGGACGCGCTGTGATTGCCGCTAGCTCGCGGCGTCGGTTTTTTAGCACGACAATTTTCGAATCATAGGGAGACCGCGAAAGTATATCCACACTCGACAATAACTCGTTCTCATTACCCAGAATAACCTGTAACATCGCCTGACGATAGGTTAACTCTTCCATAAGCCGCTTTTGGACATTATCAGAAATGTCCAGCAATTTGGTATCACACAACCGAATCTCAGTCAGACCAGGAACTCGCTCGTGGTGGTGAATAGGCTTAAATGTTTGCAGAGCCAGAAGGCTCTCAGTCACAAGCTCTGAGGCCCTCTCTACTTCATCGCGTGGTGCCCTCGCAATCTCATCAGGAGTCGCCTGCTCCTGCGTCAATAACAGACTCCGTGTACAGTACTCACGGACAACTTTATCAACCTGTGCCTTCGCAAAATGCGCTTCGCAGTCCCAAAGGCATGTCCAAATACGAGGAAAAACCCCTGCCACTATTAAGACAACACAAGCGGCAACTATGACGGGCAGATCCCATCCGCAACCAAAATACGAGTGAAAACATATGTAAGGGACAGCCACCACCGCAAGTGTGCCTACATACAAGGTCCTGGCGCGATCTCGGTGAGCGGCCTCGTTCGATTCACGCCATTTTTCTTCCAGAAAAGCGCCATTTGTATCGAGAATGTGCTCCACCATCTTTGCCCCTAACCATACCAACGTTATTACTAAGGCGCCACTCGTATGATTCTCGGCCGAGATAATCCAGTCCGCTATAACCCCACTAAGAAAGCAAAGCGCGATAAAAGTGGGAAAGGCCACCAACACGTCCCAGCCGATACGGTAAGTTGCAGTAGCTCCTTTTTTAAAGGCGGTAAATAATACTATATATTAAGACTCGTCATAACAACAACTAAGATGCTTGGACTAATTCAAACGAGAGGGGTTGCTTGGTTAGTTTTTCAACCAATGGTGAGGGGAGTGTACTCTCTTCCACACAGGATTTACACAAATACACGCAAAAAAATCTGTCCGTCTTGCGCGTAAGCAGGCTTTTCAATTTCGACTCAAATTTTGTTCTTTCTTTGGCGTATAACTTTCCGATGAATACGCGGTGGGATAACTGCATAAGCCCGTAGTCTCTGCACCATACTCTTGCCCTGTTGAGACACCTCCGGTTACGTGTCTCCCATCCAATCAGGACAAAGAAGGGGAAATTATTCATGGGAGGAAAGCAAATCGACGACGTCAAAGGCTTTATACCGGGTTTCCCTACCAATAAAATAACGCGCCAAAAAACGAATTTGTTCTTCAATAATCCGTTTTAGAGAGCATCTCTTCTTCTTCCACTGAGCATTGGCATTTAGATTCTTGAAGACAGCCTCGACGACAATGCCTTTGCCTGCCGCCGAAAGCTGATTTTGACCTTCTTTGTTTTGCTCAAAGAATTCCGATTTGACGCGTTTATCGGCAAAAATAGGAAACAGGGCGGCATCAACAATAGGCACGCGAAACTCTTCCACAAGGTCGCAGACAAGAGCAGGTTTGCCATACCGTTCGGTGTGGTACAGGCCAACGTACGGGTCAAGTCCCACATAAAGGCACGCGCGTTCGACTTCATTGTACAGTATCCCGTAACCGTAGTTAAGCATACTATTGTATTTGTCATGTCCCTGTGGCGCTCGTCCGGGGAACCGGCACAATTTTTTCAGACAGCTGAAATATCGATCAGCGATATAGCCCTCCATGCCCAAGAGCTGTTCTTTGCCCTTATCGCTGACGGACAAAAAATCAATCGAATCAAAGATTGTCTGGGCTTGAAGCAGCTCCACGGAGAAATCCCTCTTGTATTGATAGCCCAGATAACGAATATAGCTGATTTGGTTCGCGCATTTGCCTTGGACCAACACTTTTGCGAGATCGAATGATTTCTCGTGGCTGTTCGAGATTTCCAATTGGGACTTCCTAATACTGGCCAGTCCCTTCGGTTCGCTGGAAAAAAATCGCCCCATTGGTCTGCCAAAAGCGCCGAGATATACAATATCGACATCGTGGGCAAGAGCCAATTGAACTGCGTGCGTGGTCAGGGACGCCGGGCGTAGGATGACTATCTTGTCCAGTCGACGAATGGGATATTCCTTCTTCTCCTTTATATCGGGAAACGAGAGGGCGATGCGTTCGCCCGTGGTGCCAATCTTAGTACCGTAAGTGTCTATAAGTAAGTCCATAAGTTTAATACGTGAGAACTATAAGGTAACATATACCTAACAGTAAGTAAAGGACAAAAACTCGTTTGCAATGCACTGATACAAATTTTTCCAAGATCTCTTGCTCAGAACAAAGTGCGTTCACCGATCGAGCCCCCTCCCAAATTTCTGCTATAATACCGCCTGACTGAAAAATTGTTCTCTGACATTTTATTTCTCCACGACAAGCGCTGGAGAACCGTATCGGGGAAAGTACGCCACGTCCCATCCAAGAATGTCCACGCCCCGATATAATTAAGCAATAAAGCACTAATCTTCACTGTAAAACAGTGAGATAGCAGTGATGATAAGGCAATATCGGTATCCTTATGAAATGATCTTATTGTCTGCCCTATTTTTCCACTCCGGGAACCACAGCTTGATCTCTTCCTCCGCCTCCGCGGCATTTCCGGATGAGTGCACCAGATTGTACAGCCCCCGATACTCCATGTTCGCCGATACCGCCGTCTCGATGCAGTAGTCCCCGCGGATCGTGCCCGGTGCAGCCTCGGCTGGAACCGTCGGCCCCGTGATGCGCCGGACATTCTTGATGGCAGACGTCCCGCTCCAAATCATGGCAACCACGGGCCCCATCATGATATAATCGACAAGCCACTGGCGGATCTTCGCCCCCATCTTCTCGGGCTCCTCGCTGCCAAAGACCTTCATGATTTCACCCTGTTTTCCGACTTCGGTAAAATTGCGGACTGCTATGTTGCCGATGCGGCTCATCAGCTCCGGGGTGGCTGGGTAATGTTTCTCAACCAGTTCCCTGGTGGCGCTCATCATCTTCATAGCCTCCAATTTCAGACCGATTCTCTCAAGCCGGGAAACGATTTCTCCGACCAGCGCGCGTTTAACCCCATCGGGCTTTACCATCACAAAGCTTCTCTCTGCCATAAATGGATCAAACATACCAATCAGGCCATATACTGTCAAGTTAGGCTTGAAGAGGAGAGGGTTCTGTCTCAAGCTAGAAGCGGAGCTTATCCCTCAAAGCTTCCGTTTACACGTGTGACTACCCCCGCCCAAGAGCTGCAGTTCAAAGGCATTCCCGCTTCGGCTGGGGTGGCGAATGCGTCGGCCTTTGTCTTGACGCAGGAAGAGGTGGCCGTCCCCAGCTACCAGATAGCCCCTGCACAGGTAAATAGCGAGATTGCGCGTTTCGAACAGGCTATTATGGAGACGCGTCGGCAGCTGTTGGGACTGCGGGCTGAACTCACCAGACGTGTGGGAGAGTCGAGCGGAGCGATCTTTGACGCGCATCTATTGGTCCTTGAAGACCGCGCCATCATAGAGGAGACCCTCGGCTTTATGAAAGAAAGCCGTTGCAACGTGGAACAGGCCTTCTACACGGTTGCCAAAAGATACATCGATGCCTTTCTGAAAGTGGAGGATACCTTTATCCAGGAGAGGGTGGCAGACATCAAGGACGTCTCCCGCAGGCTCATACACAATCTGCTGGGGAAGAATCTACCGCTGACCTACCGGATGGAGACGCCGTCGATACTTGTGGCGCGTGATATCAGCCCCAGCGAGGCCGCGCTCCTGGAGTCCGGCAAGGTCATGGCGGTTGTCACCGAGTTTGGGGGGCGCACGGGACACGCCTCAATCATTGCCCGGGCTCTGGGGGTTCCCGCCGTTGTTGGCGCGCGCGGCATTTTGGGAGCGGTCAAGACCGGTGTGCCGCTTCTGGTGAACGGCGGGCTTGGCGAGGCCTTTATCTATCCTTCGGAAACCACCTTAAGCGCGCATGGCCGTGATAGCGGCGTGTGGGTACGTCTGCGCGAAAACTGGAAATCGTCAGCCAAAGAACGGGCAAAGACGCGCGATGGCGTCTGCCTGGAGGTCCAGGCCAACGTGGAGTCTCCCGATGAAGCGCCCGCGGCTCTGGATTGCGGGGCGGAGGGGATCGGTCTTTTCCGCACCGAGTATATGTTCCTGCGCCAGGAAAAATTTCCCGAAGAGGAGTTCCAGACGCTCTCCTATGGAAAATTGCTGGAGGCCTTCTCCGGCAGAACCGTGACCATCCGCACGCTCGATCTGGGCGGGGATAAAAAGCTGGGCAAATATTTCGATCGCAATGAGAAAAATCCCTTCATGGGCTACCGCGCCATCCGTTTTTGCCTGGAGAACCGCACGCTCTTCAAGGCGCAGTTGCGCGCACTTCTCCGCGCGAGCGTGCGCGGAAATCTCCGCATCATGTTCCCGATGATCAGCGGGGTGGGGGAGCTTCTGGAGGCCATCAACGTCTTGGACGAGGCCAAAAGAGAACTCTCCGGACTGGGCATTTCGTACGCCAGGAATATTCCCATTGGCGCCATGATAGAGGTTCCCTCCGCGGCGCTGACGCTGGATCAGATTGCCCGGCACTGCAGTTTTGTGAGCATCGGCACGAACGATTTGATCCAGTATCTGCTGGCCTGCGACCGGGTGAATGACAGGATCGCCTATCTGTACGAGCCCTCCCATTTGGCAGTCGTGCGGACCCTCAAGCAGATCATCGATACGGCGAGGTCCAGAAAACTGGAGGTATCTCTCTGCGGTGAGGTGGCCAGCGACGGCGTATACCTGCCGATGCTTGTCGGCCTGGGTTTGCGCAAGCTCAGTTTGAACTTCCGCAGCATCCCCGAGATCAAACATCTTGCCAGGCAGCTCAAAGTCCGCGATTGCGAGAGGATGGTCGGCGAATTTCTAAGGAACCCCCAACGCAGCCTGCTTGAGACCCTGCGTCCCAAATATGGCGAATTGGTGAAGAGCTAATGATCTAGCAACTCCCGGATCCACTTCCCGTGCGGTCCAGAGAGCGGAATTTGCGCGAGCTTCCTTTTGCCTATCCAACGCAGCCTCTTGCCGCCTGAGGCGGCTTGTCCTGTCCCGACCCGATGGATAATCTCCGTGATTTTGTATTTGGTGATGCCGCGGTGTTTTCTTAAAAGCTCTTTGCCCGGCCTCCTGACGCCGAGCGCTTCAAGCGTCGGCAGCTCCCAAAGCCCGTATAAATTTCCTGTCGCGGCCGATCTTCCCGGGTGACTTTGCTGCAACAGGATTTTGTCCCCGTCGTATATCCAAGCCCGCCTGACGATCTTTTCCTCGGTCTTCCTCGGCTCAAAGCGCGGGAGTTTTTCCGCGATCCGCAGCGCGTGTCCCCTGCATAGGCCTTTCATGGGGCAGCTTGCACAGGACGGATTTGCCTTGGTGCATACCAGCGCGCCGAATTCCATCATGGCCTCGTTGTGAAGTGCGGGATGTTTTTGATTCAGAAGTTGATCGGCATTCTCCTGAAACTCCGGCATTGCCGCGCTTGAGCTTTTAAATGGCTTGTCTATCCCCAGTAGCCGCGAAATGACCCGCACTATATTTCCATCTACGCAGGCCACAGGAACATCAAAGGCCAGGCTTGCGATGCTGCGCGCGCTGTATTTGCCGATTCCCGGCAGCGCGTCAAGATCCTCCACGTCCCGCGGCAATTCCCCGTGGCGTTCCTTCATCACGGCCTGCGCGAGTTTCTTTAGATTTCTGGCGCGCGTGTAGTACCCCATTCCCTGCCAGGCTTTCAGAACCTTCTCTAAGGGGGCTTTTGCGAGGGCATCAAAGGTCGGGAAGAGTCTCATCCAGTTGTCGTAGTATTTTAGAACTGTATTTACCTGTGTTTGTTGCAACATGACTTCGCTGACGACAACGGAATAAGGATCGCGTTTAACAGTATCGGACAGACTGTCAGCGTATGCCCTTTGCATAGCACCCACCCCCCTTTCCCCCTCCCTCTGGGCGGGGGTGTTGGACGGGGGCCTGCGGCCCCCTGTGTGCCCCACTGTACCTTGAAGACTCCTTGCGGTTGGGGCGGGTAGGGGGTGGTGGGTGCACCCCGATCCCGTTCTCCACGGCAACGCCCTTTTATTTGCCGCGAACCATTTTAGCAGCCTTTTTTTAAATTCTCCTGTATTGAACTCTTTCATCTTACCTGCCATATTTTCCCTCAAATGAATTTCAAAGGCAAGAGATCCTCCGATGAAGCCGACGCTGGACCCAAACCGCAGACTCTCTACACCCTGAAAATTACCCCTGAACAGGCCGCCAAGCTAAAGGCCGCGCTCGAAAAACGTCTCTGGTACGAGAAGGCCGTTCCCTACGCGCGCTTTTCCTACGAGGGCAACAAGGTCCAGGTAACAGCCTACGAGAGCGGCAAGCTGGTGGTGCAGGGCAAAAATACCGAGGAGTTTGTCCAAAACATTCTCGAACCGGAGGTGACGGGCGAGGCGCTCCTGGGTTACGATGACGTTCATCACCCCGAATGGTACGAGCTGCACGCCGGTTGCGATGAGGCGGGGAAGGGCGATGTCTTTGGCCCTCTGGTAACGGCTAGTGTGGTGGCTGGCGGCGATCAGGTAAGGGAGTTCATAAAGGTCGGCATCCGCGACAGCAAGAGGATCTCCGATGGCGAGATCATGAAGCTCGAAAAGATCATCCGCGGGATGAAGGGAGTGGCCGTGGCGACAGCCGCCTGTTCAATGGAGAAATACAACGAGCTGATGGGCAAGCCCGGGGCGAATCTCAACAGGCTGCTTTCGTGGCTGCATTCGCGCTCTCTGGGGGATGCCTTGAGCGAAAGAGATGCCCCGTGGGGACTCCTCGACCAGTATGCCAAGCGCGACAACGTGGACGAGTATTTAAAGCGTCCGGATTTTGAGTTAAGGCGCCGGACGAAGGCCGAGAGCGATCCGGTGGTGGCGGCGGCTTCAGTCGTGGCTCGCGCGGGGTTCCTGCGGGGGATGCGGAATTTGTCGGAAAAGGCCGGGGAGAGGCTCATGAAGGGCGCGAGCTTTGAGGCCCAGAAGCAGTTTGCCAAACTGCGCGAGAAACTTGGTCCCGAAGCGATGTCCCAATACGCCAAGCTGCATTTCAAGCTGAAGGGGATAATGTAATTTATATAACCCCACTTCCTTCTGGCCTTTTCCCCGGCAATCACCTAGACTGGGGCTTTCTACCACTATGAGCGCGCCCTCCCCAAAACCCGCCACCGCCATCTCGCCAACCCGCGCGGAAAACTTTCCGGAATGGTATCAGCAGGTCGTGCGCGCCGCCGACATGGCGGACAACTCCGATGTGCGCGGCTGCATGGTGATCAAGCCCTGGGGCTATGGTGTCTGGGAACTGATCCAGCGTGAGCTGGATCGCCAGATCAAGCTGACAGGCCACAAGAACGCCTACTTTCCGCTCTTCATTCCTCTCAATTACTTTACCCGCGAGGCCAAGCACGTCGAGGGTTTTGCCAAGGAGTGCGCGGTTGTCACCCATCACCGGCTCGTCTCCGACGGCCAGGGTGGCCTCATTCCCGATCCCAAATCCAAGCTCGAAGAGCCCCTGGTGGTGCGCCCCACCTCCGAGACGATCATCGGGGCCTCTTTCTCCAAGTGGGTGCAGTCCTATCGCGACTTGCCTCTTCTCATCAACCAGTGGGCGAACGTCGTACGCTGGGAGATGCGCACGAGAATGTTCCTGCGCACGTCCGAGTTTCTCTGGCAGGAGGGGCACACCGCCCACGAAACTTCTCAGGAGGCTGTCACCGAGACAATGAAGATGCTGGAGGTGTATGTTGACTTTGCAAAAGAATTCCTGGCCGTTCCCATGATTCACGGTTCCAAGACGGAATCTGAGAGATTTGCTGGTGCAGTGGAGACCTACGCCATCGAGGCCATGTCCCAGGACAAGAAGGCCATACAGGCCGGCACCTCCCACTTTCTCGGACAGAACTTTGCCAAGGCCAATGAAATCAAATTCGTGGGCCGCGATAACAAAGAGGCCCACGCGTGGACGACCAGTTGGGGTGTCTCCACCCGCCTGATCGGCACCATGATCATGGTTCACAGCGACGACAACGGCCTTATCCTGCCTCCTCCTGTGGCTCCCGCGCAGATTGCCATTCTGCCCATCCTGAGCAAGCCCGAAAGCCGCGAGAGCGTCCTCAAGGCCGCTCAAGAGCTTAAACACAAATTGGAGTCGCAGAGCACGTTTGGTTCGCCAATTCGCGTGGAGCTGGATACCCGCGATATCGGGGGCGGCACCAAGAACTGGGAGTGGATCAAAAAGGGCGTGCCCGTGCGTGTTGAGATCGGACCCCGCGACGTGGCAAGCGGCAACCTTGTCTACTCGATTCGCAGTGACGAGACAGGCGCAAAGAGTGCCTCCTCGCAGGCCGACTTTGTTGCGAATATCTCCAGGACGCTTGTTTCCATCCGCGACGCGATGTATGCCAGGGCGCTGAAGTTTCAAACCGACAATACAAAGGAGGTCTCGACCCCTGAGGAGTTGGAGAAGTTCTTTGCTTGCGCCGAGAAGTCCGGCACGCCGGGCTTTGCGATCACCCCCTGGGAAGGCTTCGAAGGCCTGGAAGAAAAGATGAGAGAGAAGTTTGGCGTTACGGTTCGCTGTCATCCTTTGGATAAACAAATCAACGGCAAACAGGCGGCCATCTGGGCGCAGTCGTATTAAGAGGAATCGGAACTGCCCGCCTCTGCCTTCGGACCACGGTGCAGCAACTTTTCTTCCATTCATGAAAGAAAATCTGGTAGGAGCTGGATTCGAACCAGCGAACCGCAGAGCGGAACTGATTTACAGTCAGCGTCCTTTAGCCACTTGGATATCCTACCGACTGAAGACGTTTATTCTAGCCAAGCAGCCGGTTGTCTGGCAAGCTCTTTAGTCATGGCAGGGGAGCGTTCCATCATCTTGATACGCCGCGGGCTGGGTGGTCCGGGCGGGGCTGAGCGTGTCTTTGCCAAATACAAGGCAGCCCTGGAAGGCAACCGGCTGGTGATCACGGTCAGCGAGAAGGGACTCAAGTTTGGCCCCAGCTGGCTGAAGGCCATGCGCTTTGCCCGCCGGGCAGACCGCGAGATAGCCGCGCATCCGGAGGCGCTCTCGTTGAGCCTGGAGCGCGGCCCTTCGGCGGAGATCTTCCGTGCGGGCGACGGCGTCCACAAGCGTTATCGTCTTTTGGCAGGAATCTCCCTGAATCTTTTTCACATGATCGCGCCCAAGTTGGACGAAAAGAGCTTCAAGGCGGCGAAGGTCATCATCGCCAATTCCGAGATGGTGCGCAAGGAGATCAGCCAGTATTATCCGACCTGCGCGCCGAAGATCCGCGTGGTGAGAAACGGCCTCGATATGAAAAAGTTCTCCCCCATCTTCCCCAAAGGCGAAGACCAGCAGGCCACCCGTCGCCGCCTGAAGCTTCCCGAAGATGGCGAGCTGGTTCTCTTCATGGGGAACGGCTGGAAGCGCAAGGGCTTCAAACAGGCGTTCGAGATCGCGAAGCTCTCCGGTGCCCGTCTGGTGGTGGTGGGAAAAGGGAAGGGAAGACTCCCGCGGGGCGTTCTCCATGTCGGACAGGTCGACAATATGCCGGACTACTACCGCGCCTGCGATGTCTTTGTCCTGCCGACTCTCTATGATCCGTGCAGCAGTTCGGTGATGGAGGCGCTTGCGTGCGGGATCCGGGTGGTTACGACTCGTCAGAATGGCGCCGCGGAGCTCATCCGCCACGGACAAACCGGCTTTATCCTCTCCGCGCAGGACAAGGATCTTGTCGAGGCGGCAGCCTGGCTTGATAATCCGCCGCCGCTGACCCCTGAGGAGATCTCGCGGACGGTGGGTGGCTTTACGGTGGAAAAGGAGATCGCGGCGCTCCGGGAGATCTTCAGGGAAGTGGAGAAGGGGAAGTAAATATGGAAGATTTTACGGGTGTTATTATTGAAGAATCGCTGAAGGATCTCTCAATCTTAAAAAGCTTTGAGATTACTGCCACCCGGGTAAAGGCTATGGAGCCTGGTAACAAACAACCGTGGCTGAAGCAGTGGACTCTGCATACAGTAAAAGTTCCGGCGGAGCGGGCCAAATTACTGACGGAAGAGCTTAGACCACAGCTCATTGAAAGGGTGTTGTATAAGGGAGCTTGGCGCAGGGATAATTGGTATGCCGATTGGAGAAATGCCACTCATCATTATATTATTTTCCCTCAAAAGATATTCTATGTGGATCGTCATAGGAAAGAGGAATATGATGAGGCCTCTACTTATGGTATTTCAATAGGTATTCCACCGCAACAAGTTGATTTTAGACAGAATGTTCTTTCATAATGTCCTCCCTTCCCCCCATATCCGTCTGCCTGCTCGTGAAAAACGAGGCCGATCGTCTTGAGAGAAGCATAGCGCCCTTCATCGGGAAAGTCCCCGAGATCATCGCCTATGACAACGGTTCCACCGACGGTTCGCAGGAACTGCTCAAAAAAATGGGCGTGACCGTTTTTGAAGGTCCCTGGATGGGATTTTCCAGGAGCCGCAAGGCGCTTTGGAGCCTGGCAAGGCAGTCATGGATCCTCTGGCTGGATGCCGACGAGATCTTTCCTGAAGAGACGGTGCGCGCCCTCGATGCCGTCGGTCTGATGAGGGAGGTCGGGGGCTACAGCGTCTGTCGCCAGGTCGTCTTTGAAGGCCGGCGCGTCCGTCATGGGGACTGGTTCCCGGACTGGGTCTTGCGGGTTTTCCCAAAGGACGGCTATGCGATGGATGATCGGCAGGTTCACGAGTCGGTGTCGGTGACAGGACAAGTTTCTCCCCTGCCGGGTATCGTCGAGCACCATTCCTTCAGAGACTGGGAGGATCTGGAGAGGCGCAGTCGGCGTTACGCGGAGCTTTGGGCGCACCAGGCCTTGAGCGAAGGGGCAAGGCCACCTGCCGCCTGGCCCCGCGCGGTCTGGAAGTTCTTTCGCGGCTATTGTCTAAAATCAGGCTGGCTCGACGGCTCTCTTGGGTTTAGAATAGCCTTCCATAATGCAGGAGAAGTCTACAGTAAATACAAACTCCTCCAGGAGATTGCCCGAAATA
This sequence comes from uncultured Verrucomicrobiota bacterium, assembly GCA_964541675.1. GTDB lineage: Bacteria > Verrucomicrobiota > Verrucomicrobiia > CAZIPW01 > CAZIPW01 > CAZIPW01. Next base: position 41,517 of record CAZIPW010000001.1, read on the forward strand.
AGGGTGGAAAGCCCCCAGTGGGACCAGTTTGAGCTGATCGACTCGGGGGACGGCCAGAAACTGGAGCGGTGGGGGAAAAAGATCTTCATCCGTCCCGAGCCCAAGGCCCTGTGGAGGAAATCCAATCCGGCGCTCTGGCAGAAGGCCGAGGCGGTCTGCGATGAGAACGAGAGATGGAACAAACCCTTCGAAAAGTTCTTTTTGGAACGAGAGGGGCTCAAGTTTGACCTGCACGCTTCACAGGAGTCCAAGCACATAGGACTCTTTCCAGAACAGGAGCCGCACTGGCGCGCTATCAAAAGTGCCATGAAGCCGGGGGATAATCTCCTCAATCTCTTCGCATATACGGGATCGGCGAGCCTCGTTGCCGCCCAAGCCGGCTGCAGGGTGACCCACGTAGACGCCAGCCGCCCTGCGGTTGAGTGGGCCCGAGAGAACGCAGGCTTGAGCGGGATGGAAAGCGCGCCCATCCGCTGGATTGTGGAGGACGCGATGACCTATCTGAGACGCGAGGAGAAGCGGGGCAATCGTTATGAGGCCATCCTTTTGGATCCGCCTTCTTTTGGCCGCGGACCGAAAGGCGAGCTGTGGAAGATAGAAAAAATTGCGGATTTGCTGGACGCCTGCGCGAAAGTGCTCAGCCCAAACCGCAGAATGTTGCTTTTGACCATGTACAATCTGGAGGCCTCGGCATTGACGCTTGATAGCCTCCTTAAAACTGATAGTCTTAAAGCCGGGGATATCGAGATCGGCGAGCTGGCCCTGAAGGAAAGCTCGGGCGGCCGGTATCTTCCCCTTTCTCTCTATGGACGAGCGCGTTGGCACTAAAAAGGATCCGCTGCAAAAGGCGAAAGGGATCATCATGCACCCTGACGGGATCCTACTGATGCATCGGATCAGGAAGGACGCGCAGGGCGGGGAGATCCAGTACTACGTCTTTCCCGGAGGCGGCCGCGAGATTGGCGAGACGGTGGAGCAATGTCTGCAGCGGGAGATCTTTGAGGAGGCGGGCGTGCACGTCAAGGTGGGCAGGGAGTTTGCCCGTCTGAAGTTCGAAGTCAAAGAAGAATATTACATCCTCTGTGAATATCAAAGCGGGGTCGTTGGCAGTGGGGAAGGTCCGGAGTATTCGGAGGAGTGGATCAAACAGCGTGGGCTCTACATCGCCGAAGTGGTGCCCCTCTTCAAAGTTCCCCAGATAGATTTGAAACCCTACGCCATCAAAAGAAAGCTGGTGGAACATCTGGTCAAAGAAGGGAAGATCGATGCCGCGGGAAAGCCTTAGGGAGCATCTCATCATGCTCAGAAGCGCGGGGGTGCGGACGCTTTCGATTCCTCCGGAGCAGAGCAAAAGGTTGCGCGCGATTTTGGGTACTCCCGCAGAACAAGCGCCGTCGCAGCCGGATTCTTCCACCCACCCCTTGCCCCGCCCTCAGGGCGGGGTGAATATTATTGGGGCTGGTGCCCCTGTACCCCCTTTGGGGTCGGTAAGATCTTTTTCCACCTCCAGGTCAAAGGCCGTCCAGCGTACCCCAGAATCCACCATGCTCTCCGCCAAAATAGATATTACCGCCATAGAAGCTCTCCCCTTGCCCTCAGGCGACAAGAAGAGCCAGTGGGCGTGGCTTCGCGACAGGGTGCTCAACGATCCGGAAGTCAAAAGCCACGTGCGTGCGGGCGTCCAACCTGTTTTTGGCGTGGGGAACATTGATAGCCCGATTTTCTTTTGCGGAGAAGCCCCCGGAGCCGAGGAAGAGCAGCAGGGCGAACCCTTTGTGGGCAGAGCGGGACAGCTCTTAACGAAAATAATAGAGGCTATGGGCGTCAAACGCTCCGATGTCTATATCGCCAACATATTGAACTGGCGTCCCGAGAAGGATGATATGACTTCCGGCAATCGCCCGCCGACCATTCAGGAGATGGCCAAGTGCATTCCCTTCCTCAAGGCACAGGTAAATGTCATAAAGCCGCAGGTTATCGTGGCGCTGGGAGCGACGGCCTGCACGGGGCTTCTGGGGGAGGATCCCGACCGCCGGATGGGGGATGTGAGGGGGAAATTCTTTGAATTCAACGGGACGCCTGTCATGGTGACCTATCACCCCTCCTATCTGCTGCGCAACAATACCAACGCCGCCAAAAGGGTGGTCTGGGAGGACTTCTTGCTGGTGATGCGCAGGGTTGGGATGCCTGTTACCCCGGCGCAAGAGAAGTATTTTCTGTAGGCCTTGCATACCCACCATTAAAATGGCGGGCTGATCCCAGCTTACGCTGGGTTGCGTCACTATCCGTGCTCTTCGGGCCCGCCGCGACGCCGGACAATCCCGAAACATTATTAAAACGTTAGCGTCGCGGCGAGCCCGACTTGTCGGGAGAGGAAAGCGCCGCAATGTCTGAAAGACCCATCGCCTCGGATTGAAATCCGAGGCGATGGGCTCAGATTTAGTCAACCGATTCTACTCTCGACCTGATGGCCTTCAAACGTTAGAACCGACCTATGCCGCACAAATTTGCCCTCCTTGTCATTGACGCCCAGAAGTGCTACACCGATAAGTCCTCGGAGCTCTACTGCCCAGACTGCCGGGGAACGATCAGCCGGATCAACTCCATCGTAAAGGCGTTCGAGAAAAAGCACCTGCCCGTATTCTATATCCGGCATATTCACAAGAAGAACGGCTCCGATTTGGGTCGGATGTTCGACTACATGGGAGAGGCTGCCGCGGACTTTAATTTCAAGGAAGGCTCTGCCGAGATTGGGTACGACAAGGGCTTGTATCTGCCCAAAGCGCGTATTGAGGTCAGGAAAAACCGCTACTCATCTTTTGTTGGGACAGGGCTGGACGCGAAGCTCAGGAAGCTTCACGTTGATACCGTGGCCATCACGGGATTTATGACCAACTTCTGCTGCGAGTCGGCCGCCCGTGACGCGCATGACCTGGACTATTTCGTGGACTTCGTCATCGACGCGACGGGAACCCCCGGGACGCAGACGATGAACGAAAAACAGGTGAGAAAAGCAGTTGCGGATTTCATGGGACTGGGATTTGCGCGGGTCAAGAGTACGAAAGAGTTTCTGAGGCTGGCTTAGCCTAACCCCTGTTTCCTTTTTTCTCCCCCCAAGGAGCCGAAAAGTAAACACATGGTTTAAGAAGGAGAGTACCGCAGGCTGCAATCCCCGGACTGATCCAGCCTTCGCACAAGGCTATGGCGGACTATGACTCCGGTGCTACACCCGTATCGTCCGGGCAGGCCGGACTTGTCTGACAACTCTCAAAGATATTCTGGCTCTCACGCCAGTCTCTCGTGGTTTAACAGACCAGTCCTGTTTATCAGGACGATCCGAAGAATAGCCCCGTACTTTAGTGCGGGGGTGGGGAATACCGTTTACTTCTTTCTACCCCCGGGTAGCTGAAAAGTAAACGGATTTTACAAGGGGAACATCCCCTTGACTCGCCAGGCGTTTCGTCATTAGACTCTAGCCATATGCGCAACACTCTTTTTGTGCTCTCGATTGCCACCCTGGCCCTGCTGACGGCAGGCTGCCAACACCGCCAGACCCCCTCCGCCTCCGACACGGTTCTGCGCTCCTCCTACAGTGACTCCGCCGCCGGCGACAACGCGACAGGGAATGCCGTTAACGGCGACAGTTTGGCCGCCCAGGGGCTGCAGTCCCGCGACAGCAACTTCGGCGCGATCGATGACGCCAACCTTGAGCGCGGGGTGCTTCCCTCCGTCTTTTTCGATTTTGACCGCGCCACCATCAAGGCCTCCGAGAGAGCCAAGCTCCAGCAGGCTTCCGAGTATCTGAAGACCAATTCCACCCGCAAGGTTCTCATCGAGGGGCATTGCGACTGGAGGGGCACCGCCGAGTATAACCTCGGTCTGGGTGACCGCCGCGCCAAAGCCGCCAAAGAGTACCTGCAGAGCCTGGGCGTGGAGGAGTCCCGCATCGGCACGGTCTCCAAAGGCGACCTGGAGGCCACCAAACACGGCTCCGAGGAACAGATGTCCCAGGATCGCCGCGACGACCTGTTGCTCCTGAAGCAATAGGCCTTTCGCCACGGACTGAACTCCGTGGCTATTGCCCGGATCGTCCCGACGAGCGGGACTGGTTTGTTTTTCCTCCAAAGAATACTTGGCCAGACCATATGTCCTTCAATGTCTACCAGACAAGTCCGGTTTACCCGGACGGTTCGAGTGTAGCCACGTACTTCAGTGCGTGGCGTGAGCAGTTAGTGCTTGCTATCTGGGATAACTAATACTAAAAATTTGCCATGCCTGCGACGGTAGCCGATATCTCCAAACTGAAGGAATCCATCCGTCAGAGCTTCCGCAAGGCCTGCCTTAAAAGGCTTGAGGGGCAGGAGGCCGACGCCATCAGGATTCTGCAGGAGGAACTGCCCCCGAAAGTGCGGGAATGGAAGAGCGTGGACGAGAACGCTTCCGGTTCCATAGAGACTCTTTTGGCCGACGAGTTGGCCCGCACAGAGAGCGCCCACTGGGTTGTCCGCGAGCTGGAGGCCCGACAGTCCCTGCTGGTGGCCAAGCTGGAGCTCGACCTCAACGCGCTCAGGGAGAAGCTTTCTGATGGCTCACGTCAGGCCATAACAGTCCACGAGGCGCACGTACTCCACGGCAGAACCTCTCAGGAGATATCAGAGCGGCTCCGCTCCGGGCTATTGGAGGCTTTCTCCTCTCATACGGGTAACCTCCAGGAGCTGCCGTCGAAGGCCGAACTCGATCTGCAGATAGATCAGGTGCGGGCGGGCATCAAGAACGGGGCGGACGGTATTGTCGGAAAAATTGCCACAACCGAGGTGATAGAGGAACTTCTCCGCGAGAATGTGGAGCCCCTTGAAACGAGGATTGGCGCCAGAGTGGAGAGTGCAAGCGTGCGTGTGGTCAGCGAGATTGCCGATAAGTTGCAGATCGCCGTGGCAAACGCGCTGGAAAGCAACAAAGGAGCGCTCAAGGATTTGCCCTCAAAAGCGGAGCTGGATCAGCAGATAGAAAAGGTTCGCGGCGGGGTTCAGGGTGCCATAGAGGGGATCGTGGCCCGCGTGGTGACGACCGAGATAGTGGAGGAGCTTTTGCGCGCCAGGCTGCTTGAACTTTCTGACAAAATAACACGCACAGTAGCGGACGAATCCACGGTGCTGCGGCAGGGCTATACGGACGCCGTTGCCAGACTTGGACAGCTTTTTGCCGAGGAACTTTCCGGCTACGAGGCGCGTGAGATCCGCAAATGGGCTGATCGTCAGAGCGTATGGACGCGCCTCCAGGAGAGCTCCATCAAGAAGAGCGATCTGGACGCGGCCCTGTGGCAGGCGCAGAACTCCATCGGAGACCGCATTGAGGGACAACTGCATTCGGTGGACGGGCTGTCGGCCGAAGTGAAGAATATTCTTGAGGAGAAACTGCAGAAGCTCGTTACGGCTGAGGCTTTTGAGGAGAGGCTGATGACCTCCTCCACCATGCTGCATGACGCCCTCAGCAAGTCGCAGCAGGAGGCGATGGGCTCCCTGCAGGGCCTGCTGGAGAGGCGCTTGACGGACGCCACGGCGCAGATATACCAGCGGGTCAGCTCTCTTGTCTCCTTTGCTGACTGGGAGCGCATTACGCGCGAAACAAACGCCAAACTCTCCAAAGAGATGGCGTCGTGTATTTCCGAAGGCGTAGGCAAGATAGGGGAGGAGTCCGCAAGGATCATCGAACGGCTTGAAGCCTCCCAATCCGGCCGCGCCCAGGCTACGATGGTACAGTTGCAGGCAATCCGCGAGGCTATCGACAAGCAGGACAAGGGATCCCTGCAGGTGTCGCTTCTTGAAAACCTTCGTGCCTTCAGCGAGCGGATCGCCACCATGATGATAGAGACCTCCGCCCGCCAGGAGCAGGCGGCGGCGGCGTTCCAAAAGGATCAGACCGACGCGCAGACGCAGACTTTGGGTATGCTCTTGTCGCAACAGCAGAATTTTCTTGCGGCCCAGGAGGCGGTCAATGGGCAGATCCGCAAGACGCTGGAGGAGATCTGCGCCCGTCAGGCCTCTTTGGAGAACGATCTGCGCTCCATTTCGGCCTCGATCGACAACCGTATGCGCGACCAGTTGCATCTGCATCAGGCCGAGATGAAGGCGCTCGGTCACAAGTTGGAAGAGGAGCTTTCCCAGGCCGTGGGCAAGAGGCTCAAGAATATGAAGATCACCACCGAATAGGTGTTTTTTTATGAGGAGACTGGTTATAGGCGTACTGGCGTTGGTCACAGTACTGGGAGTATGTGGAGCGCAGGACAAGGAGGCAGTGAAGATAGGCGGTATCTTTAGCATCTCGGGAGACTGTTCGGTAAGCGGCGACCAATTTTGTGATGGAGCGTTGCTAAGGCTGAAAGAACAAAACTCCAGGCAATCGCTATTCGACTACAAGATGATTGTCGAGGATGATGCCGGAACCCAGATGCGCTCGGTACTGGCCTATCATAAGCTGGTGAGCGTCGATAAATGTGATGTTATTTTTGATATTTGGGCCGGTCCGGGGGCTGCAATCGCTCCTCTGGCGGCAAAAGATAGACGTCTGGTTATTAATTCCAGTTGGTTTGCCAAAATAGCAGACGACCCGTTGGCCTTTATTCATTGCACGCAACCCGTTTCCCAGGCAGAGCTGATGGCCCGGACTCTCAATGGCTTGGGAGTCAAGCGGGTGGCTGTAATGTATTTCTACCAGCAGGGGGCGATTGCTGGGGCGGAAGCCTTTGCCAATCGAGCCAGACGTTTGGGTATGGAAACAAAGGAATTGTATTTTAATCCGGGAGAAATTGACTTTAGAGGGCATTTGTTAAAGTTTCACGACTTTAATCCCGATGCGTATATGCTGATTACGCTTAATCCTGAGTTTGAAATATTGCTGTCCAGAATAAAACAGAGCGGCTTCAAGGGAATCGTGACTTCTATAGAGGGCTTTACGTATCTGGATAAGCTGGATAAGTACAGCGGATATTTCTTTGTTGAAGGCAATCAACCCACCGATGAATTCAAGAAAAGGTATTTGGCTGAGGCGGGTAAGGCAACGGCAGGGTACGTTGGTAACGGTTACGATATGATGGATTTGGTCATCTATGCCTACGAGACAGCCGGAGCCAAGCTCCACCGCAAGCCAACGACCGCCGAAGCTGCCGAAGTACTGCGACATCTGAAGGATTATCCTGGCGCGATAGGGCCGCTGACGATGGGGTCAAACCGTGTGATACAGTCCCAAGCGGTACTCAAATACATCGAGAACGGCAAGGCAGTCCCTGTGACGATAGAAGAGTTAAAAAAGAAGCTCCAAAAATGAAACTCGCCATTACAGGCATGATCGCCTCCGGCAAGAGCGAAATATTGAAGGAATTCTCCCGCCTGGGCTGGCTGACGCTTAGCTCCGACGAGCTGGCGCGCCAAGCTGCTGGAACGTCCCATGCCCAGGAATATCTAAGAGAGCATTTCGGGGGAGATGTGCCCTCCAGAGAAGAGCTCAGGGGGCGTTTTCTTGAGAGCGCGGAGTTTCGCGGAGGCTGGCTGGATATACTCCATCCCATCATCAATCAGTCCTGGTGCGCGTTCCTGGCCCAGAATGACTCCGCCTGCGCGGTGGTCGAGATTCCGCTGCTTTTTGAGAAAAAGCTTGAAAAGAACTTCGACAGGGTCGTAGTATGTTCCTGTAACATTCAGTTGGCTCTCTTGCGCTGGGAAGCGAGGGGAGGCCGGAAAGAAGAATACGAGGCCCTTGCGGGTCTTCTAATGCCACTGGAATCAAAGCTCAAGCGCGCTGATTTTATTGTCGAGAACGACTCCACTCTTCCAACTCTTCAAAACGCGGTTCAACTGATACACACCCAACTTTTAAATCAGTCCCAATATGTCTGACGAAGAATCTTCAAGAAACGCCGCTGGCGGGGAAGCTCCCGCGCCCAAACGCAAAATAAGGGCCCCCAGAAAGCCCAGAGCTGCTGCCGAAGGGAAAGAGCCCAAGCAGCAGCGCATCGAGATGACCGAAGCCGCTCTGCCTCCCGTCGAGGAGTGGAGCCCATCCGCGGAGTCCGCTGCAGCCAAGCCCCGTCATGGCCGTGGCAGAAGGGAGCCCCGCAGCGAGAGCCATTCAGAAGAGGGCTCTGCCAGCGTTTCGTCCCCACGCGAGGAATTTGTTCCCCATGAGGCCTCCCCGTCGGAGATGCCCCCAGAGAATCATGCCACACCTGTTGAGAGTTCCGAAGGGGCGCCTGCTACCGAAGAAGGTGCCACCCCACGGGAGAATGTGCCGGAAGAGGGCTATCAGCAGAATCCAGCCCAGCAGGGCCAGCAGCAGGGCGGCTTTGGCCGCTGGAGAGATCGCCGTGGGAATAACAGATTTAACAACCGTGGCAATGGCCGCTTTGGGCATGGCCGCTTTGACCGCCAGCATGGGCGGGATTTCCGAAATGGCGGCAATCAGCCCAACCGCATGAACGGCGGAAACAATCGTCCCCAACCGGAGCAAAGAAGTGCCCAGCCCGTGGCCGAAGTCCAGCCTACTTATAACTTTTCGGAGCCGTTCCCCCAGTGGGATATTTTGGGCAACCTTCAGGCCCTTGAGGACAAGGCCCTCGAACTGGTGAAGAGCGAGCAGATCTTCAATTATAATGAGCTTTTGGGGCTTGGTATTGCCGAGCTGGAGGCCAAAGCCAAAGAATTGGGAGTGGTCATGGAAGGCCGCCCGCAGCGCGAGGTGATTCTCTCAAAGATCCTCGATAACACCTGCCAGAAGGGACTCGCCATTATAGCGGAAGGCGTCATAGACCGTGTTGGCGACGAGCCGGTTCTTGTTTTTGGCGTCGAGAACTACCGGCTTAAATCCGTCTCGCCCTATCTGCCTCCCGTTTTCCTGGAGCGTTACAACCTCAAGCGCGGCACTACGCTCAAGGTGCAACTGCACCCGGCTCGGCTGGCGGAAGCCGGCCAGCCGCCTGAGAGCCGTATGCCGATTGTACTCAAGATATTGACGATCGAAGGCGGTTCTCCCGAGGCCAATCTGGCCGTGACTCCTTTTGAAGAGCTTACCCCCTACTATCCGACGAAGCGCATTCTTCTGGAGACCCATCCCGACGTGAAATGGGACAATTTCTCGATGAGAATCGTGGATCTGTTGACCCCGATTGGTTTTGGCCAGCGCGGTCTTATCGTGGCGCCTCCGCGCACCGGCAAAACGATCCTGCTGCAGGGAATCGCGAACGCCATTGCCGAGAACCATCCGGACGCGCATCTGATGGTGCTTCTGGTTGACGAGCGCCCCGAGGAAGTTACCGATTTCAAGCGCCAGATCAAGGGTGAAGTCATCAGTTCCACCTTTGACGAAACGGCACAGAGCCACACGCACGCGGCCGAGGTCGTCATTGAGCGCGCGCGCAGGCTTGTTGAGCGCGGCAAACACGTCGTTATCCTTTTGGACTCCATTACGAGGCTGGCCAGGGCCTACAATGCCCTTACCGGCAACTCCGGCAAGATCATGTCGGGAGGCGTGGAGAGTAACGCCCTGCAAAAACCCAAGAGGTTCTTTGGCTCGGCCCGAAACATCGAAAATGGTGGCAGCCTGACGATCCTGGGTACGGCACTGATCGATACCGGCAGCAAGATGGACGAGGTGATCTTTGAAGAGTTCAAAGGAACAGGCAACATGGAGCTGCACTTGGACAGGGGGCTGGTCGACAAAAGACTCTTCCCGGCGATCGCCCTCGACAAGTCCGGCACCCGCAAGGAGGAACTTCTTTATCATCCAGACGAATTGATAAAGATCTACGGCCTGCGCCGCGCCATGAAGGGTGTAACGCCTCTGGAAGCCATGGAAATGCTCTTGCAGCGTGCCAAAAAGACCCGCACGAATATCGAGTTTCTGATGGGATTAAGTAGGTAAGTAAAGAGTTGACTTAATGGTATTATTTTGTAGGCTAGGCTCATGAGTTTGGATCCAGTTCGAATCCTGCTTAGCGAGCATCTTGGCCATACCTGTCCTGTATTATTCCAGGTTAAGGGTGGCAGAAATGAAAAAGAACGGCGCCGTATCTGTCGTTTTCTAAATAGTTTTATTGACCGAAAGTATACCGTAAGGTTTCGACGAGCCGCTGGCCCAAGATCAATTGTACCAACCAACCTGCGGGTTGCTGACCCCAAGCGTATTTTAAAATTGGCGTGTGTGTGGGCAAACTATATAGAAGGTCGGATCAACCCCAAAATATCGGGGACAGATTTGGTCGTGGTTAATCACTCCCGTGAGCGGGAGATCTGCGAGTTTAGCAAGAGCCCCGAGGGTTTGTCGCTAAATTTGGTTGATGTTTATAAAGAGGCCAAACGTCGGGCTATTGCCTATGCGAATTTGGGAACTGTAACGCAAGAAGAAACAGATGCTGCAGTGGAACTTTTAGCCAGAATATGGACGCGCGGGAAGTCTCTCAAGCGCGCTTATATGAGTGATTCTGCAAAAATGAGGCAACTAAGGGATGTGCATATAAGGGATAGTTTCTCGTTACGCTGGTAAATTTCACCTAGCTGTGCTAGATTATGTCATCGTCTATGCGTATCCTCTTCATGGGTTCCGACCCGATAGCCCTGCCCCTTCTTGAGTTTCTCAATTCCAAGTCGGAGCGGCTGGTCGTTGTTTCAGGAGTTGATAAGCCTGTGGGGCGTGGCCAGAAGGTTATCCCCAATGAAATCAGCTCCTGGGCGCTTGCCCATAATGTGGAGCTCATGCGTCCCCAGAGGCTGGATGATGCCTTTCACCAATCAATAGAAGCACTCTCTCCCGATATGATCTTTGTCATGGCCTACGGGAAAATATTGAAGGAGAGTCTTATCAATTTGCCGCGTTTGGGTACCTGGAACCTCCATGCCTCGGCGCTTCCCAAATTGCGGGGAGCATCCCCCATAGAGACCGCCATAGCCATTGGCCTCCCTGAGACTGCGGTGGAACTGATGAAGATGGCTTTGGCGATGGATGTCGGCCCTGTGGGTGCCAGCATCGCTGTCCCGATAGGCCAGAAGAATTCCGCCGAACTGCGCGAAGAAATAGGCAGGATCTCCAGAACGCTTGTGGAAAAGAATTGGTCGGCGCTTGCCGCTGGCGATATCCTGACGGTGACGCAGGATGAAACGCAAGCCACCTACTGCCGGATCCTCAAAAAAGAGGACGGCTGGTTGGATCCCAATGAACCCGCGGAAGTCCTATGCAACCACGTCAGGGCCTTCTCGGAATGGCCGGGCAGCGCCTTTATCTACGCGGGCGAACGGTTAAAGGTGTACGCGGCTAGGGCAATTTCTGACGGTTCCAGCCGGCCTCCAGGTACAGTTCTGGAGTCGGGAGAGCGTCTCGTTGTCGCGGTGGGGAAGGGGAGTCTGGAGATCCTTTCGCTGCAACGTCCTGGCGGCAAACGTCTGGCCGCCCGGGAGTTTCTCCTGGGATATCCCATTCCTGTTGGCGAAAAGTTTTTTGGACAGCCTCTGCGCCCGCTGGTGGACTCGAAGCCGTTCCCGAGGGGATTTTAAGCTGGATAAAGCTCCTTTCCGGCAAGCGCCAATCCACGCGAGAGGACAATCTTGTGGGAGTTGCCGTACTCCCGACAGATGCCCACCCGGTCCGCGTCAGCCTCTTCACCACACAGCCTCACGACCAGGCTGATGATCTTGCGTTGATGGTCGGGATGAATACGATTAAGAGCCGTTTGCAGTCCTGTATGGCAGACCGTATCGGCGGCGACAGGGTCATCGTCGTATGTGCCATCGGGAAGAGCGTCTATTACCAACCCATCTTGAGATTGCCTCTGAAACCGGAATCCTTGCTCCTGCAACTGATCAACCAATCTTGTGCCTCGTACCTCTTTATGATTCACCAGAACCCATATCAGCAACCCAAAGAAAGGATGGGGATTGTCTGGACGCCCAAGAAACCCTGAAGAAGGTTCTCGCATCAGGGAGGCAAGGTAGCCGCATTCTTCCATTTGTCAAATTATCGGATCCTTTTTCAATTGCGCCCCATGATGGATTGGGCTACAAACGCTCTTCATGAAACCGGGCGTTGATTGCATTGGTGTTGGTTGCGGAGCGGTCGTGGTGAACGCGAAAAATGAAATTCTACTGGTAAAAAGATCAATCAACTCTGGTGAAGACCCAGGCACGTGGTCGCGTCCCGGCGGGAAGGTGGAGTTTGGAGAACGAATAGAAGCTGCCGTGGAGCGTGAGGTCGAGGAAGAAGTCGGAATAAAGGTGAGGGCGATGAGGCTTTTGAATGTTACCCAGTATATAGAGAACGGGAAACACTGGATATCTTTTGGCTATCTGGTGGAACACCTTGTCGGTACTCCTGTCAACAAAGAGCCGGACAAACATGACGCGGTCGGATGGTTCGCGCTGGGTGGGCTGCCGGAGGACGTGAATGAATATACCCTGAATGCCATAAGGGCGTACAAGGAAAGCCTTGCCAAGAGGGACTAAAAATACGCTTGCCCTCCGGGGCCGGTCTATTTTAGACTGGTCGTCTATGCCAAAGCACAAGACCAGAAAGGCCATCATGGCCCGTTTCAAGATTACCGGTTCGGGCAAAGCCATGCGCCGCACTCCTGGCCGCCGCCATCTTCTGCGCTACAAGAGCCGCCGCGGGCTGAACAGATCCGGCAGCGACAAGGCCGCGCACAGCTCTGTTGTGGCCTATCTGAAGCTTTGCGATCCCAAAGCCTTCTAACTTTTTGATGTCCGTGGGTGACTTGATAGGCGACCCGCGGCGTCCCAATACCAACATAATAAAAACATGCCCAAAGCCAGCAACATACAAGCCACGCGTAAGCGTCACACGCGGACCCTCAAGGCCGCAGCCGGATATTTCGGCGATCGCTCGCGCCTTTACAAACACGCCAAGACGGCCGTTATACGTGCCGGCCAGTACGCCTACCGCGATCGCCGCAAGCGCAAGAGCACTTTCAAGCAGTTGTGGGCCACCCGCATCAATATAGCGGTCCGCGCCGAGGGGATCACCTACAGCCGTTTTATGGAGCGTATCCGCAAGGCGGGCATTCAACTCAACCGCAAGCAGCTTTCCGAGTTGGCCATCAACGATCCAGTTGCTTTCAAGGCTCTGGTGGCCCAGTTCAAGACTGCAAAATAGTCTGTACCTTTAGAGAACCCGCCACTTTGAAATGGCGGGTTTTTTGTGCCAAAGCCAGAGGCCGCGTTATTCTTTTACGTCTACGATCTTATCGCCTTCGACCTTTACCAGCTTATATCCTGTCTCGATGGAACCGTTGGCGGTCATTCTTCCCGGGCCCACGACTAGGTTTGGCAGTTCGCGAGGTTCTTTAAGTTTGACTAAGAGTTCTTCGTGAGTGGGCACTCTGCCGAGTTTCTTGTATAATTCCTCAGCGGATTGGATATAGAGCTTCATCAGATCGTAGGCATGCCCGGCTCGAATAAGGGGCGTATGGCCAAAACGTTTATTGAATCTCTCTAGAAAGTCCGATCGCACCCACGTGTCCGAAAAATACTCAATGCCCTGCGCGTACTTGAGGGAGTCTTTTTGAAATGTGGTAAAATATCCGGTGATTGGAATATGGATGTCAAGCTCCTGTTTCTGCCGGAAGAAGATATCAAGCTCAGGAGAGGTAATGGGTGCCCAGATCATATCAGGCTTGGAGTTCTTGATTTTGAGCCAATAGACTCGAAAGTCACGTTCCCCAGGATTTGTGTATTCATTAAAGACCACCTCAATGTTGGCCTTTCTGATGAGAGGCAGTGCATAATCTACCAGTCTGACCCAGCCTTCAGCTCGCTGGGGCGCAATGGCGAGCCGTTTGACGCCGTGTTTCAAAAAATACTCAATGTTTTGCCTGGCATTGTCCTGATAGGAGGCTCCGTGGACAACACACCACTTGGATTTCTCATTGTAGGAGTGATCCCAGCCGGTGTTCATATGAATGATACCTGCCTTATTCGCCCACGGCATGACGGCAGTCGCTCCCTGAGCCCATAGGCTCCATATACAGTCTACCTTGTCGAGGGTTGTCAATTTGATCGCGGACGCGTTGGAAAGTCGGGGTATCAGTTGATCGTCTTCAAATATAAGTTTGTAATCTATTTTTGTGGCACCGTATTCATCCAAGGCTAATGTTGCTCCATCCCGTATATCTTGTCCCATGAAGGCACAATCCCCCGTCATGGGAACTACAAACCCCACCTTAAGAACAGGCCTAGTCTCTGTTGCGAGCAACGGCCATGTAGCCAAGATTAAGATTGTCAGAAGAACGAATTTTCTCATGTACTCGATCCTTACAGCAGCAGAAGGAGAAAGTCAATGATGGCCGTATGAACGGGAATGTCTCTTATTTCCCCATCAGAGCGTATTCCATCGAGTCAACCAGCGCCTCCAAACTCGCCTCGATGATATTGGCGCTGACTCCGACAGTCCCCCACTCACGTTGGCCGTCCGAAGAGGTGATGAGTACCCGCGTTTTGGCGGATGTCCCGCTATTGCCGTTGATGATACGCACTTTGTAGTCGGTTAGAGAGACTTTCTGCAATGAAGGGAAGAACTTCGAGAGCGCCAGGCGCAAGGCCCCGTCGAGCGCGTTAACCGGGCCGTCCCCCTCGGCAACGGTATGCGCGATCTTCTCTCCCACGCGCACGCGGATGGTTGCCTCGCAAATAGACTCCTTTTTGTCGTGCCTGATCGATGCGTGATAGGTCTCGACAAAGAAACTTGGCTCGGATTTCTTCAAGGTCTGTCCAATCATCAGCGCCAAGGAGCCCTCCGCGGCCTCGTATTCATAGCCCTGCGCCTCGCGCTCCTTGACTTTCGTCGCGATCTCCCGCGCGTGGATGGAATCCGGCTCCAGTCTGAATCCAAGCTCTTTGGACTTCATGAGAATGTTGGTGCGGCCAGACATCTCGCTGACCAGCACGCGCCTGACGTTCCCCACGCTCTCGGGACTGATGTGCTCGTAGCTGCGCGATATTTTTTCGATGGCATGGACGTGCATACCCCCCTTGTGGGCAAAAGCCGACTGGCCAACCCAGGGAGCTCGCGGGTCGTGCCGGATATTGGCCACCTCGTCCACAAATTCGGAAAGGTCCTTCAACTTGGGCATGGAAGCCTTTGGTACCGCAGAAATCCCCATCTTTAGTTGCAGAATCGGTATCAAGCTGATCAGATTGCAGTTCCCGGTGCGTTCACCAAAGCCGTTGATGGTGCCCTGCACTTGGGTGGCTCCGGCTTTCACTGCGGCGATGGCATTGGCCACTCCCAGACCGCAATCGTTATGGGTATGGATGCCCAGCGGACAGTTCAGCCTTGCTTTTGCTGCCGCGGTGGTCGCCGCTATCTCCCCTGGCAGGCGCCCGCCGTTCGTGTCGCAAAGGACGATGCAGTCGGCCCCTGCCTTCTGAGCGGCCTGCCAGGTGGCCACGGCATACTCGGGTTCGTCGGCGAATCCGTCAAAGCTGTGTTCGGCGTCGTAGATCACGGTCTTCCCGTGGTCTTTAAGATACCTGATGGTGTCGCTTATCATGCTGAGATTCTCCTCTGGTTTGACGCGCAGCACCTCCATCACGTGCAGCAGCCACGTCTTGCCAACAATGGTGACAGCGGGGGTATCGGCCTCCAATATCAGCCTCATCAGTTCGTCATGCTCCACGGACATCCCTTTGCGTCGGGTCATACTGAAAGAGGAAATCAGGGCATTCTTCCACTTCTTTTTGGCAGCCTGTTTGAAGAATTCCATATCTTTTGGGCTGCTGCCTGGCCAGCCTCCCTCAATGTATCGCACGCCAAACGCGTCCAGCCTCTCGGCGATGCGCAGTTTGTCGGCAGCCGAGAGATTGATGCCTTCCGCCTGCGCGCCATCACGCAGAGTGGTGTCATATATCTCCACAGGGAAACTCATATGGTAGCTGGCCTTTATATGACATTTCTTCTTGCCGAGCAAGCTCCCATCAGGCAGGATAAAGGCTTGTATGTTACCGGAGGATCTCGACCATATACTGAAGGAAGCCCAGAACGGCTTTGCCAGGGTGTCGAGTCGTCCGGAGTGGGAGGTTTTCAAGGCGACGGTCATGGGTCCAAAGGGGCGCTTAACAGTCGCCTCCAAAGGTCTGGCCGATGTTCCCAAGGTGGAAAAACCTGCCATTGGCAAGAAGCTCAATGAGATCAAAAAGGCTGTGGAGGCCTGCAGCGATGAGGCTCTAAAGCGCGTGGAATCCCTGGCTGCGCTCGCGACCTTGGGCTCGGCCATTGATCCTACGCTGCCGTCGCCCGTGATTATCACAGGCTCACGGCATCCGATTAGCCAGGTTTTTGACCGGGTGGTGGACATTTTTGCCAGAGCCGGATTTACTGTGCGTCTTCCGACAGAACTTGAGACCGAGTGGTACTGCTTCGACGCTCTCAATAGCCCGGCCAATCATCCTTCGCGCGATATGCAGGATACCTATTATATGCCTTTTGGCCTGTCGGTGGGAAGCGCCCCCGCGCACGATGAGAAGGATCGCTATCTGCTGGGGACTCAAACCTCCACTGCGCAGATACGCACTATGCTCAAGGAGAAGCCTCCCGTCCGCATTCTGGCTCCCGGGCGTTGTTTCCGCCGCGATGATGCCGATGCCGGACATAGCTCCAATTTTCACCAGATCGAGGGTCTTTACGTTGACAGGGATGTGAGCCTCAGGGACTTCAAGTCCTGTTTGGATTATTTTATCCGGGAGCTGTTTGGCCCCCAGGCAAAAACGCGTCTGCGCCCCAGTTACTTCTCATTTGTGGAGCCTGGTTTTGAGCTGGATGTCATGACGCCCAATCTGGGAAGGCTCTCGAATAGATGGTTCGAGCTGATGGGTTGCGGGATGGTGCATCCGGCGGTTCTCGAAAATGTCGGAATAGACCCCGATGGATTCTCCGGTTACGCCTTTGGAATGGGAGTGGAGCGCATCGCGATGATTCTGCAGGGCGTCGATGATATCCGCTACTACTACCAGAATGACACGCGGCTCTTAAAACAACTGGCATAACAATGAAGATTTCCTACCAGTGGTTGAAGAGATTTCTGGACTTTAAGCAAAGCCCGGAGGAAGTTGCCGATGCCGTGACGCGGCTGGGCCTTGAAGTGGAAGAAATCCAAAAGCTTGGCATTGCGCCCAATCCGCTTCTGGTAGTAGGAGAAATCCTTTCGCGCGACAGGCACCCCAATGCCGACAAGCTTTCCGTTTGCAAGGTCAACGTGGGTCAAAAAGAGCCACTACAGATTGTCTGCGGGGCTCCCAACTGTAATCCGTCCAACCGCGTGCCAGTGGCATTGGTGGGCTGCAAGCTTCTCGATGGCGATAAATTCTTTGAGATCAAAGCGGCCAAGCTTCGTGGCGTTGAAAGCCAGGGAATGCTGTGCGCCGAGGACGAAATAGGATTGGGGAAAAGTCATGAAGGGCTAATGCTTTTGGCCGATAATGCCAGGATTGGCGCGCCCCTGCACGAGGTTCTTCCAAGCGATACGGTCTTTGAGATCAAGGCCACTCCCAATCGCCCCGATGCGCTTTCCCATTGGGGAATTATCCGCGATCTGGCGGCCAAATGGGGTGTCAAAGCCAGGCGTCCGGCCGGACCGTCAATCAAAGAAACCAGATCTCTGGCGGATTTCAAGGGAATCAGCGTTGAGAACTCTGCTGACTGTCCGCATTATTGCGCCTATCTTATAAAAGGAGTGAAGGTCGGCCCCAGCCCGGAGTGGCTGCAGGAGCTTATAAAGTCAGTTGGGCTGCGCCCCATCTCGAACATTGTCGATATTACAAACTTTATCTGTCTGGGCTTTGGTCAGCCGCTTCACGCCTTCGATTACAAAAAGATCGAAGGGCACCAGATCAGAGTGCGCCGCGCCGCTGTCGGTGAGAAGTTGGCAACCCTTGATGGCAAGCTCCGTCAGCTGGACGGGGATGTACTGGTGATCGCCGACGCGGTGAAACCTCTTGTAATAGCCGGCATCATGGGAGGATCTAACTCGGAAGTGGACGGCGCCACAACCGATATTCTTCTTGAGTCCGCGCAGTTCAACCAGACCCTCATCCGCAAGACTTCCCGCAGGCTGATTCTTGGTTCCGACAGCTCTTATCGCTATGAACGCGGTATAGATCCGTTGGGCCTGCAGCTCTCTGCGGAGCTGGCGGTCAAAATGATCCTCGATCTCGCCGGTGGAAAACTCCTGGATGTCTGTGTGGCGGGAAGTGCGCCTTACAGGCCCCTGTCGCTTGATCTTACCCGCGAATTTATTGTCAAGCAACTAGGTTTTGATGTCAGCGGAGAGAAAATTGTCAGAGCCCTCACCGCGTTTGGCTTTGTTCTCAAAAAGAAAGGCCGCGATTCCTGGCAGGTTGGGGTGCCCAGCTTCCGTTTGGACGTCTCGCGCCCCGTGGATCTGGTGGAGGAGGTTCTGCGTTTTGAGGGCGTTGATAGCATTCCTGAGGCTCCTCTGGTACTGCCCGCCAATGAATCGAAGGACGCGGGGCTGTACGCGGCTGTCCGCAAGATCAGCCACGCGCTTGTCGCCCAGGGCTACAATGAATGCGTGCATTACACCATGCGTGGGAAATCAGAGACCGAGCGCTTGGCGGGGGAGACTTCCGCCAGGCTTCACGCGATTGAAAATCCGCTCTCGGCCGATATGGCGTACCTGCGTTATAGTCTTGTGCCGGGTCTGATAGGGGCGTTGGAGCTGAATCGTTCGCGCGGGAATGCCCCCGCCCCACTTTTCGAGGCCGGGCGCGTTTTCCGCGTGGTGGATGGCAAACTCAATGAGTTTCAGAGCATTTCCTTTGTGGAAGTCATTTCCCCGGCAGCGCAGGCCTGGAGAAAAATGCCGATTCCCGATTTCTTCTCGGCCAAGTCCCGTGTGGAGGGCCTTCTGCGGCTCGTTCATCTGGGACTTGCCCCGTGGGCGCGTTTGGATGGTGACGCGCTCTTCCAGCCCATGCACTCGGCGACTGCCCGTGGCAATGGCATGAGCATCAGCGCCGGAGTGGTCAATTTGGAGATCGTCAAACAATCCGGGTTTGACGGCATTGTGCTGGCCGGGGAGATGCTCATTGAAATCGGCGCCTTCGACAAGGAATCCCCGCAAAAGCGTTATAGCGCCTTCTCGACATTCCCCCCGACCCGCCGAGATGTGGCGATGGTTGTGGATGGAGGGACGTCAGCCGGAAAGGTTGTAGGAGATGTCAGAAAACTTGCGCTTGAAGCCGTTGCCAAAAAGTTCGATCTTGAATCGGCGGAGCTCTTTGATCTTTACCAGGGCCAGGGTATTCCCGAAGGACACAAAAGCATGGCTATCGCCCTTACTTTCCGATCAATAGAGAGAACTCTTACCGACGAGGAGGTTAACGTTGTTTTCGGTACGCTACTTGCTAAACTAAGGGAGGCGGGATATAACATCCGCGGTTAATTTTATATGTCCACAACAGCCATTAACATCAAACATCTGAAGATGCTTGCCAGACTGGACCTGACTCCCGAAGAGGAGGAGAAGTTCGCCAGACAGCTTGGCGATGTCCTCGAATACTTCAAGGAGCTCGACAAAGTGGATGTGGCCAATATTGAGCCGACCTCGCACGCTTTCCCCCTCGAAAACGTCTGGCAGGAAGATGAGGCCAAGCCTGGCTTTACTGTTGAAGAAGCGCTCAGGAATGCACCCAAGAAGCGCGCGAACGAATTTGTGGTGCCCAGGGTGGTGGAGGAATAATTTATGGAGCTTTTATACGCGACTGTTTCCGAGCTCTCCGAGATGCTCTCTTCCAAGAAGATTACTTCCGTGGAGCTGATGAAGGCGTATCTCAATCGGATCAAGACGGTGGATCCCAAAGTTGAGGCTTTCCTTTCCTACAATGAGGCCGATGCGCTTGCACAAGCAAAGGCTTCCGATGAAAGGCGTGCTTCCGGCAAGACGCTGGGACCGCTGGATGGAATTCCTGTGGGCATCAAGGATGTGATTGCTGTCAAAGATCAGTCGCTTACGTGTGCCAGCAAGATTCTGGAGCCCTACGTCTCCCCCTATGACGCGACGGTTATCGCAAGACTACGCGCGCAGGGGGCCATTATCTTTGGACGTCTTAATATGGACGAATTCGCGATGGGCTCTTCCACAGAGAACTCGGCTTTCAAGGTGACCAAAAATCCCTGGGACGTCTCCAGAATACCCGGTGGTTCGTCAGGGGGTTCCGCCGCCGCTCTTGCCGCGGGCGAGCTGCCTCTGGCGCTGGGCTCCGACACGGGTGGCTCTATTCGTCAGCCAGCTGCCCTCTGCGGCGTGGTTGGCCTTAAACCGACCTATGGTCTGGTTTCGCGCTATGGACTGGCTGCCTATGCCTCTTCATTGGATCAGATCGGCCCCTTTGGACGTACGGTGGAAGACGTGGCTATTCTCCTTCAGACTCTGGCGGGACACGATAGCGAGTATGATTCCACCAGCTATCCCGCCAAGATTCCGGATTATCGCGCCTCTCTCAAAAATCGGGGCCCTTTCAAGCTGGGTGTTCCCAGAGAGTATTTTGGAGAGGGACTCGACCCAGAGGTCAAAACAGGTGTAATGGCTGCAATAGATTTCTATAAGAAGCAGGGACATGAGATCTGCGAGGTCTCTCTGCCTCACACGGGTCTGGCCATACCGGTATACTATATTATTGCCACGGCGGAGGCTTCTTCCAATTTGGCACGCTATGATGGTGTGCGCTATGGGCATCGCTCCGAAAAGGCCACAGACGCGCTGGATCTTTACTACAAGACTCGCGCGGAAGGTTTTGGCGCTGAGGTGAAAAGGCGTATTATTCTGGGTACCTATGTGCTCTCCTCTGGCTATTACGATGCCTATTACCTGAAGGCTCAAAAGGTGCGTACACTCATCCGCAACGATTTCATGGATGCTTTCAGAAAGGTGGATGCCATTATCGGGCCGACTTCTCCCACGGCAGCCTTCAAGGTTGGTGAAAAGACAGACGATCCTATTTCCATGTATTTGGCCGACATCTATACAATCTGCGTGAATCTGGCGGGGCTGCCAGGAATCTCAATTCCCTGTGGCTTTACCAAAAGCAATCTTCCCGTTGGTCTTCAGCTCATTGGTCAGCCCTATCAGGAGGACAGGCTCCTTGCCATCGCCAACAAATTTGACGAGGCCCACAAGTTCGGCCTCAAACAACCCACCCTTTAAATAACTCCATGTCCAACTACGAAGCAGTCATCGGTCTAGAGGTTCACGTTGAGTTGAAAACGAACTCCAAGATGTTTACGCGGGCAGCGAATGCCTACGGTATGCCCGTGAATACCCTGACCAATCCGGTGGTGCTGGCTCTCCCCGGAGCTCTCCCCGTCATGAATCGGGAGGCGATCGAGAAATGCGTGAAGGTCGGTCTTATCTTTGGCTGTCAGATAGCGGAAGTCTGCAAATGGGACCGCAAAAACTACTTCTATCCCGATCTGCCCAAGGCTTACCAGATCAGCCAGTATGACAAGCCCCTCTGTTTGGGAGGAGGCGTCGAGATCGAGATGCCCGGCCCGGCCCGCAATATCCAGGGCGCGCATCGCGTGGTCGCGTTAACCCGCATTCATTTGGAGGAGGATGTGGGCAAGTCCACTCATATTGGGGCGGAGAGCCTGATTGATTTTAATCGCGCGGGGGTTCCTCTCATTGAAATCGTCAGCGAACCGGATATGCACAGTCCCGAAGAGGCCTTCGCCTACCTGACCGCCCTCAGAATGCATCTGCTCTACGCGGGGATCAGCGACTGCGATATGGAGAAGGGACAGTTGCGCTGCGATGCCAACATCTCCGTGCGCCCGGTCGGCGAAACCAAACTGGGCACCAAGGTTGAGCTTAAAAACCTTAACTCGATTACCGGCGTTAAAAACGGCCTGGAATACGAGATCAAGCGCCAGATTCAGGCGAAGGAGAGGGGAGAGTCCATTCCCCAGGAGACCCGCCGCTGGGATGCTTCCAAGGGGGTTACCTTTAGTATGAGAAGCAAGGAGCAGGCGCATGACTACCGCTATTTTCCGGATCCAGATCTGATGCCTGTACGCATACCTGCCGAGGTCAAGAATCGCCTGGCAACCCAGATTCCCGAAATGCCATGGAAAAAACAGGAACGTTACCAGAAGGAACTAGGGTTGCCCTATACGCAGACGGCAGTGCTGGTCCCCGATCAGGAGCTTTGCGCGTATTTTGAAAAGGCTGTGGCTGTTTATCCCAAGAACCCAAAGGGGATTGGAAACTTTGTGGCCAATGATCTGCTCCGCGAGCGTTCCGCGGGCGTCTCCGATGGCATGATTTTGCTCTCAGAGGTGAAGATTACCCCCGAAGCCATCGCCGATCTCGTTAAAATAATCGACGTGGGGGCAGTCAGCAGCCAGAATGCCAAGGCGGTCTTTACGGAAATGTTCCAGACGGGAGCTTCTCCCGCGTCCATTATAGAGGCCAGGGGCTTCAAGGTTTCCACCGATACTGGTGCCGTCGAGAAGTTGGTACGCGAGTCCATCGAGAAAAATCCAGAGGCGGTTGCCCAGTACAAGGCAGGCAAACAGGGCGCCATCAATGTCATGAAGGGTTATGTGATGAAGCAGAGCAAAGGTTCCGCCTCACCGGCTGTCATTGACGAGCTCTTGAAAAAACTCTTGTCGTAATTGCGGATTGATTGCCAACCCATATGGCGGGCGCTATAATGCGAGCGTGGCAGGAACTATGCGGGCACGTTGTTGGAGTACAATCAAGAAGGCTTTTACCCTTCTGGAGCTTACCATGGCGGTCGCTATTGTGGCGGTATTGGTCGTGTGCGTCTGGTTCTATTCAGCCAATTATGGTGTCTTTGGACAGAGTACCGTTGACAGCTACAGTTTGAAGACCCTCAATGACGCGTTGGAATTATATAAGATGTACGGAGGAATGCAGGTGGCGGACACGCTTGGCGGGCCGAATGGTTCCAGCAAGATGACGAATGTTATCAATGCGCTGAAAAGCGGGATCACCATTCAGGGGAAGAATGTTCCTTTCATCAACCCAGGTGCAACACTGAATCTTTCCGGAATCTCGGGGAGCGGTCTGGGAGCGAATTTTATCTTTAGCGGTTATACCAGCAAGGTGTCGCACTAGATGGAGTTACTCCGTCTGGATTTGCAGGAGCTTTTTTGTTTAAGTGTTGGAATCGGTGCCTTGACGTTTCCCCTGCAACCGATAGAATTATGGTACCGTGGCCAGAGATTTTTCAGAGGTGATTGATGATATTCTGCGTGATGACCCGCGCTATGCCAGGAACGCATATTATTTTGTCCGTCGCGCGCTTCACTATACGGTCAAGACCATCACCGAGAAGGCCAAACGTTCGGTCCAGCACATTTCCGGGGTACAGCTTCTCGAGGGATTCCGGACTTACACGTTGGAGGAATTTGGCCCGATGGCGATGACCGTGCTTGAAAGCTGGGGAATCCGTGAAACAATGGATGTGGGTGCGATTATCTTCAATCTGGTTGAGCATGGAGTGCTGGGCAAGACAGAGAAGGACTCCATTGAAGATTTCAAAGATGTCTACGATTTTCCTGAGGTCTTTGAGAAACCATTCCTCCCGAAAAAACGCCGCAAGACGCAGCTTCCCAAGATGGAGAAGTAGGGGACTATCTGTCCGACCAATGATAGCCCAAGAACTCCGTGTTTTTATTGAGGCTTTTGTATACCTGCTGTTTTATGTAGTTCT
Source organism: uncultured Verrucomicrobiota bacterium (assembly GCA_964541675.1). GTDB lineage: Bacteria > Verrucomicrobiota > Verrucomicrobiia > CAZIPW01 > CAZIPW01 > CAZIPW01. The sequence continues at coordinate 65,264 of CAZIPW010000001.1, forward strand.
TGCTTTTGCCAGTCTGCGCTGCCACATATTCGGTCAGTTTTGTCATTCCAGCGAACTCGGCTACCAGCCGTCCAGAACTGTCTTTGCAAAAAAGTCTTCTGTTGGCATCCCGCTGCACCACGAAACTTGGCTTGTGATAGATTCTCACGCCACTAGTACTCACCGAGGATACCGTGGAGCTTCTCCTGTGGCTGTCTGAATTTGCTTTCATTTTGAAAAATAACCGCCAATTCTTACGGAAAGATAGCAAAATATGACAAGTAACACAAGTATCATTATTGATCCCCAATATCCGCTAACCGTAGAGGTGCGCGCGAATGCTTTTAATCTGCCTTGTGATCTGCTTTGCTCTTCTTTGGCTCTTCGCTGATCGGTTTTACCAGCAATCTTGCTTTGCTGCCGCCACCAGACTTGGCCGCCAGTATGGGAGCATCCATGAACTCTTCATTTTCCCCGGCTGTTCTGAGCGCATTCTGCACCGCGCCCATCTTTGCGTCGAAGTTGTCGATATGCGCCACGAAGACCGCCTCGGGCGTGGCGGGCCTGACAGCGGCCCCATACTCCAGGTCATTTTGGTGCGATAGAATGATATGCTCCAATCTCTCGAGCAACTCCGGCGCAAGCCCTGCCTTCAACCCTGCGGTGCGCGCCATCCGGTAGCCGATCACCACGTGCCCATGCAGCGTTCCCAGCTTCGAGAATTTGAGCGTCATGTCATAGTCATACTCATAAATCTTGCCCATGTCATGCAGTACCACGCCTGCTCTTGCCAAATCCGCATTTACTTCTTTGTATAGCGGCAATAACGCGTCCACAACCCTCGCCAAGTGCAGGGTGTGTTCCATCAATCCATGCCGATAGGCGTGGTGCAGGCTGATGCCCGCGGGATAGATCTTGAACTTTTCCCCTTCCTCCTCGAGCACTATCTGTACGGTCTTGAGCAGCGCGGGATCTTCGATTTTCTTGATAAATACCTGCAGTTCTTTCCACATTTCCTGGGGATTCTCGGTGGAAGAGGTAATCAGGTCAGCCACAGGATACTGGTCGTACTCCTCCTTCGTGACGCGCCGTATTTCGATGACCTTTGGGGAAAACCTGTCCTGATAATAGGCTGTGGTTCCCGTCAAAAGCACAATGGAACCTTCCGGTGCTTCCGTCTTAAAGAACTGGAAGTACGGGGTATCCGTAAAAATAACAATTCCGAAGCTGCCGGTTCTATCGGCAAGATCAACGGTTAGAAAGGTGGAACCATTCTTGGCTGTGCGCTCGGACACCTTTTTGACCAGCAGCAGCGACAAGAACCCAATCGACTGTTTGGAGTCGATGGCCTTCAGCTGCTCTACTTTGGTTAGGGGGGTCTGCAGTGCGTCAAAAATGGAAGGCATCACGGCATTATTGATTTGCGGGCCTATCAAGGCAAGAAATTTCCCCGCGATGCCTCTTTGGGATGGCAATTGTTCCATAATTCTCGTAAAAGTACCTCTTATGAGAGAGTGGAATTGGCAACGTCAGATTGAACGCCACCCAGAGGGAACCCCTATGATCAGTATTATCACACAGGGGGAGACCGGCTACAACCGGACAGACCATCTCGCGGAAGACCCTGTTACGCAAGGGATTCTAAAAGAAGGCAAGACGCTTGGCTGGTGGAGATGGAAGGTTAGAAGTCGGCCCCCGACGCAGAAAGAGCTCAATGAGAGGCTGGAGCAACTCTTCCTGACAGCGCGGAATTCTACAGCTGAATATCGTGATGCACTGATCTGGCTGGTGGGTTTGTATCTTACCCGTAAGAGAATTCTACGCCAGGAGCCCGGCGGGTTTATCCATGTCAAATCAGGGGAACGCACGGAGATTCGTCAGGATGCCATCGACGGCTCCAGGATGGAGTCTGCCATCAATGAACTCATGACGGTAATTCAATAGTTGCAATATCAAGATGATTCCGTTAGCCTCTATGGAGTAAATGAATTTATCTCTTCAATGTTTAAACCCGGCCACGCGGGACCGCGCCTTGTCGCAGGTTCTCAGATGGTATTCCAAATAGATGGGTGTGTTTTTTAGCCAATGGCTCAGATAAATCCCAAAGCTGTCAGAAGAAACGCCGCTATTCGGGCCCGTGACGTGCGCGTCATAGGCCCGGAAGGCAATCAGATGGGAGTCATGTCGACTTCGGAAGCCCTGCGGCTTGCCCAGCAGTACGGTGCCGATCTTATTGAGATAGCGCCCAACGCGAACCCGCCGGTCTGCCGCATCATGGATTTTGGCAAGTTTCGCTATGAGCTGGCCAAGAAGGAAAAAGGCCCCAAAATCATCACCAAACTCAAGGAGATAAAATTCCGCGTCCGCATAGAGCAGAATGACTATGCGACGAAATTGCGCCACGCAGAGGAATTTCTGTGGGAGAACAACAAGGTAAAGCTGACCCTGTCTTTCCGAGGCAGGGAGATGGGGCACACCGAGCTTGGCCGGGAGGTCATCCTGCGCGCCCTGGCGGATCTGGCCCATGTAGCCACTCCAGACGCGGAGCCAAGGTTGTCGGGACGTGCCATCAATGTGATGCTCTCTCCGCTCCCGCAATCCAAGCGCAAACGGCGTTTCACCGAGATAGAAACCCAAACATCACCGCAGCCCGAACAGCCGGAATAAATATGGCGCGGATTCTGCGATTCGCCCGCGTGCTGGCAGCGGTTCTCTTTTTACCGTTTGGTTTGCACGCGCTCAGCATTGGTGGGGAGGACTACCTTCCGTTGTCTTTCGTCGCGCAAAGACTGGGTATGCGCTGCGCTCTTTCGCCGGATGGCAAAGATGCGAGTCTTGCTGGCAATCTACAGAGTTTCAAGGCGACCCTCAATCAGAAGGGCAGCACGATCAACGGTACGCGCGTCTGGCTCAACTATCCGATAGCGGAATCCAAAGGCAGCCTCTATCTCAGCCGATTGGACTATGAGCATACCCTCATGCCCATCCTGCGTCCCGGGGCGTTCAATCTCTCCCGTTATCACTTGCGTCGTATTGTTCTAGATCCGGGACACGGTGGCAAAGACACGGGCGCGCGCAATCCGCGTATGCATACCAACGAAAAGACTTTTACGCTGGATGTGGCGGGGCGGGTCAAGCAGCGTCTGGAAGCGCTCGGCTATCAGGTTATTTTTACTAGAAACTCCGATAGATATGTGGAGCTTAAAGATCGTTCCGCCCTGGCCAATGCCGTTCATGCGGATCTCTTCGTCAGCATTCATTTCAACTCGGCTGCACCCAATATTACCGGTGTGGAGACATACTCTTGTACGCCGCAGGGAGCCCCCTCGTCTTCCAGCGCCGAGCCGGAGGCCTCGGATGAGGATTTTCAGCCCGGTAACGCCCACGATGTCGCCAGCTTATGCCTGGCCTACGAGGTACAGAGGAGTTTGGTTTCGAGTCTGCGCGCTCCCGATAGGGCGGCCCGGCACGCGCGGTTTGTGGTATTGGAAGGCCTTCACTGTCCCGGTATTTTGGTTGAGGGAGGCTTTATTACTTCCCCGACCGAGGGCTCTCGCCTTACCAGTTCGATGTATCGCCAGCAGCTGGCGAACGCCATTGTCGAGGGCATCCGCGGCTACCACAGGAAGATTCTTGGGATGAGGTAGAAGTTATTGCGACGGGATTATGCAGATAGCCATTGTGCCTTTAGAAAAGAGGCTTCTGCAACAAGACTGCGTGTTCAGGTTTGCTAACATATTGGTGTCCTTGATTTTTGGGCTAAAAGAAGTACAATTGATGGATGAGAGGCGTGAGTGACAGAAGGGGAATTCCTTTGAAGCAGAATATGGTCCCTGTTTATGTTCAACGGATAGAAGAAAGTTCATCTGGCATCAATACCCATGCCAGCACGATGAAACCGCATGGGGTTTATACGACACCCGCTAATGTCATAAGCCCTCACCAAGAGTTAGGGGGCAATATCTTTTTCTGGGAATTGAACCCCAGCGCAAGTGTTTTGGATTTGAGCACATCTAGTCCCATACCAATAAGAGAAATGGCAATCGATAGTGGCACAGGAGTCCATGCTGCCAGTAAATTATTAGGTACTGAGAGATTTCAGCAATTGCTTGGGAGAACTAAAACTCAGTTGATTCAATGGGCTGATGACAACCTTACCAAAGCTGACTATGGAAGATATTACGACAATCAAGAAGTATTGGAGGCTATCGGTGGACAATTGGCACGCCAACACGGCTTTGATATCCTTTACCGTTACGATCAGACCATGCCAGAGTTTAGCGAGGTAGTCTTGTTGAGTGAAAGGGCAGGAAAACCGATATCAGAAGTGCCTGAGATCTGAAGTAACAAGTCATCTTTTTCTGGAAAGAACAGACTTTCAGTCCCCAAAAATATGACTCTATTGCTTTGGCCAAATTGGTACCTTTGACCGGCTGCCCATATGATTCGTTAAACAAGCTCCATTTTTAAAGGCGGTATAATACCATCATCGTGCAACCCTCCTCAGGAAGCCAAACTACCCTACCAGCCCCTCGATATACTCCTCCAACTCAAATCTCCTCAAGTCTTCCAGTCCTTCTCCCAGCCCAGCAAAATACACAGGTAGCTTTAGTTCTTGATAAAGCCCCACAAGGGCCCCTGCTTTTGATGAACCGTCCAGTTTGGTGATGATGAGCCCGGTAAGTGGCAGCGCTTCAGCAAAAGCTCTGGCCTGAGCGAGCGTATTTAGCCCGAGAGTCGCGTCCAAGACAAGCAGAGTATGCTGGGGGGCTGTCTGATCCACCTTTTTGATGGCGCGATCAATCTTGCGTAGTTCCTCCATGAGCCTCTCCTTGGTATGGAGCCGACCCGCCGTATCGATAAGAAGCGTGTCCATGCTCCGGGCTTTTGCGGCCCGTAGGGCATCAAAGGCGACAGCTGCCGGATCGGCTCCAGTGCGACTCTCAATAAGCGGTACTCCCGCCCGCCCCGCCCACAAGCTCAGCTGATCGTTGGCGGCGGCGCGGAAGGTGTCCGCCGAACCGATAATCGGTTTTCTTCCCTCTGTCTTGAATGCGTGCGCCAGCTTGGCGACCGTGGTCGTTTTCCCTGCGCCATTGATTCCCAGAATGAGAATCGTATTGAGACCCTCCTTCCATTCCCAATTGCCTGCGATGCCCCGCAGCTTCTCTCTAAGGACATTTTTGAGCGTTTCGGCAGCCGAATGGCCTTTCAAATTCTCCTTTGAAAGTTCCTTTAACACTTGTTTTGTTGTTTCAAGCCCCAGATCTGTCTGAAGAAGTGTTGCTTCCAATTCCTCAAGGTCTTGAGCAGTCGGTATGCCCCGCAATTTCCCAATGGCAGCGGTGATGTTATGGGATGCCTTCTCCAGGCCTTTTTTAAAAAAAGAAAACATATTTTACTTGACGGGTTCTCTCAGGCTTCTGCCCAAGGTCGGGGCAATTTTGTCCAGGATGCCGTTGATAAACTTTCCCGACTCCTCGTTGGAGAAACTCTTGGCCAGGTCAATGGCCTCATTCATCGTTACAACCGGTGGAATGTCAGGCCGATTGTAAAACTCATAGATGGCCAGCCTCAATATGGTCAGGTCCACCTTGTGAAGACGGGAACGATCCCAGTTTTCCAGCCTTTCGTCTATGATCTTGTCAATCTTGTCGAGGTTCTGGAGTGTTCCAATGATCAGTTGTTTGCAAAACTCCCTGTCGTCAATGGGCAACTCGAAGGCCTCCCATATTGTTTCCAGAGAGTGATCCATTTCGCTCATGGGAAGCTTGTTGATTTCCCAAAAATACAGGAATTGGATGACGGCTTCTCTTAATTGGCGGCGTTTGGGCATGAGAGTTCATTATAACTCATTCTTGGCCCATTCCCAAGTTTTTTTCATGCTCTCTCTCAGGGTATATTGGGGCGCAAAGCCGAGTACCGCGCGCGCCTTCGTGATATTGGCATGGGTGGCCAGCTGGTCTCCCGGACGCGGGGGCAGTTTTTTGACTTTCAGTTTTTTGCCGCTGATCTGCTGCGCGAACTCAAGGGCTTCAGCCGTGGTGTTGGTTTTATCATTTCCCAGGTTGAATATCTCGCCCCGGACCTGGGGCAGCTTCTGTAGTGCCAGCATCGTCCCGTTGACGATGTCTCCGACATATGTATAGGAACGCTCGTGCGACAGGCTCCCCTCATACAGGGGGAATTCCGTGTCTTTTTTGAGCGCGCTGTATAGCATGGGAATGAGCTTGTCCGGCCTCTCTCTCTCCCCGAATACCGAGAAATACCGCAGGGAGCAAGCCAGCAGACGTCCCTGTCGAACCGCGCTCAACACGGCCTGTTCGCCGGCCAGTTTGCTGACGCCGTAAGCGGATGCGGGCTGGGGCAGAGTGTTTTCATCCCCGCAGGCCTTAAACCCGTATACGGAGGAGGTTGACACATGAACCATGCCGATATTGGTCCCCGCAAGAGCCTCCACGAGCGCCACGGTCGCGTGAAGGTTGTTTCGGATATAACTCTCGTATGAGGTCCCAGCACTGTTTCCGGGTTGAGCGGCCGCGTGTATCACAAAATCAATCCCCTCTAAAATGCCGGAGAGCGGATCCATGCTCAGGTCGAGCTCGTGGACAAGAATTCCCTCCTTGGAAAGCATTCTGGCGGTCCGGCGTTTGATGCCAGGGTCGTAATAGGCGTCAAAATTATCGACGATATGCACGCGGTGGCCCCCCTGTTTGGCTGCCAGAGCCAGATGCGAACCGATGAAACCAGCGCCTCCGGTGATAAGGATGTTCATTCATATCTATTATAGGTTTTTTGCGCTGCTATCAAGACTCTTGCAAAGTATAAAATGGCCTCCAAGAATAGAAGTATGCTGGAGCGCAGCTATATAATTGGAAAGGATTGCACACTGCACGCGCGGCCTGCTGCCGCATTGCTCAAGATAGCCAAAACGCACGGGTGCGAGGTTTCCCTCAAGACGACAAAGGGCTGGGAGAAAGCTGGCATCATGAATCTGCTGCTTTTGAAGACCACGCCTGGCATTAAAATCACGCTGAGAGCAGACGGCGGCTCGGAAGAAGAGTGTCTGGCAGCCATTAGACTTCTCCTGGAAGGAGTCTAATACAAGGTCCGGTCTGGATCGGTTCCATCGAGGCTTGTCTTGGACCGGTTTATGCAATATAAGTGTTTGCAGATGCTTAGAGCCCGCATACTTTTTTGTGCGCTTATGTGCGCGGCAACCCTGCACGGGGCGGTTGACCTGACAATTCTCCAGCAACAAGGCTCAATAAGCGATTATGCCGGTATCTTCCCTGTCAAGGAGCGCGCGGTTCTAGAAGAACTGTTGGCGGAGCTCAATAACCGTTATGATGTTCAGGTGAGCCTCGTGACCCTGCCCAATTTGGGCGAAACTCCCATAGAGCGGGCCACGCAGTCCCTCTATGACGCGTGGGATATGGGACGGGGAACACTCAACAAATCAGCCCTGATCCTATTGAGTGCGGGTGATGGGCAGATGCATATATATGTGGGCATGGGATTGCGGGGAGTCCTCTCCACAAAGTGGATCGACGCGCGTGCGGCGGAGTTATCTCCATTAATGGAACACCACCGCTACGAGGATGCCTGTGTCAATGCCATCGCGGTTGTTGTGCGCAGAATTCACGATAATGCCTCGGATCTTCCAAAACTGAATACTGTCATGGTGCAGAGCCCCGGGATGGCTGCGGCGGCAGTGTCTGATCGCAAGGCTCTTCCCATCGCGGGAGTGATCGCCTTGGCATTTGGGGCTTTATTGGTCATTTCCACCCTTATGCAGGCAGGTAACCGTCAGGCGTCTGTCTACGATATGGGCAGGGATTTTGAACGCAATCGTACCGGGCCTTTTGGGAGCAAGAAGCCCAGATGGCTCTAATGCTTTATGTTCACGTTTAAAAAACAAACACCAGAAGAATATGCCGCCAAGCTCAAAGAGATGCTTGGGGGTTGTCTTCGTTCGGTCACTCTCTACGGGTCTGCCACAACGGCCGACCATATTAAGGGAACCTCCGACTACAATGTTCTTGTGATTGCCGACAAATGGAGTGTTCTGGAACTCAATCAAGTGTCCAAGGTGTCCCAAAGATGGATGCGCGAAGGAAATGCCCCGCCTCTTCTCTTCACACCATACCGCTGGCAGTCCATGGTAGAGACCTTTCCCATAGAAGTACTGGACATGAAACAGGCTTATCGTGTGGTATTGGGAGAGGATTTTCTCAAGTCAACCAAGGTACAGGCCGTACATCTGAGGCTCATGACCCAGCGCGAGATTGGCAGTCTAAAAATACAGCTGCGCCAGGGCTTTCTGTATGCAAACGGCGAGCCCCGCAAGATCGCGCACCTTATGGTAAAGACGCTCTCCGCGACACTGGCACTATTCCGCGCAGCTTTAAGGCTGTATGTTGACGCGGTACCCACAAAAAAGATAGAGGCCTTGCCCATGCTCGCGGAGAGAATCAAGGGCATTGACGTGGAGGCAATTCAAACCATTCATAATCTCAAACACGGCAGCCTGAAAATATCCAAAGTCAATCCACTCAACCTTTTCCAGAGATATATTGATAGCCTTACGGTTGTCGGAGACGCCATCAATCCAGATGTTAAGAAAGCGTGAGTATGTCGGAGTGCGTGATTCCAGAAATGCGGGTGGGCAAGATTATTGCCGTGGAGGAACCAGAGGGTTTGCGCAATAAAGCCTGGGTGATGACTCTGGATTTTGGTCCCTATGGAATCAAAAAATCGGTGGGGCAATTTAAAAATTTCAGTGCCGAAGAGATGATTGGCCGATTGGTTGTGGCTGTAGTGGGTCTGGGGACCAAAAAGGTGGGATCCTATAGCAGCGAATGCCTGGTACTGGGCACGATGGTTGACGCGGCGGACCATAATCTGGGTCATTACTTCATTGAACCCAGCCCCAAGTCAAAATTGGGAGACCTGATCGGATAGCGGAACCTAGCCGTTTCTTCGTTTGGGCTTGGGCTTTTCCTGAATGTCGTCAAGAGGCGTCCAGTTGTATTCGAACCCTTCCAGTTTCTTGCGCTCAATGGATCTTCCAAGAAGCCGCTCAATGGCCCGCAGGGGTTCAACGTCCGCCGCGGTCAGCATGGAGTATGCGTCGCCTTCGGCACCCGCGCGTCCTGTACGTCCTATGCGGTGAATGTAGTCCTCGGCGTGTTCGGGGATATTGTAGTTGATCACATGGCTCACAGAGCTGATATCAAGCCCTCGTGCCGCTATGTCAGTAGCCACCAGTATCTGTGCCTTGCCATCTTTGAAATCTTTCAGCGCACGCGTTCTTTCGCTTTGCGACCGATCCGCATGAATGACCGCCACAGGGTGTCCCTCCTTCTGCAGCTTCCTGGCCACTCCATCGGAGCCGTGCTTGGTGCGGCAAAAGATGATGACACTCTTGTGATGGATCTGTTTGAGAAGATGCTTGAGCAGTTCGAGCTTCTGGCGGTCGTCCACGGGCAGCATATAGTGGCTGATTGTGTCAGCCGCCGAGAGCTTCCGGTTGACGGCGATGGGTTCAGGGTTCTTGAGCGCCCAGTTCGCGAGCCGGTCTATTTCCTGCGGGACGGTTGCGCTGAAAAGCAGGGTCTGCCGGACTCTGGGCGTCATTTCGACGATTCGGCGCACATCCGGCATGAATCCCATGTCCAGCATACGGTCAACCTCGTCCAGTACGAGAATCTCAATCTCGCGCAGATTCAGCGCGCGTTCCTCCACATGATCCAGAAGTCTGCCGGGGGTTGCGATTATCACGTCGCTGCCGCGCGAGAGGGCTTCCCGCTGGCTGCCGTATCCCACGCCGCCGTGCAGAAGCGCGTATTTCAGGCCGACAGTCGACCCCAGTTTGTCAAAATTCTCGATTACCTGGGCAGCCAGTTCGCGGGTAGGCTCCAAGATGAGGGCTCTTGGAGGGCTTTTGGGGCGATGATTCCAGAGTTTTTGGATAATGGGAAGAGCGAAGGCCGCCGTCTTGCCGGTACCGGTCTGGGCCGATCCGATGACATCGCGTCCGGAGAGTATCACGGGAATAGCCTGGGCCTGAATGGGCGTGGGTTCTGTATAGCCCATGCGCGTAATGGCTTCCAAGAGGGGGGCGGATAGTCCTAGATTATCAAATGACATTTTCTCATCCTATCCTATATAAACCCCTCGGTCAAACCGCATCCTCTGGTGCTGCCGGCTCCTTTTCGATTATTGGGAGTTGGATGTTGGCCACAAGCTGCCCATAATTTGGATCTATGGCAGCCATTCGCTTCTCAAGCGGCGGATGGGTGGCCATCAGGTCTATCCCATTCATCCCCGATGTGGCGAAGAAGAAATGTGCCAACCCCGCGGCGTGATGATGTTCGATCTGCGATCCGGCTTGTATTTTGGCCAGCGCCATGACCATGGCCTGCGGATTTCGGGTGAATTGAACCGACGAGGCGTCCGCCAGAAATTCCCGTTGGCGGCTGATGAGTGCCTGGATGACCCGGCCGAAGAAGAACCCCACCGATCCGATCACAAGGAGCGCAAAACCAAAGATCATGAAGGCCACGGCCCCGCGCCGACGATCGGAAGAACCACCTCCGCTGGCGCTGTTTAGCGCAAACCGTCCCATGATCGAGACCAGAAAAAGCCCCCATATCCAGCCTGCCAGCTGAATGTTGAGTTTGCAGTCGCCGTTGAGCAGGTGGCTGAACTCGTGCCCGATGACGGCCTGCAGCTCCTCGCGGTTGAGATAATTGAGGGTGCCCCGCGTGACGACCACGACGGCGTCCCTGGGAGAAATGGCCGCGGCAAAGGCATTGATTTCGGGTTCGTCGTCAAGAACTCCGACCTGGGGAACAGAGTATCCGGAGGCGAGGGACATCTCTTCCACCACGTTGAGAAGTATCCTCTCTTGTTCATCCTGCGTGTTGCGGTCTATGGCGCGCGCGCCCACGCTTTGGGCCACGGAAAGCCCGCCGCCGGAGAGTTCGGCGACTTTAAAAAAGGTCCCGCCCAAAATGACGGCCACTGTCCCGCCCACACACCAGAGGAAGGTGGCCAGGTCAAAGCTGTCAATGGGAGCGCGATACCAAAGGGGGCTGTCGTAATGCATGGCCATGGTATAGGCCGCGTAGACGCCCAGAGCGGTGAGAACGACAGCCAGGACAAAGAGGATAATGGCGATCCCGGTTCTTTGTTTGGCTTGTTCTTGTGCTCCGAAAAAATCCATGAATTAGAATTGCACCTTGGGGGCGGCGCGCTCGGCGTCATTGGTAATTTCAAAAAGCGAGGCATCCTGGAACCCGAACATTCCGGCCAAGACCACGTTGGGGAAGGTCTGACGGGCGGTGTTGTATTTCATTACCGCGTCGTTGTAAGCCTGACGGGCAAAGGAGACTTTGTTCTCGGTGGAGGTCAATTCCTCGGAGAGTTGTCTCATATTAGCGTCGGCTTTCAGGTTCGGATAACTTTCGGCGACGGCCATGAGGCGTCCGAGGGTCCCGGTCAGGACTCCTTCGGCGCTTGCCAGGCCAGCCACGGCTGCTGCGTCCGTTGCGTCGCCGCCGACCTTCTGATGGGCGGTGTAGGCGGTGTTGCGGGCGGCGATCACGGCTTCGAGCGTCTGGCTCTCATGCTTGAGGTAGCCCTTGGCGGTCTCCACGAGGTTGGGAATCAGATCGTAGCGGCGTTTGAGCTGGACGTCTATTTGCGCGAAAGCATTCTTGAATTGATTGCGGAAGGCGACGAGGGTGTTGTAGATGCCAATGATAGCGATCACAAGGACGACTACCACGACGATGCCGATTATAAGTGGGATATTCATACGAGGGAGAGTCTAGGGTATTTGAAGGAGGTTTGTAAGAAAAAAGTGGTGGGGGTGGGGCGGGTCTAATTAATAGGCATATGTTAGTATATAATCACTGTTATTGTCACTGTTTAACAGTGATAATTGGGTAATGTACACCGTGTTGCACGAAGCTATAGAAATCCCATAAAATGGGCAGTGGGGCTTATTGGACTTATAGGACATATAAGAAGCTGGATTTTTTTGACTGGTAAAAGATAAAGATTGCTAAGGGCATTATATCAGGTTTTTGGGAGGGGGGTATGAACAAGACCTTCGGGACATTTGCGACTTTCAGGACAGGAAGGATAAACACCCTGCCTGGCTTCAGTCAGAAGCCGATTCTATATCTTCGTGCCACTTGGTACAGTAGTGCCCGCCGTTACCACCAGCACACCGTCACGCACCACAATTCCATCCTTGTCGTAGAGATCCGGTTTGCCTTCCGGGCTCAGAACCACATTGTCCCCGATGCGCACATTCTTGTCGATGATGCAGTTGGTGAAGCGGCAGTTCTTCCCGATACCCATTGGGGGAATGCTCTTCTCGTCGTTGTGCAGTTGTTCCTCAAAAGTCTCATAGCAATCCTGTCCCATCGTGACGACATTTTCAAGCACCGTTCCCTCGCGGATGATGGTTCGCAGTCCTATGACACATCTTTTGAGAGCGGACTTTTGGATGATGGTCCCATCGGAGATAATAACGCGGTCGAGGGTTGAAGCCGTGACTTTGGAAGAGGGGAGAAAGCGCGGCTGGGTGTAAATCGCGGCTTCCTCCTCAAAGAATTCAAAGGGCGGATGTTCATCTGCCAGATCCAAATTGGCGTTAAAGAACGCCGCCACGGTGCCGATGTCCTCCCAGTAATCGTCAAAGATGAAGGCGTACATGGGGACCTTCCCCAAAAGCGACGGGATAATCTCCTTGCCGAAGTCGGTCGCGTTGTTGTCTAGGGCTTCGTAGAGCGTCTTGCAATTGAAAACGTAAATACCCATGTTGGCCAGGACCTTCTTCTGGCCCTCGTTGCGTTTGATGCCATCCATGAGAGAGTCGGGAATAACCAGGCTTTCAATGATCTTTGGGTCTTTGGGTTTTTCAACAAACTCAGAGATCGCCAGGTTGTCACGCACCCGCATGATGCCCAGTCCGGGCGCACGGTTTGCCGGGGTCGGGTTGGCCGCAAGGGTCAGCGCCGCTCCCGTCGAGAGGTGCTGCTCTATGAAAGAGCGGAAATCCATCCGGTAGAGCTGGTCGGCCGAGATGATCAGAAACAGGTCATCCCCCTTGGCTCCGAAGTGTTTCAGATTCTTGCGGATGCAGTCCGCCGTTCCCTGGTACCAGTCGGAGGTCTGCTCGGTCTGTTCGGCGGCCAGGATGTCCACAAACCCACCCCCAAAAGAGTCGAATTTGTATGACTCCCTGATATGCTTGTGGAGCGAGGCGGTATTGAACTGCGTCATCAGATAGATGCGGTTGAGTCCCGAGTTCAGACAGTTGGAAATGGGGATATCCACAAGCATATATTTGCCCGCCAGCGGCACGGCCGGTTTGCAGCGGTTTTTGGTGAGCGGATAAAGACGGGTGCCTCTTCCGCCGCCCATGATGGCACAGATGACCTGGGAGCCCATATGGACAAACTTTGACGGAATGAAAGACGCCCGGCAAATCTAATCCAAAGGGATATTTATGCCGTTTAAACATCCATGGGTCTACGCAAACGTTATCTGGCTGTCTGGCTGGGTGTTCTCATCATGCTGCTTCTGGCGGCGGGGTGGGGAATTCAAAACACCTATGATCTGCTTCTGAGCCTGCAGTGGCAGAAAGAGGCCGCCTCTTTAAGGCAACGACTGGATCGTACGTTGGTTGACAGGGAACTGCAATTGGGGGTGCTGGCCGAGAGTCTTGGCGCGCGCCTCAAGGATCCCGGGAGCGACGCCCTCCCAGCGGACTGTTCGAATCTTATCTCCCGCTTGGATATCAGCGAGGTGGTCTGGCATTCCCCGACGCAGATGCGGGTTCTGTATCCGGCTGCCGCTCAGGCACAGCCGAAAGTCTGGCGTGCCACGCTCTATGATTTTTTTCGTACCTCCACAATGCAGGTGGGTATTGAGATCACCGAATTTGGCCCGCGCCTTCTGGATATAGAGCCTCTTTTGCAGGAGGGTCAGACGGGAGGGCTGGAAGTCTGCGCGTCCCTGGAGAGGTTCATGCGCACTTTTGCGTCCCGCGAGGGAGTGGAGATGGCTCTGGTAACGCAGAAGGGGCAATCCCGCAAGATCCTGTGCGCCTCGGCTCCGCTGCCTGGGGCGATATCCGAAAGTCCTGTTTATAAACGATATTCGGGCGGGCGCTCCCGTGGACTTTTTGACAAGGGGGGCGTTCTGTGGGGGATTATCATAGCTGATGACGTTGAATATTCCTCCGCCCTGGCTCCTTCCGCCGGCAGTCCCACGCGGATGGTGCTGTGGACAAATTATACCGACGCAGCCGCGCAGCTGGCGACACAGCGCAATTTGGTAATGGGGCTTTCGGCAGTGCCCATAACGCTTCTATGGCTGGGTGTTTTCTATTATTTCTTTTATCATCGCCACAAGCTGCGTCTTCTTGAGGAGGCCGCGAGGCGGCAGCTGCTTGTCTCCAACATCTCCCTGAAGACAGAAGTGGAATCGCGCCAGATGGCGGAGGAATCCCTGCGCGGAATCTCTTCCGAGCTGTACGCGGACCACGAGAGGAATCTAGCGCTCCTGGAAAAGATTTCCCATAGAATCAAATTGGACGCCTCTGCTACTCTCGGTTTCCTGGATCTTGCCCTGGCCGGGGGGGTATCTCTCAGAGAGAACCTGGACGCGCTTAAAATCATGGCAAACCAGCATCTCTTTATGGCTGACAACATTGCGGCCTGGCTGCGCCGCCGCAAGGGGCCTCTGGCCAAAGCAGATTGTGTATTGCGTCGTATAGCCGAGACTACTTCCCAAAACCTTGGGAAGTGGTACGGGGAGAAAAAAGTCTCAATCAGCATTAATATCGCTGATACCATCCTGGTGAATGCAGACTCATCGCTTCTGGAGATCCTTCTGAGAAACATCCTTGTCAATGCCCTGAAATATTCCCCGCCTGGCTCTTCGGTGGAAATAACAGCCCGTGCTCTGCGGTCAGGGGTCGAACTTTATGTGGCCGATGGGGGCAGCGGAATCCCGGGCGAGATCATGAAAAAACTATTTGATCCCACCGACAGACCATTAAGCCCGGGCGTGGATGGCGAACAGGGTTTGGGGTTGGGACTGCCCATTGTTAAATGGATCTGCGAGGCTCATTCAGCGCAGATACGGGTCATATCAGCCGGCGAGCAGGGTTGCCGCGTGGTATTCTTCTTCCCCAGTCCGGAAAAGAAAGATTAGCTTTTTTGCCGGAGGATTTCGTACAAGATGGCGCCTGTAGCCACGCTGACATTCAGGGAGTCTCCGATTCCGCGCATGGGCAGGCTGATCTTTTCGTCGGCGCTGTCCAATATTTCCTGTGTCAGCCCCCGTGCCTCGCTTCCGATGGCGACGGCAGTGGGCCCCTTCAAATCGGCCTGCCATAGGCTCCTGGTGGCGGCCGGAGAAGTCGCCACGAGCCGCAATTTGTGTTTCTTGATCCAGTTCAGTGCGTCGTTCCAATTGGCCGTTGCGTAGGGGACGCTGAAGGCGCCTCCCGCGCTGCCTCGCAGTACATTGGGATTGAAGAGGTCTATGGAGAGATTGCAGCCAATCACCGCGTCGACGCCGACGGCGTCACAGGTTCTAAGCAGGGTGCCAAGATTGCCCGGCTTCTCGATATCTTCAGCCAATATGACGAGCGTGGGCGCTTTGACCTGAAGGCGGGAGAGATCGGTGGGCCATGTCCGGGCCTCAACGAGCAGCCCCGCGGGGTTCTCGCGGTAGCAAACAGCCCCGTAAGCGTGTTTTCCAAGTTCGACCAGTTTGATTCCCCGGTCCAAGATTTTCTTTAGAAGAGGGGTTTCAAAAGGAAAGGCGTCGCAAAGGTAGGCTGTTTCAAGAACGACTTTTTTGTCAAGGGCACGTTCAATTTCCCGCTGCCCATCAATGAGAAAGAGCCCCGACTCCCGTCTTCCCCGAGCCTCGCGCAGTTCCTTGAGACGTTTGATGATGGCGTTCTGGCGGCTTTCTATCACACCCTTGATTATCCCTATTTGGAGGTAAGGTTGTTGCGGCCCTGCTTGACGAGCCTGGTGAAGCGCCGCTGCTCCTTGGCGCTCAACCCCGTGTATTTGCGGTGAAGAATCCTGCCCGTGTCGGTGACGTATTGGGGCTGCTTGGAGGCATCAATAAAGTTCATCTGCAAAACATTCTTGGTTTTGACCGGGGTGGGGGAGGATTCGGACTTTTCTGACATAGGGGGGCATTATCCCATATCAGGCGGGTGATGGCAAGGCTAAAAAACGCGCTTTCGGGCGGGCTTGGTCAGAAGATCGGCTGGAGCATCTCAATAAGGCTGGAGACCAGCCGCTGGTTGGCGCGGCCCTTCAACTGGGCTTGCTGGGAGATAATCTTGCGGCGGTCCCTGACTAGGGCAAGCGGGGTGTTGTTGCGCATCACAATGCAGTCCTCCATGACCGTTCCATCACTCCACATATGGGCGTTGTAGCGCAGGAAGGAAATGAAAAAATCCGCCTCACGGGGATCGTAGGTATAGACCAGATTGGCGGGCAGAAAGATCTCCACAAGCCAGGGCGCCATGGGAGAAGTAACTTTGTATATCCTGGTGTCGTGTGTCTTTTTGAGATGCGCGACCAGCATCTCGACGGCTTCGCGGTGGCTGGTGCCCCAATAATCGGTGTCAAAGTCGGCGTAAGCCTTTTCCTCGCCGCCCACGAGACTGTTAAAGAAAATATATTGATACGGATGCAGGAGAAAATCCTCCCTGACAACCAGCAGGCTGCCGAAAAGGATCAGGCATATCAGGGAGGTTCGCAGATGGAACCTTATGAGAACGAAGAGTCCGATGAGGGCCACCACAAAAGCGGATATTAGGAATCCATCCATATATCCCCGATAGAAAAGCGGCCAGAGAACCGCCCGTTCCATGACAAAAGTGGCGCACATGATGAGCAGGATTCCCACGGGAAGACCCAGCAGAATGCGCGTCAGGATGGATGGAGACTTTAGTGAGGAAATCCAGTCAAAAACCGTGCCGACTGCCAGGGCGTTGAGGACCGCCCAGGGTCCCAGTACAAAGAGAAAATGCCGAATGCCGTCATACAAAGTGGCGTGTTTAATGGCAACAACCACGATTGGAAAGAGAAAACAGAAGGCCACCAGGCCAATGGAGAGACGGTTTAGAACAGCTCTTCTGTCAGACTTGATGAAGACCAAACTCCATAAGCCGATGATGCCTCCCAGGATGCCGATGGCTATCAGAAATATCGGGGTTGTGATGGAGAGCATCTCCGGCATATAGAACCACGGCAGGTGGGTGGCGGGATAGACGCGACCATTGAGTACCACCGGGCCGTTCCACGGGTATTCGCCGATCCGCATCAGGGTATGGACGATCGCGGTGAGAGGATTCTGATGCGCGAAGGGCCACCAAGGCAGAAGTATGACAAAGGCTCCCAGAACAACCGTCGTCATCATGCCCGCGTAATGAACGGCTCTGCTCCACGGGAGATCATCCCTGCGCTTTAGCCAGAGTCTGACTGCAAAAGCCAAGGCCATGAAGGCGAAGAAAAAGGCACCTCCCATGCGGACGCCAAGAGTCAGTCCATAGGTCAGTGTCAGGATGGCGATAAATCCCGGAGTGATCTTGGGAATGGAGATGACTTTGATCGTCTGGTAAAGCGACCAGATGTACATACAGGCAAAGGGAATGTCCTTCGGGTTGATGAACATATGCCCGTAGAAGTGCGGAAAGAGCGTCAGAAAAAATGCCGACAGGAACCCCGTGCGCGCTCCGCCAAGCTGTTTGCCGACCTTGTACGCGCCAAAGACGGTCAGTATGCCGAAGACGGCGCTCAGCAGATGATCGGAGTAGACCATTCCCAGGCTGCCAGGACCGAAGAGTCCGGTTTTAAACAGCAGCTGGTGAACGAGATCATAGAAGCCAGGATAGTTGTCCTCGGGATTGTCGTAGGGCTGCCAGTGCCCCGAGAAGGCGTTCTCGTAATAGGCGAACTTCTTGGCGCCTTCGGTGTTCCGGTAAAATTCATCCCAGCTCATCCCATAGTCGCTGAAAGTTTTGAGAGAGATTCCCAGTAGGAGGATCAGCAGCGCGGCGGTGGCCCACCTCCACGGGAATGCGGCTCGGGATAACATTGCGGCATTTTAGCAGACCGGATTGAAAGCGCAAGAGTTTGATTTCCCCACCGGGGTTGTGTAGGATCTTTATCATGTCTAATATACTGTCCGATGCCACGATTGAGCGGCTTATACCTGGGCGGCTGCCCTCGGTTGAGGAAATCGAGGCCAGGTACCCCGCACGCAAACTAAAGGAGGGGCAGATCGTCACCCGTCAGGCGCCCAGTCCAACGGGCATGATGCACATAGGCACCCTGATGATGGTCCTTGTGTCCGAGAAAATTGCGCACCAGACGGGAGGGGTGATGATGCTGCGCATAGAGGATACCGATACCAAGCGCGAGGTGGAGGGCGCCACGCAGGTGATCCTGGACGGCATCAGGCATTTTGGTTTACAGGTGGACGAGGGCCCGATTTCGGAAACAGAAGAGAAGGGCGCCTACGGTCCCTATACGCAAAGCAGGCGAATCGAAATCTATCAGGCCTATGCCAAAAAATGGCTCAAAGAGGGCAAGGCCTATCCGTGTTTTGCCACCGATGAACAGATAGAGGACATCCGCAAGGCGCAGGTACACGATAACATCCGTCCGGGTTACTATGGCAAATGGGCCATTGGCAGAACACTGACCGAGGAGGAGATCAGCAAGAATCTGGACGAGAAGAAGCCCTTTGTCATCCGTTACCTCAATCCGGCCGATCCCGAGAAGCGGATTCGCGTGCAGGATCTTCTCAAGGGCGAGAGGGAATTTCCCCAGTACGACCTCGACATCCCGCTACTCAAATCCTCGGACGGGCTGCCAACCTACCATTTCGCGCACGTGATCGACGATCATCTGATGGGCACGACCCACGTCCTGCGCACCGATGAGTGGTTCTCCTCGCTGCCGCTGCATATACAGCTCTTCCGCGAGATGGGCTGGAAGGCGCCCAAATACGCGCATATGTCCCCGGTGCAGAAGCTCGATAACGGGGACCGCCGCAAGCTCTCCAAGAGAAAAGACCCCGAGGCAAGCGTCATGATGTATATCCAGAAAGGTTATCCCGAAGAGGCCGTTATTGAATATCTTCTAAACATCGCGAATTCCAACTTTGAAGACTGGCGGAAGGCCAATCCTGCAAAGAGCTGGAGGGAGTTTGAAGTCAGCTTCAAGAAGATGGGAGACACGGGGGCGCTTCTGGATATGGTGAAGCTCGACAACATCAGCAAGAATGTGGTGGCGCGCTTCTCGTCCGAGGAAATTTTCAAACGCGCCTATGCCTGGGCGCAGAAGTACGACGCCAAGCTCAAGGGACTTATGGATTCCCATCCGGACTATGTCCGGCAGATCCTCAATATTGAACGTACCGCGCCCAAGGTCCGCAAGGACATTACCACCTGGTCCAATCTTTTTGGAGAGCTCTCCTATTTCTTCGACGAGCATTTTGAGCTCACCAAAGAGGAGGCGCTCAAACTCCTGCCGGGATTTGCGCCAGCAGATCTTGCGGGAATTGCCAAAGAGTTTTGTGACGGCTACAGCGCGACCGACAGCAAGGACGAATGGTTTGCGAAGGTGAAGGCGATCGCTCAAAAGCGCGGCTATGCCGTCAACGCGAAGGAGTTTCAGGCCAACCCGGCGGCTTTCAAGGGGAACGTCTCGGATGTGGCCAAGATTTTTCGTATCCTCCTGACTGGCAAAGCACAAACTCCGGATTTGCACTCTGTTATGCTGGTGATGGGAAAAGACAGATGCATGAGGCGGCTTGAGATTTTGGGATAGGAGTTTGTACCTATGAAAACTACACAATGTCTTAATCCACAGATTGGGTTAGGAACATTCTCTTTTTCCAATGTATTCAGCCCAGTTACCCAAACGGAAGCAGCCGGAATCTTGGCTGCTTTTATGGAAATGGGTGGCCACTATATTGAAACCGCCCCAAGTTATCCGGTGAATGCGGTGAAGCTTGGAGATATCCTCAAGGATCTTGGAAGAGACAGGTTCTTTTTGGCAACGAAATGCGTTGTGGGCGTAGATGCCGATGGACATAAGATTACAAGTGGAAAGAAAGAATTTATCCGGCGACAATGCGAAGAAGAACTAAAAAGGCTGGGAGTATCGCACTTGGATTTGCTGCAGACTCATGTGCTGCCGGATGATACCCCCGTCGCAGAGACCATACAATGTATGGAAGAGTTGAGACGTGAGGGAATAGTTCGATTTATCGGAGTCTCCAATGCGACGGAAGTGCAGTTGATAGAGTGCCTGAAATACGGGCGGATGGATTTTGTGCAAAATAGATTGAGCCTGCTCCACAGGGAATCCTTGGGGGATATAAGGGAATTCTGCGCAAAAGTAGGCGCTATACTAAATCCTTATCAGATACTGGAAAGAGGGCTTTTGACAGACAACCCTACTGCGGCAAAAGGATGGAGTAGCAACGACTTGCGGGCAAAGAAGCCGGAGTATAATGGCCAGCCGCTGGAAGTTATCCGCTATTGGCTAGATACTGAACTTCAGTCTATTGCGAGAACCGCGGGACTTTCTCTGGAAGAGATCGCCATTCGATGGATCTTTAGCCAGGTGCCATCGGCAGTACCGGTTTTAGGGGCAACTTCGGTGCAGCAAGTTAGACGCAATATGCGCACTAGGGCCGTTCCCTTGTCTGCGGAATTACTCGAGCAGGTTGAAAAAGCTTTTGCCAGACTGAAGGCAAAAGTTAGTAAGGATTATTCCCTCTCTATAGAGAAGTTTAGGGGACTTTCATCCTGGCGGTGATCGTATGGTTTGGATTGTGGGTTGAAAATACTGTGACGGCGGGATAGCCTTGTTTCGTGGAAAGGCTTACGCCCATAGTTGATTCCCGCTACGAGAGAAAAGACCTCTGCGCCTTCCCAACCCTTAAGGCTCTCTACAGGTTTGCCCTTTCCCACGTGCAAAAGTACCGCGCGCGGGAGTTGGCCGCGACCTGGAGGAGAATAAAGGAGTACGCGCGTTTGCGGCTCACCGAGGAGAGATTCCTGAAGGAGTACCTGTGGTGCGTGTATGTGGCGGGATTCTCCGCTCAGACGGTCTCCAAAAAGTACGATGAGCTGCTCAAGGCCCACAAAGTGCTGGATGTACGGGGAGCATTCTATCCGATCACCCAAAGGGAACTGCTTCCCAAAACCTACTGCAGGGCCCCTCTCAAGATCATAAGAAACCGCGCGAAATGCGAGGCTATCCGCAGGACGCGCCTTTTGATACTGGAGAAGGGCTGGGTGGCCTTTGAGAAAGAGTTTCTGGACCGTCGTAGTCCGGAGAGTTTGCAGAGGCTTCCGTTCATTGGCCCGATACTGGCCTGCCATCTGGCGCGCAATCTGGGGAATACCGAGGTGTGCAAACCGGATGTCCACCTGGTAAGGCTGGCCAAGCATTATGGTTTTGGTTCTGTTCAACTTATGTGCGAATCTTTGGGACGCCCTGCGGGAAAGGTCGATCTGATACTGTGGTATACGAGCGCGGATAACAGGACGAGATAAGGTGCCATGCACGGGCTAAAAAGTATGTTGTAGATATCGAGTATATAATATACTATAAATCGCTGTGGATCCTGCCAAGCCCAAGTCCAAGCGTAAGCCAGAACCGTTTAGTCATGAGATCGTATACTTTATTGTAAACGGAGGCGGCAGGGAGTGTCACAGAAAAATCTATCCCTCAAGGTTACATGCTCTCGCGCTGGCGATCGGGATTAGGTATGGCAATTTGGACGAAAATATACGAAAGGTATATGCGCAAGAGCTTGTCAGTCGTATGTCGGGCTATATTGAGCAATCCTGCGCGCAGGCGGGGGTATCCGCGGCGGCCTGCAAACGGGTCTTCGCCACAAACGCCGGTCAAGTGGTGGGGATAACCTTTAGGAGAAGATACAAAAATCCCAATTACATGGGTGTTTCTTCGAAAGAGATCGGGGGCGGGACGCGCATACTGACTAGAAGCGAAAAAGAACTTAACGCCAGCATCTTTGTCATGAAACTCTCTCATACGATCCAGTGGCTTGTTCAGGACAAGAGAACAAGGCGGGTAATAAGAGATTTTCAAGTGATTGGCAGTCTGAGAACTGATCCAGACAGATTTCCCAGAATAGAGAAGTTGGCGGCTCCTCAACTTGGAAAATTCATGAAATCGGGCATCCGCGGGATTGACAGGGAGTCTCAACTGCAGGAGGGGCGGTTGGCTTTGTGGGCGGCAGCCCGAGGGTATGAGGCAAGAAACTTCTCAACCTTTGGCCATTTTGCCAGGGTGGCGCTCGATCACAAATTCTGCAATCTGCTTCGATATAGCCTGGCCGACAAACGACGCGTCAACCGTTCTTTGGTGCCAATCGGTGGAAATATCGGGGATTCCTATACGGGCAGTCAGGTCGACAGTGTCTCATACGCCCATTGGGAGGCGCAGCAGAGCATATACGATGCTGCAGATGAAGAGATTGGTCGCAGAATCAGACACAATGGGTTACCCGCTTTGGGCGTGCTTAGAAGCAAACTCGGAGGGGATGCCGCCGCGGTCAAGCTTTTCGAGATGTTGGTGCACGGCAACCCCGAAAGAACCGTCAGTGGAGCGGATCTAAACGGCGAGGTGCTCCCTGGAATGTCTCCGTTTGCCAAATGGCTGCTCTACAAAAAGAATTTCGGCCTAAAAGGGTTTGAGAGGGAGGCCAGATTCCGGGGTGACGGTAATGATGGGACGTTCTGGGAAAAACTGCCGGAGGCGGATGAATCGAATTTCCCACATCTGAATGAAGGGACGGTAGAGGTGTCGGATAGCCTGCCTGACGCGGCGGAGAAATACCTTGACGAGTATCATGGTGTGGCGCAAGTGGAGATGGGGGATTATGATGCCGACTCTTGGGAGTAAACTGACATAAGATTAGCCCCTCCCCAAACTCTGGTATAATCTCTTCCGTGCATACCGATTCTTTCCCACTCAGAATAATTCTCCAGGGGCTTCCTATATGTCCAATAGGTACTATAAGTCCTACGGCCTCTCTCGGTATGCCCGCAGCCCCATATCAAACTAAGGATAACACCCTATCATCACTGATAAACCGTGAGATAGCAGTGATTATGAGGCAAATGCTTCCCTCAAGATCACTGTGGAGCAGTGATTTTGCAGTGATTCCCAAACAGGCTCCCCAAGTTTGCTCGTTGCGGTTTCCATGTGTTTGCTGTATGCTTGGAACTCTTATGAACGAACCCGAAGGCCGCATGACGCGCGTGGACAAGCTCCTATACCAGAGTCTTGCGGAAATATTGCGCGTGCGTTATCCCAAAGAGACGCTCGCCATTACCTTGACGGGCGTCAAGTGTTCGCCGGATCTTTTCAACGCGCACGTCTCCTACTCGGTGATGAATGACGACAAGAAAAGCGCGGTGGATTTTTTCAGGAAGAACGCGCGGGAAATTGGCCGAGCCATGGCCAAGGACGTGGCACTCAAGCGCCACCCAAAACTGCATTTTATCTACGATGAGTCGATCAAGAACATGGCCTCTGTTGATAGGCTCTTGCACGAGATGATGGATACGCATGAACTTCCGCCGATCGAGATGGAGACGAAGAAGAAGCAAATATGATAGATTTACTCGACATTGATACAACTCCCACCCCCCACCTCCTCCCCGCGGGAAGGGGATATATGGTGGGACTTCAGCCCCAGTGCCCCAGAACCAATACCAATACCGAGAGGGAATTTCATCGTCTTGCGATCAGTCCTGCCCGATTCCGACGTGTCGGGGTTAAGTGGCAGGGCGGCATAGCTCAGCCGTGGGCGCACTGCTCTAAGTCCACGGCTACATTACCCGTAGCGAATAGAAGGGGCAGATATATCATCTATGGCTAAAACAATACCCACGCTCAGAGATCTGGCCCAGACCCTCAAAAAGCTGAAGGGGCCGATAGTGGTTGTGGGACACGCCCACCCCGACGGTGACTGCGTGGGTTCCACCGTGGGTCTGGTGGAGGTGCTGCGCGGCATGGGCAAGGAGGCGTATGGTATGTGTCCGGATGCCATACCGGAAGAGCTACGCTTTATCATCGAGGGGACATCCTGGCTGGCGACCGATTTGAAGGCACTGGATGGGAAGACGGTTATTGTGGTGGACACGGCTACGAGCAAGCTATTGGAGAACTTTTCGGGCATCTCGCCTGCGCTGGTGATAGATCACCACTCCAGCCGGACCGCGTTCGGGGAGGCCGAGTATGTGGACGCAGATGCCTCCAGCGTGTCGCAGATCATTGTCGAATTGGCCCGGGAGCATCGCCTCAAAGTAAGCAAGACGGGCCTTTTGGCCCTGTACAGCGGGATGCTCACCGATACCTACCGGTTTTTGTACGGGACTGAAAAAGATAGTTATTTCAAAACCCTGCAGGCAGCTTCGTGGATCGCCGAGCAGGGGGTGAACGTGAAGCGTGCCACAGAAACGCTGACGGCCACTTATACGAGGGAATTCTTGAATCTGTTGAGTCTGGCGTTGAGCAAGGCCGAGTTTATGGAGGATGGCAAACTGGTTTTGGTCGGGCTCTCCGAGGAGGAGATCAAAAAGGCTGGCGGAACCCTGCAGGACAAGGATATCCTGGTGAGCTTCCTGCGTTCCATCAAGGGAGTGGAGATGTCTGCTGTCCTTATGGAGTCAAAAGGAAAGAGTTTTGGGAGCGTTCGTGCCACGGAGGCCTCCCAGAAGGCCAACAAGCTTTGCGAGGTTTTTGGCGGGGGCGGACATGATCGGGCGGGCGGAATAAGGAACATGGAGGTCCCCCTGGGCGAACTTTTGCCTCGCTTCCGAAAAGAATTTCTGGCACACTGGAAGGTTTATGGCCCAAAGCAGATTTAGATTTCCGGAGACTTTCAGCGGGATACTCTTTATTGACAAGCCGATGGGATGCACTTCCCACGACGTGGTGGACTGCGTCAGGCACACTCTGGGTATGAAAAGGGTGGGGCACGCCGGGACGCTGGACCCCATGGCTACCGGACTTTTGATCATTCTGGTGGGACAGGCGACCAAGACCTCCCAATTCCTGATGGGGTTGGACAAGACGTACACCGGGACTTTGAAGTTGGGCGAGACGACCGACAGCCACGACGCCGACGGCGAGGTAACCCAAACGCGCCCGGTGGAGGGAATAACAGCCGAGAGCCTTACCGCCGTGATGAAGGGATTTATTGGGGATCAGTATCAGATGCCTCCCATGTTCAGCGCCAAGAAACAGGGTGGACAGACCCTTTACAAGCTGGCTAGGCAGGGCATCGAGGTGGAGCGCGAGCCGAGGTTTATCCGTATCAGCGCACTCAACATTGGCAGCATCAATCTGCCCTTCGCCGATTTTGAAGTCATGTGCAGCAAAGGGACCTACGTCAGAACCCTGGCTCATGATATCGGCGAGAAGCTCCGTTGTGGAGCGCATCTGACAGCCCTACGGCGCACGGCCATCGACAAATTTACCGTGGATATGTCCGTGAAACTGGCGGACTTTGAGAACATGGATGAGGTGGCGATCCGCCAGGCGGTAAGGCCGACCTTCCAGGTGGTGCCAGCAAGGGTGCTGGGATCTTAGTTTGGGACTTTCATCGGGCGGGCTTTTGTGAGATCTGATCAATAGTAGGCTACCGCTTCGGAATGTTTTTTTGCAGCAACTCGCGGACTTCGCGCGGGTCGGTCTCTTCAAGTTCGCGGCCCTTGCGTTTCAGATCCTCGCAGGTCTTGGTAACGCCTTCGGTAACAGCCTCGTGCGAGGCTTCTGAGCCGCCCACAAGCGTGAACTGTTCTGCGCGCGTAATGCGTTTGTGGCCGTCGTCTTTTTCAATGATAAGACCCAGCAAGTAAGCCCTGCGCTTCCTTCCGGAGGAGGAAGCGCGCCTGCGCGGAGCTGGAGTATCATTGTCTTTCATACGGCCACGGCTTTTTTTTCGATGGAGATCTCTCCAAAGCTTTCGGACTGGACAAGGTCGATCTCTCCAAGTCGGGCAAGCTCCAAAATGGCGACAAACATGGCCGCTATCCACCGAATCTCGCGCGGGCCTGTCTTTAGAATGGCCGAGAACTCCATGGTGGGAGTGGCTTTAAGATTCTCCAGGATGCTTTCAATGGCCTGGCTGACGGTGTATTCATCGAGGGCTATCTCGCCGATGGCCACCCTTTCCAAAAGCCTGCGGATCAAGGCTCCATAGCTGGACATAAGCTCAAAGCGATCAAACGGCCTGAGGGGTCTTTCGGGGGCCATCTGCGCCCTGAAACACGGATAGGAGAGCGCCTGCTCATGCATCTTCTCCTCAAGCAGGGTGCCGCTCTTTTTGAGTTTCTGATATTCGAGCAGTTGCCGCACCAGCTCGGCGCGGGGATCCGGCCCCAACGCCGCGGATTCCTTCAATTCCTCGTTGGTGTGTGCCCTGCTCTCGCGGGGCAGGAGCATCTGGCTCTTGATCCGGAGGAGTTCCGCAGCCATGACAAAGTATTCTCCGATAAGTGGAAGTTCCATTTTCCCCATGGCCTTGAGCGTTTCCAGGTACTGCCTGGTGATGAGCTCCATGGGCAGTTCCAGGATGTCCACCTCGTTGAGTTTGACCAGATGCAAAAGCAGATCCAGCGGACCTTCAAAGACTTCCAAGGCCACCATCGGATCCTCTTCTGGGAGTATGCCGTCTCTCATGGGTACATTCTAAAGAGAGCCCCGCTGTTAGGCAAGAAATGAAACCTATTTTGATTATCCGACTATGGCAGGTGGTTGATCCAATCGTTGAATCGGTCGCCTTCCTCCCCGTGAAAGAGGTCTTTGTCATCAAAGGGTTCCACGTTTTTGATGTCCATCAGGCGCGAGAACCGCAGGCGCCGGAATGTGCCAATGGAATATTCTTTGATCGGCTCCAGAATTGCGTTGGGATTCATTTGATCGCTGGAAAGGTCCTTGTATCGGTGGGTGGCCGGTTCATATTCAAGGGACTGCATGAGATAAACCGGCGGATTGTTCGGGGCCCCGATGAAATACTTGGTGGCAGGCAGCTCGTTATTGATGGCCCGGGTGGGAAGGGCCTCGATGCCATAGACAGTCCACAGCATGGGCATCTCCGCGATGATCATGTAACGCTCATCCTTGTGCTCGTCCATGAACAGTTTGGCGAATTTGGCCTCCACCATGGGATAGTAAAAGCCCGCGTACTCGCGCGACGAAGCGCACGGGATGGTGTGCCCCACAAAGCCAATCGCTATGGTGGTGCCCAGAAGCGCATAATAGACCCGTTCCTTGACATAGGCAAAGTAGACAAAGCTCAGTACCGCCAATATGGCAAGACATATCAGGATATGCGATAGGTTCCATCCCTTTTCTGGATTATATAGAAAGCCCTGTAGCCAGCCGAAGTAGAACCATACGGCCATGAGGAAGAAAAGGGCGTATCCCAGAATTCCTCCTCTGACCCAGCGCGTCCATACGATGCCCGATGTCAGCGCAAAGAGCAGATACAGAGGCAATGTCAGCCTCACGACCATGTAATGGCTCATATCGAAGGCGTAGCACATTAGCAGCAGGAAATACAGGCCAAAACCCACGAGAAAGGTCCAGAAAACCAGGGTGGGGCGCTCCTCGTCCTCATAGGCCAACCTGGGGGTTCTCAAAAGCCCTATACTGATCATCAGCCCTGTTAGAGAGAGAGCCAGATACCAGGGCGTCATCTTGGGATCACCGCCATATTGGGACCAATAGTAAGGCATACTGGAGCAGATAAGAGCCAATAACGCGAAGAAAGGCATGAAAACCCAAGCGGCCCATTTGGGAACATTCGGGGTGGTGGTCAGTATGCGCCATATGGCGCGGCCCAGTACGCCAAAGAGAATAAGAATCAGCAGGGTTTGCGCCAGCGTAACATACCATAATCCATGAAAACACGCGGTGTGATCGCTGATGCACAGACAAACTGTCAAGAAACCGGCGCAGCGGATAGAGAGGGCAAGGAAAAGGGTGGAGAAAAGCCACATCGACCATCTGGGCACTGTGCGAATCGTTGCCAGTATGCCAAAGACGATTACACTCAGTATTCCCAGGAAAGAGACAAGGGGCGCGTTGGGAAACTGCCGGATCCATGCGAAGAAGAAATGCAGCGTCTGCATGAAACCATTGTCATAGTAATCCAGACTGAAGGGCTGGGAGAGCCCGACGGAGAAGAGCTCCCAAAAGTCCTTGTCCACCAGGAACGCCCTTTGCTGCCATATGACGGGAATCAGCAGCACGGGAACGACCCACATTCCCCATGGAATTATGGCCTTCTTGGATATCGCCATACATGATAGAATGATTGGTGGTATGGGGACGAGGAAAAGTATCCACAAGAGATTGTGCAAAG
Source organism: uncultured Verrucomicrobiota bacterium (assembly GCA_964541675.1). Taxonomy (GTDB): domain Bacteria; phylum Verrucomicrobiota; class Verrucomicrobiia; order CAZIPW01; family CAZIPW01; genus CAZIPW01. The sequence goes on from CAZIPW010000001.1 coordinate 93,728, forward strand.
TTAACCAGGAAACGATTGTTTCCATGAATATCATTGGGGTAAAGGATATCCTGGAGATTGCCGCCAGACATGCGAAAGCAAATACCAGCGCAGGGATGGTGCCGATACCCAAAAATATTTTCAGACCAGCATTTGTGTTTTCGGGTGAGGGTTTTTTGTCGGACAGGCTCCAACCCATGAGGGCGACAATGCCGACAGGAATAAGGAACAGCGCCGACTCATAACGCACCTGGGAGAGCATGATGGCAGTCAGCCAGAGCGCGGAGAGCATTCTTGAGGTCGGACGCTCCAGATAGTCCATGGCCACCTTGATTGTCAGGAGTATCATGACCAGGTTGAGTATCTCAAACCCTGCCCCGCTGGACTGATGCCATATCAGGGGGATACTGGCGAGCAGCCCTACGGATACCAGTCCCGCCGCCTGCCCCGCTATTTTTGAGGCAACCACCCAGGCGAGTACAAACATGGCCAGGGTCAGGAAGGAGTTCAGATAGAACGCGTTTTCGACGCGGTATCCAGTCAGATCATGCAGGGTGCAGACCAGGAATGGAAAAAAATTCGGCCTCTTGTCCACGTATCCTTCGGTAAAGTACACGCCATCCACCTGCTTCGCGTTCGAGACCACATAGACCTCCCTGTGAAAATGCATCATGCGGGAGGTATTGATGAGGACAGGTTCGTCTTCCAAAATTTTGAAGTTTTTTTCCTCTCCGAGCTGCATGACCAGCCACGCGCCCAGGATAACTAAGGCAGCCAGCAGATACTTTCTGTCCCAAAGCCATAGATAGCCTTCCTTTTTCAGAAGGGCGGGGTATGCCCTTATAAGGGAAACCAGCCACAATAGAAAACATCCCAGGATCATCCAATAGCCCCAGCAGCGGATCCACAGGATGGCTGTTTGATTGGAGACAAGCTCCAGAGGCCAGGGCCAGCCAATCAGGAGACAGATCGCGGATAGAACGCAAAAAAGGGTTAGCTTAAGGCCGTTGGACATAGATGATTCGAGGAATTCGAACAGCCACTTCTAAAAAATGCGGAGTATATTGGCGAGACAAAACTCAGGACAGTTTCTCTGCCGGTAAAAAAAGAACCCCGGGTTATGCCAGGGTTCTCTTTGATTGACTTCAAGGAGTGTTATTCGTAGGTGTAAACCACACGATCATTGCCGGCAGCGGTGGCGACCAGATTGCTGGTCGTGCCCGCATTATTCTGTACAACGGTCAGAGTGCTGTATGTCTCTCCGGCGATGACCTTGATGGGAGCAAAGCGCCCATCGTGGATCAGCTGGTTGTAAGTGGCCTGCGTGGTACCTTTATCAAGAAGGTATTGCTCGCCAGCCGAGGCGATCTGACGGAGGTTGTTCAAGATGGTCTTTTCACGGGCCTCTTGGCGTACTTTGTTAAAAGCGGGGATCGCCATGACAGCCAGAAGGCCGATGATGACCACCACGATCATGATTTCAACGAGCGTAAACGCTTTGTTTTTCATAGGATATTTGTTTTTATACTCCCCAAAGATAAAATGCGCAACAGAAAAAATCTATGGCGCGCTTTAATAATGGTTTCTAATATAGGCGCCTATTCATAGGTATATACGACACGGTCGCTGCCGGCCGCGGTTGCCACAAGAGTGCTCGTGGAACCGGTGTTGTTTTGAATAACCTTCAGGCCGCCGTAAGTTTCCCCTGCAATGGCTTTAATGGGAGCAAAGCGTCCATCGTGGATCAGCTGGCTGTAAGTGGCCTGCGTGGTACCTTTATCGAGCAGGTACTGCTCACCACCCGAGGCGATCTGACGGAGGTTGTTCAAGATGGTCTTTTCACGGGCCTCTTGGCGTACTTTGTTAAAAGCGGGGATCGCCATGACAGCCAGAAGGCCGATGATGACCACCACGATCATGATTTCAACGAGTGTAAACGCTTTGTTTTTCATAATGAAAATATCCACTTCCCCTGCTTGAGCGGCGGGCACGCTTCCACCTTAGAAGATCCATATCCAAGAGCAAGAAGAAAATAAAAGACAATAAGGAGATTTCATTCTATGCCTTTATTTTTCCGAAGATCATGCGGCCTCCAGCGGAAGGAAGGATGGAGAGAACCTCTACCTCAACTGTTTTACCCATCTTGTCTCTTGAGTTTTCCACGACAACCATCGAACCATCACCCAGATAGCCTACAGTCTGCCCGGGCTCCTTGCCCTGTTTGACCAGTTGGACGGAGAGTATTTCACCGACAACCGTCTCTGAGCGCAGGCTCCTGACCAATGCGTTGAGATTCAGACATTCCACACTATGGAATTCCGCCAGTTTGGCGAGGTTCATATCTGTCGTAAGCAGCCGTGCCCTGAGGCTACCCGATAGAAAAATAAGTTTGTCATCCACCGACTGCCCATGCTTGATGTTGCTTTCATGGACACGGATCTCCATATGGGACATCTTCTTGAGTTCAGCCAGGCTTTCCAGTCCTTTTCTACCGCGCGTGCGTCTATTGGCGTCATCGCTGTCGGCTATCTGATGGAGTTCATCCAATACAAACTGGGGTATGACCAGGATATTGGAGAGGAACTTTGCCCCGCAGATTCCGACAATCCTGCCGTCTATGAGTGCGGATGTATCGACGACGACCAGGGAATTGTTTGCTTCCTGCGGTACAAATCTGACAAATGGAATGATAAAGTTGAAATCGTCTTTGCCCCGGAGTGCCACCACGGCCCCCAGATACATGAAGATTGCGAACAAAGCCAGGCGAATAACATAGATGATTTCGGGGTTTCCCATCTTGTCGCCGAGCTCCAGGATGGGGGAGATGGAAATAATTTTGGCGGCCAGCCAGCCGATAAAGATGCCCAATGTCAGGCTGGTAAACCCCCGCAGCGAGAAGCCCCGCAGAAATATATCCACGACGATGACAAGACACGCGATGGATCCGGCTATGTATACGCCGTGTGCAGTACTGATATGCCACTCCGGAGTAAACAGGCATATCAGATAACCGCTCAGAGTGGCCAATACGAAAAATACGACACGGATGATGAGAAGGTTCCAATTCATGCCTTGAACCATCATATGACAAAGTTTATCCCGTGCAAGGCAGATGTTTCATTAGGCGGGTCGTTGAACCTATGCCCCTAATCATTGGAGTACCAGTCTCCGGGGCACAAAATTGGGGGATGACATCCGGCGGATATTCCCCCATGATGGAGAATATGAGTACGTTGCCAAACAGAGAAAACCAACAAATGCTCCCTTTTGCGAACTGCCCTGTTCCGGTATATCTGGTTCCCCGTGAGCTGGATTTGCAAAGCGCCTGCGCGGCCCTTGCCAGGGAGTCCATCATTGGTTTTGACACGGAAACAAGGCCGGCTTTCCGACCAGGCGAGCGATATACTCCCGCACTGATGCAACTGGCCTCAAGCAGTGCGATATACCTTGTCCAATTGCATGTGATTAGAAAGCTCAAAGTGCTGCAGGATCTGCTGTTGCTTCCGGCTTTGAAAGTGGGGGTGGGCATTCATGAAGATTTGCGCAGGCTTATCCCGCATTTCAATTTGAAGGCCGGCAGTAAATGCACCCAATTTATCGACCTGACGTTGCTGGCCAGGTCGAAGGGGGTGACGTCCGGAAGCCTCCGTGGATTAACGGAAGAACTTTTGGGCAGGAGGCTTTCGAAATCCGCGCAGCTGACCAACTGGGCCAGACCCGATTTGACGTATGCCCAGCTGAGGTACGCGGCGCTCGATGCCTGGGTGAGCAGGGAGGTCTTCTTGAAACTGGAGAAACGGTAGCGGGCCGACTATCTCCACTCTGCGGTGATGCCTTGTTTGGTCAGCTCCTGGATGATGGCACTCTGCTCGTCCCGCGTGGGACTCTTTTTTAAGGCTGGATTGTTGACATTCTCTGAGCTTCTGAATGCCTGGAGATAATACTTCTCCGTGCTCCTGATGTATGAGCCTATTAGCCTGGGATTGATGGGCAGTTCCGGTACGACGGTGGTGCGCCATTCATAGGAAATGCCGCTGTGGCGGATGAGATCCATGGATCGTTTGATGTCTTGGGTCCTGACATCGGATGCTGTGACTGTGGCGTAGTGAGCCCACTCGGACTTGAGATCCATCGCTATGTAGTCTGCCAATTTGTCGTGCAGGATTCCCTCCAACCGATCGGGGAAAACACCATTGGTGTCGAGCTTGATAGCGAACCCAAGCTGACGCAGCCGACGCAGGAAATCGGGAAGATCCGACTGGAGGGTAGGCTCGCCGCCACTGACGACAACGCCATCAAGCTGCTTTTTTCTGGACTCCAAATATTGCCATATCTCCGCCTCGGGAATCGTTTTCTCAAACAACTCGGGCTTTACTAGTGATGGATTATGGCAGAACTGGCACCTCCACGGACAGCCCTGGGTAAAGATCACGGCGGCGATCCTCCCCGGGAAGTCGATAAAACTGACCTTTTGTAAACCGCCTATTTTCATTTGTGGTAGACTGCCTTGGTAACCGGATGGGATCCTCATTATCCACTCAACATTGGTACACACCAAAGAGGGTATGGGGGCACTGCCCCCAATATGTTTCCCTCCCTGTGGGAGGGGCAGGGGTGGGTGTTGTATGAATGCTGAGTCAAGTTTGTTTACGCCTCGGCCTTGAGCAGCTCGGAAGTATCCTCGTTGGAGATGCTCTCTGCCAGTTTGCCGACATCGGCGGGTCTTCTCATCGTGTACTCGGCCTGCTTGCCGTCATTCCATTGCTGGACCGGACGCAGGTAACCGACGATGCGGGAATAAACTTCGCTTTCAGTCCCGCAATGGGGGCACTTGTGGTGCTCACCGGAGAGGTATCCGTGGTTGGAGCATACCGAAAAGGTGGGCGTCAACGAGAAGTAGGGGAGCCTGTAGCTGGTGGCGATCTTGTGGACCAGTTTTTTTACGACATCCGGATCCTTGATGCTTTCGCCCAGGAACAGGTGAACGACCGTGCCTCCGGTGTAGCGGGTCTGCAGTTCCTCCTGATGATCCAGAATCTTGAAGATATCGTCGGTGTGAGTGACCGGCATATGGCTGGAATTGGTGTAGTAGGGATGCTTGTTGCCCGGATTGGCGCAGACAATGGAATCACCGAAAGTCGTGCGGTCCTTGCGGGCAAGACGATAGGAGGTTCCTTCGGCGGGGGTGGCTTCCAGATTGTAGTGGTTGCCCGTCTCAGTCTGATATTTGACAAGGCGCTCTCTCATAAAATCCAGCGTCTTGCGCGCGAACTCATGTCCCTTGGGGTCGCAGATATCCACATTTAACAGGTTCAGACAGGCCTCGTTCATTCCCAACAGTCCGATGGTGGAAAAGTGATTCTTCCAGTATTGGCCGGTCTTCTCTTTCATGTCCTTCAGGTAATAGATGGTGTACGGATACAGGCCAGCGGCAGTCAGCTTCTCCAGGAATTTTCTCTTCATTTCAAGGCTGGTGGCGGCCAGATCCATGACCTTGGCGAGCTTCTCGCAGAAGTCGATCTCATCCTTGGACTCTTTGGCGAGCCTGGGCAGATTGATGGTGACAACCCCGATCGATCCGGTGAGCGGGTGCGCGCCGAAGAGGGCTCCGCCGCGGCGTTCCAGCTTGGTATTGTCTATACGCAGGCGGCAGCACATACTACGGGCATCCGCGGGATCCATGTCGGAATTGATGTAATTGCTGAAGTAGGGAATGCCGTACTTGCCAGTCATCTCCCACAGTCCCTTCAGGTTCGGATTATTCCAGTCAAAGTCCTTGGTCAGATTGACGGTTGGAATCGGGAAGGTAAAGACCCGTCCGGAGGCGTCTCCCTCGGTGATAACTTCAAAGAAGACCTTGTTGAACAGATCCATCTCCTTCTGGAACTCTCCGTAGGTCTCTTTTTGCGGTTTGCCGCCGACAATGACGTGCGTGTTCTGGTAGTGCTTGGGGCACTCCAAATCAAGCGTGACGTTGGTGAACGGGGTCTGGAACCCGACGCGTGTCGGCACATTCATGTTGAACATGAATGACTGCATACACTGTTTGAGGGTCTTGTAGTCCAGATTGTCGTAGCGGATGAAAGGAGCCAGAAGTGTGTCGAAGTTGGAGAAGGCCTGGGCACCGGCTGCCTCGCCCTGCAAGGTGTAGAAGAAGTTGACGACGTGCCCGAAAGCAGTGCGCAGATGGGAGGCGGGCTTGGTCTCAATCTTCCCGGGTACTCCGCGGAAGCCCCTCATCAGCAGGTCTTCGAGGCTCCAGCCGACGCAGTAAACGGAAAGCAGCTGCAGATCGTGGATGTGGAAGGAACCCCTTTCGTGGGCGTCCTTGATCTCGGGCGTGTAAATCTTGTTTAGCCAGTAGCTTTGGCTGATGGAGGAGGCCATGTAGTTGTTGAGTCCCTGGAGCGAGAAGGCCATGTTGGCGTTCTCTTTTACCTGCCAGTCGAGCTTGCTGATATACTCCTCTATGCGCTGGATGTCGGCGTTCTCCTGGATCTCACGCAGTCTGGCATGCTGGTCGCGGTAAACAATAAAAGCCTTGGCGGTCTTTTTGTAGGAGCTGGCCAGAAGCACCTCTTCAATCACGTCCTGGAGCTGTTCGACGGAAGGAGCGGGGCTGTCGACAAGGGTGAGAGCCATATGGATGGCCTTGGCTGTCAGGCGAATGGCGATCTCCTCGTTGTACTCTCCGGTGGCCTCTCCGGCTTTCTGGATGGCGCTCTTGATGCGTTTGGCGTCAAATGGGACCAGTCTGCCATCGCGTTTTCTGATCAAAGTAAAAAGTCCGGTTTGGGACGCGACGAAGGCCTGCAGGTCCGAGGTGGGGGATGAAGCTTCTATCATTTTCGAAAGGTTTTTGAGGGTTTCTGAGGTTTTTTTACCGACTGGGCCTTTTATTTACATTTTACTATAGGTTGTGTGTCTAAACTTTCGAAACCACATTCGGTAGGGGCTTTTATGATCCAAAAGCACGCGGGAGAAAAGACAATTTTGTCTTTCGGTCTATGGTTTTAGTGATGCTTAAGAGTGGTATAAGAGGACTTTCTAGAGCGTGTTTTTTTAAAAAAATTCCTGGAAAACCACAGGGAGCTTTCATTCAGGGCTCTGTGGTCGCAAACCACTGCCTCTTAATTTGTAATTTTACCTTACAGCCGGATGGGGTTGCCAAAAAATATTTTTATCTCAAGAAACTACGCGGAGCGCGCGCGTCCCTCCTCCACCTGCCAGATTTTCCATTTTCCGGATTCCGAAGTGGGCATGATCGTGCCGCTCGCAAAGACCTGCAGATTTCCCACGGAGGCCCAAAACGCCTTCTGGCGGGCGGGATCGAGCTCCAAAAGCAGATCGTCGCACACAAGAACCGGCGCAATCCGCAGTTTCTCGTACAAAAGCTGCAATCCCGCCAGTTTGATGGCCAGGACCAGCGAGAACTTCTGCCCTTCGGAGGCGTAGAGCTCTGCAGACAGCCCGTTGAGCGTGATCAGAAGATTGTCCCGATGCGGGCCTTTCGAGGTATGCCCCAACGCGCGGTCTTTCCCCTCGCGCAACTCCAGCCATAGTTTTTCCAGCTCCTCGGCGAGGGCATTGGGCGCGTAGATGAGCCCGGGGATCTCTTTGGCGGGGGCAAAGGATGCGAAGGCCTTTGAGAATTTATCCATGAGCAGCTCAACGGCCCGCTGCCTGCTTTTGATGATGCGGCGCGCGGTCGCGGCCATGACGCTCTCAAAGGCCTCGAATTCCTTCGGGGAAGGGAAGGGCTCTGCCTGCAGAAGCTGATTGCGGCTTCGGACAGCCTTCTCATATTCAAAAAGGCACCCCCGGTAGGCCGGATCCATCTGCGCGATAAGCCGGTCGATCTCCTCACGACGCGACTCCGGTCCGCCGTAGATAAGCGCGCGGTCGGCAAGAGTCAGCGCCACCACGGGAAAGACGCCGGAGAGCTCCCCGACTGTTTTGATCGGCTCATTGTCGAGGGTGGCGCGTCTTGACGAGGGGGTGATGGCCACGCCCAGGACAGTCTCCCCGCGTTTCTCATGTTGCCAATGACTGCGAATGACGGCTTCGGGGCGGCCTTCCATGACGAGAGCCTCGCGCTTTTTGGTGCGGAAGGAATCGAGCGTGCCGGCATAGGCGAGAGCCTCCAGTATGTTTGTTTTTCCCTGGCCGTTACCACCCAGGAAGAAATGCCTGTCGCCCTCAAAATCAAGCCGCGCGCTGGCGATGTTTCTAAAAGAGTCCAACTCGAGGCGGGTCAGGCGCATCTGTCTATCCTATGGGATTGATGGGATATTGTCGATTCAACTGTCAAAGAGCGGTTACCCAAAAATCACTGCAGAATCACTGCTCCACAGTGATTTTTCCTTAGGGCTGGGTGCGTACGCCACGGGTTGAAACCCGAGACTCGATCGGGGCTAGAGTACTTCCATAAATTATGTGGTCCGTGATTCCACGCGCCCCCCGTAAAGAGCACCCTCCTTCGCCGAGGCTTCGGAGGGCAGGCCTCCACCGGGGGCTATACAAGGCAACCCACAAGGGGTTGGGCTGATTGGAAATAACATATGTTTTATGTAAGTGTTCTAACGCGAGGACACTTTGCGCTTTGGTATAATCAATGGGCTCCGGGATATGCCAGGATACTTTTGGTGGGCCCTTGTTTCCCCAAACAAAACAGCCTGCCGCAACTGGATGGTTGTGCATGGCGGCATTATACCACTTCCCTTGGTACCCTCTCTTTTACTAGCCCATCTCCTTGTTTTTATCCGAGATTAATCAGTCACCTCCAGCCCGTTTTAAGGCCTCGGCGGCTTCCTCGGGCTTACCCATTCGCTTCGCGCAGGTCGCAAGGGACAGCCACACTCGCCGCGGGGGAGAAGGCTCGCGCCTAACAATCTCCCGATATACCCCATAAGCCTCTTCTGGCTCATTATTCCTCAAAAGTTCCTCGGCCTTAGCTATCAAGTAGGAAATGCACTCTTGACGAGACATTTTTGCGGTAATGTGCGAATTGAAGCTATAGTCTTCAGCTCCGTCAGAAAATAAATCTTTCATTGCGCCTTGTTCCAGTTTGCATCTGGTGGATACGCTGTCAAGATCCCTTCGCCAAAGGGCTGGACGGTGACTCTAGTGGGTACGCCTTGTATCACTCCAACGAGGTTCACTACAGACATAGGTGCCGGGTCCTTGAGGGACGCGTATTCTTTGTACGTGGTCGGCGTGTTGGCGATGGGCCATGTACCCTAGATTATGTCGGCGTCAGACCACTATCCCCTCTTTTACCAGCCCATCTCCTTGTTGAGGTCGGCGAAATCGGGCGAGGGTATCGCTCTGCCGTGATCGTATTTTAGAATTTTAAAGGCCATGCGGAAGTTCCGGCTGGGGCCGGGATAGATCATGCCCGATGCCCCGCGCCAAGGACTAAGCCCAGTCATTGCTTTTATCAATTCATCAGAGCCGGGTGCCTTGTCGGGAAACTTCTCGAATCCTTTTATGATTGTCTGCATCTGGTCGTAACCGTAACTGGCATAGAAAGGCGGCTCATGTTTGTATTTTGCCCTGTAGGCTGTGTTAAATGCTTCATCTGGATTGCTGTCGCTAATGTAGGATATTCCCTCGGCGATCTTTGGCTCAGGCAAGGCCTCGAAGTACCCTGTTATTCTACAAGTCAATCCCATCTCTTTTGACTGGCGTAGGATGATCTCCGTTTCCGGCTGGTTCCCCCACACCAATAAAATGTCGGGCTTTGCCTCTTTGACTCTTATGAGCATGGTTCTGAAGTCTTGTACGGGTACATTATATGTCTCGTGGTAGACGATTGTGAGCGTTTTATCATTTTTTAGGGGCGCGAGGAAATCGGGGACGGCGTAATTGTAGTCTGCCGAGTTCTCTTGCAGGATTGCAATGCGGCACGCGCTCCACCTCTTGATCATCTTGTATTGGATGGCCGCATAGTCGTCGCAGAAAGGCGCGAGATTGATGGTGTAGTGATATTTTTGAGTCCAGTAAAGGTCCCATTCACCGGCCATATGAAGGATCTTTTTTCCTTCCGAGATCGGACAGACCGCCATTGCCGTGGGGCCCCAGATGCTGCAAATGACATTGACCTTGTCGACATTTGCAAACTTTTGGGCAACAAGAGAAGCCCTTCCAGGCTTGTACTCTGAATCCTCGAAGATCAGCTTGTACTGATGATGCGTGGGCCCGCATTCGGCCAATGCGTATTGCATACCCTCCCTCATACCTTCTCCAAGAAAGGCGTTCTCTCCGGAGAATGGCAGCACAGCACCGATCTTAATGACGTCGGCCTGGGCTACGCCCCAAAGCGCGGCGGCCAGCATAAGTGTAAGAAATGTATGCTTCATAAAATCACCAGCCCATCTCCTTGTTGAGATCCGCAAACTCCGGGTCGGGGACAATCTGTCCATCTTTAAATTCTGTCATCCGGTCTCCGATTTTAAGGAGTCTATCGGCCCCAGGCGTTATGTATCCTGACGCCCCCTGCCAGGGCTGTAGTTTCCCCATCCGGGTCATGAATTCCTGTGCGGAGGGTTTCCCGTCAAAGCCCTCACAGCTTTTGATAATGGCCTCCATCTGGTCGTAGCCAATGGCGCTTATGGCAACGGGTTTATGATGAAACCGCTTCTCAAAGCGTTCCGCGAAATCAGGGGTCATGTTGTTAACGCATACAAAGCGGATTCCCTCCGCCCGTTGGCGATCATGGATGTCTTCCAGGTATCCCGATAGCTTGCAAGTCAGCCCAAGTTCTTTGGCCTGTCGCAGGATAATCTCAGATTCAGGCAGTACCGCCCAGATTGCAAGGGCGTCAGGTTTTTGCCCGTTGATCTTTGTCAGCAGGGTGCGAAAGTCGCGCACAGGCGCGTTGAATTTCACGTAGGCTACCAACTGCATCTGTGGGTCTTTTTTGATGGTCTCCCGAAGATGTTCCACCACGGGCGTCCAGTCGGCCAGGTTGGCCTGGATGACGGCGATCCTATGCGCCCCCATTCTTTTGAACAGGCGCAGTTGAAGGTCCGCAAAATCATCGCTGGGGGAAGTCAGAGTGGCGGTATAATGATTTTTGGTTACCTGTTCAAGGTTCCAGGTGTTGGCAAAGTGTACGATGTGCTTTTGTTCCGCCAGGGGGCATATGGCATTGGCTTCCATAGTCCACATGGAAACAATGATATCCACGTGGTCGATGTCGATGAGCTTCTTGGCGGCCAGAAAGGAACGGCTGGGAATGAACTCGCCATCCTCATAGATAACCGCGTAGGTGTGTTTTGTATGCGCGTGCTCTTCCACGCAGAGCGTCATGCCTTCTTTCTTTGCGTTTCCGGCCCAGTCGTATTCCCCGCTTAGTGGCAGCACAGCCCCGATCTTGATGACATCGGCCTGGGCGGCGCAAAATATGCCCATCGTTGCGATTAATGTTGCGAATGGTATCTTCATAAATTTACCAGCCCATCTCCTTGTTCAAATCTTCAAATAATGGATCGGGGACCATCTGTCCGTTCTCGTACTTCACGTATTTGAAAGCCTGGGCAATCATGCGATCGGGACGGGGTGCGCAGATTCCGGAAGCCCCGACCCACGGCGGCAGGTGCGTGGCTTTGTCTATCAGCGCCAGCCCGTCTGGCTTATGGTCAAAACTTTCGTAGACCTTGATAAGGGCCTGCATCTGGTCGTAGCCCAAGTTGACCCCATAGGCGGGCTCCTTGTGAAAGCGTTCTTTGTAGGCGGCCACCCAGGCTCCCGCGGGATTTGTCGCGCAGAAGAAATGCATTCCTTCGCCGAGTTTCTTCTCGTTGAGATCCTCGTAGTAGCCGGAGATCCGGTATTTCATCCCCAACTCGCGTGACTGCCGCAGGATGATCTCCGATTCCGGCAGAAGGGACCATACGACAAGGATGTCTGGACGCTCCTCATTGATCTTGGCCAGCATGGTGCGGAAATCCCGGGTCGGAGAGATGAATTTCTCGTTGGCAACAATCTCCAGGGAGGGGTCTTTCCTGATCTCAGCGAGTAGATAAGGGATGGCGTACATCCAGTCAGCGGAGTATTGCCACAGAATCGCCACGCGTTTGCAGCGCAGGCGTTCTATAATTTTGGTCTGCATGGCCGCCTGAACGTCGCAGGGCTGGGAAATCTTGAATGTATATTTGTGCTTGGGCAGATCGTTGAGATTGTAATCCTGCGCGAAGTTCGGGATCTTTTTGGCGTCGGCTATGGGCTCCACCGCGGAGAGCTCCACGCTCCAAAGGCTGGTCAGTATATCCACCCTGTCAATGTTGATCAGCTTTTGCGCTGCCAGGGACGTTCTTCCCGGGACGAATCCCGTGTCTTCGTATATGACCTTATACTGGTGCTTGGTTTTACCTTCCGCCTCGGAAAGCGCCATCTGCATACCCTCCTGATTGGCCTTGCCGACAAAGTCGTACTCGCCACTTAGTGGCAAGAGGGCTCCGATCTTGATGACGTCGGCCTGGGCGGCGCATAGCGCCAGGGTCGCAATGAGTAACGTGAGCGTTCTTTTCATAAATTTACCAACCCATCTCCTTGTTAAGATCGGCGAAATCGGGATCGTCGATCATGACGGCGTTGCGGTATCTGACAACCTTAAGCGGTGCGCTGATAACCCTGTCGGAGCGGGGCCTTATGAGTCCACAGGCTCCCATCCAGGGCTTTAGCTGCGAGGCGGCCCTGATCAACTCCAAAGCAGCGGGTTTGTGATCAAAGCTCTCATAGGCTTTGATGATGGTTGTCATCTGGTCGTAGCCGAAGTTGGTTCCATAGGCCGGATCGTGTTTGTATTTGGCCCTGTATCTCTCAATCCATTCTCCCGCGTTGTTGGTGAAACAGATAAAGGTTATGCCTTCCGCCAGTTTTTTGTCCGACATATCCTCGTAGTACCCCGTGATCCGGCAGTTGATCCCTATCTCTTTGGCCTGCCTGAGTATGATTTCCGATTCCGGCATAATCGAGAGAACGATGAGGGTGTCGGGGTTGGTCTCCTTGATTTTTGCCAACGTAGTGCGGAAATCTCGGACAGGGGAGTTAAAGCTTTCATTAAAGACCAATTTGATCGATGGATCGCCCTTGAGCGCGCTGAGGATGTACGGCACCCCGTACACCCAGTCGGCGGAGTTCTGCCACAGAAGGGCGATGCGCTTGCAACCCCAGCGTTGCGCCAGTTTGAGGTTGATTTGGGCGTACTCATCGCAGGGGGCCGATAGAGACATGGTATATTTCCACTTCTGGGTCCAGATCAGATCCCAGTCGTTGGCCATGTGCGGAATCTTTTTGGCCTCGCACAAGGGTCCCACCGCCGAGGCCTCCGGACCCCACATACTGTTGACGATATCGACTTTATCCACATTGATAAGCTTTTGGGCGGCCAGAGAGGTCTTGCTGGGCATAAACCCGCAGTCCTCGACTATGAGTTTGTACTCATGTCTGGATTTGCCCTTACATTCATCGAGTGCCATCTGCATACCATCCAGCGTGGCTTTTCCGGCGAAATCGTACTCGCCACTTAGCGGCAGCACGGCGCCAACTTTGATGACGTCGGCTTGTGCGGCGCACATGAGCCCCAGGGTTATGACCAATGTTGCGAATGTATTCTTCATAAATTTACCACCCCATCTCCTTGTTGAGGTCGGCGAACTGTGGATCATCAATCATGATGGCGTTCCGGTATTTGACAATCCAGAGCGGCTGCACCAGCATGCCATCCGCGCGGGGGCGCATGAGTCCGGAAGCCCCCATCCAGACGGGCATCTTTCTGGCGGCCTGGACCAGTGCCATGCCGTCGGGTTTGTGCTCAAAACCTTCATAAGCATGGATGAGGCTCTCCATCTGGTCATAGCCAAAGTTGGTGCTGTATGCCGGGTCATGTTTGTACATGGCCTTGTACCTCTTGACCCAGCTCTTCTCGGGGTTGGTAAAGCAGATGAAGGACATCCCTTCACCCAGTTTTTTCTCGGACAGATCCTCGTAGTACCCAGTCATTCGGCAGGCAATTCCAAGTTCGCGCGCCTGCCTCAGGATGATTTCCGACTCCGGCAGGATCGACAAAACGATGATAAGATCGGGTCTGGCCTCTTTTACTCTCGTTAGAACCGTCCGGAAATCCCTGACGGGGGCGTTGAAGCTCTGGTTGAATACGATGGTGATGCTTGGATCGCTTTGAAGGGCCTTCTGAACATAGGGAAACCCGTAAATCCAATCGGCGGAGTGCTGCCATAGGAGAGCCACGCGGTGGCACCCCCAACGCTGAACCATCTTTAGCTGCATTTCTGCGTACAGGTCGCAGGGAGCGGCCAGATCCAGGGTGTATTTGTATTTCTGTACCCATACCAAGTCCCAGTCGTTGGCCATGTGCGGAATTCTCCTGGCTTCGGCCAGGGGGGCCACCGCCATTGCCCCTGCCCCCCAGATGCTGCAAATACAATCGACTTTGTCGATGTTGAGAAGTTTTTGGGCCGCCAGAGAGGACTTGCCTGGCTGAAATTCGCCGTCTTCGCAAAAGAGTCTGTATTGATGTCTGGTATTGCCCTGTGCTTCAGTGAGAGCCATCTGCATACCGTCGAGTTGGGCTTTGCCAACGAAATCGTATTCGCCGGTGAGCGGCAACACCACTCCCACCTTGATGACGTCGGCGTGTGCGGCGCACACCAGCCCTAAAATTAAGGCCCCTGTGGAGAATATTCCCTTCATAAGGTTACCACCCCATCTCCTTGTTGAGGTCGGCGAACTGTGGATCGTCGATGAGTTGTCCATTCTTATACGTTACCACCTTAAAGGGCATGGTGATCATCCCATTTTTGTGGGGCGTAATGATCCCTGAGGCTCCTACCCAGGAAGGCATAACTTTGGCCCCCCTTACAAACTCCTCGGCGCCGGGTTTGTGATCAAACTGCTCACAGTCATGTATAATGGCCGCCATCATATCATAACCGTAGCTGGTGCTGTAAGGAGGTTCTTTATGGAAACGGGCCTTGTAGCTCTCAAACCATTGACTGGCGGGATTGGTGAAGCAGATGAAAGAGATCCCCTTGACCAGTTTTCTTTCACTGATGTCCTCAAAATACCCCGTGATACGGCAGCCGATTCCCAGCTCTCTGGCCTGCCTGAGCACAATTTCCGATTCCGGCAGGATTGTCAGGGAGAAGATCAGATCCGGTTTTTGCTCGTTGATCTTCATGAGGATGGTCCTAAAATCACGCACGGGTGGATTAAAGGTCTCGCACGCGACAATCGCCATACCGGGCTGTTTCTTTAACTGATCTATAATATAGGGCATGGTGTATACTGAGAATCCTGAATTCGGGTAAAGAATCGCCACGCGTTTTGTGCCCCAACGGCGCATCATTTTGATAAGAAGAGTGGCATAGTCGCTGCAGGATTGACTGACGTTAACTGTGTACTTATAACCCTCCACCCATCTAAGCGTCCAGTCGGAAGCCACGTGCGGGATCTTTTTGCTGTCGCAGATGGGACACACCGCGATCGCCTCATCTCCACCCATGCTGACCAATATATCTGCGTGATCGATGGTTGTAAGCTTCCGCGCGGCAAGCGCGGTGCGTCCTGGCTTAAGCTCCGTATCTTCGCATATAAGTTTATACCGATGTTTGGTGCTTCCCGCATCGGCAAGCGCCAGTTGCATACCATCAAGGGTTGCCTTTCCCATGAAGTCATACTCCCCCGTGAGCGGCAATAGCACCCCCACCTTGATGACGTCGGCCTGTGCGGCGGTTGCCAGCAGAGCAAACAGCAGGGTCGGGAGCAACCTCTTCATGCGCGCATTATAGGCCGGGATTGAGCATCCTGCCAAGAAAAAGGATCGAACCGGTACGGTTGTCGCGGATCAGATAGATGAAGGGATGGTCGGCACGGAAAACAAATGTTTTCTTGGGCATGACTGGCATACCCATGCACTCCATCATTACCGCCGTGGCCGCCGCCGCTTCGGTGCCTTCCTCATAGACGTCTATATAGGCCTTGTGGATCACGGCTGAGATGAATAAATCGCGCATACCGTCCATGCCTGAGAAGTCAGCCTCACCCGATATGAAGGCGCGCGTCATTCCCAGCGATTCCAGGGCTTCTTTCAGTTGAAAGCGGCCGGTGGACTTGAATTTTGGCAGATAAATATTCACCTGCTCTGGGGACATCTGCGCAATCCAGGACTCGAGCTTTCGGGAATCAAGCTCTCTTTCAATTTGATTGAATTGGGTGGGATCCTTCGGGAGCAGGATAACCATGGAAGCCGTGCCCCACGCGTAGGGCAGGCTGATCATTTGAAGTTGTTCGGTCTCCAGATAGGGAACGCGTTCCTCTTCATTCATGAGGCTGACAGAAACGCTTTTGCCTTTCCCCAAGTGAAAATCTACGGGATGGGTAAGTTCCTTCTGGAAGGGTTTCTTCCAGCCGCCCTTAAAATAGATGGCATTTACCAGAACCATCCTCGTGGACGGGTTGATCATACCCGGGGATATCAGGTTTTGTATCTTTTCGTGTGTCTTGTCGCTTACCCAACCGTTGATTTTGACCCCCGTGGGTTCGGCTTGGGTGACGAAATCCGCCTGGTTTATCTCTGAGTCGAAGTTTTCCTTTATGTTCCGCAGATACTCTGCCAGGAAGGGGTGGTCTTTTTGGGCCCACAGGCCGTTGGCAATCTCAAGCTCGAGGCCGGGCTGAAGCGATGGAGGCTCATTGGGCGGCGTGAGGGCTTTCGTCAGGGAGCTAAAACTTTTGGGCAGAGCCGCAGGGGTGGCTGCATAGCGAAGGCCCCCCTTTATTTCCGCGGCAGTCTCTCCTCTGGCTCCCGCGTAGACCATGCCGAGGCAGCTTGAGATGCTGTAGGGCGAGAAAAAGAGATTGCCGTCCTGCTTGGCCAACCGCTGGTAAAGATCAAAGGCGAACTGGTTGTTGCCTCGGACGAGTGTGGAGGTCTCCTGCGCCATGAGGGGAGTCAAAAGCGCACAGTATACCAGTGCGAGAACCACGGGTCGTTTAATGTTTTTCATGAAAGAGAAAACGTCGGACGCTATGGAATCTTCAGCACCTGGCCGAGTTTGAGATTCCTCGGGCTGGAGAGCACGTCCTTGTTGGCCTCGTATATCTCCTTCCAGCGGGAAGAGGCGCCATAGAATTTTTTGGCGATCGTTGAAAGGGTATCTCCCTCCTGTATGGTGTACTGTCTTCCGCTTGCCGCCGACTTGGCCGCGGGTGCCGTCGCAGGGACAGTCTCGCCGATCTTGATCTTGGCTTTGGACTCGGACAGGATGCCCATGCCGCCGCTGCCGTTGGGGCCGGGACCCTGGGCATCAAGAGCCAGCCGGGCCTGATCGGCTGCTTTGTAATGTTCAATTTCCTCCTGGGCCTTCTGGAGCTGGGTTTTCAGGGCTGTGTTCTCGGTACGCTCCTTGTCCAGAAGCTCCTTCAAGTCGAGACTGTCCACTTCGCTGCCAAAGGGTCCGGCGGGGAGACTTCTGGCAAATTCTTTCTTGGCGGTCATGATCAGCTGTTTGACCCGTTCCGCCTGTTCGGTGTTGCCGGAGGTGCGCAGATATTCATGGAAGTGATAAATGGCCAGTATCGGTTCATTAAAGCGGTTCAAATACAGCAGTCCCACCTCCAGATGGCTCTCGGGAGCCGATTGTCTTCTCTCAATGACGCTTTGGAACGCCTGTAGGGCCTCGTCCGGGCGTCCTTCGCGCAGGCACTGTTTGCCGCGGCGGAAAGCGCTCTCTTCCTGCTCCGAGAGGAGGGCCCCTGGTCCCCGTTCGCAGCCGACGACAATAAGTCCGGCAATAACGACGAGTGATAAGATGCCCCAAGCTCTCATAAGCGCACTTTATATGCGCATTTTGCGTTGGGCTCAAGCCACTTTTTACCTGTCTTCGCAAAAAGCGTGGTGGTTCTTGGGCGGATTTTTGCCGTGCTCCAATTTCCCCTCGACTTTGAGGATGATCTTCACCATGCTGGACCAAAATAATGTACTGGCTTATCTTTCTGCTCCTGCCTTTCTCTCTGTTCGCGCAAAGGAATCTGACGTCGGATCTCCCAATGGAGTTTGACGGGGTTAACAATGCCCTGGTCGCGCGCCAGAATGCGACCTTTACCGCCAAAGGAGTGGTGCTCGTTGCCGACGAGATCCGCTACAGCAAGAAAACACAGGAGGCCGTTGCCACGGGAAACGTAAGACTCAATATAAAAGGCATCCGCATGGTGGCGGCCAAGGCCACCTATAAATCTCCGACAGGCTATTTCACGGCGGAGGACTTTCGTCTGGGCTTCTTCCCTGTGATGGTCACGGGAAAGTCGCTGGAGGGTACCGTCAAGGAGATAAAGCTCCACCACAGCATTGTCTACGCCTCGCAGTCCGGGCGTATCGTTCCCAATGTGTGTTCCGGCGAGATGATATTGCATCCGGAGCAGGAGTCGACCCGGGTTGAATTGATCAATTCGCTGTTGCGGGTGGGTCCGGCCCCTGTTCTTCCTGTGCCCTACCTGAATGTCAATGTTCCCAAAAACGATGATTCCGATATCCGTATTACGCTGGGAGGCGACGGCGCCTATGGTTTTTATGCCCGTACCTCCAGCCTGTATCCTGTCAGTGACAGCCTGATGGCCGGTGGAAACCTGGACTACTATAGCCGCCGGGGTGTCATGGCCGGCCCAGCCTACAACTATCAGAGCCCGGGCGGGAATATCCAGAGCACCTTGAACTCCGGATATATCTACGATGACAATCCGGCCGTTCGCGGTGTTGACATTCGGGGGCAACCCATTCCGGCTGGTCGTGGATTCGTGGACTTCCGTTACAAACAGGACGCCGGTCCCCTGCAGATAACCGAACAGACCCAGTACTGGAGCGACTCCGAAGTCCTGCGCGACTTTCGTCCCAATCTGTACAGCCAGCAGCAGGCTCCGGAGTCCTACGCGGAGGCCGTATTGCCACTCACGGACAGCTATCTGAGCGTCTTTACGCGTTATGATCCCAATAATTTTGATGACGTCCCTGAATCCATGCCGGAAGTGCGTTTCGACCGCATGGCGACTCCTGTCGGCGACACGGGGGCGTATTGGAGCTATTTCAATTCGGTGGCGCACATTGACGAAAGCCCGCTCTTCTACGATCGCTATGATGGGATACTGACGGTGGAGCGCCCCACGGCGTTGACCTCCTGGTGGCAGTTCAATCCCGTCGTTGCCACGCGTTACACCTATTGGGATAATACCATAGCCGGTTCCCCCAACAGCTCCTACACGCGGTTACTCGGTGAATTCGGTTTCGACAGCCAGTGGAGCCTCTACAAAATCTATGACATCAAGAATGAGACCTGGGGCATTGACGGCCTCAAGCATACCATCCAGCCAATCATCCAGTACCGCTATATGCCGGCTGCAAGCGCCGGAGCAGGGCAGATTCCCGACATAGAAGGCCGCGTCTTCGATACCAACCTGCGCCCCACCGACTTTTTTTACATGGCAGACGTGGATAATCTCCAGTCGATGAACTTGATGCGTTTTGGACTCAAACAGGCTCTGCAGACGCGCGATGACACAAAGGGTGACTTCCCGACCCGTGACCTGATGACACTGGAGTTCTATCAAGACTACAACTTTACCGCCACGCAGAACCACCCGCATTGGGATAGCTTTTATACCCTCGCGGAGATCTCGCCGAATGATTGGATTTCGATCGGAATATTCACCCGCATGAGCGTGGAGGACCTTACCTGGCAGGAAGACCGGCTTTATGTCACGCTCAAGGATGGCGACTACCGCTCGATCAACTTCTCCACTCGCTTCCTTCAGGATAATGACATCAACCAGTATCAGGTCACCTACATTCAGAAGCTGACCGACAGGCTCTCCGTGGTCGGCACTCTGGCCTACGATTTTGATCTGCACAACTTCACAGATGTCATGATCGCCCTCTCGCAGAGAATGCGCGATGGGTGGACGATAGAGTACGGAGTCCAGCGGAGGGTTGACGATACGCGGGACTCGGATACGGGGGTGACCGTGCACTTCCACTGGTCGAGCTATTAGCCCTTTCGGCGTTGGGCTAATGTGTGACTTCACGCTCTCACGAGGGGGCATCTTTTTTCTGTTATAATGCCTGCACGCAATACTATGTCCAAAACATCGACATCCCCTCCCATGACTCTCATTCGTCCCGGAATTCCGTTGTCCCTCTCTTCTCAATCGGCCTACTCTCAAAGTATGTCTGCTTTCAATTATACACCATATATTGCCTATATTACAGTCAAACACAATAATACACAAGTTACCCAATCATCACTGATAAACAGTGACAATAACAGTGATGATTGGATATAAACACGCTATTTATAAAAATACTCTGGGAGGGCCTTCGTACGGTTCCCCCAATCCTCCTTGCCTAATCTCTCCAAATCGCTGAAAAAAGAAGAATGCTCTTTAATCTCCAAAGCAAATACTCCCTTGCCGGCGACCAGCCCGCGGCGCTTGAGGCTTTGGAGAAATCTCTCAGGGATGGAAACCGCTTTCAGACCCTCTTGGGCGTAACCGGCTCCGGCAAGACCTTCACGATGGCCAACCTGATCCAAAAACTCGACCGACCCGCGCTTGTCATTTCCCATAACAAAACTTTGGCGGCCCAGCTTTACGGAGAATTCAAAAACTTTTTTCCCCAGAACGCCGTCGAGTATTTCGTCAGCTACTACGACTATTACCAGCCGGAAGCCTACATTCCCCAGACCGACACCTATATCGAAAAGGATTCCGCCATCAACGAGGAGATCGAGCGGCTGCGGCTTTCGGCCACTTCCTCGCTGATGTCACGCCGCGATGTGATCGTGGTGGCGAGCGTCTCCTGTATTTACGGCTTGGGAAGTCCGGAGGATTTCAAAGAGATGATGCTGGAACTCAAGCCCCGCATGGCGATTTCCCGGCAGAAGGTGCTGGAGCACCTGGCCGAGATCCAATACGCCCGCAATGATTATGATTTCAAGCGCGGAGTCTTCCGCGTGAGGGGCGAGAGCGTGGACATTTACCCGAGCTACCTGGAGAGCGCCATCCGGGTCAGCTGGTTTGGCGACGAAGTGGAGTCGCTCAGGGAACTCGATCCGGTGAGCGGCAAGATAGGGGCGTCTCTCGACAAATTTCTGCTTTTCCCTTCTACGTCCCACGCTACTCCGCGCCATAAACTTGAACAGGCCTTCGGACCAATCCGTTCCGAGTTGGACGGACGCGTGGCCGAACTGGAGGCGCAAAACAAGCTGGTGGAAGCGCAGCGGCTCAGGATGCGCACCGAGTACGATCTGGAGATGCTCCGCGAGATCGGGTTTTGTTCGGGGATCGAGAATTACTCGCGGCACATTTCGGGCAGGCCTCCCGGCAGCAGGCCAGACTGTCTGCTCGATTATATGCCCAAAGAAACGCTGGTCTTCCTAGACGAGAGTCACGTCAGCTGGCCGCAGATTCGGGGTATGTTCAACGGCGATCGGGCGCGCAAGCAGCGGCTGGTCGACTACGGTTTTCGGCTCCCTTCGGCCCTCGACAACCGCCCCATGATGCCGGACGAGTTTTTGGGAACCGTGGGACAAATCGTTTTTGCCTCGGCGACTCCCGCCGATTACGAGTTGCAGAACTCCGCGGTGGTGGCCGAGCAGGTGGTGCGCCCGACGGGACTGTTGGATCCAGAGATGATTGTGCGCCCCCTTGAAGGGCAGGTGGAAGATCTCATCAATGAGGCGGTGAAAGCGGCAAAGGAGGGGGAGCGCATCCTGGTCACTACTCTCACGAAACGCATGAGCGAGGATCTGACCGATTACCTGCGTGACCGAAAGTTGAAAGTGGAGTATCTGCACTCCGATATCGACGCGCTTGAGCGCGTGGAGATTTTGCGCAAACTGCGTCTGGGCGACTTTGATGTCCTGGTGGGGGTCAATCTTCTGCGTGAGGGGCTTGACCTGCCGGAGGTGGCGCTGGTGGCGATCCTCGATGCCGACAAGGAGGGTTTTTTGCGCTCAACGACGAGCCTTATCCAGACGGCGGGGCGGGCAGCGAGGCATATTAAGGGGCGGGTGATCCTCTATGCCGACAACATGAACGACTCTCTGAAGGCCACTCTCGAAATTACCTCCAAGCGTCGTCAGAAACAGGAGGCCTACAACAGGAAGCACGGGATCACCCCAAAAGGGGTCAAACGCGCGATAGAAGAGAGCATGAAACAGGCGGCTGTTGCCGAGCCGGAGAGGATCTTCGGCGAAGAAGAGGATATCAAGGATGCGATTGCCGAGATGGAAAAGGAGATGCTGGAAGCCGCTGACAGGCTGGACTTTGAGCGTGCCGCGATCTTGCGCGATCAGATAGCCAGGATCAAGGGCAGTGGTGCCTCCAAGAAATCCAAGAGTTCTTTCTCGCCAGGGGGCATAAAAGCTGCTAGGATGAAGCCGTACTAAACAGGAAAAAACAAAAAAGAGGGCAATCCGGCCCTTCTGGTTAGGATAGAATATGCAATTGAAAGAAAAAATGCTCGAGCTGCTTGGACGGCCCGATTACACGCCGCTTGGAGCCAAAGAACTCTTCGATAAGATTCAGGCCGAAACACAGAACGAACAGAAGGCCGAATTCGATCGGGACCTCAGGGAGCTGGTTGACAGAGGACAGATCGTGGCCATAAAAGATGGCCGCTACTGTCTGCCTTCCGATGCCGACCTGATTGTGGGCCGCATACACTTCCGGCAGAGCGGCTCGGCGACGGTTTTTCCGGAGAATGCCAGTGAGAACATCAGCATCCCCTCGGAAGAGACGGGAGTGGCCATGCACGGCGACCAGGTGGTTGTCCGGCTCATCTCGCCCAGTGGCGCACGGCGCTACCGAATGGGTCCGCGCGGCAAGGCTGTCCTTGAAAACAAGGAGAGAACGGGGAAGGTCATCCGTATTCTGCGCCGCGCGCACACGCGCCTGACGGGCACTCTCGCCAAGGAGAAGCGTTTTTTCAACGTCATCCCCGACGATCCCCGCATCGTGCGCAATATTCTGGTGGCCGATCCGGCCTCCTCCACGGTTGTTCCTCAGCCGAAAACCGGCGACAAAGTGGTGGTCGAACTGGAGGAATGGAAACAGAAGCATCTCAATCCGGAGGGCCGCATCACGGCCGTTCTTGGCAGATCCCACGAACCCAAGACCGAGCATACCGCGATACTCGTCCAGTACGGTCTTGAAAAGGAGTTCCCTCCCGAAGTGGAGGAGGAGGCTCACATTATGAGCGCTCCCGTCAGCGATTCCCAGCGCGAGGGAAGGCTCGATCTGCGCAAGCAGCCGGTTTTTACGATTGATCCCGACGACGCAAAGGATTTTGACGATGCCCTGCATCTGGAACGCTTTCCCGATGGCCGCATCCAGGTCGGCATACATATTGCGGACGCGTCGGCCTATGTGAGGCCCGGCAGCGCTCTTGACAGGGAGGCCGAGCGCCGCGGAAACTCCACCTACCTGGTGGGCGAGGTTGTTCCCATGCTGCCGCACTCGCTCTCAAGCGGGATCTGCAGTCTGAAGGAAGACGAGGATCGGCTGACCAAATCGGTGATAGTAACCTTCAGTCCCCACGGTGAAATCGAAAAGACCGAGTTTGCCAATACTGTCATCCGCAGCATCAAAAGGCTCAGCTACAGGCAGGCCAAACTGATCATGGATGAGGATGATTTTCAAAAGATCAGGGAGGCCCCGCAGCCGCCCGATTACATGACCGGTTTCGCGGGCAAGCCGCTCAAGGCGCTTGGCAACTCGGAACTGCATCTTCTCCAATCGCATATCCGCCAGATGTGGAGCCTGGCCAGAAGGCTGCGCTCGGCCCGCATGAAAGCCGGCAGCCTCGATTTGGATATGCCGGAGGCCAAAATTTATCTGAACGCTGAGGGTTATCCCGACAGAATCGTGAGGGTGGAGCACGACGAGAGCCATCAACTCATCGAGGAGTTCATGCTCCTGGCAAACGAGGCGGTGGCAAAGGCCTTCAGCCGCGCGAAGCTCTCCTGTATCTATCGCGTCCACGACAAACCCGATCAGGCCAAACTGGACGAACTTAGAGAGAGTCTGCTGCTTATGGGGGTGCGGGTCGGGGACCTGAGCAATCAAAAAGAGGTGGCCCGCTTTATTGAGTTGACCCACTCTCATCCCAAAGGCGTCTACCTGCGGGGGCTATTTCTGAGAAGCCTCAAGCAGGCCTGCTATCGCGCCAGCCCCGACGGCCACTATGGATTGGCCCTTGCGGACTACGCCCACTTTACTTCTCCCATACGCCGTTACGCGGACACCACGGTGCATCGCGTTTTTGACGCGTATCTGTACAAAAATGCCCTGCCGACAGCTCCGAAAACACAGCCTGCTGTCTATAACACGGGTGTCCTGGAGCGGATAGCGGAGCATATCTCAAGCACCGAGCAGAACAGTACCGATGCCGAGAGGCAGAGCGTAAAGAACCGGCTCCTGGAGTTCTTCGAGATCGAGACGCGGAGAAACCCCAAGAATCGTTTTGAGGCGACCATATCCGACGTGAAGAACCACGGAATATTTGTGGAGCTGTCCGAATCGATGGCTTGGGGGTTTGTGCACGTTTCGACCATGCAAAGCGACTTTTACTCCCTAAGCGACGACGGTCAGTCCCTTGTGGGGAGGAAGACGCAGCGCAGATTCGCCATTGGCGATAAGGTTTCCGTGGTGGTGGACAAAGTGGACCGTTTCAAGCGTCAGATGGACTTTAGTCTGGCCAAGGAAGGCGGGAAGACCCTGCCGCCGATTCCCGCCGCGGTCGTGGCCGACCGGAAGAAAAAGGCCGGTCAGGCCCAGGTTGAGAAGAGACGTGATGAACGCCGCGCCAGCCACCGACGTCCAGAGCCTCCCCAGGCACGCTACCCATTCAAGAAGAGGCACAGAAATTAGGGAGTGCTAACCGCGCAATCCCTCAATCAGCTTCTCCAGAGGCAGCTCGATCTCTTTTCCCGTGGTCAGCTCTTTGACCTTGCAGATATTATTCGAGAGTTCGTCATCTCCCAGGATAAGAACTTTCCGGGCTCCGGCCTTGTCGGCGGCCTTCATCTGTTTGCCAAACCCCAGGGACTTAAGCGAGATTTCCACCGAGAAACCCGCGTCGCGCAGTTTTGGCAGCAGCTCCAGCGCCTTCGCGCGTGTGGTCGGGCTGGTATAGGCCAGGTACAAGTCGCAGGCGTCGACAAACTTGGGCAGAAGACTGCGTTCCGCCAGCGGTACCAGCAGCGTGACATCGCTCATCCCTATGCCCACGGCGGGCATATCGGGCCCACCCAGTTTCTTGACGAGGTCGTTGAATCTTCCTCCGCCTGCAAGAGCCCTTCCCGTGAGCCCCCCCTGGTCATCCTTCTCGAACACTTCAAAGACAAATCCCGTGTAGTAGGCCAGGCCGCGAACGATGCTAAGATCAACACCGATGTAATCGGAGAGCCCCATCGTTGCCAGATCGGCCAGCAGTGCCTTCCAGTTGTCGAGGCGTGCGGTCAGAGATTCGGAGTTCTTTCCCTCCAAAAGCTTTTCCAGCGCATCTAGCGATTTGATTTCGAGCATACCTTTGACAGTAACGGTAAGCCCGGGCTTAATGGCCTCCAGTTTTTTCTTTATTTCGGCAGGATCCTCACGTTCCCATTTGTCGATGGTCTGCAGGACGATCATGGCGTTTTCCAGAGAGATCCCAAGGGTAAACAGTAGCTCCAGCCACAGGGTGCGGTCACTCAGACGCACCACGAAATCTTTTTGTGTTAGTCCAAACGCGCGGAAGATATCAATGGCAAACGAGATGATCTCAACCTCGGCGGTAGTGCCGGGCTCATCAAAGATGTCGGCGTTGAGTTGGTAGAACTCCCTGCCGCGCCCTTTTTGCATACGCTCGTAGCGGAAGCATTGGGGTATACTAAACCACCGGATCGGACGCTTGAGACTGGCAGCCCTGGCGCCTATCATAACTGCCGCATAGGGCGTTATTTCGGCTGGAAGAGTCACCTCCCGGTCTCCCTTATCCTTAAAGTTGAATAGCTGGCCGACGATCTCCGGTCCGGATTTGACGGTGAAGAGTTCTGTGGGTTGCAAAGTGGGGACGACATATTCCACGAAGTTATGAGCACGGCAGACCTGCCTCCATTTGGCGAAGATGAAGTTGCGTACCTGGCACTCTTCAGGGTAAAAGTCCCGGAAGCCGGGGAGGGGATCGAAGTTTGGCATGGAAGGAGTCTAGTTCATTTAGCACTTTCTTTCAAGACTCTGCGCACGATTCTCTGTGACGGTGGGCAGTCCCATCTTCTTCAGTTCCTCGTCCGTAATGACCTTGATGTCTAGTATGATGTTATCTGTTTCCAAATCCTATTCCCCTCGATCGCTGACTGGTGAGGCTCTGTCCATCCACGCAACGATTGCGAAGATGCACAATATCTTCCACAGGCTCATTCTGACCCAAGTTGCTATAGACGGATATGGCTATACTACTGCACTCAATATAGGCCGAACAGTGGTAACCATTGATCATCGCCAAAGGAACAAGACCGAGGCCTTTTTGAGAAGAAGCGTTGACCAACAGTGCTTTGGCTGCGTTTGGCCCTGCCACCAGAAGCGATTTCTGGGAGATTGCCATAAGGCTTGATCCAAGACCTGTGGCTGCCTGTGTGAGTGTGTCGGGAGAGCTGACCTCCAAGAGAACAATGGGCGGTTCTTCAAGGCGTGCGATCTCGGGAAAGTTGGAAATGTCTACTCTTCCGTAGATGTCAAGGCCATGCCGGCCATAAAACTCCACCGTCTGCCGGAGTTTTGGCGTTGGCTTTGGGCTGCCAGGGTCTTGTGTGGAGTCCGCGAGGACAATATTCCGATCATGCAATCTGCGGCGCAGGCATCGAATAGTCTGTAGGACCTGGGCGCAGGGAGCGTCCAGGGAGGTGGTAAGGATGACTTGGGAGAGAGAGGAATTTTTCATAAAGATATTTTTGGGGAAACAAAAAACCGCAGCGTTTTTGCTGCGGTTTGGAAAGACCTGGAATCGCTATGCGCGAGCACTCGGCCTTTGCAAAACCGCAAAGGTCCAATGCCACCAGGCGCAGAGATTCATTAACATAATGTTGATGAATACTATCACACTATCCTGTAAGAAGTCAAGAGGTTTGCAATTAAAACCCCGTTTGGTAGGATAAAGCCATGTTGGACCTTAAAGAACTCCCCCAGATTGGCGCCACGCACGCCGCCCTGAAGGACTATCTGGCCTACCGCGACAACCTGCATGGCAATCCGGAAAGGCTTCTGCCGATTGAGGGCCTGTGGGCGCATGAGGTGGCCATCAAGCAGCACGTGGAGATCCGCACGGCCTTCATCTGTCTGGAACTTCTCAAGAGCCTTGAGTATGAGAGCATGGCGCAGGCGGTGGCGCAGAAGGCGGGTAGGACTTTCATAGTCTCGGAGAAGGTTTTCGAGAAGATCTCCGAGCGGGAGGGACCTTCGGGAGTTGCCAGTATCGTGAAGCCAGTCAACTTTTTTGAGAATGATTTTGGCCCGCTTTCCAAAGTCAAACGCATCGTTATCATGGACGCGGTCGAGATTCCGGGCAACGTGGGGACGATCCTGCGGGCTCTCGATGGGCTGGGGGAGAGCGCTCTCGTTCTGACCAATAGGCGCGTTAGACTGACCCATCCGAAAGTGGTGAAGGGGTCGTTGGGCGCTGTTTTCACCGTTCCTCTTATTACAGCCGGAGTGCCGGAGGTGCTTGCGTACCTTGCCCAGAACAAAATCCTGCTTTTTGCCGCCGATAGCAGTAATAAGGCAAAGGTCGTTGATTTTTCCGCGGCCAGTATTCCCGAAAAATTTGCGTTGGTCCTGGGCTCGGAGAAATACGGCATCCCGCAGGAGATCTATGACGCCAAACCGACTGGCATCAGGATCCCGAT
This sequence comes from uncultured Verrucomicrobiota bacterium, assembly GCA_964541675.1. Lineage (GTDB taxonomy): Bacteria > Verrucomicrobiota > Verrucomicrobiia > CAZIPW01 > CAZIPW01 > CAZIPW01. The sequence goes on from CAZIPW010000001.1 coordinate 121,660, forward strand.
GTCGGGGGTCTGCGACTCGCTCAACGTTTCAATTGCCGGTGCGATACTGCTCTACGGACTGGTGATGAGAGGGGAAACTAACTGCTCTTGATCAACCCCTGCTCCATCGCAAAACGCGTAAGGGAGGCCGCGTTGTGGAGATTCAGTTTACGCATCAGATTGGAGCGGTGATTGTCCGCCGTCTTGACGCTGATATTGAGCTTGGCGGCGATATCCTTGGTGGTATTTCCCATCGCAATAAGCCGCAGTATCTCCAATTCGCGGCGGGTCAGATCCTGAATGGACGGCACGGCCTGCGCCGGAACCGCCAGCGCGTCATGGACGATCTTTGTCACCTCCGGGCCGAAGTAGTTGCCGCCGTTGCCCACCGCCTGAATGGCGTTTTTGAGCTCCGAAAGCGGGGCCGTCTTCTCCACAAAACCATGCGCTCCCGCCTGCGTCATCTCGCGGACAAGCTGGGGGGAATAATAACCCGAGAAGGCCAGAACGCGCGTGGATGGCAAACCCTTGGAGATTCTGCGCATCAGCTCCACCCCTCCGGTGTCGGGAAGCATAATGTCCAGCATAACCAGATCTGGCTTCTGCTCGGCGCAAAGCTTCCACGCCTCTTCGCCGCTGCCAACTTGGGCAATCACGGAAAATGTCGGATCGGAATCGATCACCTGCGCGATCATCTCCCGAACAGCGGTCTGGTCTTCAACGATGACAACCGTTTTCATAAATTCCCATTGTATAGGGGGAAGACCCTAGAAGTCAATGACATTGAAAGGATGCCGGTTTGAGAGAAAAAACTGGCATTAAACTCCACTCGCTCAATGCCCCAGCATTGAAATACTGGGCTGAGGGTCTTTCAGACGTTGCGTCGTTTTCCTTTCCCGATGAATCGGGATCGCCACGACGCCAATAATAATGTTTTGAAATTGATTATCGGCGTCACGGCGGGATCGCAGAGCACGGATAGTGACGCAATCCCCGACTTGTCGGGGCACAGCCAACCATTTCAATGGCGGGTCAAAGACTTACGCTCTGCCCTGGTAGGATCCATCTTCCGTCGACACCTTGACCTTCTCTCCAACCTTGATGAACAAGGGAGCCTGAACTGCCAAACCCGTCTGCAGAATGATCGTCTTGGTTGGCGAGCTGGAGGTGTCCCCACGAACGGCATCGGGGGCCTCTTTGACGACCATCTCAACGCTGGCGGGAAGCTCAACGCGCACAGCCTTGCCCTCAACGAAGAGCACATTGTACGTGGTGCCCTCGACCATGTACTGGCGCAGATCCTCAACCATGCGGGTCGGGATAATACTGTCTTCGTAGCTTTCGGGGTCCATGAAGTGGAAGCCCATGTCATCCACGAAGGAAAACTCCATTGGCTTTGTGTCGGTCTCCATGAAGGAGACGGTGTCGGAATTCATAAACTTGTATTCCAACGTGGAACCGTCCAGGAGGCACTTGAGGCCAGCCTGCACAAAGCTTGGGCGGCGTCCCGGCGTGCGGTGATCGATGGAAGTGACCGCGTAGGGCTTGCCATTGTGGTTTATGACTTTGCCTTTGCGAAGTTCTGTGGGAGTTGCCATGGGAGAAAATCATAGCAAAAGTTCCCGAAGACGGTCAACAGCCAAAAAGCTTGCCTGGGAGGGCTGATTTCCCAACGATAAACGTATGGAATTTGAGAAGAAGATACTCAAAACGCCCCAGGAGATCAAGAAGTGGCGGGAATCCCTGCGCCAGTCCGGGAAAAAACTGGTCGTTACCAACGGATGCTTCGATCTGTTGCATCTGGGGCACGTTACCTACCTGCAGCAGGCACGGAATCTGGGAGATGCGCTGCTAGTGGGGCTTAATAGCGACAAGAGCGTCTCCGAGCTCAAAGGTCCGACCCGTCCGGTCAATTCCGAGCATGATCGCGCGGCGGTGCTGGCCGCCCTCGAGTCTGTCAACGGCGTATGCGTGTTTACGGGAGCGCGTTGCACGGAGCTTTTGAGGCAGGTTGAGCCGGACATCTACTGCAAGGGGGGAGATTACACGATTGAGAGCCTGAACGCGGAGGAGAGGGGAGCCCTGCAGGCGATGGGCAGCAAAATTGTCATTCTGCCGGTGGTGCCGGCGAGATCGACGACGGAGACGCTCAAAAAGATCGCGAGACTTTAGCGGAGGGTGGCGATGGAGGCTTTACCCCTCTTTGTCGAAAGTATCTCCCGCCAGAGCGCGAAGGTCTTCCTGATATCGTAGTTCTCGCGTACGCTACGGAGAGCCGCTTCGCTGTAAGTGGCATACACCTCTTCGTTTGTCAATTTCTCTAGGGAGGCCAGCCAATCAGCATCGCTTTCCGCCACCATGACACCCCCGTGGCTCGCGATCTCCGCGGGGCCGCCCTGGGACATATTCCCCACGATTGGAACCCCGTGCGACATGAAGAGAAGCGCCGTGATGGAGTATTTTCCTTTGGCAAACTCGTCGGAGAAGTCCAGAGGAACAAGGCCAACTGTGAGCCGGGAGAAAAACCCAGATTCTGCCTGCGGTGACCAGGGGGTATACTCAAAAGGCAGGTGCAGAACCGGTCTTTTATTGCACATGACGCGCAACCGCGCCCGCGGATATTTATTCAAAAAATTGGCAAGAGGCTCCTGGCGTGCCTCAAGATATTGTAGACTGCTGGCGGAGCCCGACCAGCCAAGAATGAATCTAGCATCGGAGGGAAGTGTTCGAGGGGAGGGCTCTGGTTGCGACAATGCCAGTCCTGTAGGAATGATATGTACTCTCCTGGCATAACGCCGGGCATAGGCGGCCAGATATTCGTTGGTACAGCTGACCTCGTCGGCGCGCGAGAGCCACCAATGCAGCCGGGAGTCGACGCGCCACTGGGTCAGGGCATTATAGGGGCGTCCCTGACGCAGCCAGAGAGCATCATCAAACTCAAACACGAGTTTCTTCGCGAAGGCTCTGATAAGCCATCCCCAGGCAACAGGCAAGAGACACTTTTGATTGATGACCACGTCAGCCTGTCGGCAGTGCCTCAAATGGGAGAATCGCAGATCCCTTTTACTGACGGACTCAAAAGCATCTCCGGTGGCCTTATGCAGGGGCGCGTAATTCAAGAGCCGCCAGCGGGTGCTGGGAGCCGTTGAATCTCCGAAGGTAATGGCAAAGAGCTTCATGCGGGGACTCTATTCTAGAATAGTTCCGGGTCGTTCTCGTGGGACTTGAGTTCAGCCAGAAGCTTTTCCTCGTTTATGTTGCGATACTGTACGCCGGCATTGCTTATCCAATTGTTTTCACTGAAGCGATCGCGCCTGTCGCGCACGCAACGTAAAACGCAAAAATGGTCGGCCTTGCTCCAATGGACACCGCGCCACACTGTGGTACCCTTTTGGTGCTTGAGCAGGCTGTGGCAGCCCCGGGCGAACTGCGCGCCGCTGCGGGGCCTGACAACGCAGGGCTTCGCGTAGTCCTTTATACCAGCCTCTCCGTGACGGCGTTGGAACAGCGGCGGCTTTGTCCGGTCTATGTCGGTATCTGTCGTATGACGGTAGGATTGGAACATTTCACAGGTGATCACATTGCCTTTTTCCCTGGCGAGAGCTTCCCGCGGATTTGCGTTTTCAAACGGCCAAGGATAGACGAACTCGTCCGCGTCCACGCATATTGCAAAATCAGCGGATGATCTCCTTACGGCTCGGTTCATCTGGTCTATTTTGATCATGTCGTCGAACCCGTTGGGAAACTCGAAGGGGATAATGTCAAGCCCCTTGAAGCCGCACTTTGCCGCCGTTTCTTCCAGTTCACGGCGCGTGCCGTCAGGGGACTCATTGTAAAACACAGTGATTTTATCCACCCACGGGGCGTAATGCCTTACAAACAATGGTGCGATGAACGCCTCGTTGTACATCATCGTGATGACCTCTATCTTTCCCGTTGCAGGACGCCTGAAGATGGCGTATTTAAGCCATGTAAGGAAACCGAGCAGCCGTGTCTGATGCTTCCAGAGAGAAGTCCTCATATGGAGCCAACGACGCGTAAAAGCTAGTTTAATGTCTTTGATCATATGGTCTAGATATCCGCCATGAGGCGTTTGCCGAATGGGTTCACGATCGTCTGAGGAGCCCAATCCCAATTGAACGGTCATTGGAAGAGGTATTGAGGAATTCGCAGGCTGATCTATCTTTCTTCTTGAGTTCTTCCCAGAAACGCCAAACTTCCATTCCCAAATCGAGGGCACCGGGGGAAACAAAAATATCATGAAAGGCGATGATTCCCCCGGTCCTTACAAGCGCAGAGTATTGTTCATAGTCCCGTTTGACACCTTCGTAGCAATGATCACCGTCGATAAAGAGAAAGTCCACCTTCTGGCCGTTCAGAATCTTTTGGACTTTCAGAAGAGACTCCTGCCTGTGTGAATCGTCGCGCAGCAAGTGCAGTTTCTGCCCAGGCGCGGAAAAGCATTGGTAAAGCTTGGTTCTTTTGTCATGGTAGCCGCCGCCGAATTTCCCGCCTGGCAGATCCAGACTTATAAGGGTGGCGTTGGGATCCGCGACCTGGCACCACAGGTAAAGCGAACCGCCGTGGCACGTGCCGATTTCCAGAACGACCTTGGGCTTTAACGCGCATACTTCCCGATATAACGCGGCGATTTCCTCGTGGGACTGTATGGGCGCAATTCTCCTGTAATGTCCCTCGCCCTTGTATATAAAAGGGATGGCCAAACGGGTCGATGGAGTCTTTAGGCTCCTTTCCAGTTTGCGCAAGCGGCGTTTGGAAATGGCAAAGCAGAATGGATCCAGGAGATCCTTAAGGAAGGATTTCAGCATCCAATAATGCAATGCTTTTTGGAGCCAATTGACAAGATATAAAAGTCGACAGCTGATGGGTGTTCTCCTATGGTTTGTGGTATGCGGGGAAGAAGGATAACAACTGTTACAATGGTTAAGAATGAAGCAGACATAATAGAGTCGTTTATCCGATACCATGCCGCGATTGTGGATGAAATGGTCGTTGTCAATCATTTTAGCAGCGACCGAACCGTGGAGATCCTGGAGAAGTTGGTGAGGGAGGGGTTGCCGGTGCGGATCAGCCATGCGAAAGAAGTGGAATGGAACCAATCGCAGGTGACCACCCGTCTTGCGTATCAGGCCATCGAAGAATGGGGCGCTGACCTGGTTCTGCCCTTGGACGCGGATGAATTCTTGGTGGCCGCAGACGGCTCGGTAAATCCCAGGATGCTGTTGGATCAGCTGGAAGAAAGAGCCCTGCACATTATACTGTGGCGAAATTATTTTCCCCACGCTTCCGACAACCCCCGGGAACCGGTGATTCCCCGGAGACTTGTTTATCGTGTCGATGACGGGGTTGAGCAGAGGGGCAAGACGATGTTGTTCAAATCGATGGCGCAAGAGTGTTCTCCCGCCATATCAATGGGAGGGCATGGTCTGGTGATGAGCCGCCGCTCCAGAAAGCGTTTTCCACAGCGGATCGCGTCCGCCTTGCGCATGGCGCATTTTCCCGTTCGCTCCATCCACCAAATTATTTCAAAAATCTATGTCAGTCATCTGACATTGCTCAGTCGTTATGACGCCAAGCTGGCGCAGGGGATCCATGTCCAAAAGCTTTATGCGGAGTTGAAGAAGGGTGGATCTGTGGACGTGGAAGATATGCAGAGGATGGTGGCCGATGCGTACTTGGTTGGGAGTCCCCGCCAATTCAAGCTCATCAAGGACCCGCTGACGGCTCCATTCTTGCCGTCACTGGAACTTCGTTATACTGCCGCGGATGAAATCAACATTCTGCACAATGTTCTGGAATGCAGCGAGGACTTGGCGGTGAAATATGCGAAGTTGAAAAAAGATGAGCATTCCGTTTCCAAAACGGCGGCCCTGTTTGTCAAAACCCTGGGAGGATATCTCTGGCAGACAATCTTGCGTACCTTTCTGGGAAACAAACGGGAAGTGGACAGCTACCATCCATAGCCATTTTCTCCGCTTGCGTATGTAGCGCTTTTTGTTGAATTTCAATGTAGATATGACTAGGATAGGGAGAGTGAAAGTCCTATTTATAAAGCTCAAGCATATCGGGGATGCGCTCATCATGACGCCGGCCCTGGCTGCCGCCAGAAGTCTGTGGCCGGATGCCCGGATCGACGCGCTGGTAAGAGGGTCCACGGAGGGAATCCTGAAGGGATGCCTGGCGCTGAACAATATCTACACAACTGCAGTTCCTGAAAAGCGTCTGCGCAAGGGGGTCCAGTTCATGAGGGATGTCCGCCTTATCAATAAGCTGCGCCAGGAGAAATACGACTGGATTTTTGAGCTTTCCGGGAACGACAGGGGCCGGTTTATGGCGGTGGCCATAGGGGCGAAGAATCTCTGCGCGAATACCCGCCGGAAGTTTCCCGTCTGGGCGCGTCCTTTCTTCAACAGGAAGAGCACGGCGGATTATACCGGCACGCACTGGGTCTTGCGGGATCTGGATCTGGTAAAAACCTGCGCGGGCTATGAAGGCGAGGCGCCCTCCCTGCAGTTTGACAGATCGTTTGCCGACTGGAGCTGGGTGCAGGGGCATCTGAAGGACTCTCCCATTGTCTTGCATCCGGTCACGCGCTGGAAACGGAAGATGTGGCCGCTCGACAAGTGGAAGCTCCTGGCCCAAAAGCTCTCGCAGATAGCGCCTCTGGTCATCTCGTCGGGGCCCTCGGCTGAAGAGATCGAGTTTGCCGGGCAGATCGCGCCAGCGTGCCCACAGCGGGTCATAGTGACCGAGGGAGCCCTTGATTGGTCGCAGATGGCGGGGCTTCTCTATAGCAGCCGGATGCTCGTGAGCCTGGATACGGCCACCATGCATTTGGGTGCGGCCTGCCAGATCCCGCTGGTGGCTATCTTTGGTCCGGGCGATCCGGTGGAGTTTGGTCCCTGGCAATGTCCCAGCGAGGTGGTGCGTCCGCCGTCGTCGGCACTCTTGGAGCCATCGGAGAGTGTTATCGCCTCCATAGGGGTGGAGGATGTTTTTGAAGCCTGCCAGAGAGTGCTGACGGAGAAGGAAGCCAGAGTGTAGCCCTATTGTATTATTTGAGAGCCTTCTTTGGTTACCAAGCGGACACTTGCGGGCGAGAGGAATACACCCTGTGGTGTGCACTCAATGTGTCCCAGCAGGGAATTGAAATCCCTCTTTTCGAGGAGGACCCTGGCGGCGTCCCGTCCGGTGGGGATGCCTGGGCACTTGGCGTGTTCAAAGCCGTAAACCATCAATTTGAGATAGTCATAGGAATTTAGCAGGTCGTTTTGCGGGGCTTCATGTCCATAGGCGGCCCTGTATTTAAGTAGAAACGGGCGCTCAACGGCTCCCGTCGAAACATAGTAGGATCCGACAAAAGGTGTCCTGTCTCCCACGATATCGAAGGACCAGACGCTTGTGAGAGGAATCTTTGGCTCTTGTTCCCGAATCTGCCTGCCCAGGATATCGACCTCCGGCAGGAGTGTCATGATAAACACGGCGTCGGGCTTTGCCTGGCGTATTTTGAGGATGAAGGTCCGGAAATCCCTCTCACCGGGAATGACCTTGAAGTCGCGTATGAGGGTAATGCCACTGCCAGTCGATTCTTTCTCCATGTCGTCACACGTTTGCTTGCAGGCTTGAAAGACTGCCTCGACGATCGCCACGCGTTTCCATCCCTTCTCTTTGGCCAGGGACACCCATTGCCTGGCCAGTACTTCCGGAGGAGTGGTATGCACAAAATTGGTTTTGCCATCGGCAATCGAGGTGTCAAAGGAGTCGTTAAAATGCAAGACACCGGACTTGGCGGCCAGTGGCTTGATAACATTGCCCGCCACGCTGCCGACAGAGGACAAGGCGCTTACGTGATCCTGGCTGATAAGCTTTTGCGCGGCCAAATTTGTAAGTCGGCCCTGATACTGGTCGTCTTCAAAGATAAATTCATATCTGAAGCGGGTGGGCTGAGACTGAATATCGCGTATGGCGAGGTCTGCCGCTTCTTTAAAGGTCTTTCCGAGAAAGCTGGAATCTCCGGAGAAGGGTGCTATGACGCCGATCTTGATGACCGGTCGGGTATCTCCAGGACCGGAAGCGGCTACCAAGCGAGTCGCTACCAGCAAGCACGACAGCATGAGCAAAACGAGACAGTCTGTCTTCATGCCTTCATTCTTCCCAAAGGTACAGGTCTGTCAACGCTGTTACTTGAATTGCTCCTGTATCCACCCCCGCAGCACATCTGCGTCCTTGTCGGGTAGGGCGGTGGCAATGATGGTCAGTGCCTTCAGAATCTCCTCCTTGTTGTCCAGCAGCTCTTTGGGGAAGGGCTTGGAGACAATCCCGTACATTTTCTTATAAAAAATATCCCTGGCGACTTGTGCCTTGTTATGCTGCGTCTCGTAGGCGGCGTAGCGGATGAGCCCGCGGAGCCTTATATCATCTTCCGGACGTTCGCTAAGGGCCAGAAACTCGCCTTCCGCGGCCGGGTCAGCCGTGATTTCATCTATAGTTGCGCGCAGAAACTCTATCTCCTGCGCGTCCTGAACGCCCAGCGTGCTTTCTTTCAACGCCTCAATGATGGTGCGGGCCTTTTCGGGGTGGCCGATCAGGGCCCAGCGCTTTGCCATAAGAATCAACGGCCTAATCCTTTCTCCCGGCGCGAGGCTCTCAATGGCTTTCTGGTCCTGGGCCAGCAGCTCTGGCGGGTTTCCCAGACTTTCGGCATCAATGAGCATCAGTCTGACGCGGTCGCCATTTGGCAGGTCGCCTATTTTGGGGGCTATCTCCATGGCGGTTTCGCCGCGCCCTTCAATGAGCGCCTGTTCAAAGCCCAGCAGCGCGAACTCTCTGGAAACTGTCTTGCGACTTAATATGCCGTCCAGCATCTGTCTGGCCTCGTCGCGCCTGCCCAACTGCATCAATAGCTGGTACTTCTCCATCTCGAAGTAGTCCTTATATGGAGCTTCATTGGAGACGGCCAGGCCCTCAAGCTTTGATAGCGCCGCCTCGGGCTTTGTGGCGGAGAGGGAATCTATCCGCAGATAGTCAATGGGCCAGCGCTCTTGGGACTGGATGCTGTGCCGCTCAAACGGCTTGTAGGCGTCCTCGACGTTGCCTTCGTGGTCGCGAATGTACAATAGATAAGCCAGGAGCGCCTGGGAGAACTCGGCGGAATTCTGCTTTAAGAGCGCCGTACGGGCATCATCGGGTCGGTCTGCCTTTAAGTAGGAGAGGACTGTTTGCAGAAGGTGGGAAGGATATTTGCTATAGGCGATGGCGGCGTCAGAGTAGTCGCCATTCTGATACAAGATATCGCCGATCTGCCTGGAAATCTCGTCGGATTCGGCTTTGGTTGTGGACGGGAGCGCTCTCCACTTGGCGAGCGCGTCCGCGGCCTCCCTCCTTCTGGGGGTGGGCAGATTTTCCGCTGCCACGGCAAGCGTTGAGTAGTAGACCGACCTCCATGATGAAGCTATTGTTTCGCCGCTTATGGCGGTGAGCAGCTTGTAGGCGTGGGAGAACGCGCCTTTTTGAATGTAATTTTGGGCCAGGAGCATGGCCACGGTTGGCTGCGATTTTCTCTGTTTGATCTGATCCTCCACGTCTGTCATATTGATGACGGTTTCGCGCGCGCACAGTCCGACCGCGAAAGAGAGCAGCTCTGGCGATTCCAGGTCTGGAAGCGCCTTCATCAGGGCAGTGGCACGTTCCGGCGTCTGCGCGGGATAGCTGTATGCGATAAGAAGCTCGCTCTCCCCTTTGGGCATCGCGGATGTGTTGCCGAGGATGTACGTGCGGGCGGATGTGCCCTGGCCGGAGCAGATCATTCCCAACAGGTAGTTTCTGACTGTGGGCCAGCTCCGACTGTTTATGCCTTTGGGAATTTCGGGCGCGGTGTTGGCGCTGGGATTGGGGGCCTGAAGCTTCTCGGACCTGCTCCCCGCGGACAAGGCCGCCACCCAGGGCCGAAGCTGGCTTGAGGGCCGCAGTTTGATCCATAAAGCCTCCGCCCCCTGAAGGTTCTTCTTGGAGAAGAGTTCCAATCCCTGGAAGAAATACATCAGATCGGTCTCATTCGCGTCCAGCTCCGCCGGGGAGATTCCAGAGAGTTCCGTATAAGAGCCTTCCTGCGCCCGGATGAGAGCCTCGTAGAGAGTTTTTTCCGAGACGGTCAGTTTGGCGGCCAGTGGAGATTCCAGCAGATCGCGCGCTTGGGATGCCTTCTCTTGGGCAAGGAGCGCCTGCATGAGTCCCTTGATATTTTCAGCGGACTGTGTGTTGGACAACTCGGCCCTGTACGCGTCTTCGGCTCCGGCATAAAAGCCCAATGCCATCAGCGTGTTTCCCGGCGCGGAAATGGGGGTCTCACCGCGGAGGGCCATTTGGACGCCCAAACAGAAGAGCGCCAGCAGGAGAGTTCTTCTAAACATACAGGTAAGTTGTCATGTTTTCTGTTTTTTTGCGAGCAACATTACTCGCGAGAGAAGGGTGGTGCCCGCGTAGCATATGAGAAGCAGCACCCCACCCCTTCGCCACCAGCTGCCGGAATGGCTGTAGGGTGTGTCAATATGCCTCAGGGGAACCTCCATAATCTCGCCCAGCCTCCTGTCACTTGGGAGATAATGAGAACTGCCTTCCGGCGTCACAACTCCGGATAGTCCGCTATTGGAGACGCGCAGCAGGGGGATTCCCTGCTCAACCGCTCTCAATACTGAGTGTGCAGCGTGTTGTGACTGTGCCTGGGGATAAAACCACCCGTCATTTATGAAGACTGCCAGAATATCGCTCTTGTTTCCCGCGTGATCCGACAGGGAGTCGAAGGTATCCTCGTAACAGATGAGCGGCCAGATGCGTATAGATCCCGATTTGGTAGACGCCTTGAGAATGACTGCCCTCTCACCGGCGGCAAAGGAGTCCACAATGGGAGTGAGGGATCTCATCCAGCTGAACTGCGCGAAGGGGATATATTCCCCAAAGGGCACGAGGCGGCGCTTCTTGTAGGGTGGCGGGCTTAGTCCCGACGAAGGATCAACAAGTGCCACCGCGTTGTAATATTGGGTTTCCTCGTGCCACAGGGCTCCGGTTATGATGGGGGTTTTCAGGGCGGCGGCTCCCGCCTCCGTCCATAATTGAAGAAACGTATCGGTGTTGATGGGGCTCCAGGAGAGTGCCTCCTCCGGCCAGAAGACAAGGTCAGGCCTGGCCTGATGCATATTCATGGAGAGCTCGTGCAGGACGGCGGCTTCCTGTTGGTTATCCTCATCGGTATACGTTTCCCTGGTGGGGGCATTGGGTTGCACCAACCCAACCTCGATTTTTCCCGAGGAATGTGCGGGCAGTTCCCCAAGCAGGATGCCGCCGGAAACAATAAGAAGCGCCATGCCAGCCGCGCGCAGGAAGGGTACTCTATAGTACTTTGCGATGGCATTTGTACGCCCTGTGGGGGGTATGGGGGCTCCGCCCCCAATATATTCCCCGCCTTGAAGGCGGGGGCAGGGGGTGGATGTTGCATGGGCACCACCGCAAGATGCCATAGTCTTGCCTGCCGAGGCTATAAAGAGCGCCGCATAGACCAGAATGAACCCGACCAGGGTCTCGCCTCCGAGTCTGGCCCAATTAAGCAGGAGAGGGCAGGTTGTTACCGAAGCGGCCAGCGGCAACCATCCCCACCCAAGAAAAGCGCGAATGCCCTCTACGGTTACCCACAGCGCCGCGATGCCCGTCCGACTGGGCCATCTGGTGTATAGAAAGAAAGGGAGGCTCCATAATGGCGCCGCTACAATTGCCAGAATAATCCATCCGGGTGCGCTGACGGGGATCACCCACGCGTAAAGGCACAGGTGCAAGAGCGTTCCAACGGCGAAGTATGGCCAGAATGATCGTAGCCCACACCTGAAGATCAGAAATAATCCAACAGGTGCAGCCCACCACCAGCTAATAGGCGGCATGGAAAGCGCATAGAGGATACTACCGGAGAGAAGAGAGATGAGCCCTTTCCACTTTAACTGCATGGGGCAAGTCTAGGAGCAGTCGGGCATAAAAGGAATTCAAAAAATTTGAATTCGCACGATTACGCTTCGACCTCTATGGTCCGACTGGTGGCCATCCGCCTGTTGGCCGGGAGGATTACCTTGTCATCAAGGAGCACTTCTGCCGTTTGCTTGACAGTGGCGGCAACCGCCTGCTTCCAAGGCAACCAGCTATCCTCGCTGAGAATGTGGGTCAGAACAAATCTACCGCGTCCGCCGCATATGACCCGGGCGCTTACAAACGCTTCGTTTACTATTCTCCCCCTAAGCTGGTAGGCGGGCAACCCACCGATAGAGAATGCTCCGATTGCGATCTGATCCGAGGTCGTATGGATTGAAAAACGCAGACTGCCGGGTTTTTCCCCCCACTGGAGGGGGCTCAAAGCGATTCTAACCGTAAGAGTTTGTGTCGCCATAACGTCTCTATCATAGCATTCTATGTTCCTATAATCTCTTTTAATTGTAAAAAAGAGTCAAGAATGGAGTAGCCGGATAAGGGCGTTGGTTATAATTCGTTGTCAATCATTTATCCCTTTCCGCAGCAGGCCTTGTATTTCTTTCCAGACCCGCACGGGCAGGGGTCATTCCGCCCTACCTTCGCTGTCGTCCGCCTGATGGTGATGACCGGATCGGAGCTCTCTTCCGGTTTGGGCGCGTGCCCGGGGCCGGTAGGGTCGCTGTCGGAAGGCCCCTTCAGCTTGACATTGCGGGCCGAATATTGGCGCTGGGCCTCAGAGATCTGCTGGATCATGGGAAGCTCCACCATCGCCCTCATGACAGCCGCGCACAACTGGGAACGGATGGTTGCCAGCAGATCCTCAAAGAAGCGGAAGGCCTCGGTCTTGTACTCGTTGAGCGGATCGCGCTGACCGTAGCCGCGCAGGCTCACCGAGTCGCGCAGGTCGTCCATGGCTGTCAGATGCGTCTGCCAGTTGCTGTCTATGGCCCGCAGGAGCTGATAACGCTCGTAGTCGGCGGCGGTGCTTGGGGGCGTCTCCTTTTTGGCGCGATCATAGACGGCACGGATCTCCCCCACAATGCTCTTTCGGAGCTCTTCTTCGGTGAGTTCTGGTTTTGCGGCCTCAAAAGCGAAGGGGAAGATATTGCGCAAATTCTTGATGAAGGCATCGTAGGCCTCGGCATCAATCTTTTCACCGTCATAGATCCCCATCATGCGTTCGCCGACCTCTTCATCAATGAACTCAAAGAGAACCCGCGAAGGATCTTCGGCATTCAGCACGTTATTGCGGATATCGTAGATGACCTGGCGCTGGCGATTGAGCACATCGTCGTATTGCAGGAGTCTTTTGCGGACAAGATAGTTGCTCTCCTCAAAGCGTTTTTGGGCGGTCTCAAGCGTCTGGGTCAGAAGCGGATGCTGGATCGGCTGATTTTCCTCAAAAGAGTTTTCGAGCATCTTTATGATCTGGCCCGCGTTGCCGAAAAGCCTCATCAGATCGTCTTCCAGCGACACATAGAAGCGCGAAAGCCCCGGATCTCCCTGGCGGCCGGAACGGCCCCGCAGCTGGCGATCGATGCGGCGTGACTGATGCCTTTCAGTGCCGATGACAAAAAGCCCTCCCTGGGCGGCAACCCCCTCGCCGAGTTTGATGTCGGTGCCGCGCCCCGCCATGTTGGTGGCGATTGTCACCGCGCCCTTGAGTCCTGCGCGCGATACTATGTCGGCCTCCATCTCGTGGTGTTTGGCGTTGAGCACATTGTGCGGGATATTGCCGCGGCGCAGCATCCGGCTCAAAAGCTCGCTGGCCTCTACGCTGGCCGTGCCCACCAGCACCGGTTGTCCGCGCTTGTTGGCGGCCTCAATCTCGGCGATGACCGCGTTGAACTTTTCGCGGCGCGTCTTGTACATCAGATCATGATCATCGCGCCTGACGACCGGTTTGTTGGTCGGCACCACCATCACATTGAGCTTGTAGATGTCGCTGAACTCGGTGGCCTCGGTCTCCGCCGTGCCGGTCATGCCCGCCAGTTTTTCATACATACGGAAATAATTCTGAAGGGTGATGGTGGCAAAGGTCTTGGTTTCCTTCTCGATGGCCACGCCCTCCTTGGCCTCAATGGCGGAGTGCAGCCCATCGCTCCATCGGCGTCCCGGCATCACGCGCCCGGTGTTTTCGTCCACGATCATGACCTTGCCGTCCTGGATGATATACTCGACATCCTTCTCATAGAGCGAATAGGCGCGCAGCAGCTGGCTGATGCAGTGGATGCTTGTCGAAGCCTTCTCGTAGAGTTCCTGCGACTGCCTTTTGGCGGCTTCCTTCTCCTCGTCGGACATGGAGCTGCCATCAATCTGTTGATAGGTGGTGGGAAGGTCTGGCAACAGGAACATCGTCTCATCGTCACCCGGGGAGAGCTCCCTGCGTCCCAGCTCGGTGAGGTCTGCTATGTGCTGCCGTTCGTCGATGGTGTAGTAGAGCTCCTCCTTGAGCTTGAAGCGGGCATCCTTGTTGTAATCTGCCATCATCTCCAGCTCGTACTTTTCAAAGGCCTTGCGGATGGGAGCCTCCTCCATGAGCTTGAGGAGCTGTTTGTTCTTGGGCGTGCCCAATTTGGCCTTGAGGAGTTTGGAAAGCCCCTCCGCGTCGGTCGGATCTTTGATGAGCAGATCCTTCGCGTCCCCCGCGATCGCGTTGCACAACGACTCCTGTTTGCGCACCAGCCTTTCGACCATGGGCTTGTGCCGCAGATAGGGGATCTGCGCGGAACCGTCGTCGTCGGTCTGTCCGGAAATAATGAGGGGGGTGCGCGCCTCATCGATCAAAATGGAGTCCACCTCGTCGATAATGGCAAAGTAGTGGTCGCGTTGCACCTGGTCGGTCCTGCGGAAGGTCATGCCATTGTCCCGCAGGTAATCAAAGCCAAATTCGCTTGCCGTGCCATAGGTGATGTCGCGCCCGTACTGATCCTGACGCTCCTGCGGGCCCATCTGGTTTTGCAGGCAGCCAACGGTCAGTCCCAGTTGGCGGTACAGATACCCCATCCACTCGCTGTCGCGCCTGGCCAGATAGTCATTGACGGTCACCAGTTGGCAGTTTCCTCCAGTGAGCGCGTTCAGATAAAGGGGGAGGGTGGCGACGAGCGTTTTGCCTTCTCCGGTGGCCATCTCCGCGATGCGGTTCTGGTGAAGCGCTATGCCTCCGATAAGCTGGACGTCAAAGTGCACCATCTGCCATCCCATCGGGTGTCCGCAGACTTCAATTGTCTGCCCCACCAGCCTCCTTGCGGCATTCTTGGCGGCGGCGTAGGCTTCCGGCAAAAGTTCTTCCAGCATCTGCGCCTTTGTCTTGCCACCCTCAATGCCCTGCTTGAGCCGGGATCTGAACTCTTCGGTCTTGGCGCGGAGCTCCTCCGGAGTCAATTTCTGATAGGAGACCTCTATTTCGTTGATGCGGCGCACGATGGGCATACACTTGGCCACGAACTTGCGATAGTGGCGTCCGCTGAACTGTCTGATGATCCAGGAAAGCATCCTCCTATCCTCGCAAATTACGCGATGGGAAGCAAGCGGGAAGGGGGCTTGCCAAAAGCCGCGAAACCCTCTATACACTCTCCCATGAAACGTTTGCTGCCGGTACTTTTCGTCTTGTTGCCGTTTCTGATCGCGACTTCCCCTGCCAGCGCCCAGGGTTCGCCACAGAAGATCCAGGTCATCTATCACAATGTCGCGTACTGTCCCGTTTCTGGTATGCACGTGGATGGCGACCATAGAAAATTCGAAGTTATCTACACGGTCGGCAACCAGGAGCATCACATCTATCTGGCTGGCGAGACGTACTCCAAACAGTTCTACAATAAACCGGATATTTATCTGCAGAAGGTTCAATCTCAGGAGGCTTCCGGAGAGGGGTCGGCCATGATCGTGGCTGTCACAAAATGAACTTCTGGTTTTTACACAAAATTAATGCAGCCGAGACTTAATTACTAAGCTATTTGCCGAATAAATTTCCTAACAGATATAGAATACTCATATGAAGCACACCCCAATACTAACAGTCGCGTTGCTCTGCCTTGTGGCCACGCAACTATGGGCCCAGCAGGCCGCCGCCCCGCAGCCCGCTCCAGTTGCCCCCGCAGCTCTGACTCCGGCGGCTCCCGCCTTCCAACCGCCGATAATGGTCGCCGGAGGAGTTGAACTCTACAAGATGGAAGCCATGAAGCTGCTTGTGACTCCGACAATAAAAGAGTCCGCGAAGAGAATGACAGACGATCTTGTGTGGCGCGAGAGGATCGAGATGGCCATGTCCACGGACTCCCTCTTCTACGACGGTTTGCGTCTGGTGCGCTCCCGCGGTGTCATTACCGGAGATAATTCCCTTGATGACCTGACGGTCTACAGGGCGGTCAAGGCATTTTCCGTGACCCCCAAAGAGGCAAAGGCATGGCTGGTGGCCTCGCGACTAATGCAGATGGGAGAGTTCAAAGACGATGGGGTGGCCCTGACCGGCGTTGAGGAGAGCGTGCTGCACACATCTTCGGAGCTTTTCTGCCAGCTGCGCGCCAAGTTTGGATTTGAGAGCGCCTGCAGGATCATGCCGAGGCTGTCTGTCACTCTTGGATACGCGGTGGACAGGGATCATGAGTGGTACCGCCAGCACCGCCATCTTTGTTGCAACGATCAGGAATTCGCCGACAGGGATCAGGCTAGAAAGAATATGGAATATGCCGGTGCCGATGGAATGGACATATATGATATGCACGGGCCGGTTGTCGGACATTGCTCGGAGTATTAAACATTCAATTGCTTTGTGATGGCCGTCCCAACCAGGACGGCCATTTTTGTTATAGGCTTGCAGGTGGCTCTCTTTTGGCGGTAGGATGCCAGCCAATGAAAGAGATTCTCATATTTGCCGCCGTGGTCGTACTGGCCGCGGCTCTCTTCTTTAAGCCGCCCCATGAGGCCGGCCGCTACCTGCTTGTGGAGGCCAAGATCCGCGAGCTGGTTGGCATCAAGAGCGTCACGCAGATCCAGGAAAACAACGCCCTCTTCCGCATAGACACCCGCACTGGCAAGACCTGGAGGCTGACTCCTCTGGCTCAGGCCAATGGGGACCATGTGATGGGCTGGGAGGAGTTGCGCGACGTTACTCCCCCTGTGCCCGCCGCCTCGAAGTAGTTTTGGCTGCTCAAGGTTCCATGTTCAGTCTCTAAGCGCGTCCAGCTCTTCAATTTCCCTTATCGCGATAATCTTTTTTGCCTTGCGAAGGGCGTTGTAGTGTTCGGCATTCCACAAGGGAGCCCGCATCGCCTCATCAAAGCTCACCCACTTGTAGGAAGCCGCCTCTTCCTTCTGTAGAACAATCTTTTCGTTGCCATAGGCGCGCACCAGATAAATGACCGATAGCCGAATATGAGTCGGCTCCCACAGGCATATATGAATCGGCAGTATCACCCGCACGTTGGTGAGTCCCGTCTCCTCTTTGATCTCCCGCAGAAGCGCCGGAACAGGTTCCTCGCCTTCCTCGACCCTTCCGCCTGTGAAGACATATCTGTCGGTTACAACCAATTTTCCTGTTTTCTTATCAAGAACGATATTTTGCAGGAGCAGCACCTTGCCCTCGTCATTTATGACAACAGCGTGGCCGGAAGCCGGAGCGGTAAGAATGGGCATGGGAATGTTGTAGCATAGGATGGAAGGAAAATCACTGCAAAATCACTGCTCCTCAGTGATTTTTCTCCCTCCCAGACTACAATGATTATCAGGCATATTTACTATCATTATACGGAGACATGGATATTTTGTGGCGGGTGGTAGGACTTATAGGACGCATAGGACGTATGAGACCCTCTCTGAAAATTTTTTTGATTGGAAAAGAACTGGCGAACGAAGGGTATTATAGCAGGTTTTGGGGGCGGGGGTATGGGATTGCCAGAGGGTACGTGGGCGTTTTAGAAATAGCCCCATGCAGCCCCGCCTATTTATCATTCACGGTTGGTGCGGGCATCCTAGAATCCATTGGCTGGGGTGGTTGGCTGATGAAGCGCAGAAGATCGGCTATCAGGTCACAGCTCCGGCTTTCCCCAGCCCCAATCTGCCGCAGTGCGCGGAGTGGCTGGAGAGTCTTAAGAAGGCGGTCGGCACTCCCACGGAAAATGATTACTTTATCGGGCACTCGCTGGGTCCCATCGCGATCATGCAGTATCTGCGGACGCTGGGTAAAAGCCAAAAGATCGGAGGTGCAATCTTTGTGGCGGGGTTCGCGACGAGCCTGGGCATCAAAGAGACCGAATCTTTCTTCACAAGCCCGGTGGATCTCTCCGTGCTCAAATCAAAAACAAAGAAGGGCTATGTGGCGCTGTACTCCGACAATGATCCGTATGTGCCGGTAGCGAAGGCGGAGGAGTTGCGCGACAATCTTGGCGCGAAGATTGTGTTGGTGAAAGGCGCGGGGCATTTCAATACGGTGAGCGGGTATACGAAGCTGGAGAAGGGGCTGGAGATATTGAAGGGGTGGAGGTAGGCGTTGCCACGGATTTTGGTCTATGGCGAGTAAGGACGGTTATTCCTTTGCATACCCAGGATTGAAATCCTGGGCTAAGGGCCGACTGCTGTCGGCCTTGCAGTCCCGCCAGCGGGACGCTAAGTCAGCTTTCTAGAGCATTCAATTCTTCAATACCTTTTAGAGCATATACCTGGCGTGCTTTTGCAATTCCCAGGTAAAAGTTGCGCCCGATGAATGTCTTGGAACCGGGTTTCATTGCTTCAGCTTCATCCCAGCTGACCCAACGATAGCTGGCGGCCTCTGCTTTCTGGAGAACGACAGGTTCATCGCCGTAAGAGCGCGCCAGATAAATGACGGAGTAGCGGCGATAGGAGGGGTCCCACATGGAAGTATGCACCGGCAGAATGATTTTTACCCGTGTGAGCCCTGTTTCCTCTTTGATTTCGCGCAGAAGCGCCTGCTTGGCCTCGTCGTTTTCTTCCATGCGGCCACCGGGGAGCTTGTATTCGTCGGCGTTCTCTTTGTTGTGATGGCGGTGAAACAGGAGAAGTATTTTGCCGAAGCCATTCGCGAGGACAGCATGTTCGGAGACAACGGTAGTGAGGAAAGCCATAAGAGTATTATATCGTATATATGGCGGGAAATTCCAGTCTTAATGAACGGGATGTCTCTTCGCATACCCAGGATTGATCCAGCCTTCGCACAGGGCTACGGCGGACAGGAATCCTGGACTAATCATCGAGGCAACGCAGCCGCGAGGTGGAGCTATTTCTTCGTCGAGATTGTAGTCTTGTTATACTGTTCAATGAAGGAATGGACGGCAGTTTGGGCCGGTACTTCTAGCCGTGGCTTATGGGGAAATAGCTTTGTTAGCGTTGCCTCTAAAAGTTTGAATGCCTTAAGGTTTGTTTCGCACGCATAGACAAGTTGCTCGAAAAGTAGCTTTGTATGTATACCTAGTTTTGTTTTTATAAATTCTTTTTCAGGCGTATAAGGGACCTCGACATGACCACTACTGCTATCTATAACCCGAGTAGTACTATCAAAAAACTTCTCGTATAATTCATTTCTCTTGCCTACGCTATTCACTAAAGTAAGGTAAGCACTCTGGGCCTTAAATACTTCTCCCATATCACTTATACTCTTTTCGATAAGGAATGTTAGCTTATCAAAGACCACACGGCTCGCGGTATCTGTATATCCAAATTGTTTTAGATCAATTGCAGTTCTTTCTATGGGCAGCCCAATAAAACCGGTCAATTCCTTGGCAACTACATCAATAAAACTTAGCTGTGATGATATTGCCCACTGCGATTCTATTAGTATTGAGTACTCTTGGTCTTTCCTTCGGGAATATTCGAATAAGACATTTAGCCCATATGCTACAACTGCACCAGCAATTGCACCTGCAAGAGCTGCAATAACCTCCCCTGAATGTTTGGCCCAGAACCCGGCGGCTTCTAGGGTGGGTGTTACATATATTTGAATTGAGTCCATATTTATAAAAGCGAAACACCCTCAGTCGTTTAAGAGCTGAGGGTGGTTCATTGTTTTAATTCTGTTCCGTGGGTTATCCTACTCCGCTCTGGGTTCTACTTCGCCAAGGCTACGAAGAACTTCGAGCTACGAAGGATGATTTTCGGGCGCTTGCGCCCAAAAATCACATCATTCCTTCCATGCCTCCCATGCCGCCGCCGTGGTTATGTCCACCGCCCGACTCCTCTTTCTCTTCCTTCTTGTCGGTGATCATAACCTCCGTGGTCAGCAGCATACTGGCAACCGACGCGCCGTTTTGCAGCGCGGAGCGCGTGACCTTGAGCGGATCGATAACCCCGGCTTTCACCAGGTCCTCGTGCTCCCCTGTGGCCACATTGTAGCCGATGTTGCCCTTCGCTGCGTAAACCTGCTGGACAATGAGAGAAGCATCCACTCCGGCGTTCTCGCAGAGCTTGCGCAGGGGGCTCTCAATCGCCTTGCGGACGATCTGGGCGCCCATCGCCTCCTCGCTGTCGGTGAGCTTCAAAGCCTCGATGGCCTTCGCAGCGCGCAGAAGGGCGACGCCTCCTCCCACAACAATGCCTTCCTCGACGGCGGCGCGTGTGGCGTGCAGGGCGTCATCGACGCGGTCCTTCTTCTCCTTCATCTCCGGCTCCGTGGCGGCTCCGACCTTGATGACGGCCACTCCCCCTGCCAGTTTGGCCAGGCGCTCCTGGAGCTTCTCCTTGTCGTAATCGGAGGTGGTGTCGGCAATCTGGGTGCGGATCTGCTTGACGCGGGCCTGGATATCGGCGGACTTGCCGTAGCCCTCGACAATGGTTGTGTTTTCCTTCTCGACGGTGATCTTCTTGGCGCGTCCGAGGTCGGCGAGCGTGACGCTCTCCAGTTTGATGCCGAGGTCCTCGGTGATGCACTTGCCGCCGGTCAATATCGCGATGTCCTCAAGCATGGACTTGCGGCGGTCGCCGAATCCAGGGGCCTTGACGGCGCACACATTCAGCGTGCCGCGCAGCTTGTTGACGACGAGAGTCGCCAGTGCCTCTCCCTCGATGTCCTCGGCGATGATGACGAACGGTTTACCGGTCTTGGCGACGGCCTGAAGGAGCGGCAGCATCTCGTTCAGGTTGCTGATCTTCTTCTCGTGAATGAGGATGTAGGCGTCCTCCAGCTCGGCGGTCATGGTCTCCGAGTTGGTGGCGAAGTAGGGCGAGATATAGCCTTTGTCGAACTGCATTCCTTCCACAACCTCAAGCGAGGTGGTGATCGACTTGGCTTCCTCGACGGTGATGGTGCCGTCCTTGCCGACCTTGTCAAAGGCGTCGGCGATGATGGTGCCGATCTCGTTGTCCCAATTGGCGGACACGGTGGCGACGGACTTCAGATCCTCGCGTCCGGTGATCTTCTTGGCGATCTCGGTGAGGGCCTTGACGGCGGCTTCAACAGCCTTGTCCACTCCGCGCTTGATCGAGATGGGATTGGCTCCGGCGGAGACGTATTTTTGTCCCTCTCTGAAGATTGCCTCGGCGATGATGGTGGCGGTGGTGGTGCCGTCTCCCGCCGCGTCGGCGGTCTTGGTGGCGGCTTCCTTGATCATCTGGGCGGCCATGTTCTCGAAGGGGCAGCTCAGCTCGATTTCCTTGGCGACGGTGACGCCGTCCTTGGTGACGGTCGGCGAGCCGAATTTCTTGTCGATGATGACGTTGCGGCCCTTGGGTCCGAGCGTCGATCCGACGGCATTGGACATGGTGGCGGCGCCTTTAAGCAGGCTTTTGACACCCTGTTCGCGTGTGAGTACTTGTTTTGCCATAAATATGTTTGGTTAAGTTGGGGGTTTGGGGTTAGGCGATCACTCCGAGGATGTCGGACTCGCTGATGAGCGTGTACTTCTCCTCGCCGAGTTTGACTTCGGTGCCGCCGTATTTGGAGATGATGACGGTGTCGCCGACCTTCACGTTGAAGGGGATGAGCTTGCCGTTGTCATCGAGTTTGCCGGTGCCAATGGCGATAACCTTGGCCTCCTGGGGTTTCTCCTTGGCGGTGTCGGGGATGACGATGCCTCCGCGGATTTGCTCGGTTTCTTCGACGGCCTGAACCAGGACGCGATCACCGAGGGGTTTGATGTTTACTTTGGATTTCGACATATGTGTTAGTAGATGAAATTAATTTTTATCCTTGCAGCATTGACCGGCGGCAGCCTTTCCGTCGGTGTGAGAATGGCAACAACTTTCCTTTTTGCAGCCAAAGAGCCTCTTGAAGAAGTGACCGATGCGACACTCTTTCTTATGGGCGCGGACGGCGACGACTTCGATCTCGACCCAGTACTCAGGATGAACCAGCTGTGAGATGACCAGCATGGTGCTGACCGGTTTGTTTGCCCCGAAATACTTGTTTCTGATCCCTTGAACAACAGGAACGTCCTCTTCTCGGGTAAGAAATATCTGGGCCTTGATGACATCCCCAAATTCCATTCCGGCGGAGGAGAGTATTTTCCGGATGTTTTCAAAAACAGTTTCCGTCTGCTTTACAATGTCATTGGCACCTACGATATGGCCCTCGGCATCCTTGGCTATTTGGCCAGCAGTGAAAAGAAGATCGGCTCCGGGAAGGGGTACCAATACGCCGTGGCTGTATGCCTGTTTTGTTGGCGGGGAACCTTCAGGCTGGAGGGTACGAACGCCCAATGGGCATCCACAGCCTTCGCGCGAGCAACAGTTCTTTTTGTTTTCCTCCATAAAAACCTTGTGTTAGTTATATTTTTCTCCTCCGCCCACCACCCATTGAAATAGGTGGCTAACATATGGCTGTCCCATACGGGACGATAAAAGTATCAATGGATTGTAGGAATGCCTCTCTCGCCCCGGCAGGGGCAGCCCCATATTAGCCATCGGTTTTAACCGGTGGCTATAGGATTTTTGGCCTTGAGCAGAAAAGTGTATTGGGGAAAAATTCTTTACCTTATTTCTTTTGTCGTCGCCCACCACCCATTGAAATAGGTGGCTACCGAGCGGCCTGCGGGAACAGGCCGAAGTCCCTGCGGGACTGAAGTCAGCGCCTTCGGCAGAAGAGAGTAGACTGTTCCCGGATAGTGTCATGCTATTTCTTCCCATCTTTCTTTCCGAATACCCGCTTGACGAATTTAACCATAGGGCAGCTCCATTTCTTGTTGAGAGGACAGGAGCCGCTTTCGGACCTCTTCGTGTCGGCGTTATCGGGGCGTTCGCAAACGCAGGCGTTGTTTGTTGTTTTGTTTTCCTCCATAAAAACCTTGTGTTAGTTGCCGTTTTCCTCTTCCCGCCACGGGTTGAAACCCGAGGCTAAGATTGCTTCGGTCCCTTCGGGACGTAAAGAGCGTCGCGTAGCGACTGCAGGCATTTTAGCCTCGGATTTTAATCCGTGGCCCTCTTGGGCGAACGATGGTATGGAATTTGAAAGAATCATCATTGGAAAGCCCCAGCTTACTTCTTTTTCTTGTCGTCGACCACCTTAAAGTCGGCGTCAACGGTTTCGCCGGAGACTTTCTTCTCCTTTGGAGCCTCGCCATCGGCTTCGGCGGGAGCGCCTTGTGGGGCTGCCTGCGCCTTTTGCTGCTCGGCCTGCACCTTGGAGTAGATCTCCTCGCCGATCTTCTGAAGGGCGGACATGAGCGTCTCGTTGGCCTTTTTGAGGTCTTCGAGGTTCTTGTCTTCGAGGTGCTTCTTGGCTTCGGCAATCGCCTCTTCCAGTTTCTTCTTGGTGTCTGGATTTACTTTGTCGCCGTGCTCCTTGATCTGCTTTTCGGCTGTGTAGATGGCGCTATCGAGCTGGTTTTTGGCATCGACCATGTCGCGGATCTTTTTGTCATCGGCGGCATTCTTCTCGGCCTCCTTGCGGAGCTTCTCCACCTCGTCCTTGCTTAATCCCGAAGAGCTTGTAATCGTAATCTTCTGGTCGCGTCCGGTGCCCAGGTCCTTCGCGGAGACGTGCAGGATGCCGCTCGCGTCGATATCAAAGGTGACCTCGATTTGCGGCATACCGCGCGGAGCGGCGGGGATACCGTCCAAATGGAAATTGCCGAGGAGCTTGTTGTCTTTGGCCATGGGGCGCTCGCCCTGCAGAACTCTCACCTCAACACTTGTCTGGTTGTCGGCGTAGGTGGAGAAGGTCTGGCTCTTTTTGGTCGGGATGGTGGTGTTGCGCTCGATCATCGGAGTAGCTACTCCTCCGGCTGTCTCGATGGAGAGCGTGAGGGGGGTCACGTCGAGCAGCAGGATATCGCGCACCTCGCCCTTGAGGACCGCGCCCTGCACGGCAGCGCCCACGGCAACCACTTCGTCGGGATTGACTCCCTGATGCGGCTCCTTGTTTATCAGAGCCTTCGCGTCGGCGACGACCTTGGGCATACGGGTCATGCCGCCTACCAGCACCAGCTCGTCGATATCGCTCGCGGTGACCCCTGCGTCCTTCAGACAGTTGCGGAAGGGCTCGGCGGTGCGCTCAAACAGGCTCGCGCAAATCTGCTCCATCTTGGAGCGCGAGAGCGACATATTCAGGTGCTTTGGTCCGCTGGCATCGGCGGTGATAAAGGGCAGGTTGATGTCGTAGGATGTGGCTGAGGAGAGGGCAATCTTGGCCTTTTCGGCTTCCTCTTTGAGGCGCTGGAGGGCCATCGGATCGGTGAGCGTGATGCCGGTGTCCTTCTTAAACTCGCTGATAAGGAACTCCATGATCGCGGCGTCCCAGTTGTCGCCGCCCAGGTGCGTGTCGCCGTTCGTGGATTTGACTTCAAATACTCCATCGCCAATTTCAAGGACGGAGACGTCAAAGGTGCCTCCACCCAAGTCGTACACGGCGATCATCTCGTCCTTTTTCTTGTCCAGCCCGTAGGCAAGCGAGGCGGCGGTCGGCTCGTTGATGATGCGAAGGACGTTAAAGCCCGCGATCGTTCCGGCGTCCTTGGTGGCCTGGCGCTGGGCGTCATTGAAATAGGCGGGGCAGGTGATGACCGCGTCGGTGATCGTCTCGCCCAGATACTTCTCGGCGTCAGCCTTCATCTTCTGGAGGACGAAGGCGGAGATCTGCTGGGGGGCGAATTTCTCGGTCTTGTCGCCGACTTTGCACTCAATCCAGGCGTCGCCGGAGGGTCCCTCGATTACTTTGAAGGGAAAGTGTTTGGCCTCTTCGCGGACTTCGGTGTACTTGCGCCCGATCAGCCGCTTGGCGGAGTAAATTGTGTTGGCCGGATTGGTGACGGCCTGGCGCTTGGCTGCCTGTCCGACAATGCGTTCGCCGGTCTTGGTGAAGGCGACAACCGAGGGGGTTGTGCGCGCGCCTTCGGAGTTGGGGATCACGACAGGTTCGCCGCCTTCCATGATCGACATGCAGGAGTTGGTGGTTCCGAGGTCTATACCAATGACTTTTGCCATAATGACGACACTCTTGCAGATGGCGTGCCGAGATGTGTTCTATTTTAAGATGTTGATTACTATTATTATGCGAATATTTACAGCTATGCAAGCTATAGGTGGCAGGGACATATTGGCGCACAGTGGGACAGCGTTGTATCACATAGGATAGGGGGGAGTGTCTCATCAATTCTCTTATAAGTATACTATAAGCTGGAATGTTAGAAAATTAGGGTTATGGTATGCGTATGTCCGATTCCCCACCATCCCCTCAGCCAGAGTACAGACCCCGCTTCCATAACAAAGTAAGGAACTCGAGTTTAAGAGATGCGGCGCACGTTGTGTTTAGCGCCCTGGCCTTTGGCAGATATTCTCAGGGCAAGGACGGCTTCAAGACGTTGGAGACGACTACCCCTGGGCAGAGTGTTGAGACTTTTGCCAGTATGTATATGTTGCCAGCCCTGCAGACTGCCATTGCCATATGGAATGAAAACCCTGTGATTGGCGGAATATCGGGGACCCACGCCATTGTCAGCGGCATTGGCCATTTGACGGACGTTCGCAATGTCTATCAATACCAGATGAAGGAACAGGCGGTCGAAGTAGCCAACGGCAAGCGCGACAAGGTTTCACACAAGCTGGCCCTGAGGTGTGCGGCCATGCGTGGCGCGCGCGGAGTTTATCAGTTGGGCGTCGGTCTGGTGACGTATTACAAGGTGATTCGTCATTATGGCGGTATGCACCACTAGGCAGTGCCGCACTCATACGCTTGCAAAGGTACGTTAATGGCTGTACTCTTGGGAGTATGCGTATCGCACTTTTACTTCTTGCGGCTCTGACTCTGGTCGGCTGCTCCAAAGCTCCTGATTCAAAGAATCAATCCGGTCCCTCCAGGCTCAAGGTGGGACTCATTCTGCCACTGACGGGAGATTCCGCTTTTTACGGAAAGGACGCGCTTGATACCGCGCTCCTATGGAAAAAGGATCACCCGAACGCTCCGATTGATCTTTTTGTGGAGGATTCGCCCTTTGATGCCATGAAAGCGCTCAACGCGAGTCTGAAACTTACTCAAGTCAACAAGGTGAATGTGCTATGCACAATAGACGCCAATACCGGGCGTGCCCTCAGTCGGGTGGCTACAAAGTACAAAGCGATACAGTTCTGCCAAGCTTGGGATAAATCCATTGCAGATCGAAAATACAATGTCGTTTACAACATACAGCCGGAGGATCTGGTTTCCTGTCTGTTCGGCTATTTTCAGAAACAGAATATTCACAAACTGGGGATCATTTACTATGAGAACACCGCCTTTACGATAGATGTTAAACAAATGCGAGAACAGTCGGCCTCTCATGGCATTGAAATAGTCACCGTGGATCCATTCACTCCGGGGGTAAGAGATTTCAGAATAGAGCTGCTCAAGATCAAAGAGAAGAATCCTGAGTTGCTCATGGTTTTGAGTTTTTCCCCGGAACAAGAGATAATTGCCCGCCAGCTCAAAGAGATTGGGTGGAATATTCCAATAAGCACAACGGAGATGTTCGATATTTCTTCTGAGAAGGCCTTCTTTAATGGTTCCACCTATGTCTCCATCATGGACTTGAGTGGTCCGTTCTCAAAGAAATTCTTTGCTGAATACAAGCGCCAGACCACTTATCCGGGTTACACCTATGATATCCTAACGCTCGTAAATAATGCCTACGAGAAATGCGGGCATAATCTTGACAAGCTGCCTGCGGCTGTCCAATCGGTATCATCTTTTGATGGGATTATCGGTGTCGCCCTCAATGACAAAGGCACCTTCCGTTATCAGCCTTTCCTTGTCAAAATGGTCGATGGTATGCCGGAGAGAGTGAAAGAGTAGCTGCGCAACCATTTTTGCTTAAGGCGGGTAAATAATTGGTAAAAGTAAATCTAAACCAGGAAGAGGTACAGGCAGATGCTATACTCCCTCTAGCTATGACAAACCAGCTTGGCAGTCAAAATGGGACAAACACCGCGGGACCTCATGAGCAGTTTGTGTCACCCTCGGCCAGACGCTTCATGGAAGATATCATGAGGGCGAACGGTTGCAAGTCTTCGCCGATAGGTCAGCCCGAACACGTCTAATCAGGATGTAGGCAAAGCGGGCGCAGGGGAAATTTGTGTTGAAGCCCCGCGGCATATTTCGGATACTGCCTTCCTATGGCCGCCGCCGCTTCCCCAAAGACAATCCCCTACAAAGTCGCTGATATCACCCTGGCTGTTCTTGGTCGCAAAGAGATTACAATCGCCGAGCGCGAGATGCCGGGACTTATGGCCATACGCGAAAAGTATGCCGCCAGGAAGCCTCTCAAGGGCGTGCGCATCTCCGGCAGCCTTCACATGACTGTCCAGACGGCAGTACTTATTGAGACCTTGAAAGCACTAGGCGCCGATGTGCGCTGGGCCAGCTGCAATATCTTTTCCACTCAAGACACCGCCGCCGCCGCGATTGCGGTAGGGCCAAATCCCCCAAAAAATCTTAGCCCGGCTTCGCTGGCAAGCTACGCCGCGGCAAGCAAAAACGGTGTGCCCGTTTTTGCTTGGAAGGGCGAAACACTTGAAGAGTACTGGTGGTGCACGATGATGGCATTAACCTGGCCAGATAAAAGCCCTTCGACAAGCTCAGGGCGCGGCTCGTGCCGCGGGCCGCAGCTTATCGTTGATGACGGCGGAGATGCGACGCTTCTTATCCATAAGGGCTATGAGCTGGAAAAAGGCGACGGCTGGGTGAATTCCAAGTCCGAAAAACACGAAGAAACCGTCATCAAGAATCTCCTCAAAAATATTTATAAGCGCGACAAGACCCACTGGCACAAAGTGATAGCCGATTGGCGCGGCGTCAGCGAGGAAACCACCACCGGCGTCCACCGACTCTATCAAAGGGCAAGTAAGGGGAAGCTCCTTGTTCCCGCCATCAACGTGAATGATTCTGTCACCAAATCGAAGTTCGACAACCTTTACGGTTGCCGCGAGAGCCTCATCGACGGCATCAAGCGTGCCACCGACGTGATGATTGCCGGGAAAACCGCCGTCGTCTGCGGCTATGGTGACGTGGGCAAGGGCTGCGCGCAGGCGCTATCGGGTTTTGGAGCCAAAGTGATCGTCACCGAAATCGACCCCATCTGCGCGCTTCAGGCCTCAATGGAAGGCTACGAGGTCCAGACCATAGAAGAGACTCTCGGCAGGGCCGATATCTATGTAACCACTACCGGCAACTGCGATGTGATTACCCTGAAGCATTTGGTGAACATGAAAGATCAGGCGATCGTTTGCAACATCGGACACTTTGATAACGAGATACAGGTGGATGATTTGAACTCGGCTCGCGGGGTCAAACGCGACAATATCAAGCCGCAAGTCGATCGTTATACCATGCCGGATGGCCGCCAGATATATCTGCTTGCCGAGGGCCGTCTGGTGAACCTCGGTTGCGCCCACGGCCACCCGAGCTTCGTGATGAGCAATTCTTTCTCCAATCAGACGCTTGCCCAGCTCGACCTGTGGAAGAACCGCGATGTCTACAAGCCGGGGGTCTATCTTATCAGCAAAGAGCTCGATGAGGAGGTTGCCAGGCTGCATCTTTTAAAGATCGGCGCCCGCCTTACCAAACTCACCCCAAAGCAGGCTTCCTATATCGGCGTCAAAGTGGAAGGGCCGTACAAGAGCGAGGGATACAGGTATTAGGGGAAATTTAGAAGATTGGCATCTTCGTCTGCGATGGTAAACTTATAGAACTGTTCAGTAATATCTGAATGGTGTTGAATCGGGATTTCCGCATTCCAGCCGCAGAGGAGGCATTCCCAGTAAAGAGGGACTGGACTCACAGATTCCGGTTCCGAGGGTATACGGCCAAATCCATAGGTGAGCAATTCTCCCCAACGAATCGGTTGACCGCATATGGGACAGGGAAACCCCACGGACCTTCGGGGTAATGGAACAAGAGCCAGAATGGCTGTACTATTTGCTGTCATGGACAAATTAAGTTATAGTATTGCCCTAATTGCAAGACATTAATTTAGGTATAAAGTCTCGCTATAGCGCTTCCATAAATATGTATTATTCCTGACCGCCCAACTCCCTGTGAATCCTCTGGTTCTTGCGCCATATTCTGATGTTAGGGGTGTCAGTATCTTATGACAAGTCGTTTTCGGCCACAGCAAGGGGGGCAAATTGCCACCTCCCTTTTATTGCTTATTTTCAAGTCGATCATCCCAGGGCATTCGAAATCGAAACGAAACTGGCAGGTCTGACAAAACCAAGCGTCTGGCCGTTGGACTTTAAGGATCTAGGCGAATGGCTCAGCGATTAGTTGTTTTTACTGCGGCGGTGCATTCACTTCTGACTGCTGCGGCCCGCCTGTATTGAGTTTCTTGATGAGCGCCCTGGGGAACATGGCGCGGAAACCTTCAGCCGTCTCTGCGAGGGTTTGTGGGGTCAGGTCGGCTATTTTGTCGTGCTGCAGTAGCCTGGCTCCAAATTTCTGGTAAGTCGCGGCACTTTCCGGCGAAAGTCCGGGATCCACTCCCAGGTACATTGCCCCCAATGCCTTTTTCATGTCAAGTTGCGATGGCGGGCAGGGCTGGGGGTCTATGTTCTGTTTATGTGTTTCCGAAAAGTAATGGCTTTCTCCATTGTGATGGTCACTGATAAGGCCAAATGTCCCATCGGGCGTATGCGCGATTGCTTGCGGTGAAGCAAACTTATTCATCATCTCCGGATTCTGATTCTGATCAGCCTTTGTCAGTACCGCTCCATCAAGCGCGTGCTGAATCTCTGTGGGGCGCCCCGGGTCTTTCGGCTTGGTTGTCAGCCCCAATCGGTCGGGATATTCGGCACCCATCTTCTGCGCGTACTCCTCGTTTGCCTTCAACAGCTCCAATTGCTCCGCGTCAGTCAGATGCAGCGCCTGCTCCATCGTGGGAGAGATCGAGCTTTGCGCTGCGCCCATAAGCCCCGGTACGGCCGATGTCGCAGCATCAGTGATTCCTCCCAGACCTTCATCCAGCGGCTTCAGCTTATTGGACATATAGGGATTATAACACGCTATTTCAGCCCATTGTGTGCTGAAAATTATTTTACGATGTGTAAATAATATGTATAAAGCCATCCCGATTTAAGTCGTTAAAAACTCTTGCGCTGGGGGAGGGAATCTTCCAGCATTACCACATCTATGGCTATCAAAGTTGCAATCAATGGTTTCGGACGCATCGGGCGCTTGGTTTTCCGCGCGCTCGTCGAACAGGATCTTCTCGGCAAAGAGATCGACGTGGTCGCCCTCAATGACCTGGTTCCCGCAAACAACCTCGCGTACCTGGTCAAGTACGACTCCACCCAGGGCCGCTTCAACGGTACCGTCACCAGCGAGAAGAGCTCCCCGGCTGTCGCCGAGGATGACGTGCTTGTCGTCAATGGCCACAAGATCAAATGCCTGGCCGTCAAGGATAACTGGCCCTGGAAGGCTCTCGGCATCGACGTTGTCATAGAATCCACAGGACTTTTTACCGACGAGGTCAAAGCCAAGCTCCATTTGGACGCCGGAGCCAAAAAGGTCATCATCTCCGCTCCCGCCAAGGGCGATGGAGTCAAGACGATCGTCATCGGTGTCAATGACAATGAGCTCAAACCCGAGCACAATATCATTTCCAACGCCAGCTGCACCACGAACTGTCTGGCCCCGGTCGTCCACGTCCTCCTCAAGGAAGGCTTTGGAGTAGAGGAAGGCCTCATGACAACCATCCACAGCTACACCGCCACCCAAAAGACCGTCGATGGTCCCAGCAAAAAGGACTGGAAGGGCGGGCGTTCGGCTGCCATCAACATTATTCCCTCCACAACAGGAGCCGCCAAGGCTGTCGCGCTGGTGCTGCCGGCGGTCAAAGGCAAGCTGACCGGTATGTCTTTCCGAGTGCCCACCCCGACTGTCTCGGTGGTCGACCTGACCTTCAAGACGAGCAAGCCCACCACCTATGACGAGATCTGCGCTGCCATGAAGAAGGCCAGCCAGACTTATCTGAAGGGGATCCTCGCCTACACCGAGGATGAGGTGGTTTCTAGCGACTTCATCCACTGCAAGGACTCGTCAATCTTCGACGTCGGATCCGGCATTGGGCTCAACGAGAAGTTTTTCAAACTGGTCAGCTGGTACGACAATGAGTGGGGCTATTCTAACCGCGTGGTGGAGTTGACCCTCAAGGTCGCAAAGCTGATCAAATAAATTCTTTTGATCACAAAAAGCCCTCCGAAACACGGGGGGCTTTTCATTGACAACGCTGGGTGTTTCCATGTACGTTCCTGCCAGAATATTTCTCTAGTAGCCCAACATCAATCATGCCCACAAATATAGAGGTTCTCCCTTTGGGTAGTGGCCGTGCGTTTACCCCGTTTCCAGACAACCATTCCAACTATGTCCTCAGCATACAAGATGGGAGAAAGACTTTAAAGCTGCTGCTTGATTGCGGTACGACTTTGCGGAATGCGCTGCGCAATGCGAATATTTCTCACAAGGATATTAATGCAGTCGTCTTTACTCATGGCGACCCGGATCATGCTGGCGGCCTGGTGGAGTTTGCCCAAGTCTGTAGATGGGCACATAACCACAAACCGATCTTGTATTTGAAGCCAAATCAGATGGAGCTTGTTGAGAATCTGTTCAGCACGATCAACGAGCCGCCAGCGGATTATTTTTCCATGCAGTTGTATCGCGATGAGTACATCAAGGTCAGCGGCAATATAGCCATAAGACACATGGGTATGCCAAAAGGTTCTCACGGAAAGATATACCCCAATTATGCGATAGCTTTTGAGCATATGAGCCGCACAGGAGAGACAATTTCACGTATTCTATTTAGCGGTGATGTCAAAAATACGGACCAGGCGGGTTTGTCCCCGATGATCAGGGATTCCAGGACAATTGCTTTCTTTGTGGACACCTTCCTTCAGTCGCCGTCGAATCCAGTCCATCAGTCTCTGACGGAAACAATACGGCTATACAATGGCCGGAAGATGGCGGCCAAGGTATATATAACACACTATGGTGAACCGGCTTCGATTACTCCGGAGATACAGAAGAGTTTGGACCTGGCTGGATTCCTTGCAGTGCAACAGCGTGTTCCGATTGTATTCGGGTTATAGTCATTATCCAGAGGAAAGCTGTCCGATTGTCTTTCTCCAAGAATAGGGTTGTGCCATGGTTGTCCTTCCCTCTATAGTGGCAGCGTATGCTAAAAAGAGTGGGACTTCTTATCACCCTTTCTGTCGGTTGCCTGATCGCCCAGTTGTCCGGGCAGCCTGCCGGCAGCGGAAACACCGGGCTTTCTGCCGCGCTGCAAGCACCCACGCAGGGAGGCCCCACCGAGCTGCTCCCGATCAATCCCCTAAAACCTGTTACCCACGATGCTGAAACGGGAACGACTGCCGTTTCCATCCCTGTCCCGACTCCGGCGGAGCCTCAGCCAGCCGCGGTACCCCAGCAGCCACAAGTGCCCAGCCAGCCCGCTTCCACATCCTCCCCGTCAATTGCTCCTGTTGTTGTGGGCAACGCTACCCCGGACGCTTCTGTTGCGGCCTCCGCACCTGCCGAGAGTGTTCCAACGCCCCCGGTTCAAAGAAAGATTGCCGAAATTACCTTCCATCACAAGGGCCCCGCCATTGCCACTGACGCGGCGCTCCTTTCCCACGTGGAGTTTAGAGTTGGCGATATGTTTACCCAGTCTGCCCTGGATCGCTCGATCAAGGCGCTCTTTGCCACGGGATATTTTGAAGACGTTTACGCCACTCCCAATGAGCTGAGTCCCGGGCATATTTCAGTATCCTTTGAATTGACCGAGAAACTCAAAATACGCACGATCAGCTTTGAAGGGAACCGACACGCCAATGCCAAAAAGCTCCGCGACATGATCAAGCCCAAGACTCCGGAGGACGTCAAAAAGGATACCGGTGTCATCGTCGATTCCCTGCAGACCCCCGCCGGGGAGCCGAACAAGGCCCTCTACGGGATTGAGCCCAACAAGATGCTCGGTTCAAACGATCTGGCCGACGCGGTCAGGCGAATCAAGGGCTATTATGAGAAGGAAAACTATCCGGACGCCAAAGTGATCACCAGAACCACTCCTCTGGAAAACGTCGGGCTTGTGGACATCACCTTTGTTGTCGATGAGGGGCACAAGCAGATCATCAAGGCCATAGACTTTACGGGGAACTTCCATATAAAGGCCAAGGTCCTGCGCGATGTGATGGTCACAAAGAAGGAGAGCATCTGGTCGTTCTTCACCGGTTCGGGAAAGATCCAGGAGGAGAACAACGATGATGATCTCACCAAGATAGGAGAGCTCTACCGCAACAAGGGTTACTTGGAGGTGAAGGTTTCCGGCCCTGAAATCTCTCCGCACGGCAACGGCGTCAAACTGACCTACGCGATTGTTGAAGGGCCTAAGTACCTTATTGGCAACCAGACCATTGTGGGCAACACGCTTTTCACGGCAGAGGCCATACAGAAGAAGTTTGTGCTGAAGAAAGGCCGCCCGCTCTCTCCCGATGCCATGGAACAGACGATTAAGAACATACAAGACCTCTATGGAAGCAAGGGTTACATAGAAGTCGCTGTGCGCACTGATATGATCCCAACGAGCGCGGCGGCAGTTCTTGACGTGAAGTACACAATCACCGAGGGACACTCTTTTACCGTGGGCTCAATCAATATCCGCGGCAATACCACGACCAAGGATGTGGTGATTGCCCGCGAATTGCTTCTGGCACCCGGAGATGTCTTCTCGTCCACTAAGATGAGGACCTCAGAGGCCAGACTGCAGAACACCGGATATTTTGATAGTGGCCATGATTCCAAGGTCAAACTTACTCCCGAGACGCCCGGCAATCCGATAGGCGACAATACGAAAGATCTCGATGTCGCGGTGACGGAGGGCAAGACGGGCAATGTCTCCGTGGGAGCCGGCTATGGCACCCTTGACGGTCCGACGATTTTTACCGAGCTCAGCCAAAGCAATTTTGATCCCTTCAATCCCAAGAATGGCTTCAGGGGCGGCGGCGACAAGGTCCGGTTGTTCCTCTCCGTGGGGAGTCTCTCCAATGACGCGATTTTGAACTTTGAGGATCCGTGGCTCTTCCAGCACCGTCTGGCCTGGGGCTGGAGCCTGTACTCGGACAAGTCGGATTACATCAGCACCGAGTATGATGAGCGCCGCACGGGTTTTGAGACCTATCTGCGCAAGCGACTCTTCGAGCTGGTGGATGGCAGACTGGGCTATCGTTTCGAGGCGGTCGATCTGACCGACATGACTGACTCAGCTTCATCGCAAGTACAGGAATGGAAAGGTACGCGTGAGGTTTCAAAGGTCACGCTCAATTTCACTCGTGACACCCGCGACAAGACGCTCTTTGCCACTTCCGGCAGCCGCTACGAACTTGATACGGCCCTCGCCAGTGATGCGCTTGGCGGTGGTACCGACTACTGGCTCGTGGAAGGTCGCGGTGCCCAGTATTACCACTCTTTTGAATGGCCGATGCCGCAGTACCTCACGATTCTGGAACGCGTCGGCACCATGGATAGCTACGGGCATACGGGAGCAGTGCCGCTTTTTGATAGGTTCTTCTTGGGAGGTCCAAATACCTTGCGCGGCTTCGGCTTTAGGAAAGTCTCGCCGTCCGACTTCAATGGCGAGCCCCTCGGAGGCAAGAGCTATGCTTTCGGCAGCTTCGAGTATGCTTTTCAGATTGCCGAGCCCTTTCAAATCGCCACCTTCTACGATGTGGGCTTTGTGAACACCGGTACGGCGGATTTCTCCACAGCCAGTTACAATGACGACTGGGGCGTGGGATTCCGCCTGCTCATCATGGGAGCCCCGTTGCGGTTGGATTACGGCATACCGATTACGTCGGCATCGTATAACGGAGGACATGGACACTTCTGGTTCAGCTTTGGAACGCGCTTCTAGTTTTCGGCTTGGCAATGCGTGGAAGAGTGCGATAAACTTTATACACAAATAGAGCATTGTTTATTTCCTGTTCAAAAGGGGGCTTGCTCAACTTGATAAAAGATGCTTAAAGAGGAAATATGAATACCAAAGAATTATCAGAGGAGTTGAAGAAGTTGGGCATCCCAAACAGTTGGTTCCAAATCGGGGAAAAGGGTAATCCAGACAACAAAGATGTCCTCAGACTAGTTGACAATCAATGGTCAGTTTATTACAGCGAACGCGGTGGTCAATTTGATCTAAAGACTTTCAAAACCGAGGATGAGGCCTGCAGCGAATTACTGCTTCGTATGAAAGCGGAAAAAGAAGAGGATGAACAATTACTACAGGATGTTGCGCCGCTTGGCAAAACGGATTCCATAGTTTTAAACCACCTACTAACGGAAGAGAAAGTGACCGAAAAGGTAGCTCTTCAGATTATTGGTAAACTCGATAAGCACCCTGATATCTTGGAAGAATTCACCAAATGGGTTCAAACAAGACAATACCCGGTGCGGGGCGCTATTTGCGTGGAAGGTTATACCGCACAAAAATTGTCAGAGAGTACCCACCTGCATCCGGTGGGAGCCTATAACTATTTGATTTATTTAAGAGAAAAGCCCGAAGAAGCGCTTAATAGGTTAAAGCAAGGATTACCAATAAAATAACATGAATACCAAAGAATTATCAGAGGAGTTGAAGAAGTTGGGCATCCCAAACAGTTGGTTTTCGCTGATGGATAAGGGGATTACCGAAGACAAGATTTGTCTTAGGTTTGCTGATAATCAGTGGACAGTTTATTACAGTGAACGGGGTAGAAAATATGAGCTAAAGACTTTCCAAACCGAGGATGCTGCCTGTAGAGAATTGCTGTTTCGCATGAAAGATAAAAAAGAGCGGAAGAAACAATTACCATAGGGAGCAATATGTCTGGGGGCTGGTTTGTTAGTTTCTAATTTTGGGCTTGGCTAAGTACGGTAGATAACAACAATTGCTCTTATGAGGTTCATTGCATTGTGTTTCCTTATCTCCTGCTCCTGCCTTTTAGCCCAGGATACCGTCAAGATTGGCGTCATCCTGCCTCTAACCGGGCAGAATTCCCAGGTGGGAGAGCCGCAGTTGGCTGCCGTGAAACTTTTCGAAAAAGAGTGTGCCGAAGGCCACTACAGGCACAAGTACCAGCTGATTGTCGAGGATGATCAGTTGATCCCGTCCGTTTCGGCCCAGGCCGCCCTCAAACTGATTCATGTCGATCACGTCGATGCCATCCTTTCTCACGGCATAGCGCCCGGGAGGGCTATAGCCCCTCTGGCCTCCCACTCGGGGATCCCGATGATCTGCATCAACGCCTCCTATGCTTCAATTGCAGACGACAAAACCAATTTTCTGCACTGGCCTCCAGTTGAAGAGGAAGCCGACAAGCTGATGCTGCTCATGGACAGAATGAACACGCATTGCATTGGGATATTGGAGGATCAGCATCCCGGAATTGCCGCCATCGTGTCAGTTATCAAGAAAAAGGCTCTTGAGCACCACTTCGATATCGTCGCGGATGAGGTTTTTAACTCCGGCGAAAGAGACTTTAATACCATACTGGCGCTTATCCGCGAGAAACACCCAGATACCTTTCTTCCCTACGCCATCTCTCCGGAGATCGATATCATCATGAACCATCGGAAGCAAGCGGGGCTTGATTGCCGCGTCACAGCCTTTGAGATCTTTAACTTCATGGAGGACAGACATTCGGCGGAAGGCCTTTATTACGTTTCCCCCAGTATCGGTACCCCGGAATTTCAGGCCAGGCTCAAGGATGCGACAGGCAGGGAGAGCGGATACTGCGTGGCCTATGCCTATGACGCACTCAATCTCTTTCGCAGCGCCTGCGAGACAATGGACAAGCCCGATCGCGCGGCTATTGCGCGGTGGATAAGTGAACGGAAAGACTATCCTTCTGCGGTGGGGCCAATCACCTGCGATAAAAACGGCCTGATCCATTCGCCGATCGGTTTCTTTCAGATTCGCAATGGCAAGCCGGTGGAGGTCCGGCTGGATGAAGTAAGATGAATGCGACAGCTTGTTAACCTATGCCGTCGATACGAAATCAGTATAAAGCGTTTCTTGATTCAGACCAAGGTGTCAGTCTGTATCGGCGGTTCAAGCGCCAACTCTACGGCAATGCGGATTCTCTGGCGGGGCATATTGGCCTTCTGCTCGAAGAATTGCCTGTCTTGAGCCGCCCAGAGGTTCATGTCTGCGACATAGGCGGCGGCGATGGCGATAGGATACAGCGCATAATCAGACAGTTGTATGACCGCCGTGGAGGTCGTTTTAATCTGGATATCGTTGAGCAGTCCAGGGTCTACTCCGCTCGTTTTAACCCCAAACCCTTGGCCGACTTCTGCTCGGCAAGGATGC
This sequence comes from uncultured Verrucomicrobiota bacterium, assembly GCA_964541675.1. Lineage (GTDB taxonomy): Bacteria > Verrucomicrobiota > Verrucomicrobiia > CAZIPW01 > CAZIPW01 > CAZIPW01. The sequence goes on from CAZIPW010000001.1 coordinate 159,417, forward strand.
ACTGTTGTTCTTTCGAAAAGGCAGTCTTGGGAAAGGCCAGCTACGATATTGTTTTTCTGATACACAGTATTTTCGCATTCAAAAACAAGGGAATTGCCAAAAAGATACTGGCTTTGCGCCGTCCTGGCGGAACTATTGTTGTGGTGTCAAATGCGGTGGATGGCTTTTTGGGCGGGTTGAAGCGGCTGGTGGACTCGGGTTATTCGGACAAGCGTTTTGAGATCGATGATCTAAAGAGGACACTTCGCAAGTTGGGGGTCCGATATAAACAGAACTCTTTTTTTACCGAATGGGCCATTGATAGAAGAAACATTGGAAAGGATATGGGCATTATTCTAAAATGGATTTCCCTTGGAAAATACGATTCGTTCTCTGTAACCAAACGGCGGAGAATTGAGGCCTATACCAGCCGATGCGGAAAGGCGATTGGTTCAGCCATATTATTTAGGGAGAAGGAAGTGGTTCTGACAATATAAAGGCGTGTTTTGGGGGTTGCCTACGACAGCTTGAAGGCTGTATACAACCATTCATTATATGAAGGTTCACGCCATTGTATTATCCCTTTTGTGTTCTGGCCTTTTATTAGCCCAGGATACTATCAAGATAGGCGTTATCCTGCCGCTGAGCGGCAATAATTCGAAAATTGGTGAGTCGATAGTCAAGGCCGTTAATATCTTTAACAAGGAGTGTGAGAAAGGGCATTACAGGCATAAGTACATGGTAATTGTAGAAGATGACCAACTTGCGGGGCGTTTAACTGCTGAGGCAGTCATGAAACTCATTGATATCGATCATGTAGATGGCCTTGCCAGCTTTGGCTCATCGGCAGCCAATGTGATTGCTCCCAGGGCCAAAAGTGCGGGAATTCCGCACCTGGCGATTGCGACGGATACACGGGTGGCCGATGACAAATTCAATTTCATACATTGGGTAAGCCCGCAAAGACAAGCGGCAGCGGCGCTTGATATTGCAGAAAAGATGGGATGTAAGAAAGTGGCTATGCTGACTGTGCGCCAGCAGGGGTATCTGGCGGATATGGAAGCGGCAAAGCTCGAGATTGAAAAACGTGGACTAATTTTGGTTTCCAATGAGATCTTTAATCCTGGGGAACGCGACTTTAGAACGCAGCTGACACGGATCAGAGAAACCCACCCGGAGGTACTTATCCCCACGGGGTACTCTCCCGAGATAGAGATTATTCTAAGGCAGTGCAAGCAGTTGGATTTTCGTCCACGGATAACATCCATGCAGAGCTTTGATTGGATGCTCAATGCGGAGGATGCCGAGGGCCTGTATTATGCAACCGCCTCAATGGGTTCTGCTGAGTTTGAGGCCCATTGTGTAAAACTCACGGGGGCTTCTGGGATAAGTTATGGAGTTGCCAATATGTACGATATGCTGAATATGCTGCGTTCTTCGTACGAAAGCATGGACAAGCCCGATCATGCTGCCGCGGCAAAATGGCTGGCAAACGTTAAAGACTTTCCCTCCGCTATGGGGATAAACATAGATATGGGAGCAGACGGCAGGACAGACCCACCTGCGGGTTATTTCAAGATTGTACATGGCAAGCCGACGCCTGTGAGCTTGGATGAGGTCAGATGAGATTTATGATTGCCTCCGGTTGTCTGGCGGTATAGTTTGTCCCCATCTATGAAGAAGACCCTTTCCGTTCTCACCCTGCTGGCGATTGCAGCCTTGCCCGCTTTTGCGGAGCTTAGGGTTGCCACCGTTGACATGGCCAAGATTTTTGACAGCTATGGCCGCGCCAAGGCCGCGACCGCCTTCATAGAGTCCGAGGGGCAAAAGATTGGCGCCGAGCTCAACCGTCGTCAAGCAGAGGGTCGTAATCTGGCCGCCCAGTTGGAAACCCTGGCTGCCAAGTACAACAATACCGCTCTTTCCCAAACTGCCCGCGAGGACGCCAAGAAGCAGGCCCGATCCATTGAGGACAAGATTGACGCCAAGCGGGAGGAGTTTGAGCACTATCAAGCCCAGGCTCGTCAGACCCTGGCCCAAAAGGAGCAGACCCAGCGGGAAACAGTTTACAATGAGATTCAGAGGGCCGTTACCGCCGTTGCCCACCGCCAGGGGGCTACTTTGGTGCTCAATGTTTCCGAGAAGACGGTGGTGGGGCTGCCCGCCGTGGTTTATTCCGATCCCAAGTGGGATATTACCAGTTCGGTCATTGCGACGTTGAATGCTGGGGCACAGTAAATAGCAGATAATGAGGACTATCAGAACTGTCGTAGCCAGGGATATTAAGGGAATAACTCACAAGGTTCGTGCGGATGCGATGACCTTTCGTGTTTCCGTCTATGGCGTGGCAATCAGGGGCAACTCGGTGTTGCTGGTACCTCAATGGGATGGATACGATATTCCTGGTGGCAAAATAGAACTTGGCGAATCAATCGAGGATGCCTTGAAACGGGAGTTTCGTGAGGAGACGGGCTTTGATGTTAGACCCCATATGGGTGGTGCCCTTTATATTACGCAGGACTATTTCGTTCATCCCACAAGCCACAGGGTTTTCCATAATATTTTGTTATACTATGCTTGCTCAATAATTGGAGGCTCAAAGAAGAAAATGTGTCTTAGCGAAAGCGAAAAGTCGTATGCCGGACCAGCAAAGTGGATCCTCATAGAGGATATCAAAGGGCTGAAATTCTATAATCCGATTGATAATCTCAAAGTTATTAGGTTTGCCCAAACGACAAGGAGACGATAACAGGGAATTTTTCTTTGCTTGAGTTGCGCCCGCATAATTGTTTAACTTCCTCCATGCGGCCTTTCAAACTGGATATAGAGGAGATTATTGAGATCGCAAGGCCTTCACGGAAAGAAGGTCAGGCTCTTGATCAGATCGCGGGATTTGCGTCTCTTGAAACCGCCCGCCCGGGGGACCTGAGCTTCTTTGATGTCCCGACTTATGTGGCGGTCAATCCCATATATGAGAAGCAACTGGCCGAGTGCCGCGCGTCGGTGATTCTGGTGCCGGAGAAGATGGAGCTGAAGGCCAAGCACGGCCAGCTTCTGCTCTTTGTTGCCAAGCCGACATTCGCACTGGCCCTCATTTGCCGGAAGATCGAACAGCAACTCTTTCCGAAGCCTTCTGCGGGAATACATCCCAGTGCCGTCATTGACCGCGAGGCCGACGTGCACCCCGACGCCCATGTGGGTCCCCTTTGTTACGTGGGGCATCATGCACGAATCCATGCTGGAACAATCTTGCACGGTGGCTGCACGGTGAGGCCCTACGCGGAGATCGGAGCTGCCTCCGAACTCAAAAGCGGCGTCAGGATAATGGACGACTGCGTGATCGGGAAAAGATGCGTTTTGCACAGCGGGGTGGTGATCGGCTCCGATGGTTTCGGTTTTGCGACGGTGGAGGGAGAACATATCAAGATTCCCCAGATCGGCAATGTGGTGGTGGAGGATGACGTGGAGATTGGCGCCAACACTACCATCGACCGCGCGCGTTTTGGTATCACCAGAATCGGACATGGAACAAAGATAGACAACCTGGTGCAGATCGGTCACAACGTAACGATAGGGAAAGGCTGTTTTATTGTCGCCCAAACAGGCATCTCCGGTAGCGCCACGCTTGGCGACTATGTGGTGCTCGGCGGCCAGTCCGGGGTTGCGGGACACGTCAAGATAGGCTCCTATAGCCAGGCAGGCGGGCAGGCGGGCGTCAACCATGATTGGCCGGAGAAGTCCATTGTCAATGGGACTCCCGCGATGGAACTGCAGAAGTGCTATCGTGTGGAAGCGCTCAAGAGACGTCTGCCGGATCTCTTCAAGAGGGTAAGCGCGCTGGAAGACAAGGTGAAATAGGCTTTCCCGGCATTGACGAAATAGCTCTGAGGCTTTAGATTAGGTCTCCTACAATGCCCACCGATTACAAGTCCACCTTGCAGCTGCCGGAAACAAACTTTCCCATGCGGGCCAATCTGCCAACCCGAGAGGCGGAGAGGATGGCCTATTGGGAAAAACAGGGGCTTTATTATCGCATTACAGAGGCCCGGAAGGGTCGTGAGAAGTTCATTCTCCACGACGGCCCGCCCTTTACAAACGGCAATGCCCATATGGGGCACCTGCTCAACAAGACCTTCAAGGATATTATTGTCCGCTACAAGGCTCTGCGCGGTTACTACGCTCCATATATACCCGGGTGGGATTGTCATGGATTGCCAACCGAACAGAAGATGCTGGCCGAATTGAAGGAGTCCGGTAAGAACCTTTCTGTGGCTGATCTGCGCCGCAGATGCCATGACTTTTCCGAGAAAAATATTGCGATCATGACCGGGCAGTTCTCCCGTCTGGGCGTCCTGTCTGACTGGAAAAAGGCCTATAGGACAATGGACCCCTCCTACGAGGCGGAGACGCTACGCGCGGTGGCTGGCTTTGTTGAAAAAGGGCTTGTTTACCGCGGGCTGCGCCCTGTGATTTGGTCGATACCATGCCGGAGCGCTTTGGCCGAGGCGGAGATCGAGTACCATGATCACGTGAGCCCTTCCATCTGGGTGGCCATGCCGACAGTCGAGGATCCCAATACAGTTTTTGTTGTCTGGACGACGACCCCTTGGACGATTCCGTCCAATATAGCCATAGCGGTCAACCCACGCCTGGATTATGTTGAGGTAAAGGCTGAAGGTAGAAAATATATAGTGGCGGACTTGCTCGCCGAGAAGTTTGCGACTGCCATCGGCTTCAAAGAATTTACCAAGGGTGCTCCCGTCAAGGGAAGCGCCTATGAGGGCAGACAGTACGCACATCCCTTCATGAAGCATATGGGGCGTGTGATCCTTGCGGACTTTGTATCCGCGGAGGATGGCACGGGTTGCGTCCATATTGCGCCCGGCCACGGCATGGAGGACTATCTGGCCGGAATTGCCAACAAACTTGAAGTATACAGCCCGCTTGATAATGACGGAAAGTACATTAACGATGGACGGATCCCCGCTGAGTTGGTGGGGCTGACGACTCTTGAGAAAAATGGCAGGAGTGAAGCCAATGAGGCTGTGATAGCCCTGCTCAAGAGAGTTGGCGTGCTTCTGGGTCAGGCGCCCTATCCCCATCAATATCCTTTCTGCTGGCGTTCCAAAACGCCGATTGTCTTCCGTGCGCTCGAACAGTGGTTTGTGGGACTGGATCGCGATGATACCCGCCGGAAGGTTGTTGCCGCGGTGGATACAGCCTCGTGGATTCCGACCCAGAGCCGGAACAGAATCATCGGTACCATTGAGAGCCGTCCCGACTGGTGTATCAGTCGTCAACGTGCCTGGGGGTTGCCAATCCCGGCGTTCTATGACGCCTCTGGAAAGCGCTATATTGACGCATCTGTGATACGGGCTCTTGCAGACAAGGTGGCACAGCATGGCTCCAACATTTTCTTTGAGTGGAGCGCAGAGCAGCTCCTTGAGGGCGTCAAGCTTCCGATCGGCTGGGATCCAAAATCACTCAAGCCAGAGAGCGATACGCTTGATGTATGGATGGAGTCCGGGTCGAGCTCTCTGGCTGTGGTTCGCAAAATGCCGGAGTTGCACTATCCGGCGGATTTGTACTTGGAGGCGTCTGATCAGCATCGGGGATGGTTCCAGTACGCCCTGTGGATGAACGTGGTTAATACCGGCAGGGCGCCGTTCAAGAATGTCTTTACCCATGAGTGGGTCTTGGATGACAAGAAAGAGAAACTCTCCAAGAGCAAGAATTCCCTGTCTGCCACCGAGATGATCAAGAAGTATGGGGCCGACGTGCTGCGGTTATGGGTCGCTTCCCAGGACTATACCAATTCGATTCCACTCAGTGAGGAGATTCTCTCCCAGATCTCCACGGCCTACTCCTCGCTGCGCAATACACTGCGCTACCAACTGGCCAATCTGAAGGGCTTTAACGCGGCCACGGACGCCGTAGACTTGGAGCAGATGTTGCCCATTGACCGTTGGATTGTGTGGAAACTTGTCGGTCTTATCGACTCCGTAACGGCCTCCTACGAGAAATATGATTTCGCGAATGTATACCAGGAGGTCTCCAGATTCAGCCAGGTCAATCTCTCATCCATCTACCATGACGTTATCAAGGATCGTATGTATACTTGCGCCGCTTCCTCTTTGGAAAGACGCAGTGCGCAGACGGCGTTGGCAACTGTTTTTGATGCTCTGACCAGAATGTTGGCCCCAATTATGCCCTATTCAATGGATGAGGCATGGTCTTACCGTCTGACTAATGGGGATTTCTCGGAAGATAGCGTTCATTTGCAGGACTGGCCTGAAGCAGACGAGCGTTGGAGAAAACAGCAGGTCGCGGAGGATATTGAAGCTCTTCTGAAATTAAGGCCTTTGGTCAATGAGAAACTGGAAGCTTTAAGGAAAGAAAAGACGATAGGCAAGTCGCTGGAAGCCAGGGTAATTCTTACGTCCGCTTCACAGGATGGACGTGACCTGCTTGAAATATACAAGCGTGACCTACCGGAACTGTTTATTGTTTCACAAGTTACCCTGGAACAGGGAGACGGACCCCTGTCTGTGAGGGCTGAGAAAATTATGGATGCCCACAAGTGTCCGCGCTGCTGGAGATTTGTAAGCAAGTCGGAAGATTCTCTTTGCGCTCGCTGCGAAAATACGCTAACATCCAGATCCAATGCCTAAGAAGACATCTCCCAAGCCTTCCAAGCCGACGCCACACAAGGCGCCAAAAGCCGTTGCCAAAAAAGCCAACAAGGCGGTAGCAGGCAAAGTCTCCGTGAAGAAAGCGGGGAAGCGGGAGGAGGCCGCCCCCCTCTCCAATGAGCAGCGGATCAAAAGCGCGCTCAAGAAACTTGCCGGGAACACCAAAAACACTCCGACGATATTCAAGCTGCCTTCGCGCCGCGCGACCCCGATGGCGTTCTCCCTGAATGAGGTCCGTGATCTGATCAAAGAGAGGGGAAAAAAGGGATATACCGTGGCGGAGAATCTTCAACTGGCGGCCGCCGGAGCAAAGAAAACAAGCCGCGTGGAGGAGAGTCTTGAGGTGGAGCAAAAACCGAGGGTTCTCAAGAGCGCCACGCTCGATGATTTGCTGGGGTCCAAGAAAAAACAGTCCGCGGTTCAGTATGATGAGAGCCGGGTGCCCCAGAAATGGATGGCGTTTTTCAAGAAATTGACGGCCATGCGCGACCGGATCACACTTTCTGTCGAGGAGCGTTCCGCCCAGACTTTGAAGACATCGGTCAAAGAGTCCGCGGGCGATTTGTCCAGCTACGACATGGCGGATGCGGGCACGGATACTTTCGATTACGATTACGCGCTCAGCATGGTTTCCAGCGAACAGGATATGCTCAAGGAGATCGATGCCGCCATCAACCGCATATACAATGGCACCTATGGCACCTGCGAGGTGACGGGCAAGCCCATCGGACGGGATAGACTCAACGCTGTTCCCTTCGCGCGCCTCTCCAAGGAGGGTCAGGATCAGTACGAAAAGACCCGCAGACGCAATATCCAACGCGTGGGAATCAGCTCGAGCGAGGAGGACTCCGACGAGAATGCCGCGTCTTCGGAGGAGATGGAGTCGAGTGAATAGCAGGCCGCCTTTATCGAGCCTTAATCGGGTTTGTCCCGCAAGAAGATCATGAAAAACAACTTTAGTTCATACAAGGTGTTCTGGTGGATATTTCTCTGTGTTTTGGTACTGGATCAGCTGACCAAGTACCTGATTCAATTGGTTCAGCATACCCGCAGCAGCGAGGTTTTCTTTTCGGTGTGGGGATGGCTCTCCCTGGTGTATGTGAGAAATACTGGAGCCGCGTGGGGGGTGATGGCGGGATCGGGCACGGTGCTTGGTATTCTTGCCATTCTGGCGCTGCTTACGATCTTTGTTCTCAGAAAGGCTCTTCAGATAAAGCGCTTTCCCATGCAGATTGCCTTTGGTCTTTTGTCGGCGGGTATTGCCGGCAACATGATAGACAGGCTCTTCCTGGGATATGTGGTGGACTTTGTCGACTGTGATTTCAACTCCTGGCGCTTTCCCGCCTTTAACATAGCGGACGCGGGGATCTCGATAGGAGTGGGAATATACATAGCCTTCAGCCTGCTGGAATGGATCGGTCAGCAGAAGAAGTCTGCCGCCGTCTCTGTGAAAGAGTAAAGAACCGTGGATTTGCCGGAGGACGATTAAAAACTGTGATATTTTCAAAGGGGGCAGGGGGCTTCAGCCCCCAATATATCTCCACGCCCTGAGGGCGGGGTACGGGGGTGGGAGGAACACAGGGTTTGCGTTAAAGGCTACACAATATTGGCCGCCTGCTCGCGCATTCTCTCGATCTCATTTTTGGCCTCGAGTGCGAGGCGGATCAGCTCAACGCGGGGCGACTTGTTCCCCAGGGTATTCCATTCACGGAGCAACTCCTGGAAAAGAAACTCCATCTGCCTGCCAATGGCACCCTTATCGCGGATCAGCTTTCTGGCGGCCTCCAGATGACTCTGGATCCGGGTGAGCTCCTCAGCAATATCCACGCGGTCTGCAAAAAGGGACAGTTCCTTTAGGAGCCGCTCATCGTTGATATCCAGGGCTATTCCCGATTGAGCCAGATTTTTGAGGAGCCTGGTGCGTTGCAGGTCCACGGTGTTTTTTGAAAGCAGGAGGGCTTTGTCTCTCAACGCGGCGAGCTTTTCCACGCGGCCACGAAAGTCTTTCTCGAGCCTGCCGCCTTCGCGCAACTGGGACTTGCGGCATTCGGCAATTGCGGAGAGAGCCGCTTTTCTGGCGGCTTTTTCAATGGCTACCGTGCTCAGGGGGGCCTCGGATCCGCCCTTTAAAATCTCGGCGACAAGGCGGGCGTCCGGATGGAAGGGAACCTTGAGTTTAAGACACGCCTTCCGGAGCTCCTGAAACTTTCTTTGAGTACCCTGGGCGGCATTTTTGCCCCTTTCAAAACGCGCAGTCAGTTGAATTTTGCCTCTCTCAAAGGAGGTCTTGAGGAGTTCATGAAAGTTTCCCTCCGCTCCTTCCAATTCACGGGGAAGACAGACAAAGATTTCCTGTCCGCGTTTGTTGACGCAGGAGACCTGCGCCTCGACATTGCCAAATGGACCGACGACCCTTGCGCGGCCAAAACCTGTCATGCTTTGCATGAAGGGAGAATAACTCCCTTAGAGGTTTATGGCAAACTCGAAGGTACTCGTCTTTGTTCTTACCAATACGGGGAATTGCGAAGAGGAACGGGACTTTTTATATCTGGATCAGGTTGCCAGGTTGGACTATATACCAAATCTCCAGAGGTTAGATTCTCAAAATATACCCCTTTATTAGCAAATTCCTTTCTTGTAGTCGAATCTTTTGCCAGGACTCTTGCAGCTTTTGTGACAGCAATAGCTCCTTTGACATTCGTTCCAACTTGAGAGTGAGTTGCATATGAAGTAATTCCCAAGGCCAGCATAAATCCAGCTACGAAAGTGCACGAATAGGCCACAAAGCGTATTTCCATACTTCCAGTATTTCTTTGGGGCTGACCTAGGTAATGAGCTTTTTTAGAAAGGAAAGCTGTTTTTTTGGT
>CAZIPW010000002.1:0-103456 GCA_964541675.1 uncultured Verrucomicrobiota bacterium
TAGCTTTTGTAACCAACTAACCCTCAATGGCTTCTAACCGGATGATACTGATATTTTATAAGTACGGTGGGCCAGCACGGGAACGAAAATACGATTGCAACCTATGTGAAAAACCAAGGAAGCACGAGTGACTATCAGGTATTACACAAGCAACTGGAGCTGTCTCTGTTCCCCAATACCCCGTAGCTTGCTGCGGGGTTCTTTATTCATGGGGAATGGGTGCGGCTGACAAAAGAGTACAACGATTACGTAGCCCACTACCAGGAGCACCGCTCGGCTGTCCTTCTTCAGGTCAGCTCGCAAAAACAACGCTTTTTTTAGAGAGCTTTCAGCGCCTTCTGTGCGGCGAGCTCCTCGGCCTTCTTTTTGCTGGCGGCGCTTGATGTGGCGGCCAGTTTCCCCTGGATATACAGCTCCACGGTAAAGATGCGCGCGTGATCGGGACCGACAGCGCTCTTGAGGCGGTACTCAATGGCTTCCACGGGAATCCGGGGCTGAAGGCGTTCCTGAAGCAGACCTTTGGAATTGAAGGCAATTCCCTCCTGCGGACGGATTTGGAGCCACGAGAGGACCTTCTTCTTTGTCTTCTCATAGCCCAGTTCCAGAAAGAGCGCGCCGACCAGGGACTCAAAAGCCTGTTCCAGCAGATTGTCCAATGACTTGGGAGAGGGGGAGGCGATGGCGTGGCGCAGGTGATCCTGCAATCCCATCTGCCGGGCAGCCTCCGCCAGAGAGGAGCCCTGTACGCATTGGCTTCGGATGGCAGTCAACTTGCCTTCGGGCAACTCCGGGTACTCTTTGTAAAGGACTTCGGCGGCGATTGCCGAGAGAACGGCGTCCCCCAGAAACTCCAGGCGCTCATTGTCGGGCAGATGATGCAGATGCGCGTAGGAGGAATGCGTGAGAGCCTGCTCAAGAAGGGACTTCTGTTTGAAGGAGAGCCCCAGGAATTTTTCGAGGTCTTGAGCTTTCATGAATTATTCGGGGATGTTTGGGTCGTGGTCGGTGGCGCCGGTGGAACTGTCGGCTGCCTGGTATCCTTGAGCGCGAATCTCTCGATGAACTCGCGGGCCAGCGAGCGGAAGGCCGAGCAGGCCGGGTTTTCCGGATCGTACTCAAAGAGCGTCTTGCCAAAAGAGGGCGCCTCGCCCAGACGGATGGTTCTGGGAATGAGCGACTGGAAGCGTTTTTCCCCCAGATGGGTCGTGACCTCTTCAACAACCTGACGGGCCAGGTTGGTCCTCAGATCGTACATGGTCATCACGATGCCTCCCAGTTCCAGCCGGGCGTTTGCGCCGCTTTGCCTGATGTCCTGCAGCACTTTCAGAATCTGTCCAAGCCCCTCCATCGCCAGATACTCGCATTGCAGGGTAATGATCAGGTAGTCGGCGGCGGCCAGCGCGTTCATGGAGAGCATTCCCAGGCTTGGAGGGGCGTCGATCACGATGACCCTGAACTTGCCGGAATCGACGAGGGGTTTGACTGCGTCCTTCAGAACGCTCAAGTATGCCTCCCTGCGGCCCAGCTCCACCTCTATGGCGGCCAGATCCAGCTCGCTGCGGATGATTGAGAAATGCTTGCGGCCTGTGGGGGCCACTTTCTCGAGGATATTCTCATCCCCGTGCAGGACTCCGTAAATCGAGGCACCCTCCTCTTTTTCCAATCCCAGGGCGCTCGTGGCGTTGGCCTGCGGATCCAGGTCTATAAGAAGGGTCGGGATTCCCTTTTCCGCGAGGGCGGCGGCCAGATGTATGGCTGTAGTCGTTTTGCCCACGCCGCCTTTCTGGTTGGCAATGGAGAAAATCGTGGTCGGCATACGTGTATTTATAAACCCTTGCTACGACAGGGTCGAGAGTGAAAAACGCCTCTTTTGTCCCCCTGGCCTCCAATGCTATACCGTGCCCTCATTGCGCCGCTGAATCTCGTCGCGTACCTCCGTGTTGACCCTCAGCCATACCTCGCGCAGGTCAAAGATCCTGGTCCTTACCTGCTGAAAGAACTGTTCACAGCCGGGAGTTGGTTGTTCCGCCGTTTTGGATGCGATTGCCAGTGCTTGGTTGAGCTCGGCGAGACTTCTCTTGAAATGGCAGACAGTCAGGGACATATCTCCCATGTCCTGCGATTCTATCCCCAGGATGGCTTGTGTTTCAGCTTCATGCAGGGTGGCCAGAAGCGTCATGGTCGTCCGATCATTTTGCCGGGGAAGGTTGGAAATGGTGATGTCGTACAGGGAACGGAAGATGCCGCGTGTCAAAATAAAGACCGGATGCAGATGCATCGTATAAGGGATGGCCACGGTTCCTTCGATTGCTTCCTCTGCCGGGTATATCTCGGCGGTCCAGCCCATCCGTTGGGCGATCTTATCCAGACGTTGCGGTTCGTTGACGAGTTGTCTATAGAGCACTACAAACCCATTAATTTGCGACTCAGTAATGAGCAGGTACTGTTGCCAGTCCTTTTCCTTCCAATCCCAGTAGGGCTCTTTTGCAAGGTCGTCTTCGGAGAAGTACTCCATAAAGGTCCATTATCCCAACGACACAGCCCAAAGGCAAGTTATAAGAAAAATATTGAGATGGGACGTGCCTATCTGGCTGTGCTGCGAGGGGTTTATCTCTGTAAAGAACCGGGGATAAATGACGTTAAAGAAGCGTAAAAGTCTCATGAATAAGCCGAGAATATTAATTGTTGAGGACGATCCGTTTTCCGTGCAGCTTCTCAAGCACAATCTCGGCAATTATGGCGCAGAGGTGCTTCCGGCGGCGGACAGTGCCGAGGCAGCGCTGAAAATAGCCCTCGAGTACAAGCCGGATGCGGCATTGGTGGATGTTTTCCTGTCGGGCGGGAAGACAGGAGTGGACGCCGCCAGGGCTATAAAGGAGCATATGGATATTCCGGTGATTTATCTGACCGGTTACAGCAGTGATGAGATTTTCGAGAAGGCCAAAGACACCGACCCTTTTGGGTATATTCTCAAACCATACACGCCCAAAGAGCTGAAAGTGACGCTCGATATGGCCCTGTATAAGCACAGGATCAGCAAGGAATTGAAGGCCAGCCGGCTGCTTTTATCCACGACCCTGGACGCGCTCGACGAGGCCGTGATGACAACGGACGGTTCTTCGCAGGTTCTCTACGCCAATCCTGTGTCCCAAAGCATGCTGAATATCAAAGAGGGGGATCGGATTGATGGCAGAATAAAACTCGCTTTTCCGCAGACCGATGAGAAGGTTTTGTTTGTTCCGGCGGATTTTATTGGTGGGAGCAGACAGGTGTACAAACTGGCTGGTTCCAAAGATGAGAAGTATGTGCGAATCTCAGTCCTGGATATGACGGAGGGCTCCGCCGGTTTTGTGATTGTTTTTTGGGATGTCACGGACGAGTACAAGGGCTACAAGAATGCGGAGGCGGTTTTGGGTGCGCTGGAAAGCCTTGACGAGGGCCTGCTCATCTTGCATCCGCAGACGGAGAAGATTCTTTTTGCGAGCAAGGGTTTTGAACGCATGACGGGATGGCAGACCCAGGAGGTGCTTGGAGAATCACCCCAGTTTCTCCTCGGCCCCAATAACAACCTGAGTTTTTGGCAAAAGGCAAAACAGACGCTTTCCGAGTTGGGTTATGCAAAGGCGGAGAACGTGCTCTTTACAAAGGAGGGCAAAGCGATTCTTTGCGGCTGGCAGATCAGCCGCATGGCTCCGATAAAAGGCCAGGACGAGGGTCAGTTGATCATATTCCTCAGAGACGTCAGCGCGCAGCGCCGGATGGAAGAGGATTTCCGCCAATCGCAGAAGATCGAGGCGGTGGGGCGCCTGGCGGGAGGGGTGGCACACGATTTCAACAATCTGCTTTCCATTATAAACTCCTATTCAGACCTTTTGACTCTCAAAATGCCGGAGGGAGATCCGCTCATAAAATACGTGGAGAACATCCGTTCCGCCGGACAGAGGGCGGGGGAGCTGGTTTCAAAACTCCTGACGTTCAGCAGGCGCGATACGCCCAAGCCGATGCACCTTGACGTGCGCCATGTTACCGAGGAAATGCGGCGTATGCTCAGACGCGTGATCCGCGAGGACATCGATATCAGGGTGGAGTATGCTGATAAATTGGGCGGACTGTGGGCAGACCAGCTTCAAGTCGAGCAGGTTCTTATGAATTTGTGCGTCAACGCGCGCGACGCCATCGAGAAAGAAGGCTGCATCAAAATTGCCTGGGAGATGCGTGCTCTCAATGAAAATGAGGCTGGCCGGAAGAAGCTTGTGAGCGGATTATACCTGGTTTTAAGCGTCAGCGACAATGGCAGCGGAATACCGCCGGAGGTGCTGGAGCATATCTTTGAGCCTTATTTCACCACCAAGGAAGAGGGGCGGGGTACCGGACTGGGCCTGTCGATAGTCCAGGCAGTCTCCAAGCAACTGAGAGGGTGTATCGAGGTGGAGAGCCAGATGGGGCATGGAAGTACCTTCAGGCTGTATTTTCCCGCAACCCAATCGCCTGCCAAGGCCCAGACAGTGCCGCCAATGGTCGTGCGTCCCTCTGTCGGCTCAGAGAGCGTTCTGATTGTGGAAGACGAGGAGAGTTTTGCGGATTGCCTTCAGAGTCTGCTTGAGTTACATGGGTACAAGGTCCACCACGCGAAAGACGCGGAGAGCGCCATGAAAATATTTGAAAGCTCCATCTATCCCATTAGTCTGCTTATTAGCGACATCGTTCTGCCCAGGATCTCGGGGCAGGAGATGGCGAAGAACATGAAAGCCAAACAGCCGGACCTGAAGGTCATCTTCATAACCGGATACGACAACTCCAGGCAGATACTCCAGGAGTTTCCCCATGCGGCGCTGGTCCTGCAAAAACCTTTCTCGGTTGTCTCGATGCTCAACAAGATCAGGGAGGTCCTGGATGCGCCACCGGGGGAGAAATCATCGACTTGAATTTATGACAAAGAATGCACAATCCATTGAAACCATAGAGGGGCTGCTCAACAAGATAGCTTCCGAGATAGCTCTTTCCAACGTGGGCAGTTCCGAGGGCATGGTCCCCATTTACTCCCTGCTGGGGGATCTGACCGGACCGGGCTCGGATTATCTGGAGCTCAGCGAAGCGATCACTGCTGTACGTGGAAAGCTCGACAAGCTGCTCGACGCGGGCGCTGTTTTTGACGGCGAGACGCTCGGAACCCTCGGAGAGTTTACCAATTGGGCCCAGGTGTCGCTTGGCAACCTGAAGGCCGGCAAAGATGCCGCGCCATTCCGCCAGGGGCAGAAGAAACCGGAGAAGGCGGCGGTTGCCCCCCAGTCTGGGAATTCCGGAGCCGATGCGGATTTTGAAAAGACTGCCAAGACCGCCGATGTTCTGATGGAGATAAAGGCTGACGATGATAGAGAGCTTCTGACGGAGTTTCATACCGAGGCGCTGGAGCATCTGGAGCAGATCGAATCTTCCGTGCTGGTGCTGGAGAAGGAACCCCAGGATCCCGAGAGTATGTCCGCCCTTTTCAGGGCGTTCCACACCATCAAGGGCGTTTCGGGCTTCCTGCATCTGGAGCCCATACACAGGCTCGCCCACGAGATTGAATCGCTCCTGGACCTGGCTCGCAATCACAAGCTGACCTTGGATAGCGGCATGATCACTCTGGTGCTGCAAAGCCGCGACACAATTTCGTCCCTGGTCGGTCAGATTACGGAAGCCCTGGAGAACGGGAAAACCCCCGACAAGTTGATAGTCGTCTCTCATTTGATGGTACAGGCCAGGCGTTACGCTCTTGCGGGAACAAGCGGCGGGAATGCTTCCGTTGCCGCAAAGTCAGCCGTAGCCTCGGCACCAGCTCCCTCCGCTGCACCCACGGTTCTCAAGAGTCTGGATGTGCTTGGCCGACCGGAAGCCGCGGTTGTGGAAACCAAAAAGGAAAGCGCCGAGAACGCGACGATCCGTGTCGGCACCACCAAGCTGGACAACCTCATGGACATGGTGGGCGAGCTGGTGATTGTCCAAAGCCAGCTTTCGGAGAGCGCGAAGGGCTTTGCGGGGGAAAACTCCGGGCTTCAGCGCAACATGGGACAATTGATGCGCATTACCAAGGAACTGCAGCGCAACTCGATGGCGCTTCGCATGATTCCCATCAAACAGACCTTTCAGAAGACCGGACGCTTGGTGCGCGACCTGGCCACCACCTTTGGGAAGAAGGTGGATTTTGTCACTGTGGGCGAGGAGACCGAACTGGACCGCAATGTTGTGGAACAGATCAGCGATCCTCTGGTGCACATGGTTCGCAACTCCCTCGATCATGGTTTGGAGCCAAGCGAAGTGGAGCGCAAAGCCGCGGGCAAGCCTCTTGTGGGAACCATCACGCTCAAGGCCTACCACATGGGATCAAACATCGTCATAGAGCTCTCCGATGACGGCAGGGGTCTCAATGACGAGAAAATTCTGGCCAAGGCAAGGGAGAAGGGGCTTATCAAGCCCGATCACCAGCCCAGCAAGGATGAGATACATCAGATGATCTTCCTGGCCGGTTTTTCCACTGCCGATAAAATCACCGAGGTCTCTGGGCGCGGTGTTGGCATGGACGTGGTGAAAAAAAACATAGAGAAGCTCCGCGGCGCCATCGAGATAGACTCCGTGCCGGGCAAGGGGACTTCTTTCAAAATAAAGCTGCCGCTTACAATGGCGATTATCGACGGATTGGTCGTCAGGGTGGGTGAGGACAAGTTTATTTTGCCGACAACCTCGGTAAAGGTGGCGCTCAAGCCCCAAAAGGAACAGATCGCCACGGTGCGCGGCCAGACGGAAATACTGGTTCTGCGCGGGAAGACGATCCCCATCGTGCATCTGTCTGACTTCTTCAAAATAGAGGGTCGGGCCAAGAGTCCGTGGGACGGCATATTGGTTCTCATTGAGACCTTTGGAAGACCCTACGCGCTTCTTGTCGACGAGATGGTCAGCAAGCAGGAAGTTGTTATCAAGAGCTTGGGACATATGCTGCAGAGTCTTCCAGGGATCGCGGGAGGCGCCATCCTTGGCGACGGCACCATCTCTCTTATACTTGACCCGGGGTCGATTTTAAGCCACGCTCTGAGCTAAGGTTGCAAAACAATTTATGCCAGACATCTCCAATAAAATCGTCAAGCTCATCACCGAGCAGATTCATGCCGAGTTCGAGTCCCATAGCAACTACCTCGCTATGTCGGCTTACTTTGAATGCACCCCTTACAAAGGGTTTTCCAAATGGATGAAGCTGCAGGCCGAGGAAGAGCACGTGCACGGCCACAAGCTCTTCGATTACCTCGCTGCCAGAGGCGCAACTATCCTTCTTAAGGGCCTGTCAGCTCCCAAGACCGCGTTCAAGTCGGCAAAGGAGGTCTTTGCGGACGCTCTGGGCTATGAGTTCAAGACGACCACCTCCATCAACAAGATCTACGAGGCTGCCCTTGCCGAGAAGGACTTCGCCACCATCGAGATGCTCAACTGGTTTGTGAAGGAGCAGGTCGAGGAAGAGGAATCTGCCAGAGATATTCTCGACAGGGTGACCCTGGCCGGAAGCGACGTGAGCGCCCTGCTGAGGCTGGACCACGAGGCTGGCGAACGCAAGTAGCTCCATTTTCTCCGGCTTGTCATGAGTCCGTGATTGCCAGGGAGTTGGCAAATTGGTTACACTCTCCGGATGTGTTCTCCCCTCATCATCCATACCGAGGCCTCCGACGGCTGGGGCGGTCAGGAGATGCGTATCGCCAAGGAAATGCGTTATTTTGCCTCGCGCGGCTACCGCGTGGCTCTGGCGGCTCCCGCGCACAGCCTGATATACAAGAATATGTCCGCGGAGGGTTTTGAATGCTGGGATATCAAGTTCTCAAAGGCTGGCAGGTTTGGAGATTTCCTCCGTCTCTGGCGGCTCTTTCAGAAAGAAAGGCCCCTGATGGTGGGTACTCACAGCTCCGCCGACAGCTGGGCCGGACTGCCCGCCGCAAAGCTGGCCGGGATCCCCGCCGTTCTCCGCTACCGGCATATCAGCGTCCCTGTGAAGAACAACCCGTTCAATCGTTTTATCTATGGCTTGCCCGACGCGATTGTGACAACGGGAGATTGCATTTCGGGTGGGCTTGCCGCGCTCAGGGTTCCCGCTTCGCGCCTGCACACGATCTCAACGGGCATTACCTCTCCCTCGGATCTTCCTGAAAAACCCGAAGCCCAGGCGCTGCTTCGCAGGGAGCTTGGGCTTCCCCCGGAGGCTCATTTCATCGGGATTACCGCCGTTCTTCGGTCCTGGAAGGGTCAGGACTACCTGATGAGCGGCTTTGATATCATAGCTGAGCGCTGGCCGCAGCTGCATCTTATTCTCGTTGGCGCGGGGCCGGCCGAGGAATTCCTGCGCAAACACGCCGCCACGCTCCCATCGGGAAAGCGCATTCATTTCCTCGGTTACCGGAAGGACTTTTATCCCTATGTCCGCGCCTTTGACTGCGACCTGCTTACCAGTACCCAGCATGAAGGCATCCCGCAAAGCCTTTTGGATGCGATGTTCATGAAGACGCCCGTCGTTGGCACAAATGTCGGCGGCATTCCGGAGATCGTCAAGGACGGTGTCACGGGGCTTCTGATCCCGCCCAAAGACCCCGCCTCAATAGCCGAGGCCGTGGAGAAAGTTCTAAACGATCCGGCTGCCGCGGCCGCGCGGGCCCAGACGGCCTACGAGACGGTGATGAAGAAGAACACAATGGAGGTGATGGGACAAAAAATTGAGGCGCTTATCTCTTCCATCCGCCTCAGCAAGGAGCCCCATTCATAGATATAGAGAGGTGCTCTTTACGGGGGGCTTATGGTTTTCCCGTGGATCCCCATTTGCTCTTCAAAATCTCCCACGCCACAGGCAGGAGCGAAACAATAACAATAATGACTGTCAGCAGCTTGAAATGCCCCTTGACCCATGGGGTGCCGCCCAAAAAGTAGCCGCATCCCAGAAATAACGCCACCCAGGCGCCTCCCCCGATCAGATTATACAAAGTGAACTTTCTTTTTCCCATCTTGGCTACTCCGGCTACAAACGGCGCGAAGCTGCGTATGATCGGAATAAACCGTGACAGAATTATGGCCACCGCGCCGTGCTTTTCATAGTAGGCGTGCGCTTTCTCGTAATGGGCTTTCTTAAAAAACTTCTGTCTGGGGTTGTCGAGGAGCTTTTGTCCGATGAGCCGCCCGATCGTATAATTTACCATGTTCCCCAGGATCGCGGCCGCGGCAAGGCCTGCCGCCAATACCCCGATGCTAAGGCTCCCCTGTGCGGCAAAAGCTCCCAGCGCGAAGAGCATCGAATCCCCGGGCAGAAAGGGCGTGACGACCAGCCCCGTCTCGCAGAAGACGATCGTAAAGACGATCGCGTAAACCCACGCGCCATAGGTCAGAAACAGTTTGGGCAGCTCGGTATCAAAGTGCAGAAGATAGTCCATAAAATGATCGGACGATCTTATCCGGCCTGCGCGCGATCCACAATCCCAATCGCAGGTGACTCTTCTACCCCCCCCCTCCCCAAAACCTGTTATAATACACCCACGTCATACCATGCCCGTTATCTCTCCTCATAATTCCCACGCCCCACGAAATTCCTTCGCCCTCCAGAAGCCGGATGTCCGTCCATATTGTTTGCCACGCCATAGCCGCCTGGCGCGTACGCGGGTCCACCATGTCCATAAAGTCCACTACGTCCACCGTTCCCCTTCCTCCCGTGTCTCCCAGAATTCCCATGCCCACTTCTCAAAAGAGAGCGTTACTACCTGCCTAATATCTATCAGGCAACTGTTTCACTTGGGTTGCCTCAAAATATTCGGAGGAGAATCACTGTGGAGCAGTGATTTTGCAGTGATATTTCCGAAGCCATTCCCTTGTGACAACTAGATAACATTTTTGCCTTATAAAATCCGGTTCTTTGACAGTCAAAATCTGATGGGTCCTCTGAGGCAACTTTCGCGCGGCCATCCAATCGCAAAATAACCCTTGCGGTAGGAGATTTTATTCTATAAGTACATCTTAGCAATATAGATATTATGCTTAAGAAACTTGCCGGTAAGATAGAAGAATATTTCGAGTTCTCCAGGTATGGAACGAATTGGAGGACGGAGCTGCTGGCGGGTTTGGCCACCTATCTGAGTTTGGCCTATATTTTTATTGTGAATCCTTCTATCTTAAGCAATGCCCACATGGACATTAGCGCGGTACTTTTTGCCACCGTTATCGCATCGGGGCTTACTACTATTGCGATGGGGCTGTGGGCCCGACTGCCCTTTTGTGTAGCACCCGGCCTGGAGATGGATGGTTTTTTCGCCTTTGTTGTTGTGGGGACCATGGGTTTGACGTGGCAGGAGGCATTGGGCGCAGTTTTCTGGTCGGGGGTTCTTTGCGTGATCTTCTCGGTGAAGGGGATCCGACAGCATATCATAGATGCCATACCCGATGGACTGAAAAAGAGTATGGCGATTTCCGTTGGCGTGTTCGTTTTCACAATAGGACTCTATCTGGCTGGGATAGTAGCTTTCAACAAGGGTGCCATAAGCAGCATAGCTATTCATGGCACGCCCAAAGAGATATCGTTACTGGTTGGCCTTGTACTGTCGGCTGCCCTTGCGTACAAAAAACTCCGTTTCCCGGCGGGAATACTGGTGGCCATAATTGTGTGCGCTTTCTACTGCAACAGTCAGGGAATCGTGCAGGCTGCCCCGGCCCATTTCTCAAAAGAAATGTTTTCCGGTGTTCTCAAGCTGGACGTGATTCCTCATTCCTTGAGAGTTATCCCTGTTTTTCTAGTGTTCTTTCTGATAGACTTCTACGGGAGCATAGGAAAGTTCGTTGGGTTGACGGCTTCAACCAATCTTGTTGATAAAAAGGGGAATCTGGCGAGATTTGGAAATGCGCTGTATGTTGACGGGGCTGGAACAATCGGTAGCGGACTGGTTGGCACTTCCAGCGTGATCACCTATGTTGAGAGCGCGGTAGGTATTTCAATGGGGGGTAGAACAGGCGTAGTGGCAATTGTTTGCGGTCTCCTGATGTTGCTGAGTCTTGTCTTTACGCCACTCGTCGGACTTGTTCCCGTGGAAGCAACATCGGGAATTCTTTGCTACGTCGGTTATCTGCTGTTTTCTTCCGCCTTGAAGGACAAACACCTCTCAAGACCGGATTTTGCGATTATTGCCCTGATGGCTGCCGTGACCTTCGCTACATTCAATCTTGGGCAGGCAATGGCGCTTGGTTTTCTGGCTTACACGGTAGTCCATTTCTATAAGGTTTTCCGCGGGAATATGAAAATCAACTGGTGGCTTGCAGGCTCCACAGTAGCGGTGATTTTAAGCGTGATCTTGCAGTACATCATTAAATAGCCGGATGGATTTTATTCGCATACAAAACCCCTGCCTTTAGACATGGGATATGTGTCAATGTATTCGTTAAACTCTATACCATATCCTCCCTCCCGTACTCCCCTCCCCAAAACCTGTTATAATACACCCACGTCATACCATGCCCGTCGTCTCAGCTTATAATTCCTTCGCCCCACGAAATTCCTTCGCACTCCAGAAGCCGGATGTCCGTCCATATTGTTTGCCACGCCATAGCCGCCTGGTGCGTATGCGGGTCCACCATGTCCATAAAGTCCACTACGTCCACTGTTCCCCTTCCTCCCATGTCTCCCAGAACTTCCATGCCCGCTTCTCAAAAGAGAGCGTTACTACCTGCCCAATATATATCAGGCAACTGTTTCACTTTGGTTGCCCCAAAATAGCCGGAGGAAAATCGCTGTGGAGCAGTGATTTTGCAGTGATATTTTCGAAGCCATTCCCTTGTGACAACTAGATAACCTTTTTGCCTTATAAAATCCGGTTCTTTGACAGTCAAAATCCGATGGGTCCTCTGAGGCAACTTTCGCGCGGCCATCCAATCGCAAAATAACCCTTGCTGCAGGATGCTTTGTGTTATGAGCAAATTAATCAGAGAGAAGGATTAATTTCGCTCGGGGTAGAGACCAGCTTTCCCCAGAGTCACTTCTGCAAACGCAAGTGTTGCCGCAAGTTGTTTCCCCTCTTTTGCCGGATAGAATCGCAATCTTGTGTGGGGAATCAGTTTTTTTACGTCGATGCCTCTTGGCGTGCCGTGACTGTACCGTGCCAGAATATCCAAAACTGGCGCAATATCTTCCTTGAAACCGTGGCTACCTAAATAACACTTACGTGCCAATTGACCCGCCAGTCTTTTGGCCTCTCCAATTTCCAGTGTGCCCTGAGAAGATTTTGGGCCATTGGTGCTGGCCTTCTTATGACCTGCATCCAGTTTCGCCCCAATCATCCGGCTCATAACTTGGCATGGGATTGATGTTATGGGAGCAATCCTCTTTGCGCCTAATATTCTTTCAAGTCCGACGCCCCTGACAACTGCCTCTGTTATTTTTTCCAATCTTTCCCCCATTTCTTTGAATGCTCTCGGATCCTCAGATTTCCAATTGAATGTCCAATCGTGATGATGTACTTCACTCATCCATGCTTCGGCAATTGCAATTCCCTCGACTCGCTGTTTTAGCAGATCGGCTATGTTGGTCTGTGAGAGAACGCCAAGTATTCGAACCATGCTCTCAATGCGGTTTTGGGATACAGTTTTTGATGGCATACGCAATTCAATATAACCTTTGCCTAACTTGAGTCAATCGAAGTTTCTCACGCCTTTGCAGCCAGCATCTGGTCGACAAAACGTACAAATTGAGGGGGTTGGCAGCTCAATCGTAAAGACCGGCCCTTCCCTGGTGTTTCGCGCGGAGATTTTCCCTTTGTGGGCCTCCACTATCTGCCTGCATATGTTAAGCCCCAGCCCCGATCCGTCCTTTCTCATGCTTCTGCCCTTCACAAAGATATTTGCTACTGCCGGCAGCGGCCTGCCTGTGTTCGAAATTTTGACAACGGCCTGCCTGCCCCTGACCCGCAGGCTGACGCCTATGACAGTCCCACTCTTGTTTATCTGCGCGGCGTTGAGGAAGATGTTCATCCACAGCTCAATGAGCGCGTATGGATCCGCCTTGAGCTGGCAGTCTTTGGGAAGATCGAGGCGCAGTTATGCTTTCTTTGCCTGCACGGAGACGATGGCCCACGCAACATTGATGGTCTGGGCGAGGGATACCCTGGTTTTTCCCGACTCTCCCAGTTGCCGCAGACGCTTCATGATACCGATGGCGCTATCCAAGCACAAGAGCGCGCACTGCAGGGCTCTGGCCGACTTGGGATTCTCTTTGACTTCGATCTTTCCCTGCAGAAGTTCCATCGACTGTCTGGCAGCCCCGATCGGCCCGGCCAGTTCGTGCGCAAAAAGCGCCGCTATTGTCTGTGTTTGCTCTTTTAGTCCCATCGCATAACATCAAAAGACAGCTGGAAAGAAACGTCAATGGACTTCGCGAAGGAACTTTACAAGAGAATCTGGATTTTGGACGGGGCCTACGGCACCCGCTTCCAAGACTTGGGGCTGGAAGAGGAGGTCTACCGTGGCAAGCTTCTGCGCGACCACCCGATTCCGCTCAAGGGCAATCATGACCTTCTAAACCTGAGCGTTCCTGAGACGGTCCGGAAAATTCATGATTCGTATATTGCAGCCGGTGCGCGGATCCTAAAGACGAACACCTTCAACTCCAGCGTCATCTCGCAGTCCGATTACAAGACCGCCCATCTCTCCTCCCAGATGGCGCTTCAGGGGGCTCGTATTGCGCGCGCTTCAGCCGACGCGTCATCTGAACAGGTTTTCGTGGCCGGTGATATCGGCCCCACCAACAAGACTCTCTCGCTTTCCCCCGACGCCATGCAGCCGGGATACCGCGCCGTTTCCTTCAGGGTCTTGGAAGAGGCGTATTTCGACCAGATGTCAGCCCTGAAGGAGGGTGGCGTGGATCTCTTCCTGGTTGAAACAATCTTTGATACGCTCAACGCCAAGGCCGCCATACACGCGTGGAAACGCCTCTCCGAAAAGTCCGGACGACTGCCCCTGTGGCTGAGCCTGACGCTCTCCGACAAATCCGGCAGAACACTCTCCGGACAGACGCTCGAGGCCTTTTGGACTTCCATAGAGCACGCGGGAGCCGATGTCGTGGGGCTTAATTGCGCCCTGGGCCCCCGTGCTATGCTGCCCTATCTGCGCAATCTGGGACGCTTGGCCACCTGTGGAGTCGGCTGCCATCCCAACGCGGGGCTGCCCAATCCTCTGGGCGGTTATGACGAGAGTCCCCAAACGATGGCCGAGGCTGCCAGGCAGATGGCGCAGGAAGGTCTCGTCAATATAGTCGGCGGCTGCTGCGGCACTACTCCGGAACATATTGCCGCCATCGCCAAAGCGGTTGAGGGCTTGGCACCGCGCAATCCCCTCAGGAGGCACCAGACAGGATTGCGCCTCAGTGGTCTGGACGAGCTTTTTCTGCCATCGCAGGGGGCGGCCTTTGCTTTTGTGGGGGAGCGGACCAATGTCTCTGGTTCTCCGGCCTTCGCGGCGGCGGCGCGGAAGAATGATCTGGGTGCCTGTCTCAAGGTGGCTTTGGACCAGGTCAGGGGAGGGGCAAATCTTTTGGACGTCAGTTTCGATGAGGCAATGCTGGACAGTCCGGATCTGATGGGGCGCTTCCTGAACCTGCTGGCCTCCGAGCCGGAGGTTGCCAGGGTTCCCCTGATGATCGACAGTTCAAACCTCGAAACGATAGAAACCGCCCTCCAGTCAACCCAGGGCAAGTGCGTGGTGAACTCCATCAGCCTGAAGGATGGGGCGGAAAAGTTTCTGGCAGCTGCCCGCCTGATTCAGCAATACGGGGCGGCTGTGATCGTCATGGCCTTCGATGAACAGGGCCAGGCCGTGACGGTGGCCAGGAAGGTCGCCATCTGCCGGAGGGCCTACGAGTTGCTGACGAAAGCGGGTTTTCCGGCGCAGGATATTATTTTTGATCCCAATGTCCTGGCCATAGGCACGGGAATGCCGGAGCATTCCAGATATGCGATGGAGTTTCTCGACAGCCTTCCCAAAATAAAAGAGGCCTGTCCGGGGGTGAGGCTTTCAGGAGGCGTCAGCAACCTCTCTTTTGCCTTTCGCGGGCAACGAACAATACGGGAGGCCCTCAACGCCGTCTTCCTGAGTCACGCCATCGCGGCGGGGCTGGATATGGGGATTGTCAATGCGGGGCTTATTATTCCCGTGGAATCAATGGATCCGGTGCTGCGGGAGCTTTGCGAGGACTTGGTCTTCAATCGGCGGGCCGATGCGACAGACCGGCTGCTGGAATATTCAGGCGGCGCTCTGCAGAATCCTGCCGTTCTTTCCAGGCGCGCCCAATGGCGGGAATGGCCGCTGGAAAAAAGGCTCAGATATGCCCTTGAAAACGGGGAGGATGGCTATGTGGAAACGGACGCGCGGGAGGCGCTAAAGGCATACAAGAGCCCCCTGCAGATTGTTGAAGGCCCGCTGATGGACGGCATGAGGCGGGTGGGGGATCTCTTTGGCGAAGGGAAGATGTTCCTGCCACAGGTGGTGAAGTCGGCGCGCGTGATGAAGCTTTTTGTCGAGGTCTTGCGGCCCTACATGGAGAGGGATGAGGCGCGCAGGCAGGGCCGGGTCCTCCTTGCGACCGTCAAAGGCGACGTCCACGATATCGGGAAGAACATCGTCGGGATCGTGCTGGAGTGCAACGGTTACGAGGTGATCGATTTGGGCGTCATGGTGCCCTTCGAAAAGATACTTTCGGCGATCAAGGAGCTGCGCCCAGATATTGTCGGCTTCAGCGGACTTATCACCCCGTCTCTGTCGGAGATGGCCTGGAACGCCCGGCAGATGCAGAAAGAAGGCATAGCTTTGCCGATCCTGATCGGAGGAGCGGCCACTTCAAAGCTTCACACGGCGGTCAAGATCGACCCGGAGTACGCGGGCCCCGTGGCCCACGTGTTGGATGCCTCAAGGGTGGGGGAGGTCTGCCACAAGCTGCTCTCTGCGGACGAACGCGATTCATACTCCCGCGAGTTGAAAGCCTCGTACGCAAAACTGCGCGAGGAGTTTTTCAAAAAGACTCCCCTCAGGGCGTGCGCCATTTCCGACTCCAGGGGACGCGCCGCCCGCGTGGAGCCCTCTCCCCGTCCTGCTCCCCGAAAGAGCCCGGTGCTTTTGAATCCCCAGTTGCGCCCGCTCATGGAGTTTATCGATTACTCGCCCCTCTTTTGGGCGTGGGGTCTCAAGGGCGTCTATCCGCAGATATTGGAAAATCCCGAGGCTGCCAGGCTTTTCGCCGATGCCCAGAAGATGCTTTCGGTCATGGACGGGAAAGTCCATCCCAGCGGAGTCCTGGGCTTTTGGACGGCCTGGCGCGAGGGGGACGACGTGAGAGTCCTTTCCGAGTCGGCCGAAGAGGGTATTTTTCATTTTCTGCGCCAGCAGCGTCCGGACGAAACGGAAGTGGAACAGCCCTGCCTTTGCCTGGCTGATTTTCTCTCGCCACGCAGCGGAGAGGACAGCCTGGGCGGGTTTGTGGTGAGCGCCACGGATTCAGTTGACCGGCTGGCCGCGCAGTTTAGGGGAAAAGGCGACGACTATTCGGCGCTTCTGGCAAAGGCGATGGGAGACAGGATTGTCGAGGCCTTCGCGGAGTACGCGCATCTGCAGGCCAGGCGCCTGTGGGGTATCGAGGAGGTTGGGGTGCGGCCAGTAGATTGCCAGCAATCGGGGGATGGGGCCGGAGTCCCCATAAACATTACCCCCTCCCAGAGGGAGGGGGTAGGGGTGGGTGTAAAAATACCTGCGAATTATATAAACGACCTTATCTCCGGCAAATATCAAAGCATCCGCCCCGCCATCGGCTATCCTTCGATTCCCGACCACAGCGAGAAAGCACTCCTGTGGAAGCTCCTTGATGCCGAGACCGCGACGGGCGCGCGCCTTACGGAGAATTACGCCATGAGTCCGGCTTCCACCGTCTGCGGGTTGTATTTTCACCACCCCCAGGCCAAATACTTCAATGTGGGCAAGATCGGCGAGGACCAGCTTGCCGACTACGCCGCCCGCAAAGGCTGGACCCTTGACGAGGCGCGGAAATGGCTCTCGGGGGTGCTGTAGGACATGATTGCTGATTTGCTTTATTTGAACTGCATGATATTTTAAGATGTTTTCGTTATGGACAAAGTTGTAACTCCAAAAATTTCCCGCAACCGGCTTCAAGATCAGAAGGGATTGTTATCCGTGGAAACTCCCGTTGTTTTTGCCAATGGGACGTCCCTGTACAAGAGATTGGCAAGAGAATACATCGTTCATAAGAAGGGTTTTTTTTATATTGGGCCCTTCGGGCGTGGGGAAAAGTCATTTTTATAGAAATCAAAAGCCAAATGAAAGACATTGGATCGATGCCGATAGAGTCTGGCGTTGGGCCAAGTCCATGCCCAGTGGCGCATGGTGGAAAAGCCTTGAAAAAATAGAAGAGGTGGAGCAAAAGTGCGATGTTATTACTTTGCAGGCCAGAAAATTGGGGTTCTGGCTGATCGGGTCCGCAAACAACTGGCTTAGGCCAGACGCCATAGTTATCCCTCCATGGAAAACCCACGTGAAATACATAAAAATGAGGGAGCGTAACTATGACGGAGGCGCCCGGTCAGACTCCAAGTCATTGGCGCAGGTCCAATGTCATAGAAGATGGATTCTCTCCTGGGCAAGAAAAGGCGTTCCCCGGTTTGATTCCGTCGAGGACGCCGTGAATTACCTGGTGGGCTGATCTGGCTGACCGTAGCAGCGGGCTTTGTCGCGCAGAAGCATGGGTATGGAGAAACTGTTTTCTCCAAGCTGCGTTTTTGCGCTTCTTAAATCTGGGGCAACCTCTATGACAATGCCTCCCTTTTTTTCTGCGGGTACCCATAACACCGCGGGTTTGTGCCCAATGACGGCGCCTTTGACCCACGGGCTGATGGTATCGTATGTGCCAACTGCCCACACAATGAGTCTTTTGCCTGGGTTTTCTTTATGATATGTAGCCGCAAATCCGAGAACCATTTTCTTTAAAGCCGCATTCATTCTGCGTGCTATACCATTGGGGCCTTCCGCTCCAAGTCTGGCTCTCGTTTTGGCTTCCGTATCATCTTCCAGCACAGCCCAAAACTTTTTGGGACCGTATTTAGTGACCAAGTGCTCTACAAATTCCTGATTTTTGCAGGTCAAATCATTCAGCCCGCTTTCAGCCTCCGGCTTTCCTTCTGCGTTCAACAACTGTGAACCGTCAAGTCCCTGTCTGACCATGGATGCTTGTATGCCTGCAATTATCCTCTCAGCGCTCTCATAGGTGCGGCTGTGCTGGCTATTCTGCCCATTGGGCGTGATCAAAGGGGCTTTGCTGGCAAAGACAATGACTTCGACGGATTCGCGCTGGCTGGCGTCAAGCCGCCTGTAAATCCCGTCCATGAAGCCGCTGGATTGTTCTTCGATGGCCTGGGCTTCGGCGGGAACGAGCGCTCCGTAACTTGGTGAGGCCGGGTCAGCTCTGTCGTCCTTAGCGTTGACCTGCAATACAAGAAGAGTGCCGCCTTCCGGCAAATCCCGCGGCGTTAAATCCACAATCTTAATTTTGGCTATGGGATCTTTGGGGTCAGCAGGCGTGGGTAATTCAGGCCGAAAAGGTTTCTTCATATGTGCCTTGAACTATGATATTTTTTTGCCTTTTTGCAAGTGGTATTGCAGGAAGGCAGAATTACTTGTATAATAGTTTGTGTTCAAAGAGCTTGCGAATATTGGAAACAAGCAGAAATGAAGAAAACAAAAGAAACAGTCGCTTACTTTGGCTTCGGCACCAACCGGGATTTATCCATGATGCAGCACATGATAGGCAGGAAAAAGATAAGGGGCCAACATGGACAACTGCCCGGTTATGAAATTACCATCCAGCGGGCTGATCAGTTCAGGACGCAGAAGTTGCCGACAAGCCCGCTTCCCAACAAGTCCCCACGTGATTTGATTATGAACACCTGGGGGCCGGGATTTGAGATGTATACCTCAAGACCCAATCCGACCGGAGTAGCGTATGGAACCATCTGGTACGTTACGCATGAAGAACTTGAGCTGGTGCGCGAGTGGGAGATAGTCGATTACGGATGCCAGGAAGATGCCTATGGGGTGGCTATTACGGATGAGGGAGAAAAGGTGGAAGTGATCACCCAGAGTTTTTTAAGACCTGCGGAAATTGATAGAGTAGTAGTGGGGGATGATTATGAGCCCTATATTTGGGATAAGAGGGAGATGTTGAAGATGGCGGACAAACTCCGTTTGGAATATCTAGAAAGAAAGCGCAAGGGATTGAAGTAGAAATGATTGTTTTTTCTCTTGACTTTATGGGTATAAATGATAGAGTTATGCTATTATGGATCGTAAACAACAAAGAACTACTCGCGCCTTGAATTCAGGTTTAAGGCTCTCTGACCTATCGCATCCTCATACGCCGGAAGGCGCTTTTGAGCGTTCGATTGATGCCATGGCCTTCTGTATGGAGCGGGATGTAGAGGAATGGCACAGAAAACACCCCGGGAAACCCGTCCCCGTGCATATTTTCGGATAGTTTGGATTTTGAAGGAACCCCGTGTAGAAGCATGGGATATTTAATTTACCACGTATTCCCAGCCCGGCTGCCAGGCTTTCCTCATGCCCGCCATTTTAATGGTGGGTGCTGGATTCTCCCAGGTAGACTGCATGGGTCTAGGCGGTATGTCCAGCGGGGGTCACCCCGTCCGCCTTCACCTGTTCCCCTGTTTTGCCGAATCTGCGTTCGCGGGTGGAGAATTCGCGAATGATATTTTCAAACTCCTCCTCCGTGAATTCCGGCCATGGCGTGGGGCTAAAAAACAGCTCGCTATAGGCGGCCTGCAGCATCAAAAAATTGCTCAATCTCATCTCTCCGGAACTGCGCAGAATCAGATCCGGATCCGGCAGTCCCGCCGTATCAAGATTTCCCGCGATCGACTCCCACGTGACAGGGTTGCCGGCGGCAATCAATCTGTTTGTTACCCGCGTCATCTCGTCCCGCGCGGAGTAGTTGAGCGCCAATACCAGCGTCCTGCGGGAAAAGTCTTTGGTGGTTTCCAGACTTTTGCCCAGCTCGGCGCGGGTGGACTCCGGCAGCTTGGAAAGATCCCCTATGACCTGAAGACGGGTCTGTTTTTTTATCATGTAAGCGCGCTGCGCCTTTAAAAAAGTTTCGAGAATAATCATGAGTCCCTTGACCTCATCGGCCGGCCGCTGCCAGTTCTCTGTCGAAAAGGCGTAGAGAGTCACTATTTCAACCCCGAGCTGATCCGCTTTCTCAAGAATTTTGCGCGCGGTTTCAGCCCCGCGGCGGTGCCCTTCCAGACGCGGCAGCCCACGGGCTTTCGCCCAGCGGCCATTTCCGTCCATTATGATCGCCACATGGCGCGGAACGCGGGGGGCTGGGGAATTCTCTCCTGTTTTGGCTTTCAGCACAAGGAGCCTATGATAGCACTTTTGGTTGCATTTCTTCAAGCTGAAAGTGAGGTTGCCACAAAGCGGGTTGCGCGCGTAGGATAATCCCATGTTTACATGGCGCGATCAGTTCCCCTGTTTCAAGACCAAGGGTTTCCCCAGTGCCTTCCTGGATAGCGCAGCCAGCGCCCAGAAGCCCGCGGAGGTTATGCGGGCCATGGAAAGGGCCGCGACCGAAAACTACGCGAATATCCACCGCGGCGTCCACGGACTGGCCGAAGCCGCCACGGCGTCCTATGAGGCGGCCCGCGATGCCGTGCGCAACTTTATCGGCGCGGGCTGCCACGACTCCGTTGTTTTCACGCAGGGCGCCACCGCCTCGATCAACCTGGCGGCATATTCTCTTGGAAAAACGGTTTTCAAAAAGGGCGACACAATACTGGTCAGTTCTCTTGAGCACCACGCGAATTACCTGCCGTGGCTGAGGCTCGCGGAGGAGCTGGGAACGCGGCTCAAAGAAATCCCCATCACCCCGCAGGGTGACCTGGATATGGCGGCATTGGAGGCCGGGCTCAAATCTGGCGCGAAGCTCCTGGCCATTACCTATGCTTCCAATGTTCTGGGGACGGTGCCCGCCCTGAAGGAGATCATCGCCTTGGCGCATTCCCACGGCTGCATTGTGGTGGTGGATGCCGCGCAGGCGGTCGCCCATATGCCTGTGAGCGCCCAGGAACTGGACGCCGACCTTCTTGCTTTTTCGGGACACAAGCTTTACGGACCGACCGGAATAGGCGCGCTGTTTGTCAAACCCGAGATCGCCGAGAAAATGGCGGTCTGGCAGGTGGGAGGGGGCATGGTCAACAAGGTGGGCGAGAGCTTTGAGAAAACCACTTGGGCGCCCTTCCCCTATCGCTTCGAAGCGGGCACTCCTCCCATCATAGAGGTGGCCGGCCTCAAGGCGGCGATTGATTTTGTCCAGAAGATCGGCTTCAAGAGAATAATTGAACACGAAAAGGAGCTTCTGGCGTATGCCTTGAGCCGTCTGGAAAAAATTCCGGGGCTGAAGCTCTATGGCGCTCCCAGCCGGAGGATCGGAGTCATCTCCTTCAATCTTGGGGAGGCTCATCCGCACGACGTGGGCAGCATACTGGGCGCTCACGGGGTTGCCGTAAGAGTGGGACATCATTGCGCGCAGCCGCTTATGAAGGAGCTGGGGATCATGGGCTGCGTGCGCGTATCGCTGGGGCTCTACAACAACAAGTCCGATATCGATCGGCTGATCGGGGGTCTGGAGTTGTGCGGGGAAAGGCTGGTGTAGCGTGTCTGACGATCCCCTCGACGAGTTGTATCAGACCATCATCATGGAGCACTCGCGCCATCCGCGGCACTTCGGACGCGTGGAGGCGGAGGGTTGCCGCTGCGTGGAGGGCTTCAATCCCCTCTGCGGGGATCAGATGGGCGCCTGCGCGGTTGTAAAGGATGGAAAGTTCGAGCTGCTTCACTGCATGGGACAAGGCTGCGCGATCTCGAAGGCTTCGGCTTCCCTCATGGCGGAGGCTCTCCAGAACCAGACCGTGGAGCGTTTCCACGAGCTTTTTGGGATACTCAATGCCGCGCTCAAGGGCGATGAGGCGGCCCTTGCGAGGCTTGAAGAATTGGGAGATCTTGCGGCGTTGGCGGGCGTCAGGCACTATCCCGCCCGCGTCAAATGCGCGACATTGGCCTGGCAGGCTCTCAAGGCCGCCCTCGAAGGTCAGGACGGAACGATCGATGCCTGATTTAGCGTATCACCGCCCGGCCAAAGATCAGTTTGGCAATTTCTCTTTTTGCCTCAAAGAGACTGGCAGGGGCTTCGTAGGTAAAGACGATAATTTTGGGACCCTGTATGACAAAATATTCCTGCCGACGTATATTACCCAGGGTATAATTCACCACGTCCGGCTTGTCGCTGAGAATCATCATATCATCCGTGAACGTCTTATCGATGGTACTGCTTATATCAGTGGCGCCTTTTATCTGTAGTCCCAGAATGTAGTTTTTAAGTGTGTTTGTGGTCAGATCCGGCATCCAGGTTCCAATGTCAAAGACCGTGATGCCAAGACGGATGGAGGGCTGTTCGGGATAGATCAAGGTGGCGTTCCAGTTGGAATCGCTGGTTGCAATCGAGAACTTTCCAAGATAGGTCAGGTCCAAGTTGACCCCGTTGACATTCAGCCGGAGATTCCGCATGGAGCCTCCTTCGCATTTTACCCAGACTTCGCCTGTCTTGGCGGGAACGCGCGGGCTCGCGGGCCAGTAGACGGGATCGGCCATGAGCGAGGTGGCGCTCACGAGAAGAATTGAAAGGATGTATCTCATATGCAAATTCTACCAGTAGTTGGAGTCGGCTTTCAAGTTGCTCATGGCGGCGTTCCACTGCGCCGCGGTCATCTCGGTATAGTTGATCCTCTTGTAGGTGCGGGAGTTGGGAGTGCCGGGCGGGTAGGTGCCTCCCGCAAAGACGCTGGAGAAAGACCAACTGCGGATGGGGGGATTATAAAAATTCCCCCCGGTGCCAGGCCAGGGTTTGGTGGCTATTTCGCTTTGGAAGAGCCCCACCATGGATCCCTGGTAACTGAAGGTACAATTGGTCCAGTTTTCCAGAAAGCGCGGGAAGTTCTCAACCCCTCCGCTATAGGTGTCATTCCCGCCAAAGTTCGATGGTACAATTCCCGTTAGAAATGCTGCGTTGATTTCTGTAAGGGTGGAAGCGTTGCGGCTCGATAGTGATTGGTTGCTGTTCGAGTTTAACCAGTTGTTGCTTAAAACTGTTATCGAGTCGGCGGCGATGGCGGCGGGCGGCATATTGGTGATGACGCCATTGCCAGAGGAATTGTAATTCCCCTGAATGTAGAGCGGTGCGTCGGTGGCAATAGTAGTACCGGGAGTGCTGCTGGCAAAATTTGGGTTTGGGATGGTGGCGCCACTGGTCAGCTCAACCGCGACGCTTGAGGCAGGGATGCCAACGTCGTCTGATCCCGTTCCTGAATGCTGGGTGACAATGCCATTGGCCGCGCCATTATTTATTCCACTGCCGTTCTGTATGTAAACAATGCCATTCCACCAGGTAGAGGGAGGAGCGGCGGCTGTTCCGCTGCTGTTTGTGCCGGTCCAGCTGTTGTTGCCAATCGCAGCAGCAAGGTTGGCCATGTTGATCTGTACCAATGAATATCCGGTGCCTTGCCGGTAGTCGTATATCCCTGTTTTGACAGTCCCTGTCGATCCATGCGATCCTGTATTGGTTGCGTATGGCTGTGTGGAGATAATGTTGGAAGTCCCAGGAGTGTAGTTTAATGTTGTTACAATAGGATTGCCGTCCGTGCCGTACTGAAGAGTGCCGTCTGAGTTTCTCGCGTATGTTTCCATTGTTACTTTGGGTGTGTTGGTGTTCGAGGTGACGTTGCTGTTTCCGCCTGATGACGCGTTGCTGACGACAAGCGTAAGTCCCGCCTGGTATGCGAATTTCTGCTGTTCGACGGGAGCGTTGTATATCCCCGAAGCGATATTGGCTGGCGTGTTGGCTACCACCGGATCGATCAGCTGGTAACCATAGTTGAGATCGTTGGTTGAGCTTCCCGTGGCAGGCACGTAGTTTTGAACCGCCACCGGTTCCTCCGTGGGCACGCCAAAAAGGGACGTCTGCACGTTGCCTCCCCACAGGGAGGTCGCCTTCTGATAGAAATTCGACTGCGTGCTGTCCTCCCATGTCCCGCTTTGGTCCATGGAGACCAGCGTTCCCGAAGTGTTTTCAAAACTGACGTCCCCGCCCGATCCGGCATTGGGCCAGTTGACCCCGTGATAGAGGCTGGCCGAGGTGGTGACGGGCCCGTCAAAGTTGAGCCCGTTGCTCGAAGCGACGTAGATATTCTGATTGCTGTGCACGGGACCGGTGACGGTCATGGCAGGGCCTGGTGCCAGTTCCATGTTCATGTTGTAAAAGATGGCGTTGGCAAAAAGCGGGGAGTCGCGCACCTGCAGCTGTTCCTGCGCGTAGACGGTGGCTTTGTGCCCCTGGAAGTTCTGGGCGGTGGCCTTGCCATACACCGTGACGGTCCTCGTGGTGATATACTGGTTCTTGAGCGGATCATACTCCTCGCCGGGATTGGATCCATTGATGAAGGTCGGAGAGCTGTTTGGTATCACTCCTCCCACGACATCGGTTGTGCGGGCATTCCACTGGGAAGTGCTGGTGGGGCTATAGCTGGGGACTGTTGTCGGACCTGGTGTTAGGATGATCTGGCTGGAGTTCCACGCTCCGGTGTTTCTTCCGTAGGTGGTGAAGAACTGCGCTGGCAGGCTCAGGGGAGAATTCAGCGGTGAGAGGCTGCCGTAGGCGAGCGATTTGTTGGTCCCGAAACGCTGCGTCAGCTGCGCGAAGCCGTACTCAATCGCGGCTGAGGCGGCGTTTTTGGCGTCCAGCCACACGTATTCGTCCAACTCTCGGCGGTGCTCATTGAGGTTGAGCTCGATGATGGAGTCGACGAGGAGCCCCAGTGTGATGATGACAAACAATACCACCCACACGGCCACGCCTCTGTCTCCGGCTGGTACTTTTGACTGTATGCGGTTTTTCATCTGTTTATCCTCTGGGCGCGATGGTCAGGTTGAGCGCGTTTGTCACCTGTTTTGGCGAGCCCTGAATGATGTTGGCTTTTATCATGACGGTCGATGTCTGATAGTAATAAAACATACACCCGCTGGATTCTCCCTTGACATATTGGGCCACCTTGGGGTAGGCACCGGTATAGCTAAGCGAGCTGATGAGGGCTTCGGGAGTGTTGGTGCTGGTGCTTACCGCCGGCGAAAAGGTTTTGGTGAACTTGTACACGGGGCCGTTGCCAGTGGCGTCCGGCATACGGAAATATCCGACCAATTGCGTGATGTCGTCTTGGTTCAAAGAGCTCCCTCCCAGGCTGGCGTCGGGCACCGTGGTGACAAAGAGCACAAAGTCCCCGCTTGAACCAACGGGCAGCCGGTTCGCGGCGCTTGCCCGATTCGTGGGATTGAAGCTTGTGTATACATAGCAGACTTTCGAGCTTCTGCCGACGCTCTCCATCTCCCCGATCAGCTGCCGCATATTGTTGGATATCTCCGCCTGTTCGGTGGTCGTGTACAGCGCCTTTGCCGAATCGACCAGGAACATGACAAAAGCCCCGCTGACAAAGCAGGTTATCAGCACGACAAACATGAGCTCTGTTATGGTAAAGGCCCTTCTATGAGTACTCCTGTTTTGATATGCGTATTTCCGGGGGTATACAGGGGGCCGCAGGCCCCCGGATAAATCCCCTCCCTGAGGGAGGGGGTGGGGGGTGGGAGTTGTATGATGCATGAAAATCGTCATAGAATTCTAGTAGTACGTGGGGACGCTGGAACGCACGACCCTGAGCGCGCGTTGATGCGGCACATGGCTGTCGGGGCCCAGCCAACTGTAGGTCATCAGTATCTCTATGGCGCTGACATTCCCGGCATTGGCGTCGGTGCTAAGATCGGTGAGGGTAGGGGTGATATTGAGTTGAAAGGTCTTTTGCGCGGCGCCTGCGCTATTGAGCCCGATGTTGATTGTCTTGGAGTTGTTCTGCGTGGTGATGAGGCTGTCCGCCACTCCCGCGGAACTTTGCGTCGGCAGGGTATAGGGAGAGACGCTGTCTGCGGCCGCCTGAAGCGTGGAGTAGTTCATGGTCAGGAGCTGCTCCATATAATTCGTGGTGGCGGCCAGAGCGGCCCCCTGATAGACGGCGGCGTCGCTGAGTCTGCGCGCCATAATGATGGCCACCCCCAACGAGAGCGCCAGAAGCGCCACGATGGATAGCGATATCATTATTTCTACCAGTGTGAACGCTTTCTTCCTCATGTATTTACAATGAATTCTCTTTACTATACGGTGCAAAAAGAAGCGCGTTAACGGGGCGCTTTTACCCTGCGTTGACGTAACACCCCAGTAGGGGAGTGGGGAGTATCCCCCACGTTTTGATCATTGCTGTTGACCTTCCTCCGGCATTGCTTTTATAATCACGTCCTATGTCAAAAGTCTGTTTCATCACCGGCAAGCACCCCGTCACCGGCGGAAAGATCATCCGCAAAGGACAAACCAAGAAAAGTGGCGGTATCGGCACGCACATTGTCAAGGTGACGAAACGCAAGTTCAATCCCAATCTGCAGCGTGTCCGCGTGATTCTCCCCAGCGGGCAGGTGAAACGCGTTTGGGTTTCGGCCCGCGCGCTCAAGGCGGGGAAGGTATCGAAGGCTCCTATTCGTCCAAAGACGGCCAAGAAATAGTTTTTACGTTTATCTCGTTTCTTTTGGCGAAGGGCTGTGTTGTCCCTGCGCTTCATCCAAAGTAAATTTCGCTAAGCGTATTATGATTCATATCGACGTCTGTGTCTCTCCGTGGAACCCCTCTTATCAGCACCGGTAACAGAGCATATTTTTCACTCGCTCATTATCTTCTGACAGCTAGATGGTCTATATGCCTAATTATGGCCTCCTCAAATCCTCTCATTGCACCCCAAACCAATATCCCATATAAACACCCTATGCCCTTCTCCATCCAACGCTTTTCCTTCGGCAATATGGATAACGCCTGTATTGTCGCTACCGACAAGACTGCCAAGAAACTTGTCATGTTCGACGCGCCTTTTGGTTGCGAGGCTCTTCTAAAGGAATTCCCGGGTTTTGAACTCTCAGCGCTCCTGTTGACTCACGCGCACTACGATCACATTTTTGGCGCGCGGGCCGTTCAGGAAAAGGCCACTCAGGTGCTTGCTCATATCGGAGACGAGCGAATGTACTCTCATCCAGAGGTTATGGCTGCGTGGCTTGATCCCGAGGAGGCCGCCCTTTTAAGCCCTGTCAGGGTGACACGTTACCTGGGCCATGATGAGACTTTTGATATAGCTGGCCTCAAAATAGACGCGCGTCACAGTCCCGGACACAGTAAGGGTGGGCTGGTCTTCTATCTGCCTGAGCTCAAGGCCGCCGTCGTGGGGGACTCTCTCTTTCGTGGTTCCATCGGCCGGACCGATCTGCCGGGAGGCTCGCATGGCGAGCTTCTGAAATCCATCCGCGATAAGATTTTCTCCCTTCCGGACGATACGCGTCTTTTCCCCGGGCACGGGGAAGAGACAACGGTAGGCTGGGAGCGGACGAATAACCCCTTCCTGCAATAATTTTGAGGGGTTGCGGGGAGGAAATTTTCCCTCTACAATGAATCCCATGTCCAAGAAACGCGTCCTCATTACCAGCGCCCTGCCGTATGTCAACGGCGTGAAGCATATTGGCAACATGGTGGGCTCGCTTCTTCCCGCCGACGTCTACGCGCGTTACCGCAGGGCAAGGGGAGACGAGGTGCTTTTTATCTGCGGCACCGACGAGCACGGCGCGGGCATGGAGATCTCCGCCCAGGCCGAGGGCGAGTCAGTGCAGTCCTATTGCGACCGTCTTTACCAGGTCCAGACCGATCTCTACAGGCGTTTCAATCTCTCCTTCGATCACTTTGGCCGCACTTCGCGTCCCCAAAACCACGAGCTTACCCGGCACATGGCTCTGGCGTTGGATAAACAGGGGCTACTGGAAGAACGCGTCATGAAGCAGGTCTACTCGATTGACGACAAACGCTTTCTTGCCGATCGTTACATTGTCGGTACCTGCCCCAACTGTGGCTATCAAAACGCCCGGGGCGATCAGTGCGAGAACTGTACCAAACTGTTGGATCCCACGGACCTGAAGGAGCCGCGCTCGGCCATCTCCGGCAGCAAGAACTTGGAGGTGCGGGAGACGAGGCATCTCTTTCTGCGGCTCTCCGATCCCAGGCTGAATTCCGCCGTCCGAGCCTGGCTGGATACCAAGAAAGACTGGCCGCGTATTGTCACCTCGATCGGCTACAAGTGGCTCGACGAGGGCCTTTCCGACAAGTGCATCACCCGTGATCTAAGTTGGGGTGTCAAGGTTCCCAAACCGGGTTTTGAGAACAAGGTCTTCTACGTCTGGTTCGACGCTCCCATCGGCTATATCGCCGCCACAAAGGAGCTCAGTGACCAGCATCCCGATAATCCCGCCTTCAACTACGAGAGGTGGTGGCGCGAGGATAAGGGGGCTGCCGATATGGAGTATGTCGAGTTCATGGGCAAGGACAATATACCCTTCCATACCATCAGCTTCCCCGCCACCCTCATTGGTACGGGAGAGTCGTGGAAGAAAGTCGACTTCCTGAAGGGATTTTCCTGGATGAATTACTACGGCAGCAAGTTCTCCACCTCACAAAAGCGTGGCGTCTTTATTGATCAGGCCCTTGAGCTTTTTCCCGCCGATTACTGGAGATATTACCTGATGGCCAATGCGCCCGAAAGCGACGATGCAGACTTTAGCTGGGAGCTCTTTGCCATAGCGATCAACAAAGAACTGGCGGATCTTTTGGGAAACCTCTATTCGCGAGTGCACAAACTTTTGGAGACAAACTTCGAAGGCAAGGTCCCGCAGGTTGGCCCTCTCGGTGACGTCGAAAAGTCTACCCTCAAGGCTCTTTCCGATGGTATCAAGACCTATGAGAGCGCGATGAATGAGATCCAGTTCCGCAAGTCCATGCAGGCCCTCTGCGCCCTCTGGAGAATTTCCAACGAGTACATGGAAAAGAAGGCCCCCTGGAAGAGCGCCAAGACCGACAGGCAGGACGCTGCCACTGCTCTGGCGATGGCTGTCAACTTTCTGCGGGTCTTCGCCGTGGTGAGCGCCCCCGTCATTCCCGATAGCTGCGAGAAGATTGCCAAAGGGCTGGGGCTTGCCGATGCGGAAAAGACCTGGCCTGACAATGTTGAGGATAATTTCTTTGCCATTCCCGCGGGCCGCGGCGTCGCCAATATCGGAATCCTTTTCCAGAAGATCGACGCCAAAAGAATTACGGAACTCAAAGCGCAATTCGGAGCGGAGCTTGCCGCAGGAGCCCCCAGGCAGCGCGGAAAAGAGCTGCACATACCGGTAGGGCATAAACAAACGACCCCCGTTCCGGCAAGGACAACTCCATTAAACTTTGTACTCTCTCAAGATGTCACTTCGCTGGGCGTCAGAGTGGCCACTCTTCGCATTGAAGGGGTTACCAACAAGAAGAGTTCTGTTGAATTTGAGGCATTCTGCCGCCAGGAGGTTGCCGCAATCATCCACGATTTGACTTCCGAGAAGATAGCCAATAGTCCAATCTTACAGGGGTTCAAAAGACTTCATGACAAAGTCAAAGCATCCGCTCAAAATGCCGCTTCCGAAAACTTGCTGGAGATCTTGCTTCGCACCAAAAAGCTGCCCCAGATCAACCTGCTGGTTGATATATATAATCTTGTTTCATGCAAGACTCTCTTGGCTCTGGGAGCCCACGATGTTTCAAGGATACAGGGCAATGTCACGCTTCGTCTTGCAAAAGGAGACGAGCTCTTTGTGCCGCTTGGCAGCAAGGAACGCGAGGCTGTTCCCGCCGGAGAATACTGTTATATCGACGACTCCAATGAGGTAATTTGCCGGATGGAAGTGCGCCAGGTGGAGAAAACAAAAGTAACTCCGCTAACTACAGACTGTTTTTACATCGTTCAAGGCAATCAGGCGACATCTCCGGAGTATATCAAAAAGGCCTGTGATGAATTGATGGCTCTTACACAGCGCTTCTGCGGAGGCTCCCCCAAGATACTCCATAAGTGCTGGTAATACCGTCTATTTCCGCTCCCTACGGGAGGGGGTAGGGGTGGGAGTATACCAATGTTGTTTGTATACGCTATATAAAGTAGCGGTTGTATGTAAAATAAATACATTTAAAACTATAAATTAAATAAATTATCTTCTATCTATTTATTTGATTGACATACCGCCCAAGGTAAATTATATCATTAAGTCATGATCACAGGGATGCCGGGATCATTTGATGTCAATCAACCACCGGAAATGGCGGCTCTCAGGGATTTTTTCAAACGCGCCAAGTCCAATGCCAGAGGCGCGATCGCGGCGGGTGTGGTTGGTGGCGCAGCCCTTCTTTTGGGTAGCTTGGATGCCAATGGGCAGGCAGTATTGCCGTCATTGGGCACGCCGTATATTGAGGGAACCAACTTTTGCATCCCCTTCTCGTTCTCCAACGCGACTCCTTCCGGGGATTATGTTTTGGGGGGATCCCCGTCGCTTCCTGTTTCCACCAACTTGGGGATCTGGGAGCCCTGCCAGGTTGTGAATTTCCCCAAATCCCCACTGATGTCGTGGCTGGGACCCGAGGAGTTTGGAGCCTCCGAGCCCAAATGGTTGGGCTTTGCGCCCACCGATTTTGGCGGCAACCCCATTACCAACGGTGTGCTGAAGACGCCCTACAATCCGACCAATCAGCCTTCGATGTATTACAGGATGTACGACATGGACGACTACTTTCAAATCGGCGCGCTCGAAAACGTCCTTAATGGCGGTGACGACCTATGGACTCCCGGCTACGTCAATGTCAGCGGCATTACCAACAATCAAGTTCTCAGCGGCCTCGTCACCGTCAGTGCCTCGACCGATGGTTTTCTAAAGCCACTGGTGGAGGAGCTCTATATTGACTATGGCTACGGCCCCATGCTCTACAGCCAGGCACCGGTGAACAACAACCCATCGGGCAACATGATCGTCAACACCTATAGTCTGCCCGACGGCAATTATGATTTCTGGGTTGGCTTTCGCTTCGATATACCTTCGGAGCTGGCTGCCGACGACGGCCAAATGTGGTCCTACGAGCCGATCAATGTTACCGTTGCCAATAATCCGGTTTTCCAAATTAACAATATCTCTTCGGACGGAAACGGAAACATCAACATAACCGCAGGCGGCCTGCTCCCATCCAGCGGCAAGTGGACTCCCGATTACGGTTATTCCTGGACTGGCGATCAATACATAGTGACCTGGCAGTCGAGCCTGCAGCAGAACTTGATGTTTAACGAGCTCACCCCAATGGCAGTCACCGAAAACGGAAATGTTGTCGGCATTCTTTCCCCCACCAACGCAACAGAGACGCTGAGCATTCCCATGCCAACAAACAGCTCCATGGGCTTTTTTCAACTCATTGACGTGACGCTCTACCCGGCAAACCCGGCCCCCACTCTCAATATCCCTGACAATAGCCTGGTCAGCAACACCATAAACCTCAATCCACAGTTGAAATACTTGGGACCCATCGATTGGGCCAGTCTGACGGTCAACGGAATCAGCTGCGGCGCCATCACCAACGGCTCCAGCAGCAACGGCTGGCAGATCGATACCACACTCCCGCCTTTTCACAACGGCCGCAATGTCGTCACGGTTGACTACCGCGTATGGTCCCCAACGACGGATCCCGACACGGGTGAGTCCACGCTTGGTCCTCAGGACGCCCTGGTTGTCCTCAACAATCTCGTGGTCTCCAATGACTTTACCATCAGTCAGTTTCCAACCGTCTTCACGGCGGGTTTGTCGCAGATGCCCATATCTGTCGATACCGGAACTGCGGGCGGCATTATTACCATCAACGCCTATGACTCAACAGGAACCACCAACTACTGGTCGGCCAGCGGCACCAATACCGGTGCTGGCACCTGGTCGACCAACTGGGATTTGACGGATCCCTCCGGCAATTCAATCCCGTTGCCCGCCGCTGACCAGAACGAGACTCTTGTATTCAAGATAGACTGCAGTCCACTTCCAACAACGCAGGCACAATTCGGTAGGCCTACTCCCGCGATGCGCGGGCCGCGACCTATGGCATCGGGGCAGGGTGCCAGCAAAAGGATTCCGGTTGTCATTCACTCCGATCCCTACCATGGAAACGAGGCCACCTTCTTTGTCGGGTGGAATATGTTCTATCAACCTTATGAGGTCTCAATGTTTGGTATTGCCAACAAGGTTGTTGCATTGGAAATGTCCGCTTATAATGTCTACCCGCAGGATCCTGACGGCTACGATAGGAGTGTTTCCTTTTGGGCAGACCCAACCATTTGGGAAAAAGACCAGGATTCTTTTAATGTAGTCTCGAACTGTTTTATGGGTTATGTGCGTCCTTTTTTACCCATTGGCGATTACATGATCCAGGCGCACGCGGACGGCGTCGGTTTTGGTGGTGGTTATGGCACGAGTATCACTAATTATTGGGACATTAATCTGTTGGACAACTTGTTGGGTGATCTTAATGCCGACAACTTGCGTCATCGTATCAATACCTTTGAGGTCAACGGTTGCGAATCGGCCACCAATCCCGACAACGGTACGGCGCTGCACACGGGTAGCCCTATAGACGAGGCGGCAAGAAACATGACGGTCAGTACCTTCGTTGGCTGGACCGTTAACCTTGATATCGGCGAGCAGGTTATGTGGCCGCCCGGCATTTTCCCCTGGTATGCTATGCCAAACTGGCGTGCCAACTGGATCGACATGGGGCAGGACGATGGATATACCATAGCTGAAAGTATGTCGATGACACTCAACGCGTACTATTCCAATTCCTCGTCTGTCGCAAAGTGGCAGAATCAGTGGCGTTGGATAGGCGGTGGCAATGATCACACCTGGTACAAGTTTGACTGATTTATGAAAAAAACGCAGAAACTTCTGGGACTAGTGGCCGGTGGCACGCTTCTGGCGGGCGCCGTCGCCGTCCTGTTAATTAGTTTTTCTAAAAAGGCCCCCAATACTCTCCTGCAGCCTCCCGTCGTTTCTCAATCCCAGACAGCTTCCCAGCCAGCCTCAACGCCCGTAACTGCGGTGGCGAGCCCGGCCCCTTCCTTGCTGAATCCGCCCAAATCAACCAACTTGCCCGATGTCCGGCCCGTCGTTATGCGCGCCATTGACAGATTGGGGAATGCCGCGCGCGAGTCCGGAATGATTTTTCCACTGACCGATCTTTCGGATGATACACCCGCGGAAACACAGGATCGGATTACGCGGCCAACGCTTGTGACCAATAGCGAAGGGCAAATCAGTCAAGTCG
Source organism: uncultured Verrucomicrobiota bacterium (assembly GCA_964541675.1). Lineage (GTDB taxonomy): Bacteria > Verrucomicrobiota > Verrucomicrobiia > CAZIPW01 > CAZIPW01 > CAZIPW01. Next base: position 33,431 of record CAZIPW010000002.1, read on the forward strand.
GCGTGCCCTCTGAAGCCGCTACTTTTTATACCAGTATACATACTCCACAGATTGCCTACCTGGTGGCCAGCGCCCCCGACAACAAAGCCTTTGAGCCTGCGGTAGCCCTGATGCAGCTGCGCGGCGAGGATGAGTCGGGCTCTTTGAGAGGTTTCCATTCGATTGCCTCTGCCTCTGCCAAGCGCATCAGCGCCGACTATCATCGGCGCGCTGATCGCTCCCATTACCCCCAGACCTGCGATGTCGGGAGTGCTTTGGTGGCAAGCGAAAATCTTGTGGCCAAGCTCTATCCCGACGGAGAGTTTGCCTATGCGGGCGATGCCACGCCCAAAAGATTAGAGGGCATGAATCTTTATGATTTCAGGTTTACCACGCATTATCGTACCAACGAAGCTTACATCTCCAATCCGACAGCTACAATCTATGTGCAGGTAAGCACTGCCGACCCGGCGCTTGCCGGCACCACCAACCAACCCCTGCTGGTGGGCTATCAGAGGACTGGAGTGATCAACCTGAAAGGCTTCTCGGAGACAGAACTGTCCGAGCTGCGCTCTCCCCTAAAGCCCCGCACGCCGGTTTGGAACGAGGTCATCACCAACGGCAGCTACGATCGTTTCCGTGAGTTTCGGAGACAGGGGGGCTTATACGGCGCTCCCAAGTCTGCCTCCATGATGGGAACAAATAGCCAATCCCCTCCTCATAAAATTTTGACGGATGTCACTTTGGGCCACGCGCGTACGATGTAGCCATTACTCTCTTAAATCCGCTGCTCTTTCATGCTATGCAACCAAGAAACCCCATAGGAGATGCTTCCGGAGAGCTGGGTAGCCTTCGCAGTCCTCACGGGCTTGGTCGTAGATTGACCCGTCTGATGGTTTGGTCTGGATTGGCGGCAGCCATGGTGGTGGGTGTCGCTGCAATTTATTTATTCCTCCCCAATTTTGTCAACCATGGGATCCGGTCTGCCAGGAACGAGCGTATGAAAAGCTATGGGCAGGCCGCCAATGTGGCAGGCGCCATTGAGCAGTTTGAGATGACGACGCATCGCGCGCCGCTCGGCAGCCTCTCCGTCGATCCCAATGCCGATGTGGCTCCAGAGGTCCTTGCGGTTCTCACAAACGACACCAACTATCCGGCCACCGCCAAGCTCAACCCTGATGGGAATGTGTATCTCCACGGCCAACCGTTTGACGTCTGGGGTAGACGGCTGCGCATCGCGGCCAGTCTGGGAAGAGAGGTGGACTCTCATGGCCATAGTAATTTCAACTTTGTTGTGTACTCTACCGGTCCCAAGGGCGCCCTCACGAACGCACAGATGGCTCTCGATGAAAAATTAGGCCGCGAGGTCCTCTGGGTGGGCGGGGGACAATGAATAGCCCATAGCCACACACCAACTCGATTTCATACCCGCCCCGTCAATGGGACGGATGAGGCCCTGGTGAGGAGCTTTGGTAAAATAATCTGGGCCCAGCAGGGTTCGATAATTGCCAGTGGGCAATCGGACATCCAAAGCATTAGCAGATTACCATAAAAGCAGCGCATAAAAAGAACAGTGATTCTGTTACAGCAAATGGCGCTGCCACGTAGGTATTAATATAAGGGCTAAAATGTCCGTTATGATCGCCTGCCCTCCCTTGCGTTATGCCTGAGTCGAACAAGAAGATACTTCTCGTCTCACATGAGACTGAGTTCTCCAGCCTTTTGGCGGGGAATATTGCTGCGGCGCACCCTACTTGGGTCGTCTGCCTTGCATCCGGAGGCAAGGAAGGCTTGGAGCTGTTGAGCAATGGGTCGTTTGATCTCCTTGTGTGTGATCTGCAGTTGCCTGTCCTTGACGGTGTGGCTTTTCTGACGATCGCACGCGAAAGTTCTCCCACGACAATCCGGCTTGCCGTCGGACTGCCACAGAAGACCGATGCGATGCTGAAGGCTTACGCCCTGGCGCAGCAGTGCTTTGCCAAACCGTGTCAGAACGCCTCCCTCATGAAGGTTATCGAAGGCTCTTTGACCAAAGCAGACCAGCTCCGGGATCAGGACCTCAAAAAAGTCCTTCTGTATATTGACAGCTTCCCCGCCATTCCGGTTGTTCACAGGGATCTGCTGGCGGCGCTTGGGAATTCCGTTGCCGGCCTTGACGGGGTTGCTGATCTCATTGCGAAGGATCCCGGTCTAACATCCAAAATCCTGCAGGTGGCAAACTCCTCCTTCTTTGGAAGCCAGCAGAAGATATCGAGCATTATGGAGTCGGTCGCGCTTTTGGGTACCAATATCATCCGTACAATTGCCATCACTTACAAATTCCTGGGGCAGCTCTCGTCTGTGGAAGAAAACAGAGTTCTGCAACAAAGACTGTGGGAGCACAGCGTTGAAGTTTCCAAGATTGCCATGCGTCTTGTGGATGACTTTGGCAGCAAGAGGACGCTCCGGGATCAGGCCTGTACGCTGGCGCTATTGCACGATCTTGGCAAGCTAGTGTTGGCAGATTTCTCCCCCAGGGAGTATGCGGCGGCGGTGAAGGCGTCCCTTGTGAATGGAACGCCTGTTTGGAGGATGGAGAAGGAACACCTGGGAATATCTCATGCCGAGGTGGGTGCCATACTCTTTAGCCTTTGGGGATTGCCAGCAGATATCGTGGAGGCTGTTCGTTTCCATCACGAGCCGAGCAAATGTAGTTTAACCGGACTTTCGACAGAACTGCTTGCGATATTGCACCTCTCTGATCTGATCGAGTACAAAATCAACGCAAGAATGTATGAAGGCCTTCCGGGGATGGATGTTGATTTTCTCAAGGCACAGGGATTGTCTGTAGACCTCCAGTACTGGACTGACTGGATGAAGGTAGTACAATAGCCCCGTTTTTGGGCCCAGCAGGGTTCGAACCTGCGACCAAGGGATTATGAGTCCCCTGCTCTAACCGCTGAGCTATAGGCCCGTGAGAAACGAGCCTATGCCAAAAAGCAGAAGTTCTCAAGCCTAGAGTACCTGTTTCCTGGCCTTGATCAGCTGCTGGGCTATCGAGAAGCGGACTATCCTCTCGAACTCCTCAATCTCCGTGGGGTCCATCTTCTTGGCGGAAGCCAGCGCCGCTTTGGCCCGCTCCTGTGCGTCCTTGATGGCCGCAAGGTCTATGGCGGCGGAGTCGACAGCCCCCTCAACGAGCAAGGAGAGCTTGTCGCCTTTCAGAAGATAAAATCCAGTATCTATGGCATAGACATGGGAGCCTGTCTTGTCCTTGTAGAGCAACTCTCCCGCCACTGTCTGGCCCATAAGAGGCTGGTGGCTGGCGAGGATGGTCAGCTGTCCGTCGATAGTGTCCATGGTTACCGAATCGACGGGAGAGGAGAGGGCGACTCCATCGGGAGTGACGATTTCCAAAAGCAGGGACATAGGGAAAGCCTATTTTGTCGGGACCAGAAGCGCAATTGTTAAATTTCCTGTAAAAATATGACCAATCCAAAGGAGAGGGAATATCTTGTGTTATAGTGGCAAGACCAACCCAAATATACTACTATGTCAGCAAAAAGAGATAGATCATTGGAACACCTCCGCGACAAGCTTGATGTCGCAACACATCCGAGCGCAAGGGCACGCCTGCTAAGAAGGATAGGTACATTGGCAGCCATGCAGCAGGCCGCGCAGACCCGCAGTGGTGCCATAGCGGAAAAGCGTCTTCGCCCCGGCGGCCTATAGCAGCTCCGTTGGCGAGTTGTCGCTGATCTTGGTCGGCGGCAGATGCTTTGGGGATGCTCCCACGCGGGTGGAACGCAGCCGCGATTCATCCTCGACGATCCTGTCGCAGATCTGGTGCAGATGGAGCTTGATCCACCTGTAGGTGGAGCTCTCCGGCGTGTAGTTGGCAGGCCCGACCGCGTTGACGCGCCGGTACTGCAGCAGCATATCAGTCTGGTTGAACTCCGCCTCGTTGGCCGGATTGTATACCGCGAAGGCGGTCCCGCCCTTTGACCTCATCACCGAGAAGGCCGGCACATCGCTGGGCCCGTCCGCGGTGTAGATCATATTCTGGAATGGCACGCGGCGATCCACGTCGGCCATGAAGGAGTTGACATTGATAAGCGGGTTCTTGTTACAGCCTTTGTTGATCTCGGCGATGATCCGCGTCTTGGAGGTATTGTCCAGGGGGCAGGCAATCTGCGTGATCTGACCGGAGGAGGTTTTTACCGGTAAATCCTGCTGCGTCAGATAATGGGGCTGGGCGGCCTCCTCGATAAATTCGCTGCCGTAAATGCCATCGACCACGGGGACGATCCTGCTGCCCAGGATCATCTGTTTAAGCCCGGTGGAAAGGATATAGTGCTCCAGATGAATGCCATAGTCGGCGTAAGTGGTGGCCACGAACTCCTTGAGTTTCAGGAAGGCATCCGGGAGTCCCGGGCAGAGGGGAACCTCTTTGCCCAGCTCAAAGAGCAGCTTGTTGTTAAGACCTTTCATCAGCCCCAGTCTCACGTAAGAGAGCATATGGTTAAGGTACGAGATCTCCGGCAGCATCCGGATGCCCTGCTTGGCGTAGTAGGCGGGGAGATTATTCACTTCATCCCAGAACGCATCTTCGTCGATTCCGTAATGCTTGAAAAGGGGTGTCTGCATATAGTGCGGGCAGAGGGTTTTGTCAAAGTCCCAGAGGCAGGCGACCACGTGCTGGTGATTGAGGGTATCGGAATCGACCATGATGCTGGATTATACGGCCGAGCCATGCCGAAAGGGAAGAGATGATTTTACTTGAAAAAGATGAATATAGTGGTATGATTATGCTACGATGAACATCTCTACATTGGATCAGACGAGACAGCGATCATCTTGCAGGGGTAATCTTCCCCCAACAGGGAATTCCCATAGTGCGATCTTGCCGCTTCGAAGAGAGAATCGACAGGATTCCGTTTATTTGGGTGTAAGTGCGAGGATGCCCTTGCCCAGGAGCGAGGCGGCAAGGGCCAGAGAAGAGTTGGGAATCCACTAAGGTTTTCTCGACTTGGCCGGGATTTTGGTCTATGCTCGCAGTTCACTTATGCCTCTTCTGCCACCCCTGGATCCCTTTAGAAAGAAACTCGCCGAGCTGGAAACGCTGGCGGGAGGGGAGACCTTTTACAAGGATCAGCGAAAGGCTGCCGCTACGCTGCGGGAAATTCAGAAATTGAAGGAACTCTTTGAGAAGGAAGAGGAACGCCAGAAGCTTAACAGGGATATCAAGGACAATGAGACGCTGGTGGCCGATCCGGCTATCGACGCCGACCTGAAAACGATGGCCTCCGAAGAACTTCCCGGCATGAAGAAGCGCGTTGGGGAGCTGGAAGGGGAGCTTCTCAAACTGATGCTGCCATCCGATCCGACCGACAGCCGCAATACCATCATGGAATTCCGCGCCGGTACGGGCGGCGACGAGGCCGCCATCTTTGCCAGCGAGTTGATGCGTCTTTACACCCGTTATGCCGAAAATCGCGGGTGGAAGGTGGAGATGATGAACACCAGCCCCAGCGAATTGGGTGGAATGAAGGAAGCCTCAATTCTTATTTCCGGGGAAAACGCCTACAAGGCGCTCAAATTTGAGAGCGGGGTCCATCGGGTGCAGCGCGTGCCCGCCACCGAGGCAAGCGGACGCATACATACCTCCACAGCCACGGTCGCGGTTCTCCCCGAGGCCGAGGAAGTGGACATTGAGGTTAAACCCGAGGATTTGGACATTACCGTCTGCCGCGCCTCCGGCCCGGGAGGCCAGGGCGTCAATACGACAGACTCGGCCGTACAGATCATCCACAGACCCACGGGGGTGATGGTCAAGTGCATGGACGAGCGCTCCCAGCTCAAGAATAAGAACAAGGCCATGAAGATTCTGCGTTCGAGGCTCCTTCAGAAAAAGCAGGAGGACGAAAAGGCCAAGTATGAGGCCAATCGGAAGGGACAGATCGGCAGCGGAGACCGCAGCGAACGCATCCGCACCTATAATTTTCCGCAGGACCGCATGACCGATCACCGGATCAATCTGACGCTTCATAATCTGCCCAAGGTGATGGAGGGGAGTCTGCAGGAGGTGATTGACGCGCTCGACCAGGCCGATACCCAGGAGAGGGTGGACTTTCTGCTGCAAGAAGCGGAAAAATAAGAAATCTTCGTGAACTTAATGAGATGAAAACGCGGCCAAGAAAAAAAGAAAGAACTTTTGGCAAAAGATCTTAATGATCAAGCGCTGGCCGTATCGCGGGAACTTAGCAGACGATACGCGAAGGTGCTCAAAAAACTTGCAGAATGAGCTGGCGGGGTTTTCGGGAGCATACACGAAAAATAAGAAATTTATAAGTATATGATTATAAAATAGATATGTGTTGGCCTGTAAGTCTACTTGTCTTTTTGGATTATAAGTGCATGGTTTGCCTATGAACCTACAGCAAATTAAATCCAACGGTGCTTATTCTTGTTCTATCACTATCAGTCCTACCTCCGTCAAGGCTTTTGGAACAACTTTCGAAGCGAACCCCAAGCTGGAACTCGCCGTCTATGGTGTTGAGCAAAGGACTGGATCGGGCGCTCCGACAATCTTTCTGGCGGTTGGACAAACGCAGGAAATCGCACAGCACATAGCAGAATCAGAGAGAGATGGAAGAGATGTGTCAGAAAGAACTGATGGTATGTGTCTCAAGATTGTCAGATCAGGAAAGGGTAGAACATCCAAGCTACTCATCAAAGAGATCTCGAACATAGGCGATGTTGTCGGCACCTCGATTAGGAATAAGGTAGCAGGTATTCTGGCCAGGAAATTTGGTCTTACGGAAGACTTACCCTGGGTTGCGTAAGCGTTAAACCCGATTTTCGGTGAGGAGAAGAAGTATTGGAAAGTTACAACTCCAATGAGTTTAACCCCTGTCTCTTGCTTTTACCCATAGCTCGTATAGCGGTTGGGAATTTCTTTAAGGCCGTCCAGAGCGCGGCGGCACCATTGTGGGCCGTGCGGTATAGGCTTGTCTTTCTGACGGCGGCAAACACTCTTTGAAGTCTCCCTGGGGGTATCGGGTTGCCAATTGCCACCCGTCTGGCATCGGCAATTTCTTGTTCCCCATGTAGAAAACCATAGAGCCCATATATCTTGTCTATAAATCGGTCGGTCTGGTACGCGTCAATTTCCTTAGGATTATCCCCATAAATAGTAGCAAGGCTGGGAATTTTCGGGAACTTGTGAAAAAGAATGTCTGTTTCAATTCTCGAGACAACAGAGAGTCGCATGGCTGAGGAAGATAATCGTGGATCGAATCCCTGTGGATTTAACTGTAATTCCTGTTGAAAGTAGTGGGCTGTCTCATGCACAATGGCTGCCAGCTTGCTAATGAATGCGATGTTTGCAGTCTGGCCGTCAGTGCTTTGGGTGTGTTCCCATAGCACAATGTGTGGTTTCCGCTCGGATCTCCGGAGCCGGATGCCTTCTTGTTCATTCCAGGTACACAAAAGGATGCCCGCATATCTTCCTGCAGGAACCGTTATATTTCCCGCTTTTTTCTCTGGGCTCAATTTATCAAAGTAAACCGGCAACGGGCGAATCCCATAGGCTTTGCATAGACGTTTGGAGATATCAACCAGGGTCTTCCTTGCGAAGGCAGGATCCTTCTCCGCCTTATCAAATATACTGCCCCACTCTCCCAAAGACTCTCCTTTCCCTGTCCACATCTTCAGAAACGCCTGCTCGTGGACTTCTGCCAGTACGGGGTCGAGCTTCAATTTGCGCAGGAACTCTCCCATCCGTTCCGGCGTCACCGATTCAGGATTTCCCCTCAGCTGGCGATACTCGTCCCATAGGACATCGGGCTCTAGCGCTTGGCCATCTCTCTCCGGCATAGAGAGAGTTTAGCACAGAAGGCACGGTATGGCCGTTACCTCTGTAAAACCAGCTATTGTCAACTATCTGCGGAAGCCTTGGCTGAGTTTCTTCGTGCCAATGGTCTAAAAATACGCTACGATAACGAAATGACCGTCCTCGACCTTATCAAGCGTACTGCCGATTTCTTTGCAATGAAGGGCGTGCCCAATCCCAAGCTGGACGCTGAGCAAATTATCGCCCATGGACTTAGGTGCAAACGCCTGCAGCTTTTCTTGCAATTTGACCGTGAGATGGACGAGCTGACCCTTGAGAAGCTTCGTGTTTTGGTTAAACGCCGCGCGGAACGCGAGCCCCTGCAGTATATTATAGGGGATGTGGAGTGGGGTGGTCTGAAGCTCAAGGTGGACCGCCGGTGCCTGATCCCCAGACACGAGACGGAGGAGCTATGGGAGCTTGTTTTGGACGAGAACCACGTGGCTGGCCGCAAGCCCAAGAGTATTTTGGATCTGGGTACAGGATCGGGGGCGTTGGCTCTGGCACTCAAAAAGTCCTATCCCAACGCGAAGGTGACAGCTGTCGAGAAGAATCCGGATACGCTGCAGTTGGCTTTGGAAAACGCGCAGGCATTGGGATTGGAAATAGACTTTGTAGAAGGCAGCTGGTGCGAAGGCCTGGCGGCTGGCTCTAAATTTGACCTGATCGTGAGCAACCCGCCGTACCTGACTAAGGACGAGTATGAGTCGGCGCAACCGGAAGTGAAGAGCTGGGAGCCTTTGCAGGCGCTGGTGGCCCCAGATGAGGGTTTTGCCGATATCGCGCAGATTATGGTTCAGGCGCAAAAACATCTGGCTGAAGGCGGGGAGCTTTGGCTTGAAACCGGAGTCGCCCACGCGGCAAAAATCAAGACGCTTTCGGCAGAGTTGGGCTATAAGAAGGCGACAATCCACAAGGACCACTCAAAGAGAAACCGTTTCGCAAGATTGGGCGCTTAGTTTACGCCTTGTATCCACGAAGGCGAAACGGGTGCCACCGCGCCCTCTCCCTTCCTATGGACAATAGTGTCATGCGTCACGACTATGCCTATATACTTTCCGATTTCTCTGATCACTGGTACTTCCAATTGTAATACCCAACCTGCCGGAAGTCTGCCCGTTGCGCCGCTAACCGGAGCCCAGAGTGCCTGACGATGATGAGGGAGTAATAGATGCCCGATCATACTGTATATCCTCCCAAAAAACTCCAAAAATGCAAGGGCAATTTATCAATATAATAGATCTATAAGTTCCAATCATAATTAGAAGCAGCTTGCGCCCGTAGGCAGTTTATCTACTATAGCGCTAATGCCCTCTGATCCTGCCAAGATACTGATTGCCTCGCAGACAGATACCGCCGCAGGCCATCGGGCGAGGCTTCGGGAGCGTTTCGAGAAGAGCGGCCTCTCAGCCTTTGCCGAGCACGAGGTTGTGGAGCTCCTCCTGACTCTCTGTCTGCCCCGTCACGATGTCAAGCCGCAGGCCAAGTCGCTTCTCCAAAAGTTTGGCAGCCTGAAGGGCGTCCTGGAAGCGCCCATTGAAGAGCTGCGCGAGGTGAAGGGCATTGGCGAGGTGGCTCCCGTGGCGCTGCGCATCATCAAAGCGGCGGCGGAGCTCTACCTGCTGGAGTCCGCCGGGAGCACCGATGTGCTGAACAACTATGCCAAGCTGGAAGCCTTCTGGAGGGCGCGTTTCAGCGGCTTGAAATACGAGGCTGTTGAGGTGGCGTATCTGGACAAAGGGTATCGGCTTTTGAGAAACGGAGTTGAACGGCTTTCCGAGGGGAATATTGACGCCGCGCAGATCAACCAGCAACAGCTTTTCAAAAAAGCGCTCTCAGCCGGCACGCGTTATCTTGTCCTGGCCCACAATCACCCCACAGGAGATATTGAGCCCTCAGCGGAGGATAAAGAGCTGACAGAACACCTGGTTGCTGCGGCGCGGGCGGTGGAGATCGACTTGCTGGATCATTGGATAGTGGGCAAGGGGGGGTGCTTTTCTTTCAAGCGGGCGGGATATATCTTATAACCTGTTGATTCGTAATGTTATATATCAGTAGGTAGAGCGGAATACCCGTGCTATACTCTATGTATGGGAAATATCTTCTCAAAAGTAGCCAGCAATAAAGTCGGACCTCAGCAGGGTAGGGCATTGCGGGATGCGACGGATAGAGATGAGGCTGCGAAAATGGCCCAGAACCCGAGGCCGTCAGATCAGAAGGAGACTCCCGGATTGGAGGAGTCGGCAAAAAGAAAAGAGACTGATCTAAAGGCCACCAGGACTTTGGAGGAACAACTCAAACTAAAGGAACAGGAGGAAGCCCAGAAGAAGGAGGTCGAGAAGAAAAAAGAAGAACCCAAGCCCCAGTGGCAACAGGCTTTGGATATTGCCAAGGCTGCTTTCTTGGGCAAAGAGGAAGCAAAGCAGGATGTGGTGGGTGTGGACGGCGCTCCTGATATTGGCATCAAATTAACCGCTCGGCCTGAGGATCAGACTCTCGCACAGAAAGCAACTGAGATTATGGATGCCTCTAAACAAGACAATCCAACTAAGATTGAGAAGCCGGATCTGGCCAAAACCGCCGCAGCCCAACTAAAGAAATCGGAACCTGCCACCCCCAAGATAGAGGCAGAGGGAATAGGGACTTCCTGGAAGGTAAATTCCCTTCTGGCCAGAGGTGGGCGACAAGTCCTGAGAAAAACGAAAGAGCTGTTGGGAGGCGCAAAGAACGAGACGCTTTCACTGGTCGGTTCTTTGAGGGTGGCGTCCAGCATGATGATGAAGAAGGTCAAAGGTTTTAATCAGGCTCTTGCAGATGGCAGGGCTCCGGAATCGGGTATGGATACCAGTGTGACCGAGCCAGCCTGAGTTTCCTCTAATCTGCTTGAATCCTAGCGTCTTCTCCCGCATGATATCCTCATGCTTTATCTGATGATTATTGTGTCCGTGGCCGGGCTCCTCGTGGCCATGGAGCGTTTCTTTTACCTACACAAGGGCAAAATTCGTTCGGGAGACTTTGTGACCGGCATCGTCAATCTGCTCAAGAAAAATCGCGCCATCGAAGCTCTCGGCCTGTGCGAGGAGACGCCCGGCCCTGTGGCCATCATCGTCAAGGTGGGGCTTTTGAACAGTCGGAAGAGCCCGCAGGAGCTGGTGCTGGCCCTTCAAAGCGCGGCGGCGGCGGAGATACCCCTTCTGGAGAAGCGCGTGAATACCCTCCTCTTTCTCAGCCGGGTGGTGCAGCTGTTGGGTTTGCTGGGCGCGCTCCTGGTGTTGCGGGAACCTTTCGAAGAGCTTCTCAAAAACGGGAGCCTCATGAGCACGCAGAGTTTCGCGAAGGCGACGTTGTCCGCCCTTTCGTGGGTGGCCGGCACTTTGGGCGTGTCGATCCTCTTCTATACGATCTATCATTTTCTGCATGGAAGAGTCCGCGCCCTGGTGGCCGAGATGGAGCGTGCGGCCGTGGAGCTGCAAAGCCAGCTGATTTCGCAGAGGAGCGCCGCGACGCAGGCGCAGAGCTAAACCTTCTTATATTCGATGGGAGCCCACAAGGGCGGGTCAAAGAAGGGAACCTCCCGGGCAAGGTCCTTGGCCAGTTTCGGAAAGTTAGCTATAGTTTCCTCTTGGATGGCTGGGGAGAATATCTGGGCTCCGGCAGGAAGCTGCGTCAGCACTTCTATTTTTCCCTCCAGCCAGACGGCGTAAGCTCCCTGGCGCAGCTCAACGCCCACCGGGGAGCCTGCCACCATTGAGGCAGCCTGCAGGGAGTTGTACGCGAATTTCTCTTTGCCGGAGGCCGCCCATTGATTGGCGGCTACCGCGGAGATTCTAAGCGACATCAGCCTGCCAGGGCCTTCGCAGAAAACGAGTTGGTTGCATTTTTCCAAAGGCACTACCTGGAAAACTTCTTTTGAGAGATCAAAGAGCCCCTCAAGGGCGTTCATCTGCGCGCTCTTGAGCAGGAGCCACGCGCCATCCTCGTATGCTCCCACGAAGAGAGTGGGGGATGAGGCGTCGATGAGGAGAGCAGGCACGGAGCAATGCTATGTTCGATGGTTTGTTGACTCAATCCCATTTTTCCGCTAAATTGTCGCCCTGTATGATCACTGTTTTTCAAAGAAACGATACCGATGGCGCGGTCTGCTGCGTGGCGGCCCTTTTGGGGATGACCTACAATGATGTCCTCAAGAAGATGTTTCTGGACTGGTTCTCCAGAAAGAATTTTTCGGTGAGGTTTGAGGAGCTGAAAAAGGTTCTCTCGGGTTTTAGAAAGGAAACGATGGAACATTCTGTTTTTAACCGGGATCTGAACCTTACCGGGATTGTCGAGGTCTCCTACAAGGAGGATGGCCAGACCAAGTGGCACTACATTGTATATGACGCCAGGACGCGGCAGTTTATGGACCCCCGCAAGGACCCCCCATCCGAGTATGGCTACCATCGCTTCCTTGCCCTGGCATAGGAAGCCGGGTGTCTTTGGTTTGGGAGTCAACGTCTCAATAAAGAGGACTATTTCGCCAGCTCCACCACTTTTCTCGCCGCGTCGTCCAGGCCGCCGGCCGCATGGAGCTTGAGCCCGCTTTCGGAGAGCAGCTTTTTGCCCAACTCGACATTGGTGCCTTCAAGTCTGACAACCAGCGGGAGCTTGAGTTGTATGTTTCTTGCGGCATTGATGATGCCGGTGGCGATGGTATCACACTTCATGATGCCGCCGAATATATTGACCAGTATCGCCTTCACGCGGCTGTCCGAGAGGATGATGCGGAAAGCGGTCTCCACCTGCTGTTCGTTGGCCGAGCCTCCCACGTCCAGAAAGTTGGCCGGTAGCCCGCCGTAGTGGGCGATGATATCCATCGTGGACATTGCCAATCCCGCTCCGTTGACCATGCAGGCGATATTGCCGTCGAGCGCCACGTAGCTCAGCCCGCTTGCATTGGCCTGGGTCTCTTTGGGGTCTTCTTCGTTGAGGTCGCGCAGCGCGGCGAGCTCTGGATGGCGGAAAAGGGCATTGTCATCGAAAGCGACCTTGGCATCGAGAGCCAGCAGTCTGCCGTCTTTGCTGACGACCAGGGGATTAATCTCCACCAGTGAGAGCTCCTTCTCATAGTAGAGCCTGTAGAGCTTCACGAAGAAGTCGGCGCCCTGTTTTGCCAGATCCGCCTTAAGGCCCAGTTTTTCACAGGCGAGGCGTGCTTGGAAGGGCCTGAGCCCCATGAGGGGATCGATCTCTATTTTGACAATGGCGCGGGGATGCTCGCGGGCCACTTCCTCAATCTCCATGCCGCCTTCGGTCGAAATAATAAGGGTGGGGCAGCTGGTGGCGCGATTCAGAGTAATCGCCGCGTAAAGTTCTTTGGCGATGTCAACCGGCTCGGCGACGTAAAGAGTCTGGACCTTGCGACCGTTTTCACCCGTCTGTTTGGTGACAAGCGTTTCTCCCAGCATCTTGCCGGCAATCTCCTTGGCTTCGGCCTCATTTTGGGCGAGTTTTACGCCCCCCTGAAAGCCATTTGTAAAGTGTCCCTTGCCGCGTCCTCCGGCGTGGATCTGTGCCTTGACGACGAAAGGGCGGTTTTGGATCTTTGAAAGAACACCGTCCACCTCGGAGAGGTTCTTGATGGCATATCCCACGGGAGCGGGAATAGCGTACTGGGCGAAGAGATCTTTGGCTTGGTATTCGTGTATATTCATAACATTGGCTTTTGACTTTATTTCGCGGCTTTTGGCGAATCGCGGCGTTGCTCCTCGAAAACGCCAGAGTCATGTACAGCACGGTACACTCCTCCGCCGTTTCTGCGGTGCGCCTGGCGCTTCATCCAAAATCCACTTCGCTAAAGTCAAACTAAAGTTTCAAGGATACCTTACTATCTACCGCCAAAATAACTCCAAAGGCAAGACTGGTGTTTGTCGGAAATGACCATGGTCTAATATGTTCTTAGCGCGCTATTTGAGGCGATATTGCCGATAGCGCTTGCGCTTTGCCCCAATCAGGGGTCTAATAAGGTATGGAGAACGTGCCTGAGTTCTTTAATTTCTCCTCCGATGTCATGGATAAGTGGGCTAGGATCCAGCCCGATGTGGTTGGACTCTGGTGTGTGGATACGGCGGCTGGCCGCGAATATAAATATACTTTCAAGGACATAGCCGCGCTCAGTCGCCAATGTGCGAATTTTCTCAAAGCGCAGGGTATCGGACGCGGCGACAGAGTGCTCTTGATGCTCCCCAGAGTTCCCCAATGGTGGTTCGCCATGTTGGGGCTTATTCGTTTGGGGGCAGTGCCAGTCCCCGGGACACTCCTTCTGACCCGGTCTGATGTCATCTATCGGTGGCAGTCCGCCAAAGTAAAGGCAATTATCACCAACGCGGAGGGCGCTGGCAAGATAGGCGACTACAATGGGCTGCGCGTCATGGTGGGTCCGCCCATTTCTGGCTGGATTGATTTTGACGCAGGATTGAGCTCTGCCAGCCCGAAGCATGAAGCCGAACCCACGCGCGCGGATGAGCCGGGCATCATTTATGTCACCAGCGCCACGACGGGATCTCCCAAACTGGTGGTGCACTCCCAGATCAGCTACGGGTTGGGCCACCGGTTGACCGGCGAACTGCTCCTGGGATGCCAGCCGGGCGATCTTCACTGGAATATCTCTGACTTGGGCTGGGGCAAGGCCGCCTGGTCGAGCTTCTATGGCCCCTGGCAGATGGGCGCCTGCATCTTTGCCTACGAGACCCATGCCAAATTCGACCCTGCCACGACGCTTAATGTTTTGGCCAATTATCCCATTGCCACATGGTGCGCGCCAACCACAGCATTACGAATGATAATCAGACAGGATCTCTCCGGGTGGAAGTTCCCCAGGCTGCGTCGCTGCGTGACGGCCGGTGAACCACTGAACCCGGAGGTGCTGAAAATATGGCACGCTGCCACCGGACTCATGTTGCATGAGGGGTATGGGCAGACAGAGACGGTGGTGCTTATCGGCAACTTTAAAGACAATCCCATCCACCCTGGTTCAATGGGGCGCGCTGCTCCGGGCATGGATATCCAAATCCTGGATTCGGATTTGAAACCGCTTCCGGATGGCCGTGAGGGGGAGATCGCGCTGCGCGTCAAGCCCAGACGTCCTGTCGGGCTTTTTATGGAATACAAAGACGCGGAAGAGCAGATGAAGAAATCGTTTCAGGGCGATTGGTATCTGACCGGAGATAGAGCCGTGCGCGACAGCGAAGGGTATTTCTGGTTTATCGGTCGCAAGGACGACGTCATCAAAAGCGCGGGTTACCGGATCGGTCCTTTTGAAGTGGAGAGCGCGCTCCTGAAGCATCCGGCCGTTTCGGACGTGGGAGTGGTGGGAATTCCCGACTCGATGAGAGGTCAGATAGTGAAGGCTTTCGTTGTGCTGAATCCAAAATACTCGCCCAGCGACAGACTGCGCTGCGAATTGCAGGCTCACTGCAAGAAGGTGACGGCCCCCTACAAGTATCCCCGCCAGATCGAGTTTATGGAGTCGCTTCCCAAAACGATCAGCGGCAAGACACAGCGCTTCAAGCTGCGTGCCAAAGAAACCGCCTCTTTGTAGGGGTCAAATTTCCATTGCTCTGGAATTATTTGTGCTCTATGCTTGCAGATAGTTTCCGGGGCGTAGCTTAGCCTGGTAGAGCGCTTGGTTTGGGACCAAGAGGTCGCTGGTTCGAATCCAGTCGCCCCGAGAAGCTTTGATAAATGGCCGACTTGTTTTTTGCCTTTGACTTTAATCGTGGTTCGACAATTCGCAGAAGCGAATTGGACGCTTTTGCGTAGCAAATAGCGCCCGAAGGGTGAGCTCTGCAGAGCGAATCAATCCAGTCGCCCCGAGTGCGTGACCGCGCACGACATATACGCAAAGCGCGTAATAGAGTTGTCATTGCAGATGCCGGTCCTTCTTGATCTGCAAAAGGGTCTCGTCATGGGCGAGAGCCTTGTCAAGGAAGCCATCGGGGTAGACAAGTATCCTGTATCGGTCTTTTTTCCGAATGACCTCAAGTATTTTCTGTGGTGGGCCAAAATGACTTATAATCTGGCTCGTGATCAGATTGTCCGTCAGGACGTAATTGAAATGATGCGCCTCAAAGTCTCGGAGGGTGGTCATACAGGGTACTATTCGACCGTCCCTCCATATGGGAGCCAGGAATACGCCATCTTTGGACTGCAGGGTCACCTGTTTGCTGATCCAATAGGTGGCAAGTCCATCTTTGAGGTGGAGCTGACTATGGATAAACTCGATGTCGTCAATGGTCTTGGGCTGTGGCAACCCGCGATATATGATTCGGAAGGGACCGGTATAAAGATCGCTGAAAGCTCCATTTTGTCTGACGAAGTATAGCAATTCTATCGCCAAGAGTCCCAGAGAGGCGCAGATAAAAACAGCTTTCCAGTGGTGAGATATTTGTTTGAGCGCGGCCAGCAGGAGGACGAGTGGAATCAGCAGGGTAAATGGAAAGTGTCTCCAGTTGTCCGGGCTCTCGTATGTTTGGGCGATTATCGATATTGCCAAAGGAACTGCCGCGATCCATATGGCCCCCCAGCTCCACCACGGCAGCTTTCGTCTATTCTTCCACAAAGACAATCCCCCGATTACGGTTCCCACAAGGGCTACCATACACATATTGAAGCTGGCTCCTCCGGCGCGCAGATCCCGCCAGAATGCAGGCAGCCCGCGCAAAGAAGTGTTCTCCGCGATGAGCCGCCAGTTGCCGTTGGGCATATAGACGGCGGAGGCTGTGGGGGTGATCCACCAGACCAGTGTCGCGCCCAATGCGGTGCTGACCACCAGAGTTCCCATGAGAGTCCATCTGCGATGAATCAGCGCTATAAGTCCCGCCCCGCCCACAAACCAGAGAATGAAAATTTTGTCCCCAAAACTCCCAAGTGCCGTCAGAATACCGAGGGCAATCAACGTCCGCGCCCGGCCTTTCCGCCAATAGGAGTGAAGCACCAGGATCCCCAGAAGCATCACAAGAGTTGCTCCTCCGTGGCTTTGAGGCAGCAGCAAACCCTGTTCAAGCCCCCAGGAAATCGTTTGGGTGTTGGCCAGTATAAGAGTGAGACCGAGAGCCGCCAGCCATGAATCGGGACGATCCCACCCAAGCAACCTGCGAAGGACACTTTTTAGAAGGATGGCGAAAGTCCATGCGTAGAGAATCATCTGCAAAACCAGCGCGAGAACCGAGTTCCCAAGGCAAAAGACCCAGCATAAGGAGTAAGAAGCAAGACAGGGGAAGAGATATCCGGATGCCGGCAGGGTCCAGTCCTGCCAGTTGAACGATCCGGATGAGAGATCCCTCATGAAGTATCCCCATATGTACAAATCCGCGTCTCCCATCCCGTGCGCCAGATATCCCAGATATACCTCAACGGCTATCAGGAGCCCCATGACTGCAAAGAATACCTTGTGCGCGAGGGTCAGCTTCTGCGGAATGTGGAATTCTGATGACATACCCGCAGACATTTAATATCTTCTACATGGATCACGCAAATGATAATTAGACTGCTGGGTGCTGCAGAAAGGGGCTGTGGGTGCTTCCGGTGAGCGGTCCATCATATCTCAATCATTTTAAAGTGTTGTCGCTCTTGTTATTATAATACATTTTAATAATCACTATTAAATATTTTGCTTGCTTGACCGAATCTATGCTAGCGGCTAGATTGAACCATTAACAATCAATATGAAAACCGGACATTATGTAACAGATGCCAATGAGGCTGTCGCTTCCGTCTCCTACCGACTCAGCGAGACAATCGCCATTTACCCCATTACCCCCTCTTCGCCGATGGCCGAGACTGCCGATGAATTGTCCTCAAAGGCGGCGAAGAACATCTGGGGCAGCGTTCCCCAGGTCTTCCAGATGCAGTCCGAGGGGGGGGTGGCCGGGGCTGTGCACGGCACGATCATGGGAGGGAGTCTGACAACCACCTATACCGCCAGCCAGGGGCTCCTGCTGATGATCCCCAATATGTACAAGATCGCGGGAGAGCTGACCCCCTTCGTCATGCACGTCACGGCCCGTGCCATTGCCACACACGCGCTCTCCATTTTTGGCGACCAGAGCGATGTCATGGCCACCCGCCAGACCGGCTTCGCCATGCTTTGTTCCAACTCCGCGCAGGAGGCTCAGGATCTCGCCGCGATCTCCCATGCCGCCACCCTCGAAAGCCGCGTGCCCTTCATGCATTTCTTTGATGGCTTCCGTACTTCCCATGAAATCAATACCTACGAATACCTTTCCGACGACACGTTGCGCCAGTTGATCGAAGAGAAATCCCTGGCGGCTTTCCGTAACCGCGCCCTGACGCCCGATGCTCCCATTCAGAAGGGCACCGCGCAGAATCCAGACGTTTTCTTCCAGTGCAGGGAGGCGTCCAACTCCCACTACCAGAAGGCTCCCGGTATCACCCAGGCGGTTATGGATCGCTTCGCCAAGCTGACTGGCCGCCAGTATCACCTTTTCGAGTATGAAGGCGCCCCCAATGCCGAGTACGTGGTTGTGGCGATGGGTTCGGCCAACGAGACCCTGGCCACAACGGCTGCCTATCTTAACAGCGAACGCGGCGGCAAGTTTGGTGTCCTGAAAGTACGCCTGTATCGCCCCTTTGACGTGGACGCCTTTCTTCGTGCCCTGCCCAATACGGTTAAACGCATGGCAGTTTTGGATCGCACGAAGGAGCCCGGAAGCGTTGGCGAGCCCCTCTATCTGGATATCGTGACGGCTCTCGCGGGACAGGGATTGTCGATCCCCGTCGCCGGTGGGCGTTACGGACTGGGTTCGAAAGAGTTTACCCCGGCCATGGCTGCTGCCGTATTCGAGCATCTGGCGCTCCATCAACTGCGTCATGGTTTTACGATTGGCATCAATGACGATGTGACGCACGCCTCCATACCTTTTGATGCTGGCTTTGAGTTGCCCAAGGAAAAGACACTTTTTGAGGCGCTTTTCTTTGGATTGGGTTCCGACGGCACGGTGGGAGCCAACAAAAACTCCATCAAAATCATCGGCGATGAGACCGGCATGAACGCCCAGGCCTATTTCGTCTACGACTCCCGCAAGGCCGGTTCGACCACCACTTCACACCTGCGCTTTGGACATGACCCGATCCGCGCCCCGTACCTGATAGCCCAGGCGCCTTTCGTGGCGGTCCACAACTTCCAGTTTTTCGAGCGTTTTGACATATTGAAGTTTGCCGCTCCGGGGGCTGTGCTTTTGATAAACGCCCTCTACGAGCCCGCCAAGCTCTGGGATCACCTCCCCAAGCTCGCGCAAGAGCGCGTTGTTGAGAAGAAGCTCAAAATTTTCACAATAGACGCTTTCGCAGTTGCCAAGGCGACCGGCATGGGAGGCCGCGTCAACACGATCATGCAGACCTGTTTTTTTGCCATTTCCGGTGTTCTGCCAAAAGAAAAGGCCATTGCCGCCATCAAGAAATCGATCGAGAAGACATATATGCGCAAGGGTGCCGACGTTGTGGAGAAGAATTTCAAGGCCGTCGATACCACCTTGGAGCACCTGCACGAGGTTTTCTATCCCAACAAGGTGACATCCACCGATCTGGGTGTCCAGATGAGCGACAAGGCTCCAGATTTTGTGAAGCGCGTGACAGCTGTGATGCTGGCAAACGAAGGCGACGGGCTTCCTGTGAGCGCGTTCCCTGCCGATGGGGTATGGCCCAGCGGCACCACCAAGTTTGAGAAGCGCAACATCGCGCTCCAGTTGCCCCAGTGGGACGAAAAGCTCTGCATACAGTGCGGGAAATGTTCCTTCGTCTGCCCGCACGCGGCGATCCGCGGCAAGTTCTACGATGCCGCCGAGCTCTCAAAAGCCCCCGCCAATTTCAAGAGCGTCGATTTCAATTCAAAGGATTTCAAGGGCGCCAGGTTCACCATTCAGGTGGCCCCCGAAGACTGCACAGGTTGCAATTTGTGCTCTCAGGTCTGCCCGGCCGTGGACAAAACCAACCCCAAGCACAAGGCTCTCGACATGGTGCCCCATGAGGATACCATCGAGATCGAAAAGACCCGATGGGAGTTCTTTGAAAAGCTTCCCGAGCCCGACCGTACAAAGCTGGGCTCCGAGGTCAAGGCCACACAGTTCAAGGAGCCGCTCTTCGAGTTCAGCGGGGCCTGCGCCGGTTGCGGGGAAACGCCATACATACGACTGCTTACGCAGCTTTTCGGCGATCGCCTGATCATCGCGAATGCCACCGGCTGCTCGTCGATCTACGGCGGCAACCTCCCCACCAATCCCTATACCACGAACAAAGAGGGCAGGGGACCGGCCTGGGCCAATTCGCTTTTCGAGGACAACGCTGAGTTCGGTTACGGACTGCGCCTCTCCGCCGACAAGAAGTTCGAGATCGCCTCGGATCTTCTCAAGAACCTGGCTCCCAAGCTGGGCGATGAGAGGGTGAAGGCGCTCCTTGAAAGCCCGCAGGCGACCGAAGCCGATGTATCGGCCCAGAGAGCCCGCGTTGAAGACCTCAAGAAGTCCCTGCGTCCGATAGAGGGCGAAGCGGCTGCGCAAAGGCTGCGCCAGTTTGCCGACAGTCTTGTCAAAAAGAGCCTGTGGATCATTGGAGGTGACGGCTGGGCCTACGATATCGGTTTTGGCGGACTGGACCATGTGCTTTCCCAGGGCCGGAAGATCAATATCATGATCATGGATACGGAGGTTTACTCCAACACGGGAGGCCAGCAGTCCAAGGCCACGCCATTGGCGGCCATCGCAAAATTTGCTTCGCAGGGAAAGACGGTAGGCAAAAAAGATATTGGTCAGATGATGATGGCCTACGGGAATGTCTATGTGGGATCGGTCGCCTTTGGGGCCAAGGACAGCCATGCGCTGCAGGTGCTTCAGGAGGCCGAGAGCTATCCGGGCCCATCGCTTGTGATCGCGTATTCGCCTTGTATCGCCCACGGTTACAACCTCGGCGTGGGACTCGACCACCAAAAGCTGGCCGTGGACACGGGCTACTGGCTGCTTTACCGCAACGATCCGCGCAAAAGCCCGGCCTTTAAACTGGATTGCCCCGCTCCCAAGAAGCCGATACAGGAGTTCCTCGACAATGAGACGCGCTTCAAGCAGCTCAAAGTGGAGAATCCCGCCAGAGCCGAGCAGCTCGCCAAAGCCGCGCAGGAGTTCGTCAGCGCGCGCTACGAGAAGTATGCCAGACTGGCGGCTTCCCAGGCTGCTCCCGAGACTCCCAAGGCGTAGAGAATCCGCTGCTCAGTCCGCTCCTGTTTGACGCAAGGCTTAAGTGGCACCAAATTCCGCGGTCAGTGGGTCATGCCATTTCCGTGCTGAAACTCAACCTCGGTCCGCGACGCTCTTTCTCGCGTCTTCTAAAATACTCCCTGCTTAACCTGCTCTCCACCTTGTCCGCAAATTCCAACAGGGCTTTGTACCTGACCGGGCAGCCCCTTTGAATGCCTCTACTGATCTTTCTGCGGCAAAGTTCTGAGACGTTGGTGCCTTTATTTGTAGCAATCCACAGGAGCAGCCCATCACGATCTTCAAAGGATCCCAGAAACATCTCCTCTGGGCGGCTGAGCACGGGGAGCGCTTTGGGAGAAAGTCCCAACAGACCTTTTATCCGATCCAGCACGTGCATAGGCCAATAGTACTTGTTTGATATTTCCTGTCAACTCTGCAAATGTGTTGTCCGTTCAGTCAGGTAAGCCTGTTTCACGCAGCTCCGAAGCGGCTGAGGAATATCCCCGAGAGAGTGACCTGCAGGAGCGAGACAAAGACCGGGCCGTAAAAGAGCCCTGCGTGCTCCGTACTCACGCACATGATGCCCCCAATCAAAAAGACGGAGCACAGGCGTCCTATGTTCAGGAAGAGTTCATTGTCGCAGATGAAGGCGTAGCGCAGCTTTTCATTGCCGCCAATTTCCTCCTCGGAGAGCCTGAGCATCCACGGAGCGACCGAGAGCATATAAAAATCGCTGCATACCGCCGCAAAGACGATATACACCCCGGCTCCGAAGGGTGGCATTTGGAAGGCAAGGAAGGCAGCGCAGACCAGGAAACCTGCGCAGGCTGTTACCAGAAGACCCCTTGTGTGGGAGTGGTGTGTCAAATGTCCGTAGGCGTACATGGCAAGTGCCGCAAAGAGCGTTACGCAGGCTGTGACGGTCCCAAGAATCCCTTCATTCTTAAAAAGATAAAGAACAATGAGGGGTGAAAGGAAGTTTATCCCGTCGGTGAGACCCTGGCAGATCGTCAGGAGCCGTCTTCTGGCTGTAACTCGTCCCTGGTATGGCGGGCACAGTCGCGTGGGTCGAACGGTCTTGTAGCCGCCGGAGGCTATTACCAGGGCTCCCGCAGTCATAAAGAAAAAGGAAAGTCCAAAGACAGCCCAGTACGCTACTTGCGTGGAGCCTCCGAGCCGCGGGCAGAGCACCAGAATCCATCCAGCCAGTGGGGGGATCACCACATTGCACATATACCCGACTGTCATGACGATGGAAAAATACCTCTTGCGGTGGGAATCTACAGTCTCCTGCAGCTCCAGGTAGTTGCGATTGGCCCAGTACAGCGCGTTGGCTATTCCCCATAAACATCCGTAGAGAAACCACGCCGCGGGGCCGCCATAGCCGAAGAAGCTGGCGCAGGCCACCGAGAGTCCCGTGAGGAGCGAGCCGACCGTGTAGGCGGTTCTGACGCTTATGCGTTTTAGAATCAGCCCGTTGAGGTAGAAGCCGACCGGCAATGCGATATAGCCGCCGGCTGCATTGGCCACCGCATTGAAAAAAGACCCTGTGGTGCGCCACACAAAGGCCGAGATAAAGATCGACGAGATGGGGCCGGATAGGCTCAGGAAGAAATCGGCAAAGAGCATTCGTCTGACGGCGGGAGTAAACGACGCGCGCCCATGAGTGGGAGTGGCATCGGTTTTTGACATGAGTGTCATCCTCTTATTTTGTTTCCTCTTTAGGAGTTACTATGCCGTCAGCTCTTCACCTGGGGCGGCTGTGGGGGCTGTGGCGACCTCGGCTTGCTTGGGGGTTCTGTCCGGCAGTTCCACTTTCTTTCCTGTCCGTGCCTCTACCGCGCAGGCGTAGAGCTTTTCGTACTCAAGGGCCCGCTTCTCCCAGCCGAATTCCTTTGCCATGCCGTTTTGCTGGAGGGTCTTCCACTCGTCCTTTTTGTCGTACCAGGTGGAACAGGCCCAGCCGATCGTATTGTAAAGCGCGTCTGCCGTGGCATCATTGAATAGAAAGCCGGTGCCTCTCGCGGCCGGAGCCGGGATATCGCTGATTTTATCGCCCAACAAGGGCGCATTTTGCGCGATCCCCCCTGCGGCGGAGCAGTATTGCTCGATGGTATCCGCCAGGCCTCCGGTGGCTCTGGCCACGGGAAGCGTGCCGTACTTCATCGCGTACTGCTGTGTGAGTCCGCACGGCTCAAAGCGGCTGGGAATCAGGAAGGCGTCGCTGCCCGCATAGGTCAGGTGTGCCTTGTTCTCGCAGAACCCCGCGAAAGCGCCGACCCTGCCCGCGTAGCGCGAAGCGTGGGTGGCAAATCCCCATTGAAGAGCCTGCTCGCCCGTTCCCGTGACGACAATCTGTATCTTCATGTTCTCCATCAGCCGCGGAACAATCGCGTTGAGCAGATCCAGCCCCTTTTGCTGGCTCAGGCGGCTGACCACCCCAAAGAGCGGAATGTCGGGATTGACCTCCAGCCCGAAGGTTTTCTGCAGCTCGGCCTTGCAGGCGGCCTTGCCCGAAAGATCCGCGGCGGAGTATCTTGCCGGCAGGAGGCAGTCAAGTGAGGGATTCCAGACAGAGTTGTCGATACCGTTCAAAATTCCGGTCAGATCGGCGGCCTTGAAGCGCAGCACGGGATCGAGTCCGTAACCGAAAACGGGAGTCTTGATCTCTTCGGCGTACCCAGGAGAAACGGCGTTGACCTTGGTGGCGTTGTATATCCCGCCCTTGAGCATATTGACGCCCCCTTTGTGCAGGAGATTGTTCTCGGTGAGGACCTCCTTGCGGTTGAGGTGCGCCCACTCGGTCAGTCCCGGGTAGAACTGTCCCTGGAACTGCAGATTGTGTATCGTCATAACGGTAGCCGCTTCGGCTACTCTCGTGCCCTTGTCGTGGGTGTTCAGATAGAGCGGCAAAAGCCCCGTCATCCAGTCGTGGCAATGGAAGACGTCCGGGTACCACTTCAGATAGTTACAAATATTGATCGCGGCCCGTGTCAGGAAGACAAAACGGTGGTCGTTGTCCTGGAAAGAGCCCCAGGGGGAGTCGTAGACGCCGTCGCGGGCATAGAAAAGATTGTATTCGATGAAATAGATCTTTACGTCGCTGCCCGGAAGCCGTCCCTCCCAGATCTTGCAGAGTCTTTTTTCGTGTCCGCACCAGACCTCCAGCGGCATCTCGTAGGGGATCCAGCCCTCGCGGTTCTTGATGTGTCCATATAGAGGGCAGATCACGCGCACGTCATGTCCGAGGTTTTTCAGGTATTTGGGCAGGGCTCCCACCACGTCGCCAAGTCCGCCCACTTTCACGATCGGGGCCACTTCGGAGGCGACAAAAAAGATGTTCATTTTCTTAAAAGTAAATTTATCAGCTTCATGCTGACAAAGACAAGACTGGAACGTCTAAAGCAGAGCAAAAGTTAAGCCAAAATCCATGCGGAAGAATTTGATTTTTATTCCGCGCGGGATTATAAGTGGTCCATGAGGCATCTTTTGTTGTTCTGCGCTTTTGTTTCTTCCTCCTTTGGCCTCACAGATGTGCTCAAAATAGGAGTCGTGGCACCCTTGAGCGGGGATTTATACAAATATGGCGAGGCCCTGCGAAACACCCTGACCCTAGCCCATGAAGATACACCTGACTTCAAGGTGCAGCTTTTCTTTGAGGACAACGAGTGCAAACCGGCCATGACTAACTTGGCTACCCGCCGCCTTATCAGCCTCAATCATGTGGACGTGATCTTTGATCCCTACACGTCGGAAGCCAATATTGTTGCTCCCATAGCCGATAAAGCTGGAGTTCTTCAGTTTTCCAACTGCTGGAACTCCAACGTGATAGAGAAGTCGAAGTACTCCTTTTCCAGCTCGGTCTCTTTCAAGAACTTTGGAGATGCGATCCTAGCCATCCTAAAAGAAAAGGGAGTCCATCGCGCCGCCTTTGTTCATAATCCAGACTGGGTGGAGGGAACCGACTACCTTAACGCCAAGTGCAAAGAAGCTCATATAGAAGTTTACAATGAGAGTTTTCAAAATGAAGATCGGGATTTCCGCACGGCCATCATGCGGCTGCGGGAGAAGAATCCGGACTTTTATGTGTGCTACCTGGAAAATCCGACTCTGGATATTTTTATGAAGCAGCTGCGCGTTCTGGCTCCGGGGGCGCAGGTTACCGGCTATCTGGACATGATAGAGGACAAGCACCTTATCGAGGGTGCCACCTATGCTTCCGAGTACCCCTCCATTCCCGAGTTCTACGCGCGTTACGAGAAGCGCTTTCATGTCAGCGCCGAGCAGACCCTGGCTCCCAACGCCTACGACAATTTCAAAATGCTCGCCAAAGTCTGCTCCGAGATGAAGACCTGGGACGTGAAAGTCGCCTCCGACAAGATCCGCCACATGAAGGACTACCCGGGTGTGACGGGAAAGCTGACCTGTCTGCCGACGGGAGTCTTCCTATCCCAGACGCACGTGGTCAAGATTGTGAACGGGAAGAAAGAGTTTTTGAAATAGCCTTCTACGCTCTCCCGTACATGGCCAGCGTTTTCCGCAGCCTCCTGCTGTCCAGCCTCTCGAACTCCGCCTCTGTAAGCCTCCAATCCCAGTTGCCCTGGTTGGTGCCGGGGGTATTGATCCGCGCCTGCGCTCCCAGCCCCAGAAGATCCTGGGCGGGGACGATGGCCAGCCTCGCCACCGACGCAAAAACCGCTTTTACAGCCTCCTCGACGAAGACGCCCTTCTGGCATCCCAGATACTCCAGCGCGTGCGCCCTCACATGATCCGGCACGCTTCCGATCCAGCCGGCCAGCGTGTCGTTGTCGTGGGTGCCGCTGTAGACGACCTGGTTGGAAATGCCATTGTGCGGCAGATAGGCGTTTTTTGAGTCGCCCCCAAAGGCGAACTGCAGGATGCTCATGCCGGGCAGCCCCGTTTCCTTGAGAAAGTCGCGGACCCCGTCGTTGAGATCTCCCAGATCCTCCGCGATGATCTGCGCGTCCGGAATCTGCTCATGGATAGCCTTGAAGAGCTCCATGGCCGGTCCCAGGCACCACTCGCCGACGCGTCCATCGGGCCTGCCGGCCGGGATCTTCCAGTAGTCGTAGAAGCCGCGGAAGTGGTCGAGCCTTACCACGTCGTATATGCGGAAGGACTGCCGGAGCCTCATGATCCACCAGGCGTAGCGCAAATCCCTCATAGTGCCCCAGTCGTAGATCGGGTTCCCCCACATCTGACCCTGCGGGCCAAAGTAATCGGGCGGGCAGCCGCCAACGTGCGTGGGAGAGCCTGCATTGTCCAAGAGGAAGAGCCCGGGATTGCACCACAGGTCGGCACCATCGGGAGAGACGTAGATCGGCGCGTCCCCGATGATCTTTACGCCATGACTGGCGGCGTACTTGCGCAGACGCTCCCACTGTCCGAAGAAAAGATACTGCCAGAACTCATAGGCTTCCACCAGATGGGCCACGTCGGGCTGGCTGGCCTTTCCGACGGCTTTGGCGTAGACGCGCTCGTCGTCGGGCCAGTCATGGAGGCTTTTGCCGTTGTTCTTTGCCTTCAGCGCCATGAAGAGCGCGTAGGGCTTCAGCCACTGGAGATTCTCTCTCTGGAAA
The DNA here is from genome assembly GCA_964541675.1 of uncultured Verrucomicrobiota bacterium. GTDB lineage: Bacteria > Verrucomicrobiota > Verrucomicrobiia > CAZIPW01 > CAZIPW01 > CAZIPW01. Next base: position 60,124 of record CAZIPW010000002.1, read on the forward strand.
GCCGCGAAATCGCCATATTCTCTCCAGGCTCCGCCCTGCCATCTCTTGAATCTGTCGAAGGCCTTCATGAGGATCGGAAAGCGCAGGGCATATTGCGCGCCGTAATCCACCTTGGTGTCGCCGAGGGCGCGGAATACGTCAAGCTCTTCCTCCTTCAGGAGCCCCGCATTGACGAGCTCTTCCAGATCGATGAGATAGGGGTTTCCCGCAAATACCGAAAAGGACTGGTAGGGAGAGTCTCCAAACCCCGTCGGGCACAGGGGAAGCACCTGCCAGTATTTGGCTCCAGATGCGGCCAAAAAATCGATCCACTTGCGGGCGTACTCGCCCATAGTCCCGATCCCCGTCTCCCCCGGCAGGCAGGTGGGGTGAAGTAGGAGTCCGGCCGAGCGTTCCTTGAGCCAGTTAAAAAGGGCCATGCAAGCGATCTTACGGATAAAGAGGGCAAGGGGAAAAGCTTTTTCTGGCCGTTTCTTGTTTCCTATCCGTTTACGCCCTATACCCCAGCTCCTCCATCCGCGCGATGGCCTTGCCCATGAAATAGAGCCAGTGATCGTAGCCTCCATCGCCATTGAGCGGCTTTATGATGTCGAGCAGCTCCCGTCGGCTTATCCACACCAGATCGAACTGCTCATGAGGTTCGTGCTGCACGGGACGGGTGGAGGTGCTCTTTAGAATGATCAAAAAACAGTTTACCAAAGTCACGCGGTTGACCTTCTTGACCGAGTGATAGTAGCGCGCGAATGCTTTGCCGAGAGGCTCCACCTTCAGAAAATCATACAGTCCGCTCTCCTCGGTCACTTCCCTGAGCGTGCCTGTTTGCGTGTCTTCATCCGCGGGAATCCCCCCGCCAAAAAGCGTATAGCGCCCACTGGGCCATAGCCCGGCCGCAAAAAGAGAGCTCTTGGGATCAAATACAATGCCCAACCCGCCGTCGCGGCGCTCCTCGTTTTCCCTGCGCGTGCCAAACTCGGGGATGGATTCGGTTTGGATTGCCATCAGCAGCCTTTTTAGCCCCAATTAGTTTCCAAGGCAACAGGAAAGCTTTGTGAGTTTGACTGTCAAGGAACGGTCCAATTATTAGGCAAACAAGTTATCTAGTTGTCAAAGGAAGCAACTTTGAGAATATCACTGCAAAATCACTGCTCCACAGTGATTCTAATCCTGTTATCCTGAGGTAATCCGAGTGAAACAGTTGCCTGATAAAAGTGTGTCCATCAGGGGATATGGGGGCATCGTCCAGCGGGCGAGGGTAGGGGGTGGGTGCATACCGATGTTCTTGTAAAATACGGTAGGACTTATTGGACTTATAGGACATATACGCGCGATTCACTGAGAACTTCTCCGACTGGAAAAAACTGTTGTGAACGGAAGAGATTATAACAGGTTTTGGGGAGGGGGGTGTGGGGGAAGGAGACAAGGGGGAGGGGGTATGGACATGGTGGCTGGCAGCAGCCAGAGTATTTACGCAAATGATGTAGCCAATTCTCTTGCTCGCCATCGGTAAAGAACTGACCACCCCGACCCAAGGGAGATATTTCCGCGCTTTGCGCACGAACCGCCGCTCTGCGGCTACAGTAGAGGCAACCGGGGGCTATACAAGGCAACCCGCAAGGGGTTGTGGAAGCTAAAAGTCAATTGATGAATATTGACTTGAGAACTTCTCTTATCAAGAACTCGCCCCCGGTAAAGAGCACCGCAACCGGGGGCTATACAAGGCAACCCGCAAGGGGTTGAGCGGACAGGCAATAACATCTCTTTTATGGAAAAGCTCCAAAACAAATTGGAGGTTGGTTTTTAACCGATCTGTAACCGATTGTGAATGAAGTTGCTTGCGATCAATTTTGTTTCTATACTGCCCACCAATGATCCAGTCTTCATTCCGCACGTGCGGGACGCAAGAAGGTGTCCAGTGGACACTGTGGACGACATGGACGAGGTGGACAGACACAGAAGCAGACATAGCGGACGAAATACCGGGCAATCAGGGGGAAAGGGGATGTGTGGTGTATCGCAAAACAGGGGACAGTGGAATCATGCGAAGCAGGAGAATCATGGGGAAAATGGTACTCCGCGAGAGATTCCTGACCATTCTCTTCTTGGGTTTGTGCTTTACGCCAGTTTAGGCTATTCTCTCTGGCATGACTTCTGCCCCCGAAAATAACTATATCGAGATCAAGGGGGCGCGCGTCCACAACCTCAAGAATATCGATGTCAAGATCCCCCGCGGCAAGTTGACTGTTATTACCGGACTCTCCGGCAGCGGCAAATCCTCCCTGGCCTTTGATACCCTCTACGCCGAGGGCTACCGAAAATACATAGACAGTCTTTCGGTGGGAGCCCGAAGTCTCCTGGAGCAGATGGAGAAGCCCGATGTCGACTATATTCATGGGCTGACCCCCGTGATAGCCATCGAGCAGCGCCAGGACGCCCTTACCAATCCGCGAACAACGGTGGCCAGCACGACGGAAATTTTGGATTACGCCAGACTCCTGTGGCCGATTGCCGGTGAGCCGCGCTGCCCCAAGGACGGTGGCAAAATAGAGAAACGGACCCTCGATGACGAGGTCGATGCGCTCATGAAGCTTCCCGAAGGGACGCGGGTGATTCTTTGCGCCGACATCATCACGGCCAAGCCCTCAATCGTCCGTGAGGAGGTGGCGCGCCTGGAGCAGAAGGGATTCTCCCGCGTGCGCGTGGATGGCCGGATCCGAGAGACGAGCGAATCGGATCTCTGGCCTCCGAAGGCCAAGCAGGTGCAGCTGCAGGTGGTGGTGGATCGTATTGTGATCGCGCCCGACCAGAAGAGCCGCGTTGCTGATTCACTCGAGATCGCCTTCAAGGAGGGTCAAGACAAAGCTGTGGCGCTCATTGAGAAGGAATCTTCCCCTTCACAAGGGGCTGTAGCAGCTAAAGAATCAGGAACCGTCAAGGACAGGGGGGGGACAGGGGCGGAGTTCCCAAATAAACAACACCCCTCCCAGAGGGAGGGGCAGGGGGTGGGTGGTGTTACCGAACCCAAATACAAGGAGATGCAGCTCCGCCAGAGTTTCTCGTGCGGGCTCTGCGGCACCCTCTATCCGCCGCTTCTACCGCAGCACTTTTCCTACAATCGCCCCGAAGGAGCCTGCCCGGCTTGTTTGGGGCTGGGCAAGGCGCTCGAGTTCGCGCCGGAGCTGGTCGTTCCCGACCCCTCCAAATCGGTGCGTGGAGGAGCCATCAAGCCCTGGCGCGTCGGCCCCAAGCGGATTATCATCCGCCATAGTTCGATCTTAAAGCAGCTTGCCGAACAATATCCCTTTGATCCCGAGACCTCCTGGCAGGAGCTTCCAGAGGAGGTGCGTCACTTCCTTCTTTACGGCGACAAGGAACGCGTTTTTGAACTGCGTACCTGGAGCAAGAAGCATCCGCTTGAGGAGCGTCCCTTTGAGGGCGTGCTGGCCGCTCTCGACTACAGCTTTATCCACACCAGCTCCGAGTGGCTGAAGGTGCGCCTGATGGGCTTTCAGATTGCCAAAACCTGCAAGGTCTGCGAAGGCCGCAGGCTCAACCCCTACAGTCTGGCGGTGAAGCTCAACGGGCTGGACTTCGCGAGCTTTATTCAGATGCCGGTTGTCAAAGCGCACGAGTTTGCCGAGACCCTTCTAAAAGATTCAAAACTTTCGAAGCTTTCCGACGCGGTGAACGGCCTTGAACAGCGCTTGCGCTTTCTGAGGGAGACGGGGCTCGGGTATCTGACGCTGGATCGCGAGTACGTGAGTCTATCGGGAGGAGAGTCACAGCGCGTGCGGTTGGCGGGGCAACTGGGCATGGGACTGGTCGGGGTGACCTACGTGCTTGATGAGCCTTCCATAGGGCTGCATCCCCATGACAACGGAAAGCTCTTGGGAGTGCTTCAGAAGCTGCGCGATATCGGCAACTCGGTTGTGGTGGTGGAGCATGATGAGAGTACCATGATGGCGGCGGACCACCTCATTGAACTCGGTCCCGGGGCGGGGCACCAGGGCGGGTATCTGATTTTTGAAGGCTCGCCGCAGGAGGCTGCCAAGTCAAAGGCATCGATCTCCGGCCCCTTTCTTTCGGGAGAGGTCAGGGTGACAAAGAACGCCCAGACGATTCCGCCGACCAGGGGATTCCTGAAGGTGATCGGCGCCGCCCACAATAACCTCAAGCATATTGACGCGGGCTTCCCGATCGGGCTTCTGACGGTTGTGACGGGAGTCTCGGGGTCTGGCAAATCGACGCTGGTGAACGATATCCTTGGCAATGCCGCCGCGCTCAAGCTCAACGGGGCCAAGACCATCCCGGGTGCCCACAAGTCGATACAGGGCCTGAACGAATTCCGCTCGGTGATCCGCGTCGATCAGGAGCCGATCGGCAAAAGCCCGCGCAGCAACCCCGCCACCTATATCAAGCTCTTCGATCTTCTGCGGAAGCTCTTCGCGCAGACGCCTCTGGCGCGGGTGCGCGGCTATACCGCCAGCCGCTTTAGCTTCAATATCCGCGGAGGCCGCTGCGAAAGATGCGGAGGCGACGGCGTCATCAGGCTGGAAATGCATTTCCTCTCCGATGTCTATGTGCCATGCCCCAGCTGTGGAGGCAAGAGATACAACCGCGAGACGCTCGAGGCGAAGTTCTCGGGGGTGAATATCGCGGAAGTGCTCGATATGCCGGTGGACGATGCCTGCGAGCTGTTCAAAAGGCAGCCGCCGATCATCTCCAAGCTCGATACTCTCAAAGCCGTGGGACTGGGATACGTCAAGCTGGGGCAGCCGGCGACGACCCTCTCGGGAGGCGAGGCCCAACGCATAAAGCTCTCGTTGGAACTCAGCCGCAAGCAGTCGGGAGAGAGCCTCTACATTCTCGACGAACCGACGACGGGACTGCACTGGATGGACACGCAAAAGCTGATGGATCTGCTCTTCAGGCTCCGAGACGCGGGGAATACCGTCATCATCATCGAGCATGATCTGAACGTGATCCGCCTGGCCGACTGGGTGATCGATCTGGGCCCAGGAGGGGGCGACGAAGGCGGCAATGTGGTCTACGCCGGACCGCTGAAGGGGATGATCAGCGCAGCGCAGTCTCTAACAGGCCAGGAGCTGGCGAAGACGTTGAAGGTGTAGCACGGGTTGCCCTTGGAAATAGTGTTCTTTCGATCCATTGACCGATCACGCTCTCATCAGGGGGAATTATGCCACTGTTTCCTGCATAGTAGCGGGCGATTCCCCTCATATCTATAAGACGACCTTTGCTGTCAAAGAGGGCAAGAGCCGGAACCACTTTAATTGGGAGCTCTGGGAGCTGCCCGAGTCCCTTGGATACATCCACTTCTTGGAACTGGATTCCCCTGCCCTGTAGACTGGCTTGGAGCCGCTCAAATATTGGTCGAAACTCGTCGCATACCGGGTGCTCCCTTGAGTAAAAAACACACCTTATTCCTCCCGTCATTCGGGAAGTGGCGTTGGGCGATGCCGGGGCGCCGAGCTCCTTCATTAGGAATACAATATACTAATATTTGCGGTTCTGTCAAGTGCCTCTTGGGGCAAACACACAACTACCTCTATCCCAACAGGCTTTTATATTTAAGTTGGACTAACAGGCGGCCGATGGAGGCAGAGAGAAAATCCATTTTGCCTGGCATACTCGCTGAGAAAAATCCCACTGCCATGTTTCTTAAAGTGTGGTACCCCATTGACCCTGGAGTCCGCTGACTGTCGATACTCCCCAAGTACCCGTCCTCCTTTTTCTTGCCCATAGAGAGCCGCAAACTCTCTTGTTAACCAACCGAGGTAATCTTTGATACATCCACACGGAGTTGTTGCCTCGGGGGCAATGCTATCCCCGTCATATATGGCGTAAGGGAAACACCCACCGCCTATAACGAAAAGAGGAGCCTCCACAGGAAACTTCTTATTAAAAGCCTCACTCAGTTTGGATCCTTCTGCTATGCGGGGTTTGATCATTCCTAACAGTCTTCTCTCAGTATCCGTCGCATTAGACCTGACGTCCTCATTGGCTTCAGGGCTTTCAAGCAGAGACTTAAAAGAAGCGGCAGTGGAGATAACTCTGGTGAGTGCTTTGTCCGCCTCACCTGCGTTGTCGGTACGTCCGCATAATTGCCAGTACTTGAGAAATGCGAACATAGAATCTTGCGCCGTTTGAAATTTGGGCTTCGACTCTTGCATCATGGCATTGAACTGTTCGGTTGCTACAAACATACGCACAAAGCCCGAAAGCGCATTATTGCTTTCCTCCGAACGTTCTCTGGTTTCGCTGCACATACTGTGGCGCAGCCATGAGTCCATGAAGCGCCGTCCCGCCAGTTCTCTGCCCAGTTTTTGCTCCAAAGATATTATTTCGTCGTAGGAAAGACCTGTGCGGCAAAACGGATCCACATCAAAGGAACCAAAGTCACCCATAATGCCTCTTATACTGCCCCCGAAGATCTATAGTGTCAATTGTTTTAAGATAATATTGCCTTTTTCAAATCATCTTTCTTTTGTGTTCCTACAAAACGCGCGATTTCTTTGCCACTTTTAAAGACAATCATGCAGGGAATGGAGTTGATATCGAATTTGGCGGCCAGGTCGGGGTATTCGTCCGCATTGACTTTGGCTATGACCGCCTGCCCCTTGACCTCTGTGGCCAGTTGGTCCAGAACCGGCAGCATCATCTTGCACGGCCCGCACCAAGGTGCCCAGAAATCCACGAGGGTCGGGGTGGCCGACGCGATGGCGGCATCGAAGGTGCTGGGCGTAAGTTGTACGGCGTCTGACATACCACGATTTTTTATAATTTTTTGACAATGGCAAGACCTCTTTCGTTCTCCGGCCGTTTTTACAATTTATTAGAATTCTTAACAACCTTCCGCTTCAGACGTGTAATGGCACAATCTCTGCTTTATATGCTCTCATGTCGGACCCTACCAGCGCAGTCAGCGGCATAGCTCTATTCAATGATGCCAACTACGTGGCCGCCAAAAAGCTGCTCGACGCCGCCGAACTCATGCACGAGGCGCACGCCTCCAATATCGCCAATGTAGAGACCCCCGGATACAAGCGGGTGGATATCGATCCGAACTTTGAGAGCCAGCTCAAGGCCGCCTATCAAAGCGGAGATACCAGTGCCATTGATAATGTGCAGATCAACATCATAGATGACAAGACCACCGCGGCGGTGCGCCCGGACGGCAACAACGTCAGTATGGAAACTGAGCTGATGATGGACAACAAGACGGCGGTCAACTACGACTCCCTTGAACAATACCTTTCGACCAGCCTGCAGCAACTCCAACAGGCGGTAAAAACCAACTGATAAGCGATGGACATAATTCCCTCACTGACAACCACGGGTTCTGCTCTTGATGCTGAGCGGATCCGCATGGATGTGATCGCGCAGAATATTGCCAATGCCGAAACGACCCGTGATGAGGCTACCGGCAAGGCCTATCAGCGCAAGATAGTGACCTTTGAATCTGTCCTGAAGAAAGCCAGCGGCTCAGCCACGGGCGCCTCGGGTTCCGACGGAGACAGTAACGTAAGGCCTTCGCTCAAGACTGTCAAAGTGTCCGGCATCACCTCGGATACGACACCGGGCGAGAGAATATACAATCCCAGCAGCCCGCACGCGGATAAAAACGGTTTTGTGGAGATGCCAAACGTGAAAGTGGCACAGGAAATGGTTGATTTGATAACAAGTTCCCGCGCCTATGAAGCAAATCTTGCCGTTGCCAAGAACTCCAAGAGCATGGCGGATTCGGCTTTGAAGCTGGGAAGAGACCAGTAATAATTTATGACCAACGCGATAACCCCCATATCGAGTAGTGATCTGATGGAGACCGTGAAACAGATCACCCAGACGGAGCGTGCCATGTCGGAAGGAATCTCAGTGCAGGGAGATTCTTCCGCGACCGGTACATCCAAAACACCAGGTTTCGGCGATATGCTCGCCGGGCTGATAAAGAGCGTGAACGACAAGGGTGCCGCCGCGCAGGGTCAGATTCAGAAGATGTTGACCAGCTCCGATTCGGGAGCGGCCGCAGGCAATGTCCACCAGGCCATGTTGAGCATGAAGGAAGCCGGAGTGGCTTTTACGATGATGACGGAGGTTAGAAACAAGCTGGTATCCGGCTACCAGGAACTCATGAGGATGTCTGTGTAACCTATGGGGCCGATCTTTGAACAACTTGGAAAAATCTGGGCGGAACTGTCGGCCGCGCAGAAGCTGACTATTGTCGTGGCGCTTTTGGCGGTTGTCGTTGGCATGGGCGCCCTGATCTATTACACCAGCAAGCCCCAGATGAAGCTTCTTTACGGCGGCATTGACCCCAAGGAGATGAGCGCGGTGGTTGCGTCCCTGGATGAGGAAAAGATCCCTTATGAGATTGGAGCTGGCGGCAAATCCATCTTTGTTCCCGAAGAGAAAGTCTATCAGGTCCGCATGAAGATGGCCGGCCAGGGCATCCCCAGCGGGGGAGGAGTGGGCTACGAGATCTTTGACAAGGGAAACTTTGGTATCTCTGATTTTGTCCAGCGCACCAATTTTATCCGCGCTTTGCAGGGCGAGCTTTCCCGTTCCATCAATCAGTTGCAGGGGGTTCGCTCTTCGCGCGTGATGATTGTGATGCCGGAAAACAAGCTTCTGGTCACCAACGAGCATACGCGTCCGACGGCCTCGGTGTTTATCGACGTTGGCGGTCGTTCCTTCAGCGAGGAGAATGTGAACGCGATCCGGTACCTGGTGGCCAACGCCGTTGAAGGTCTCAAAACCTCGGATGTCGCGGTTATTGACAGTACGGGCAAGGTTCTTTCGAGCGAGGAAGCTGATGATCCCTCCTTTGGACAGGCCAGTGGACGTTTCAAGGTACGCAAAGCGGTGGAGGATTACTTTACGCAGAAGATCACAAGCCTGTTGACTCCCGTGGTGGGCGAGGGCAATGTTGTGGTGCGTGTTTCCGCTGACTTGAATTTCGACGCCCAGACTCTTGTGGAAGAGAAGTATGACCCCGAAGGCCAGGTGATTCGCAGTCAGACTTCCCAGGATGACAGTTCCAGCAGCACTGAGAGTGCCTCTTCAGGGGGTGCGGCAGGCGTGGCCTCCAATACGCCTGGCGGCGGCGGCAGCGGGACTGCCACTGCGGGACAGAACAACACCACCAATACGCGCAAGAACCGCGTGACTTCCTATGAGATCAATAAGACCGTCAGCGAGACGGTAAAGAATCCAGGCAGCGTCAAGTCACTTTCGGCTGCGGTATTTATCGCCAAAAAGTCTGAGACCGGCTCGACAACCACGGGCATTGTCACCCGCACGCCCCAGGAGATAGAGATGCTCAAAAATATGGTGATGAACGCGCTGGGACTAGATCCCAAGGATGCCTCAGCGGCGAGAGTTACCGTGGAAGAGACTGTTTTTGACAAACCGGCTTTATCCCCCGAGAAGGGTGGCTTGATGCAGTCTGCCGCCTCCGGTGGCATAGATTGGCTCGATGGACTACGCAAGATTCTGGGAATAGGAGCCGCCATAGCCGTATTTGTGGTGTTTATGGGAATGCTGCGCAAACAGCTGGCTGAAAAGCCGGGGATGGAGATTGTCTCCGAAGGCGGATCTTCGTCGGAAGCTCAAAAAGGCTCGGCTTTGACGCCGGAAATCCTCAATGAACTCATTCAGAACAAGCCGGATAATGTCAGTGCCGCGCTCAAGTCCTGGGTGAGCGCGGGACAATCCAAACGGTAATATGGCAGAGAAACTCGACATTAGCATAGAATACGATCAGCTTACAAAATATCAGAAGCTGGCGATCTTCATGATTGTCGTGGGGGTCCCCGCCGCCGCGGAGATTCTAAAGGAGTTCGAGGATCATGAAGTGGAGCTTGTCTGCCAGGAGATTGCCAATTATCCTCTTATTGACCAGAAGACACGGCTCCGTGTGATAGATGAGTTTACGGGAATCATAGGGGAGGGGACTCTTGCCAACCTGGGAGGCTCGAATTACGCGCTCAGGACTCTGGAGAAGGCCAAAGGCGATTACAAGGCGGCCAATATCATCGGCCGCATTGCGCCTGCCACCAGCGCCATGGAGGTCCTGAATGAGATTTCCGAGATGGAGCCCCGCCAGATTTACAACCTGATCCGCAAGGAACAGCCCCAGACGGTGGCGTTCATATTGTCACACCTTTCAGAAGAAAAGGCGGCCCTTATTCTTACCATGTTGCCGACAGAGTTGCGGGAGGTTGTGGCTGAGAGAATAGGCATCATGGAAACGACTTCCACCGATCTGGTGTCCAAGGTGGTATACAATCTAAAAAGGCACATGGTGGGATCCCAACGGCAGACAACGCACGTCGCCGGAGGCATCAGAATGGTGGCCAATCTCATCAACGTCATGGACAAAGAAGTCAGCAAGGCCTTGCTGGTCAAGCTGGAGGAGCGCAATCCCGCCCTGGGACAGGCCATCAGAAAGAAGCTCTTCTCCTTCGACGATCTGGTGCGTCTGCAGCAGGTCGACCTTCAAAGAATTTTGCGAGAGGTGGAAATGGCGGATCTTGTGGTGGCTCTCAAGTCCGCCAGTCCGACTTTGCAGCAGGCGATCATGTCGGGAGTTTCCAAGAGGGCGGCCGAGACGCTCAAGGAGGAAATCGCCATGTTGGGACCTGTCAAACTGAAGGATGTGGAGGCCGCGCAGGACAAGATCATACAGGTGGTGCGCCGGCTGGAGGACGAGGGTCAAATCTCAATCGACCAGTCGGGAGGCGATCGTGTCGTCGGATAAATTTGTCATCTTGGGCGGACGTCTCAAGACTGTGTCGCTCGCCGACAGCGGGCCCGCCCCCCTGGGCGGAAGCGCGCTGAGCGCGGAGCTTGAGAAGAACTATCGCAAAGGTTACGAAGATGCCTCGGCGCGTTACAATTTGGAGCTCCTCGAGATGAGGAAACAGATGCAGGAACATGCCGCGGGAGTCCTGAAAACAATCGAAGAGGAATACCGCAATCTGACCTCTCATCTTTCCAATGAATTGGTGGAGATTTTGGGGGTGCTCCTATACAAGATAGTCGGACAGGCGGCGATGGAACCGTCTGTTATAAAATCCCGGATAGAATCAGTGATAGCAGAGAGCTGCCCGGAGAATGAACCCGTGGAGGTTCAGCTTTGTCAGAAGGATTTTGACGCTCTGAAGAGCATGGATGAGGGTTTTGTGGCGCGTCATGCCTATCTGAGCTTCAAAGTAAATGAAAAACTTTCCTCCGGGGACTGTATGATGAGAACCCGTTTTGGCGAGGTTGACGCGCAGCTTAAAACCCAATTCAAGCAGCTGATAGGAGAGCTTCAGGAAGCATGAGCAGGACTCTTTCCAACAGAATAGACCAGATCAGGGGAAGACTGGGGAACTTGACTCCCCAGGTAAAGGTGGGCCGCGTGGTGCAGGTGACGGGGCTGATCATAGAGTCCATAGGCCCCGACCTCTCCCTGGGGGAACTCTGCACGGTCAGCTCCGACCGCTCCTCTTCCGTGACGCGTGCCGAAGTGGTCGGTTTCCGTGAGGAGAGATTGCTCCTGATGCCGCTGACTCCCATGCGTGATATCCATGTGGGGGCAATCGTGCGCGCTGCCGGATTTGGGGAACGGGTCCCGATCGGCGAGAAGCTGCTGGGCAGGGTGATAGACGGAATGGGCGCTCCGATAGACGAGAAGGGACCTCTGGGTGCCCCGATTATCTCCGGGCTGCAGCAGAGTGCTCCCAATCCGCTCAAAAGGGCCAGAATCAACAGGATTATGACGACAGGGGTGAGATCGATAGATCTCTTCACTCCCCTGGGGTACGGCCAGAGGGTGGGCATTTTCTCGGGATCTGGCGTTGGAAAATCAACGCTTCTGGGCATGGTGGCTCGCGGCAGTGACGCGGATGTAAACGTGATTGCCCTCATCGGGGAGCGAGGCCGTGAGCTCCGTGAGTTCATGGAGAGTGATTTGAAAGAGGCGGGGCTGGCCCGCTCCGTGGTGGTTGCCTCCACGTCCGATCAACCGGCTCCACTCCGGGTTCGTGCCGCGCAGCTGGCCACGCGCATAGCCGAGGATTTTCGTTCCAAAGGCAGGCGGGTAATGCTCATGATGGACTCCCTGACGAGGTTGGCCATGGCACAGAGGGAAATCGGACTGGCCATAGGAGAGCCTCCCACCTCCCGCGGTTATACCCCTTCCGTCTTTGCGCTCCTGCCAAAAATACTGGAAAGAACGGGCATGGACGAGAACGGGGCCATCACGGCACTGTACACGGTGCTTGTGGAAGGCGATGACATGAATGAGCCCATTGCCGACGCAGCCCGCGGTATTCTGGACGGACACATTATTCTGAGCCGCCAACTGGCCACAGCCAACCACTATCCTCCGGTAGACGTGTTGGAGAGCCTGAGCCGACTTGCCAGAACTCTGACATCTTCCGAGGAGTACGACCTGATCTCTTCGGCCAGGGATCTCCTCGCCAATTACCGCAAGAATGAGGATCTGATTCAGGTGGGCGCTTACACAAGGGGCAGTAGTCCACAATTGGACCGGGCAATAGCCAAGTATACGCCCATCATGGACCTCTTGAAACAGCATTTCAATGAGCGCGCCGATAGGGCGCAATCGCTGGAACGTCTGAGAGAGATCCTTGCCAAATGAGACGCTTCAAATTCAGTCTGGCCCCCATCCTCAGTCTGAAAGTGGCCAAGGAAGATGCGGCCTTGCGCAAATTTGGAGAGGCTGTCGCCTTCCGGGCGCAGACCGCGGAGTTGTTGAAGCAGGCGAATTTTTGCCGACAGTCCCATTTGGATTCCATCCAGCACGCGCGTGCCCTGCGTTTGGAGGCGGTTCATCAGCAGTCCTGGTTCGATGAATTAAACCGTCTGGAAGCGGAGTGTTCCGTGTGCGCGGATGGTTTCGCAAAGGCTATGGGCGAAGAAAGGAAGGCCAAGAACGCTTATCTAAAGGCACATAACGAATCAAAAGCTCTTCATAACCTTAAGGACAAGAGAGTGTTGCAGCACAATAAGACGCAGGAAAAGGCCAACGAAAAAGAATTGGAAGAGATTATGCTATCCAGGAGGAACGCCCTATGACGCCCATTCTTCAGACAATCATCAACAGCCGTTGGACAGCGCCTCTGCTGGCGGTGTTCATGGTTCTTACCGTCAGCTCTCTCAAGGTGTATATGTATGTGGATGGAGTATTAAAGGCCTATGTCCAGAGCTTCTATGTGGATAGCAGTGACCACTACGTCTACTGGACATTCCACACGAAAGAGATTCAGGAACTGGTGGATTCACTGGATGGCAAGAGACGTGACATGGATAAAAGACAGTCAGATCTGGAGGCGTTGCAAACGCGCCTGGACAATGAGAAGAAGGAACTGTTGGATGAGCGTGCCAAGCTTGAGGCACTGGAGAATGGCATCGGCAATACCATCGTGCAATCCAAGGAAAGCGAAATGCAGAATCTCAAGAGTCTGGCGTCCACATACTCGGCCATGAACCCGGATGCGGTTGTGAGCGTTATGAACGAGATGGATGACAATACCGTCGTCAAGATACTCGCCCTTATGAAATCCGATACGGTAGGCTCCATCTTTGAGGCGATGGAAAAAGTCCCCAACCAGGGGCCGGTCATGAGTGAGAGAATTTCGCGCCTGACGGAAAAGCTGCGCCTATACAAGCAGTCACCCAAATAGCCATTCCATGTCGGACTACAGCGTCAGTCAGTCTGCCCGGCAATACGAGGCGGAGAGGATGCAGGAAGAGCGCAATCTTGAACGAATGCTGGGACAGGATACTGCGCAGGCGAGATTATTACAGGCAGAGGAGGAGATCTCTGCACGGGAAAAAAGTTTTGAGGATGCCATAGAGGCGCAAACCCGCCAGGATCTGCAGCAGGATGCAAGGTTCCTTTCCCTTGAGAATGAAACCCAAAGGTCGCTTGCCGTGAGCCTGGAGGATGAATGGCAGTGTCAGGCCCAGCGTCAGCGCCTTCTCGACGAGACAGCCCAGGAGCAGGCAGCAAATTCAGGGAGAATAGCGCAGCAGTCGTTTGCCCAACAGGAGGAGCTGAGAACGGAGGCAGCCGCTTTGCGGCAGGCGGACGAACGCGTCGCAATGTTGGAGAGCCTCGATGTAACCCAGGGTCAAGAGGCCGGGATGATCTCCAAAAACCAATTGAGCCAGTCCCGCGACGCAAATTTCTCCCAGGCTTCACAAATGAGCCGGCAAAAGAGCGCCAACAGGGCGGAACATCGGTTCCAGACTGCTGAGGCCAAACGGCATACCCTGCAAAAGGGAGCCTCCTTATCGGCAATCTCCCAGTCGAAGGGCTCTGCGGGAGAGTCGGAAATGGACTCTCTCTCCCTGGAGGAGAACTTGCAAGGTGGTCTTTACGCAAGATCTGAAGGATCGCCTCGCGCGGAGCAGAAGGGAACAGCTCCGGGCGTAGGACAGGAGAACAAGGCCGATGATAGGGAAGAGAATGCCTCGCAGAATAAGAGCAGTACTTCGGGCAATAAAGACCAGCTTGGACGCGATGGCACGGGAACTGCTCCAAGAGATACGGACGCTATGGCAGCTTTCTTTAATACGCGGCACGATTACAGGGATGATGCGTCATCCCAATGGCAGCGTCTTTCTTATGGCGGGCAATCGGACCAGTCGCAGAACCAGGAATATGCGCCCAATAATGGTTCATCGGCGGAGTACAATATTGTGGCCTTGGGGCAGACTCTTACTCCCCGCCTGATTGAACTGATCCAGAAGCTCTCCTCGATGGGCTACAACTGGGCCAGAGTCGTGGTGCCTATCGACGCGCAGACCAAGGTGGTTGTGCGTTTCAACAGCCAGAACGGCAGGGTCAAGATACACCTGAGCGCCCCCACGAGCGGGCTTTGCGAGCTGATCCAGTCGCTTTGGGCGGATTTGACCCAGCAGGTATCCCGTCACGGCATTGTTTTGGACAGTCCCACTTTCGATACAACACCAGAAACTTCCACCTATGAGCACTAGCGCCATCACACCCAACGCTGCCACCAGCAGCACAACGGGCAGCTCTTCTTCGTCGGCTTCCTCCACGAGTTCGACAAGCAATCTCACGCAGGCCGATTTCCTCCAGCTTCTTACACAGGAGATGGAAAATCAGGACCCGCTCAATCCAGTCAGCAACGATCAGTTTCTGGCCGAGTTGGCGCAGTTCAGCAATCTGCAAACAACCACGGATATTGATACAACGCTCAATACCATGGCCTCGTCTCTGGGCCAAGCGAGCGCCACTTCGGCCTACTTGGGCCAGAGTGTTACGCTTACCGACAGCAACAATGCCACCGTCAGCGGCACAGTCACGCAGGTCAGCACTTCAGACGGCACGGAGTACGTTACTGTGAATGGCGCACAATATCCGGCTTCCAGTATCACCGCGGTCTCGACGGCATCCAATGCCTCGACATCCGCATCTTCTTAATTCTGTAAACTTTCCAAACAATAGAATCATATGGCACTAATGGGATCACTAGGTACCGGCGTAAGCGCCCTTCAGGCGTTTACCCAGGGTATGGACGTTATTGGCAATAATATTGCCAATGTCAACACAACCGGATTTAAAAGCTCGACTGTCGATTACGAAAATGATTTTGGCCAGGTTTTGTATGAAAGCTCTGGCGCGACGGGCTCCTCACCGATTACCAGCCAGATAGGCAGCGGTGTGTCCGTGGCGGATATCGCGGGAAATTATTCGCAGGGGAATATTACTTCAACGGGAGTGAGCACAGATTTGGCTGTCAGCGGCAACGGTTATTTTGTGGTCGAAGATGGCAGCGGTGATCCCTTCGTGACGCGGGCGGGAAATTTCAGCACCAGTACCAGCGGTTATTTGCAGACAAGCAGCGGGGCTTATCTGGTTGGTCTCACAGGCGGCAGCGTCAGTTACACCGTTTCACAGGACGCCGGTGGAAATCTTGTTTTTACCAAGGACGTGACGACAGCCCCCTCTACCGTGGGGAAGATGACTACCAGTTATACGACTCCCACGGTGGAAAATGATCTTCTGACCGTTGATAAATCCGTCACAAAATACGATACGGCGCAGATCGATACCCAGGCCGAGACGACATTGGGGCTGACCTCGTATGCTTTTGATAGCAGCGGCAATCTGACTTTTACGCTTCAGAACGGCGACAGTTATGCGGCTGGCCAGGTGCTTCTGACCAGCTTTAGCAATCAAAACGCGCTGGTCTCCGCGGGAAACAACCTGTACACCAATCTTGACGCGGCAGGCCCTTTGGGCGGTTCTTTGACGATTTCCTCCCTGACGGCTGCCACCAATGCTCCGGGTACCAACGGATTGGGAACCTTCAAGACAGACTCGCTGGAAAGCTCCAATGTTGATCTTACCTCTGAGCTGACCAATATGATCTCCGTGGAGAGAAGCTTCCAGGCGGCTTCGCGCATCATCACGGTTTCCAATGATATGCTGCAGGATGTGGTTGATCTGGGCAGATAAAACTTTGATTTATGGCAGACGAAAAAGAAAAAGAGAAAGCTCCTCCAGCCGCCGCAACTCCGCCGGCGGACGCGAAAGACGCCAAGAAAGAGGGTTCGGATAAGGCGGGCACGGAAGCCGCGCCCAAGAAGACATCGGTCTCTCCTGGCGGCAATTGGCTGCCTCTGGTCGTCGTGATCCTTATTACGCCGATTCTGGCAATCGTTGTCTCTGATAATATCATGATCCCACGCGTCAAAAAGGCGTTGGGAGAGATTGCCGCAATCGAACAGGCCGCAGCGCATCCGGCCGCAGGTGGCCCGTTGCCCACAGAGCAGAAGGATTCCAAGGAGAAAGCCAAGGACGCCAAGGGGGTGATGGCGGATCAGTCGGTCGTCAAATTTGAGAACGTTGTGGCGAATCTGTCAGGTACGCTTAAAAGCCGCTTTGTCAAGGTCAGCTTCAGCATTGAAGGTGACTCAGACGACTTCAAGAGCCAGATTGAGCCCAACAAGGACAAGATTATTGACGCTGCTCTGGGAGTGCTGGGTGCTTTGACAGTGGCCGAACTGGACGAGCCGGGCACCAAGAATATCGTCAGAAGCGATCTGATCGACTCCTTCAACCAGGTACTCGCCAAGCCGATTGTCAAAAGACTCTATTTCTCAGAATTCGTGATACAGTAATTCCTCATGAGCGATACGCCCGACAGTCAGACGCCGCAGCCTCCCACGCCGGGGGATCAACAACCTTCCGCGCAGCCACCTGCGCCAGAGGCTCGTCCCGCGGAGCCGCAGGCGGCGGCTCCTGAGAATAACCCCCTTGACCAGGGCGACATAGAGAAGCTGTTGGCGGAGGTTGAGACACAGAAAGCCGAAACCGTTTTTGACCATACAGGCAGACGTTTTGGGAAAGATGTGAAACTCAATATCGAGAACTATGACTTTAGGAATCCGGTGTTCCTGACCGAGTATGACCTGCGACAGGTCCGTATCCGCCAGGAGCAATTCGTGCATTATCTGGCGGCCCGTATGGCGATGTTTTTGCGCATGGATTTTGGGCTGAAGATGGTCAAACTCCAGACTCTCGATTTTACGAAGTATACAACAGCTCTTCCCAGTCCGGTAGCCATATCGCTCTTTAAAGTAGAGCAACTCAATGGCGTTGGGATACTGTCTATCAATCCCCGGCTGGCCATGACCATTGTGGATAGAATGCTGGGTGGCAAGGGCCACTCAGTGCGTGAGGACCGATACTTGACCGAGATCGAAATCTCCCTGCTCAACGATGTGGTGCATACCTTTTTGGAAGAGTGGTGCCGCCAGTGGGCCGATATTCAGGAGATGACCACGGCGATTGTTGGCAATGAAAATAATGGAAGATTCCTTCAGACTGCCGCCAGCGATGCCCCGATGCTCGTGCTGGTGATGGAAGGGGATCTGGGAGACTGTGCTGAAGAAATCTCCCTGGCCGTTCCATACTACATGATAGAGCCGCTCGTTAAGAAGATACAGGCCAACAGCAAGAAGTACGCGAAGAGCCAGGAGGCGGAAAAAGGCATCCAATGGATGGACAGCTGTTCAAGCATCAAAATGCCTCTATTTGCCGAATGGACCTCATTTGAAATGACGGTTCGCGATCTGCTGGCATTGCGGGAGGGGGATGTCATGGAACTTCCGTCGACCATTCTTGGCCAGGCGCAGGTACGGGTGGTGAATTCACCCAAGTTTAGGGGCGAAATTGGATTGGAGGGCGACAAAGTCGCCGTCAAATTAACCGAAAAAATGGGGGCTATTTAATATGGAAACCAACACAGAATCAAAGAGTTTGGACCTGGTCTTGGATGTAAAGGTCCAGGTCACCGTGCAATTGGGCTCGTGCGAGCTGCCAATGAGAGAGGTTCTCTCTCTTTCTCCGGGGGCGGTCCTGCAACTAAAGCAGCAGGCCAAGGACCCTGTGGGTCTTTACGTAAATGGCAAGCTTATTGCTTATGGAGAGGTGGTTGTTGTCGAAGACAATTTCGGCATCAAAATCACCGAACTCCTAGGTAATAAGTAAATGAAAAGAATACTATCCCCGCTTCTTGCATTTGGAACCTGTACAACTCTTCGCGCGGCCGAGGCTGTCGCGAAGGTATATGATCCCGCTGGTGCCCCGGTTTCTGCGGTTGCCCCAAGTACGGGTTCTTCCATCCTTGTCAGCGTCATTTACCTGCTTTTCATGGCCGGACTGGCGTGGGCGGTATATATCTTTTGGAGGAAAAAGAACGTTCCCGCGCGCACGACGCGAGCGCAGGCCAGAATTCTTGATGTGACGGCCACGCGGCCATTGGGCAATCGTCAATTTTTGGTAGTGGTTCGTTATGGCAAAAAGGAGCTCCTTCTGGGGGTGGGGCAGGGGTTTATTACCCCGCTTCAAGCGGACGTATGCATGGAATTTGAGAAGAAAGGCGCACAATGAAATACGATACAAATAGTACCACGACTCCCAAAATCTCTTCCTGGTGGAAGGGCTTTTGGGACTCTACTGGCAATTTTTTTGCCAGGCTCGTTCCCGCTAGTACCTCTCCCGGGGTTGCTAGACATCTGGGCAGTCAGATCCCCAATGTAACCCTTGATTCCAGGAGGATCTTCCTTCTTAGAATGAAACAGTCGACTCCTTACCTTCTGGAAGAGGAATCCTATGGAGCTGTGGCCTCGTCCAGAAAACCGACCGCGTCGCGTAAAGGGAAAGCCAAACCGTCAAGTCGTTCCAGAAAGTCAGCCGCCCAAACACGCCGGAAGAGTCGCTAGGATGAGAGTTCTCCCCGCCATACTGTTGGTGTTGTTGGCCTCAGCTGCCTTTGGAGCAGAAGCTGTTCCGGCCACTGCCTCCGCAAAGTCGTCCGTGAGCGCGCTTGCTCCCCAGACGCCCGCTGCTGCCGCGGTGGCCAACGGAATTGCCGTGTCGGACAATACAAAACCGCTTGCTCTCAATATCAGTGTCAACGGAGGGGATCCCGCGGATTTGTCTGTGGCCTTGCAGCTGATGTTGCTGATGACGCTGCTTTCCGTGGCGCCGTCACTTATCATGCTGACGACCTCCTTCACGCGTATCGTGATTGTGCTGGGATTTGTCAAGAGCGCGATTGGCGTTCAGCAGGCTCCAAGCAGCCAGATCATTGTTGGGTTGGCGCTCTTTCTTACCTTTTTCATCATGGCGCCCGTGTGGGACAATATCTACAAAAACGCGGTCAACCCATACATGGAGAAGAAGATCACCTCCCAGCAGGCCTTCTCAGTCGGTTGTGATGCCCTGAAGGGCTTTATGCTCAAGCAGACACGCAGCAGCGACGTGGACTTCTTCCTGAGAGTTTCCCGCAGCGGCAGAACCAAGGTCGAAGATCTTCCCATTCACATTGTGATGCCCGCCTTCATCATGAGCGAGCTGCGCACGGCTTTCCAGATGGGATTTCTGATTTTCATTCCCTTTATCATCATTGATTTCATAGTGGGTTGTTCGCTGATGTCCATGGGTATGATGATGATGCCGCCAGCGGTCATCGCCACTCCTTTCAAGATACTCCTTTTTGTGCTTATTGATGGCTGGACGTTGATAGTCCAATCACTTGTGCAAAGTTTCCATGCATAGACGCCTAATATGACACCCGAGACCGCAATAGAGATCCTTCGCTCGGCCGTGATGGTGACATTGACCCTGATGGCGCCCATGCTTATTACGGCCATCTCGGTCGGGCTTCTGGTTTCGATTCTCCAGACGATTACCAGCATCCAGGAGCAGACTCTGACCTTTGTCCCCAAAATGATAGCTGTCGCGATTGTGCTGATGGTCAGTTCGCACTGGATGATCCGGACGATGGTGGACTATACGGTTTGGCTCTTTCAGCGTATGCCCAGCATGGCCTCCTGACGTTTTGGGCGGGTTAGCCGATAAGACAGCTTATCAGGTGCGGTGTTGATAAGTTGGAACGTTTTCGAGAGCCTCCCGAATAGCTTGTGGAGTAGCGCGTGCGGCGAGAAATATCACACGGCCATTTATGCCATCTCCATGTGGTACTGGTGCTTCTCGTGGTGCGACCCGCAGATATCTTAACGTTGTCGCAAGGGGGAGAGAACCAGGAACACACTCCCGCCCTGCTGGGTTATCTTTGCTCATATTATCTTTAGGCGAGTATACCTGGGTTCTGTGGCGCTGCAAGCGTAAATCTTGGCCATATTTATCACCTCTTTCCGGTACGCAACCTGCTTGTAAATCAAGACCTTCCCCATGTTCATCACTCCCTGGGACATAGACTATCTCTACCGCGCGTTTTTGATATGCCTGCGGCTGGGTGCGCTTCTGGCCCCGATTCCCTTTTGGGGCACGGGTGCGCTGCCCATGATGGTCAAAATCGGCTTTGTACTGCTTTTTACCAATGTGGTGGCGTTGGCCACTCCAGAAACCCCGCATCTGCCATCCCACCTTTTGGGGATGATCGTGGCCGGTCTCCATGAGGTGATGGTGGGGCTTTTCATGGGATTTATCGTTCGCATTGCTTTCCAGTCAGTTGTCATGGCCGGGGAAATTATCTCCATAGAGGGCGGCTTTATGCGCGACAACTCTTTTGATCCTCTCAGCAATCAGACCGGCTCGGCTGCCGAGAAACTGCTCTCCAACTTTGCTCTGGTGATCTTCTTCAGCGCGGGGATGCACTTGCAGGTGTTCGAGAGCTTTGTCAAAAGCTTTGAGAGCATCCATATGGGAGTCTGGGTTCCGTCTGAGGGGGCGATGAACGGCTTTATTTCAGCCACCGCCGGTATTTTTGTGACAGCCGTCGAGATTGCCGCCCCGTTTTTGGCCATCAATTTTGTGATCAATATGACCTTTGCGGTTCTTGGCAAGGCCGTGCCACAAATGAATGTTTTTGTGGTCAGTTTTGCCGTCCTGATTGTCGGCGGGCTTGTCATCATGTCAATGACGCTTGACGTGACCGCCCATCAGATATTGCAGACTATGGGGCAGACGGCAGTCAATATGCTTAACATGGCGGGGGCAAGGTAAAAATGGCTGAAGACGGCAAAACAGAGAAACCGACATCGAAGAAGCTGCAGGAGGCTTACGATGACGGCAACTACGCGAAGGCCCCTGAAATCGGGGTCGTTTTCGTTTTGATTGCCGCCTTTGGATACCTTTCGTTGCAGGGTCCCGAGATGGCCAATCAGGTCTGCCAGGTCTCCAAATGGGTACTGTCCCACCTGCATCGCATAGATCTCAACATCGATTCGGTCTGTGATTTCCTTTTGTTCCTGCTTCAGTCCTGTGTATTCTTTGTTCTGCCGTTCCTGCTGGTGTGTTGCGTGGCCACCATCGCTTCCGGTGGGTTGCAGACGGGATTTCGAATCTCTTCCAACGCCCTGAGGTGGGATTTTGGCCGCATCAACATCGTCAACGGCGTGCGGATGCTCTTCAGCACCGAAAAGCTGGTAAATTTTGGCATTAGCTTCCTGAAGCTTGTCGTGGTGGCCTGGATCATCTGGGGCGTGATCTGCGATATACAGAAGGACCCCATCTTTTATACGCAGGTATCGGTGCAGCACGTGGTGGAGTTTATCTTTCGGACTTTCCTGGCGATGCTCTCCAAGCTGATTCTGTTCGTGGGTACCATAGCGGCGATGAGCTACGCCTACCAGAAGTTCCGTTGGACCGACTCCCTCATGATGAGCAAAGAGGAGGTGGAAGACGAGCGGAAGAACTCGGAGGGAAATCCCCTTGTCAAAGGCGCCCGACGCAAGAGGGCCTATCAGATGGCTTATCGCCAGGTACTAACGAAGATTCCCCTGGCTGATGTGGTGGTTACGAACCCCACCCACTTCGCGGTGGCGCTCAAATATGAGCGCGGCAAAGACTCCGCTCCGGTAGTCCTGGCCAAAGGCAAGGACTTGTTGGCTCAAAAAATCAAGGAGATAGCCCGGCAGCATGAGGTGCCGATGGTGGAGAATCGTCCCGTGGCCAGGGCGCTCTATAAGACAGCCACGGCGGGCAGGGCGATCCCGCCCGATATGTACCAGGCTGTGGCGCAGATTCTGGCCTTTGTTTACCGTGCGCACAGGTATTACTTCCACAGGTTGAAGGCTCGAAGGCTCGAGGCGACAGCCTAAGGGAAAAGTGGGGGCGGGGACGCTTGCCTTTGTCCTCTTTCGGGGCTACAATGTTCTCTATCTATGGAATACTATCTTCACAGTCAGTTTTGGTGGCTTGTATCGCTTGTTATTCCCCTTGCCGTGGGACTTTACGCTCATTTCCGCGTAACCGGAGCCTACCATAAGTATGCGCAGATTTCCTCTCACAGCGGTATGACGGGAAGGGACGCAGCTGCGGTCGTTTTGGAGAGGGCTGGAATTACCAACGTGTCTATTCGGGAGATCGGGGGCGAGATGACCGACCACTATGACCCGGAACACCGGACTCTGGCGCTGAGCTCGGAGAACTACCATGGGACAAGTTTGGCGGCCATCGGTGTGAGCGCCCACGAGGCTGGACACGCGATTCAGCACAAACAGGGTTATGCCCCCATGAATTTTCGTATGGGGCTTGTTCCTTCGGTAAACGCGGCCAGCATGGCGCTTCCCTTTGTCATGATCGGAGGATTTCTTTTTGGACGGGCGGGAGGATGGCTCTTGGATCTGGGCATTGGCTGCTATCTGGCCATCACCCTTTTCCACCTGGTGACTCTCCCTGTCGAGTTTGATGCCAGCAACCGCGCCAAAGTACAACTGGCGGGGGCGGGTATAGCCGATGCTTCCGAAATGACGGGGATCAGGGATATGCTGGATGCGGCGGGATTCACGTATGTGGCTTCTTTCCTGGCGAGTATTCTGAATCTGATCTACCTGATAGTTCTGAGGAATGAGGAAAAATAGCTCTCACCCAATCGGCAGCGTGACCGTAAATTTCGTTCCGACCCCTGCTGTTGAGGTAAACCCGATTGATCCCTTGTGCCTATCCACTATAATGCGGTGGGAGAGGTACAATCCCTGACCGGTGCCCTGTCCCTGGGGTTTGGTCGTGAAGAATGGATCGTAGACTTTGTCCTTGATATTGTCGGGGATGCCATTGCCATTGTCCCCGACCTCAATTTTCACGTTGGAGCCCTCGGCATAGGTGCGTATGGTGATGATTCCCTTCTTTTCGCCGCTGCCAAACCGTTCTTTGATGGCATGGGCGGAATTGACCACCAGATTGAGTATGACCTGATTGATATCCCCTATGTGGCACAGCACCATGGGCAGGTCCGGGGCGAATTCCATTTTGACATCCGCGTAATATTTCCATTCGTTGCGCGCCACTGTCACAGTCGTGGCGATGGCCTTGTTGAGATCGGCCCGCGCCTTTTCCGCGGAAGAGTGGGAGAATTCCCTCATGGCCTGGACAATAGTGGCTATCCGTTGCACGCCTTCCAGACCATCGGCGATTGCCTCTGGAATCTCCCTGCTGAGCCTTGTGAATACAGATTTGCGCTCGTCGGGAATGGGGAGTGTTTCCACCGGGAGATCTGCCTGAAACTTTTTGAAGGCATCCTTCAGGAAATGCAGATTGTCAGAAATAAACTGGGCTGGAGAGTTGATTTCATGCGCGATTCCCGCTGCCAGTTGTCCGATGGATTCCAGCTTGTTGGACAGGGACGAGCGCCTTTGTACCTCGCGTTGCTCGGTTACGTCGCGTCGGACGGAGATGCAGTGGGTAACGGTGCCTCTGGAGTCGACTATGGGCGAGACTGATATCTCCGCGGTGAATTCGGAACCATCTTTTCTTTTGTTTATTGCCTCCCCGTGAAATTCCCTGGAGCGCGCTATGGTGTCCATGATACTGGGAGGGCGATCGTTGCTTTTGTCGGCGTAGAATATCGTGGGACTGACACCAATGATTTCCTCCCTGGAGTATCCGAACATACGGAGCGTGGCGGGATTTACATATGCGACCCTGGGATTCTCTGGAGAGTCTGCCTGGTCGTATATGATAATGGCATCGTGGGTCGACTGCACGGCGGCATCAAGCAGCTTGCGCATCTGTTCGTCTCTGGCGCGTTCAAGGTTCTCCTGCAGGAGGTCCGCGACCATTTTGATCCGGTTAATATCATCGGCCCGGCAGGTCTTTTTCTCCTGGCAGCAGTCTACTCTCAGCAGTCCTGCAAGCTGTTTTCCCAGAAAGATCGGGATAAACAGGCATGACTGTATATATTGTGAAGCCAGAAATGTATGTGCCTCTGGATGAGTGTCCCGGCTGAGTATCACGTGCTTCTTATCCTGCAATGCCTGCAAATGGACTTTCATGGGTCCCTCAAATGAGATCTTGGGATAAAACCCTATGATTTGATCGGGTAGCAGGGTCTCGCTGTCATGCTTATACAGGCATCGGGCAACTCCGGGCTCTTCGGCCTTGAATTCAAACCAACTGACGCGGTCTTGTTTGCAGAATTGCAGAAGATGCCAGAGTGACTTTTGCAGGTTTTCTTCGATAAGGTTCTCCGAGAGGAACTCCTGTGTGATGGTGGAGAGCGTTCTCTCCAGGTCAAGTCTTCCCAAAAGCTCCTGCTCTATTCTTTTGCGCTGGGTGATATCGACCAAGACCGCGATAACCCGGTCTGCAGACCCGCTGGAATTGAACAAAGGTCCGCAATAAGCGTACAGGTACTTGGTATGGCCGTCCGGGGCCATGTAACGGCTCTCAAAGCTGGCGCTGTGGCCCAGCAAAATGTCCTTGATCTTATCTCGGACCATGATCTTCTGTTCAACAGGCCATAGCTCCAAAAAAGACTTGCCGACCAGCTCGGGCTCGGAAATTCCGAGGTGCAGTTGAGTGGGTCCGTATACATGGTAACAATTCATGGCGCTGTCCAGAAGCACCACACAGTTTGGGGAGCAGTCCAGAATATTCTTGAATTCCCTGGCCTGAGTCAGCTCATATTCTGTTCTTTCGGCAACGTATCTGAGAAATGAGAAGATCGCTATTGTGATGGCGACTGAGAGAGCCACCAATATATCAGCAATGGCCCTGTATACAAAGAACTCCGTGGCATCGCGCAATATGCCCGCGCCACACCCTTCCGGGGTTGCCTTCGTTATTGCGAGGAAATACAGGTTATTCTCGAGGCGTATGATATCTCCCCTGGCGCTCCCGCCAATACCAACGAAGGGAACGCCATTTTGGGATCTGAGTTGGGATTCCTTTATGCCAAGCAAATTGCGATCCGTAGCCTGTATGATGGAATTTTCTGGTGCCGGTCCCAATAAGAAGGCGTGCGGGTAGTTTATAAAGAGCTTTTCGGCTGAGAGGGCTTTTTCGAGAATGATGGCTCCCACGACCTCGTATGTCTCTTTGTCGTGCACGGGGTACGCCGTATAGGCTGCGGGTATATCCTTAATGGCGTCGCTTTTGTATTCTGTGCACGCGCTGTCCTGCATTACACGTCTGAAGAAACCTTCTTTGGAGAAGTCCCTGCCGATATAATTGTGGTTTATGTAGCGATTGGAAGAAGCTATGCACTTGCCGGTGCTGTCAACAATAAGACAGACACTGTCCTTGATGCCATACGCGCACCGATCAATTGCCAGATTGGCACCTTTAAGATCATGAGAGCCTTTCGATGAAAGCAACTCAAGTATCAGGGGAGACTCCCCTGTGGCTCGCATCAATACCTCGTCTTGCTCCTGCCACGTCTTAAGGCGGCTAAGCATCAGGTCTGCTGTGCGCCTTGTGTCTTCCACCTTGCTCTTGTAATATTGTCTCGTGAGATTATCGGCAATGAACATGGACAGCACCGTTACTATCCCGACACAAATCCAACCGATGAGGGTTATGGAGACGCGGTGCTTGTTTTCAGCATCAATGGGCGCGCGTCGGGGGGACGAGATCTCTCTGATGTTGATGGTGATGGCTGCCAACGTACAGATCCCTGCTATGTAACCGATGAGCCGTGGCAGTCCTTCCGAAACAGTGGAGACTGGTATCAACCTGTTGATGGGGTCCAAGATGCTGAATATGACCCAGAGAACGGCGATATACCTTAGCTTGTCGCCATTTACGATAAAGGGTATCTTCTTTAGACGGGTAAGTTCCAGGGCTCCAATACAACTCAGGATTAACTCAATTCCCCCGGCACACTGGCAGGTAAGCGCCGTACCCACAAACCATGTACAACCTGTCAGGACGACCACTCCGGTAAGAAAGGATATGTGGGTCAGTGAGGGGGTGTCTCTCCCTTTCGATATTCCAAATGTCGCGCCAAGCAGGAAACCGCACCCCAAAATGGCGGTGACTTTGGCTACAAGATCATACGTAAATTGTGTGAATATGACTTCTATGGGGGCGCAGTAGATCGCGTATTCTATCGCTTTTGTAGTAATATAAAGAAGCAGGTACCAACGTACGGGGGAGCTCTTTGCAAACCCCATCCGTTTATTCTGCAGCAGTCCATAAGAAGCGGATAAGAGCCCGAAGAATAAAGCCATATGGATGGCCGCCCAGAAGGGCAGCTGACCCAGACTCCAAATATCTGCCAATTCCATGGTAAAGTTCTCTTTGATCCGGCGGCATGAGGAGCCGCCGGAGACCCTGTTTTATTACGGAACAAGGATTGGGCTCGGGTAGATTAATAATATGGGCAGAGTTCCTGCTATAGCGAATGTCCAGTATGCCGTATAGATACACGGGATTTCGATATGAACAATGTGGTCTTGCTAGTGGATGATGAACCTGGTGTGCTGAGGGGTTATCAGCGCAATATTGAGGGTATGTTTGAAAGTGAAGCGGTCAGCGATCCACTGGAGGCTTTGGCCAGACTCAAGGCCGCCGACAAATATGCGCTGATCCTTTCGGACTACAGAATGCCCGGGATGACAGGCGTTGAGCTGCTTAGAAAGGCCAGCGAAATCCGGCCCAATACCGTGCGTATGCTCATTACCGGCTATGCCGACGTAAAGACCAGCATGGAGGCCATCAATGAGGGCAGTGTGTTTCGTATGCTTTCCAAACCATGCGACACCAACAGCTTCTACAAGGCCATTGAATCCGGACTCAGACAGCACGAGCTTATTACATCCGAACACGAACTCCTTGAAAAAACCCTCAATGGCAGCATTCAGGTACTGAATGATATCATGTCTGTCTTGGATCACGATGCTTTTGGACGGGGCCGAAGGATCGCGTTCGCGGCCAAAGCGATTGCGCAGGCTCTTAAGGCAAAATCTCCATGGGAAATAGAGGTTGCGTGTGCTCTCGCGGAGGTCGGACGGGTTACTCTGCCCGCAGATGTTTCCAACAAGAGGATCGGGTTTTCCGAACTGGATGGCCCCTCCATCAAATTGCTGACCAGACTGCCTGAGTTCTCTTCCAAGCTTCTTTCGATGATCCCCCGCCTGGAGGGAGTTTCACAAAGCGTGTTGTATCAGAATAAGAATTTTGACGGCAGCGGTTTCCCTGAAGACAAGCTGCATGGAGAGTTTATTCCTCTGGGCGCCAGAATCCTGAGGGTCGTCAATGATATTGTTCTGGAGGTGGACAAAGGAAGGGAAGTCCCGGAGATTATAGAGGGGATGCTTCTGGTGAAAGGGCAGTATGACCCGGCCGTATTGGGCGCCTGCCAGACAATCATGTCGGAACTGTCCGGCATTCTTTCCAGAACAGCGGAGGACGAGGCGCGTTCCTATGTCAAGGTTTCCGAGCTGCGCGAAGGCAGCCGTTTGTGTTCACACATACAGTCCGCCGAGGGCATGGTCATTGCCCACGAAGGTACCATTGTCACTCCGGCGGTGCTGCAGCGGGTCCGCAACTTCGCGACGATTATGAAGATTCGAGAACCCATTGAAATCATTCCGCCCAAGACATAAAACCGCGGGTATGTTGCGCCAATCCGCGCGTCTGCGTGGGATCTTCATTTCTCATCGAGAAACTCTTTCCAGAAGCCCAGGTCTTCCGACAATCCCGCCTTCTGAAGATACGCCACATCCAGACCCAACGTGTTGACCGGATTTTCCAGGTTCTCTGTCAGATCATGCGCGTTGGCTATATATAAACTGCTGAGCAGATCATCGACTTCACCGTATTGAGATGGCTTATGATGATATCTGACGCGCTGATAGATCCCTTCAGGGAGACCCCATAGTTTGAAAAGCATGGCTCCCAATTCCGCGTGGGAGATCTCAAAAATCTGTTCCTCGATTTGTGGCAGGGGGATTCCCTGTGTTTGCGCAAGCTCTATAAGACCCTGATACCGGCCCGGCGCGTAGTCCGCCAGGATGAGCCTGCCCAAGTCGTGCAAAAGCGAGAGGGTGAGTGCCTGGTGTTTGAGTTTGGGTTTTTGGAAATAGAACTCTATAAGTCGCGAGGCTGATTTGGCTGTTCGTACGCTGTGTTCCCATATTTGGACTTGAGAGGCGGCGGATTTTGCCTGTGGACGAACTGTGTCATAGCACTTGAAGACAAGCGCGATGGCGTGTATGGTCTCCGTGCCGATAAGCGTGGCTGCTTCCTGAAGGTCGTTTACTTTGTGGGCTGCCCCAAAAAAAGCGGAGTTGGCCACCTGCATGACCTTTGACGCCATAGCGGGGTCTTTTTGGATGATTTCGGCGATCCGATCGGATCCTTTCTGATTGTCGGAAAGGGCGCTCGTAAGTTCTCCGTATACCGCCGGAAGAAGCGGGAAATTGTTTACATGAAGGATGATACTTTTGAGCTGGGTATCCGCGATGCGGTCCGTGTTTCGGAGAGCGTCCTCAATCGTTTCGGCCAATTTTTCGGTATCGCAGGGTTTGGAAAAATACTGGTGGGACAGGCTAAGCACGCGGAGCATCATCTCTTGGGACGCGTGCCCGGACAGCGCTATGCGGATGGTTTTGGGGTAAAGATCCCGGACTTGCCGCAAGAATTCAGTTCCGTCCATGCCGGGCATCAATATGTCTGAGACGACCACCTCGCAGGGAGTCTGTACCAGCAATTCCAATCCCCTGGCGGCGCTGTTGGCTTCCATTATGTCCCAATCGGGGTGAAAGCCTCTTATCCGGCGGACAATTGCCGACAGGATGCGTTCCTCATCATCTACGAACAAGATTCTCTTCATGTCTTTGGCCTACCCCCAACCTCTATTTCGACCCAAACGCGGTCTTTGTCAAGAGAGAGTAATAAGGCCGAATTATGTACCCTGAGGGTGCGTCTTTAGATATTTTTTGAGCCATGCCCTGCCGGACTCGATCTCTTTGAAAGAACCTTCCATCTGCGCGTCGTAGGCGGCGTCCAGGATTTTCTTGAAGGCAGGCGAAGGCGCATAGCCCAGCTCAATCAGATGCCTTCCCTGCAGGATGGGCTTGGGGGCCTGGGCCTCGATCTCCAGCGCGCGGGCCCGCTCCATCAACCACGGTCCCTCGGGAAATTCCACGCTCATCGGGGGCCTGCCATACATATCGGCCTCAGCCACCCGTACCAGCCGGTCGATTCTTTTGACTTTGCAGGAGAGCCTGCGTATGGCACCGTCTCCGGCCTGGGCTGTGTACAGTTCTTTGGGTCGCATATGGCACTCCACCAGGGGAAGCACCTCGTCAAAAATGGCGGTTTCGTTTGTCAGTCTGCGCAGAAATTCTTCCGCTATGGGCACTCCTGCGGTGTCGTGTCCACGGCTTCTCCATCGTCCCTCTATAAACTCCGTTGTGGGAGGCTTCCCGATGTCATGCAGGAGCACCGCCAGTCCAACAATCAGATCTTCTTTCCCGTCTCCAATGCGAGTGGATGCAAAAGCGTCCATGCAATAGAGGGTATGCACCCAGACGTCGCCCTCCGGGTGCCAGTCCGGCTCCTGCTGGCACCCGATCATTGCCTTGAGCTCCGGGTAGTAATCTATCCACCCGCAGTCTTTCAGAAACGCAAGTCCGCTGGAAATCTTCCGGCCTTTAAGGATCAGCTTCTTCCACTCCTCAAAAAGTCTCTCCTGTGGAAGACCTTCGGGTTGTATTTTCCGGCACAGCCCGATTGTGGAGATATCCGGCGTCAGATTGAATCTCGCTATGAACTGCATACCTCTGAGTACCCGCAGGGGATCCTCGGAGAAATGCGGGCTGGTATGCCGCAGAAGAGATCTGTTTATATCCTGCTGGCCGTGGTATGGATCAATCAGCTCACCGGATTTTGTGTCCCACAATATGGCATTGATGGTAAAATCGCGCCTGGCGCAGGCCTCCTCAAAGCTCATGCGCGGATCCCCCACGACCTCAAAGCCCTTGTGTCCGGTCCCGATCTTGGACTCTCGTCTGGGAAGCGCCACATCAATCGGATGTCTTTTGAGTTTGTATACTCCGAAGGATCTGCCCACCGCGTCAAACGGGGCCACCTGAGAAAGTGCCTTCTCCAGTTCTGGCGTCTCCAGCCCATATACCTCAATATCCAGATCTTTTGCCGTGGTTCCCAGAAGGGCGTCCCGCACAGCACCCCCAGCCAAATACGCCCGCCCGCCTGCTTTGGATACGGCTTCCACTATCTTCTGCGCCGTGGGTAACACGGACGGATCGATGGAAGAGAGTGATGGAGCCTTGCCGGACATGGGGGAGATGATATGCTTTTTATAAGGGGAGTGCAGTCTTAAAATTGGGGGGAATGACCCCTGGTAGTTATGGAATATGTATTGCCTTATAATCACTGTTAATCTCACTGTTTATCAGTGATTATCGGGCATTTTGATGTTGTATTATTTGGGGCTGTGGAAATCCCGGAAAGTGGACTGTAGGACTTATTGGGCTTATAGGACATATAGGTACGATTCACCGAAGACTCTTCCGGTTGGAAAAGAAGCATCGGCCAACGAACGGGATTATAGCAGAGTTTGGGGAGGGGGCCAAACCGCTGTTTTCGGTTGAGCCAATACAAACATCTTGCTGGCGCTGGAGATAGGCATATTATTATAGAGCCTGTTCTAACCAGCCTTAACAAGAGCACGCGCAACAAATGAAAAAAATATTCAATAGCATCGAGTCCGTCATAGCCGATATCCGCCAGGGAAAGATGGTCGTCGTCGTGGATGACGAGGACCGTGAAAACGAGGGAGACCTTATCATGTCCGCCCAGCATATCAGACCGGCGGCGATCAATTTCATGGCCAAGTTTGGCCGGGGCTTGATTTGCGTACCCGCCTCGGGCAGACGCCTGGACCAACTGGAGATCGGGCGGATGGTGAAGGAAAACCGCGAGAGTTTCCGCACCGACTTTCAGGTCAGCGTGGACGCCGCCAGCGGCATCACGAGTGGCATCAGCGCCGCCGACCGCGCCCGGACCATCCGCCTTATGGCCGATCCCGCCACCAGGCCGTCGGACCTCGTGGCTCCCGGGCATATGTTCCCCCTGCGCGCCCGTCCGGGAGGCGTGCTGCAACGGGCAGGACACACCGAGGCCACGGTTGATCTGGCTGTGTTGGCCGGTTGCCGACCGGTGGGAGTCTGCTGCGAGATAATGAATGACGACGGCACGATGGCCCGTCTGCCGGAACTTCTGAAATTTGTCCGCAAGCATCACCTCAAGATTGCCACGGTTGCCTCTCTCATCGAATATCGCCGCACCCGCGAGAAACTGGTTGAGCGCGTTGAGACTGTCAGGATGCCGACGGACTACGGCGATTTCAACCTGGCGCTTTATCGGTCCAGGTTGGACGGGCAGCATCATTTGGCGCTCATCCGCGGTGAGGTGGCTGGGAAGAAGAACGTGCTCGTGCGCGTCCACAGCGAATGTCTGACCGGCGATACCTTTGGCTCGCGTCGATGCGACTGCGGTCCGCAACTGCACCAGGCGATGCGGCAGGTGGCCGAAGCGGGTTGCGGGGTGATTGTCTATATGCGGCAGGAAGGCCGAGGCATCGGTTTGGCCCCCAAAATCCAGGCCTATAAATTGCAGGAACAAGGCTATGACACGGTGGAAGCCAACCTGAAACTAGGTTTTGACATGGATCTGCGCGAGTATGGTCTGGGCGCGCAAATACTCGTGGACTTGGGGCTCAAAACCATCCGGCTGCTCACCAACAATCCCAAAAAACTGGTGGGGCTTGAAGGCTACGGGCTGCAAATTGTCCAGCAACTTCCAATACGGGTGAAGCCCAATCCCTATAACGCCAAATACCTGAAGACCAAGCGGGAGAAGATGGGACATCTGCTGTAGGGGGGCGTGGACATAGTAGACGAGGTGGACTGGCATTTTAAACGGCCTATTCGACAAGTTCGCTTCGCTCACACGCTCAGGACCTGCGGCGCGGTAGGAAGTGCAGACAGACAACCCACATCCTGTTGACAATTAGCTATGTATGCAGCGTCTTTACAAATCAGTATTAATGTTTCACTGCATATGCTATAATAACAATCGATCACCCCCTAATAACTATGAAACAATCAAGTGGATTTCTGGCACGTCTCAAGCGCTTTATGCACCTTGCGCCTTCCCGCGACCACGATGGCTCGTGCGGCTCAAAAACACAAACAATGACTTCACAACTGCGTTCCAGCGTGATTAATGTCCATGCGTTGGAGGAAAATGAAGCAGCAGTTAGGAACTTCTTCCAAAATCGCTGACGCATACAAGGGCCATCACGCTGCACAAGCTCCTTCTTTAAAGCCGTGGGCCTGCTGAGCCACGGCTACTACCTGCCGCCCGCTACGCGGCTGTGTACAGACGGTTAGAATACGTCCCCAAGTTGACTCAGTCGGCTATATCTGTATCAGCCTACGCCGACACTTTCCTGATTAGGTCCTCCAAAAGTCCCATGGGAAGCCCCATGAAGCCATCAGGGTCGCCTTCTATTTTTGCCACATAGGGTTTTAACAGGGGATCTTCCGAGGCAAAACCGCCCCCGCGTTCCAGGTTGATGGGATCGGCGGCTATCTGTTTTATGACTGCTTCGGGAATTTTTCTGAAATACAACCGGGTCTCATCGGTGCCTTCGGCTTGTCGGCCGGTATGCGTGTTGGTGACTACGACAGTCGTGGCAGCCTCCAAAGGGTATAAATGATAATCCTTTAGGAATTCCTTGATCTGTCGCGCGTCCTTGGGTTTCTCGCGGAGAACCCCGTTCCACAGGAGCACCTGGTCTGATGTGATGACGATCGCGTCGGCTACGCGCATCTCCAATATCTTTTTGGCCTTGGCCCGTGCCCGCATCTTTGAGAGCTCCCGAAAATCGGGGTGGGTGATCGCATCCTCGTCAACATTGGGACTGATGCACTCAAACTGATATCCGGCTTTTGACAATATTTCCCTCCGGCTTTTGGATTGTGACCCCAGAATGATTTTCATGAGAAAATTATAGCATGGTAGAAGATTGTGGCAACATTATGGCCTCGACAAATACTCGAAATACGCTGTCGTGGGCATGAGAATGGCAAACAGTGGACATTGTGGACGAAGTGGACTGAGTGGACACAGTACAAAAGGGGTGAGAGGGGAGAGTGCGCGTAAGACGAGTGGGATCTGTATGACAGGCACGGACAGACACGGAGCATAATGGACGAAGTGAACCAATGTGGGCTCATCGGACATGGACGGTACGTATAAAAGTTTTTGACTTGTCCCAAATAAGGGAAGAAAATTGCCCCATGTGTGGAATTGTTGGTTATGTAGGCAAACGCCAGGCCTCATCCCTTTTGGTAGAGGGACTCAGAAGACTGGAATATCGCGGTTATGATTCGGCGGGTCTTTGCATCCTGCGCGAACATGATCTGCTCCTGCGCAAATGCTCTGGCAGGGTCGATAGACTCGCGGAGCTTCTCGAAAGGGAGCCTGCGGAGGGACTCGCCGGCATCAGCCATACGCGCTGGGCCACTCACGGGGCGCCAACGGATGCCAACGCGCATCCGCATCTGGACCAGTCGGGCAAGATAGCCGTGGTTCACAATGGAGTCATCGAGAATTACTCTCAACTGCGCCAGAAACTGATCGAAGCCGGGCATACCTTCAAATCGCAGACCGATACGGAAGTCCTGGCCCATCTGATCGGAGCGCATTATGAGCTTCAGAAGGCAAAGGGCGGCGTGGGCTACATACTGACACAGGCTGTTACTAGCGCCCTCAAGGAAGTAGTGGGGACCTATGGAATAGCCGTCATCTCGTCAGATCATCCAGACATGATGGTGGGGGCCCGCCGCGGCTCTCCGCTTATTGTCGGGATCGGCGAGAATGAGAACTTCCTTTCCAGCGACGTGAATGCCATCGTCGCCCATACGCGCCAGGTCATCTATCTGAATGACCACGACGTGGTCACGATATTTGCGGACAGCTACCTGCACGCAAACATAGGGTCGGTCTCCGTCAAGCCGCAGATCAGTCATGTGGAGTTTTCGGCCGAAGCCGCGGAGAAGGGCGGATATGAGCACTATATGCTCAAGGAAATCTTCGAGCAGCCCACTGCCATCATGAATGCCGTGCGCGGAAGAATCGACCAGGAGAATGCCATGCCGCATTTCGGCGGACTGAATATGTCGCTTGCGGACCTGCGGGATATCGACCAGGTGGTTATCTCGGCCTGCGGCACCAGCTGGCACGCGGGGCTGGTGGGAGAATATCTGATAGAGGAACTGGCCAGAATCCCCACGGAGGTGGAATACAGCAGCGAGTTTCGTTACCGCAACTCTCCCATAGACAAGAACACCCTTATACTGGCCATTACGCAAAGCGGCGAGACCCTCGATACTCTGGCCGGACTGCGTGAGGCGAAACGACGCGGCCACAAGGTACTCTCCATTTGCAATGTCGTCGGCAGCACCATCGCGCGGGAGTCCGACGGCGGCATCTATCTGCACGCGGGCCCGGAGATCGGGGTGGCCTCCACCAAGGCCTTTACCTCGCAGATTACAGTACTAACACTTCTGGCTCTCCTGATGGGGCGCGTCCGTTCGCTCTCGGCGGTTTATGCCAAAGAAGTGCTGCGCGCCCTCGGCCAGATTCCCGATCAGCTCGGGCAGATTCTCAAGGAGAGCGAACAGATCCGCCGGATTGCCGAGCGTTACAGCAGCGCGCGCGATTTTCTCTTTCTGGGGCGCGGCTACAACTTTCCAACAGCCCTCGAAGGTGCCCTGAAAATGAAGGAGATCTCCTACATTCACGCGGAGGGCTATCCGGCGGCGGAGATGAAGCACGGTCCCATTGCCCTTATTGAAGAGGAGACGCCGGTTGTCCTTTTGGTCACCCGGGACCCTCTCTATGAGAAGACGATGTCCAACATGGAGGAAATCAAGGCCCGCGGGGGTCGCGTGATCGCTATTGCCTCCGAAGGGGACAATGAAGTGGCCAAGAAAGCCGATGAGGTGATCTATATCCCGCAGACTTTGGAACTGCTTCAGCCTCTTTTGGCGGTGGTGCCTCTGCAGCTGATGGCCTATCACATGGCTGTCATCAGGGGGTGCGATGTGGATAAGCCGCGCAACCTAGCCAAAAGCGTGACGGTGGAGTAAGAGGTTGGCCATATAGAAGCATTGCGCAAGTCCTCCCAACAAACTATGATTTGCAAACGGATTGAACCATGACAAACCTGTTTTATCCAAGATTGGTGCTCAGCCTTATTGCCACAGGAATCACGATTTATGGATATTTTCCTTATTTCAGGGATGTTTTTGCAAAAAAAACGCAGCCGCATATGTATACCTGGCTTATTTGGATGATCACTCAGGGTACTGCTACGGTCGGTATCCTGAAGGGCGGGGGAGGGCTCGGGTCCATAGGGTGGATTGTCGGGACGCTTCTGGTGGTTGTGATGTTTTTATTCACGTTCAAATACGGGACAAAGAATATACATCCCCTGGACGGATGGGTTCTGGCGGCGGCGTTATCGGCGATAGTGGTCTGGTGGCAATTGCACAATCCAATGCTTGCTGTTATCATGGTTTCAGTCATTGACGGTCTGGGATATATCCCGACATTGAGAAAGTCTTTTGCTGAACCCTGGAGCGAAACAGTTCTTTACTGGTTTTTGATGGCACTGGCCTCTTTGCTGACTATAGCCTCGCTCGAGCATCTCAACCTTTTGACTCTCCTTTATCCACTGACCCTTGGATTCGCAAACATCATTGTTTGCACGACCTGCTATTTTCGGAGAAAGATTATCCCCGGGCTGCCCGGGGTTAAAACCCTGGGCTAGATATCGAACCGTCCCATCCGGGACGGGGAATACCAGGCCCAAACGTTTTTATGAGAAATAATAAATGTTTTTGGCCACTAGTATTTGCAGTCCAGCTTGATGACCTCTCCGCACTTGCAGGTGATGATGATCTTCTGCACCACCCCCTTCTCGGCGATGGTCTCTATCTTGGGGCCGTTCGGTTCCGAGGAGACCAGTTGGATAACGCCCGACTTGGCCTCCTGTGAGAGTCTGACTGAGCCACCGGATACTCTCTCTCCGGATATTGTTTCCCGATTGCTTAAGAAGCTTTTCATAAATGACTACCCTCCCTGAGGTTGGGGGCCGGTGTTTCCGGGGTGGCTGTCAATGAGAGTATCACGCGATTGTTCGACTCATCCGCGGCGGGCAGATCCTTCATTGGGGCAGTATCTCCGAAACCGGTCACGTGGTCAAACATAGTCGCTTCCAATCCATAATGGGAAAGTCTGTGCCGGATGGCGTTGGACTGCTCCGCCGTCAGATCCCACGCGTCATGGCCGGACCCCGCGGCAAAGGCGCCTGTGGCCAGATAGGATTCGACGCGCACACGCATATGAAAACGATCTATCACCCAGGCCAGATTTTGGGAGAGATAATCGCCCCACTCGGTGAGTTTGGCAGTGCCTTTTTCGAAAACAGGCTGTTTGTTGCGATTGTAGAGAATCAACTGTATGCTGTCGGGGGCAACCCGCAGTTCAAAGGGCTTGTTGGCATCGTGTTCGGGTATGTCCAGGAGTTTAAGGAACTCCTGGGCCAGAATCATGTACATCTCCGGAGTGAAAAGCCGCGTTCGTTCGGCATTTTCCTCTTTGGCGGGAACCTCCCTTTTGCCTTCCATGATGCCCGAGCTGGCGGGCAGGGGGGAGGAGAAGGGGTTCTGAAAGTATTTTGAAGTGGCCACAAGGATCTCTTTTTGCTGCGCGGAGATCCACAGCACCATGAAGAGCGCCATCATCGCGGTCACGAAGTCGGCATAAGCCACCTTCCATGCTCCTCCGTGTGCCTCTGCGTGTTTCTTTCGGGCCATGGTGTCCTTCCTTTAAGCCGAGGGTTTTGGCGCCGAGACAGCGGCTTTCATGGCTGTCTCAAGCTCTTCGCCGCCCGGCTGCAGCGAGGTGTCCAGCGCGCGTCTGGCCACTTCCATGGCCATGGCGGGGGACAGCCCCGAGGTGAATCCGCCGATGGCCTGCACCATCGCGCGGTAATAGGCGAAGTGAAGCTGATGGTTGAAGCCCACCCTCTTGCCGAGCGGGTTCACGACGCCGTAGGCCAGCAGCACTCCCAGAAAGGTTCCCGTCAGCGCCGCGGCAACGCGTTCACCGACCTTCTCGGGACCTTCGGCGATGGCGGCCATGGTGTTGATGATGCCCAACACGGCCGCCACGATTCCTATTCCGGGCAGCGAGTCTCCCACGAGTCCCAGAAGCATGACAGTCTGTCCCGCCTCCTCTTCCTTCGTGTCCAACTCCACCTCCAGCAGGTTTTTGAGCTGATCCGGTTTGACCTTGCCGTCGATGGCGGGCCTGAGCGCGTTGATCAGAAACTCCACCCGTTCTTTGTCCTTTGTAAAAGATGGATATTTCGAAAATATGCTACTGGTGTTTATCGATGAGACGTGCTCGTCCAGGGCTATGAGCCCGTTTCTGCGGCCCAGCACGAAGAGTTCGTACAGCAGTTTGAAAAGATCCATGATCTCCGATTTGGTAATTGCCGAACCTTTGAAGGCCATGGAGATGTCTTTCATCAGGTCCGCCATTACTTTTTGCGGAGCGGCCACTATCAGCATCCCGGTAGCCACTCCTATAATGACCACGAATTCCGCCGGGTGCATCAGCAGAATAGGCGACCCGCCCGCCATCATGAAGCCTCCAAGAACGGCGCCTATAACAATTATATATCCCAGGGCTAGCAGCATTTTTTATGGTGAGGCAGGGGGTTGATCCGGAATGGTTGAATCG
Source organism: uncultured Verrucomicrobiota bacterium (assembly GCA_964541675.1). GTDB lineage: Bacteria > Verrucomicrobiota > Verrucomicrobiia > CAZIPW01 > CAZIPW01 > CAZIPW01. The sequence continues at coordinate 98,726 of CAZIPW010000002.1, forward strand.
TGTATGCCGTCGAGCCACGCGCGCAGCCCCAGTACCGCCTGCGTGTGTATCTGGCAGATGCGGGCCTCGCTGAGATTGAAGACGGCGGCGATCTCAGCGAGCCGCATTCCTTCAAAATAATACATGGAGATGACCTTTTGGTGCAGATCGGGGAGCGTCTGCATCTTCTGCCTGATAAGATTGACCACTTCCTGGCTTTCGGTTTTCTCTCTCGCGTTCAGCTCGTTGGCGTCACTGATCTTCTCGTGCATGGAGACTCCGTTTTCTCCATGAACAAAGTCGTCATCCATCGGCACAAAACTCAACGGACGCACCTGGTCGAGCAGTTTGTTGTATTCATCTTCGTTGAGACCCAGCGCCACGCGGATCTCCACAGTGGTGGCGGTGCGCTGCAGGCTGTGCTCCAGTGACTCGATGGTCTTGCGGAGTTTCTTGGCGTTGGCGCGAACGGCTCTGGGCATCCAGTCTATTCTCCGCAATTCGTCAAGAATGGCACCGCGTATTCTCATGGCCGCGTAGGCCGTAAAGGACTTGCTCTTGTCCGGGTCAAAACGCTGTACCGCTGAGATAAGCCCGGCCACTCCGACACTATAGATGTCTTCCATGTCGATGTGGGTGTTGAAATACAACCCCATCCGCGACACAATTCCCTTTACCAGAGGCAGATACTGTTCAATCAGATCCCAGTTGATGGGTCCATCGGCAACCTCCTTGGCGCGATTGTAGGCTCTCCAGATGGTCTTGGAGTTGCTCGGTAGACTGGGGAAGGTGTCGCTCATCTCTTGGTATTCCTAATGACGTTGTTGGCAGCCGTTGATATTGCCGGAGAGGGTCTGGATGGCGCGCGCTTGGATTCCGCCGCGCTGGCTGCCGCGGCAGCTTCTTTCGTGGCTTTGTTTCTGGAAACGGTGAAACTCTCAAAGAACATATTGATAAGCCACTTGGAGAGTACCCCCGCAGCCAGGCATCCGATTGCCGAATTCAACAGGACCTGGTCAATGCCGTCGCCTGCCGCCAGTGATACGGACATGGCAATCAGGAAGCCCAGGAAGCCTCCCAAAAGTAACAAGGTATGTTTCAATTTCCCCATTTCAACGGCTTAAAGGTAGGTAGCTTTTACAATTATTTAAGAAGATAGTCTGGAAAAGTCTTGGGCAGCAGGATGGACGAGATCTGGGTTGTGCGATCGTGCGCCACTCCGGGTCCGGTGCTGCTGAAAAGAGGGCGAAGCTTTCCTGAAAGAATGAAGTGCCATAGGCGGCTTGTATTGCCAAGTTCGTCCAGGTGTGTGTAGATAGTGTGTGTGGCAGCCAATGCCTCGGCGATGGCCAGTTGACGATCAATGACTGAGTTGTCATAAGCGGCGTTGATCACCCACGCGCGCGTTTCTATCTTCATTTTATCCAGGGACTTCTTGAGGGACTCGATCTCGTCCGGATCGGAAAGGCTGACCCCCGATGTATCCACGAGCAGGGCGCTGGTGGGTTCAATGCTCTTAACGTCGCGGATCATGGGCACTCCCATGACTTCACAGTACAGGCTCAGCGCCGTATCGGAGTTTGGCTCGGATCCGTCGAGTTTGAACACCTGCACGCTTCTGCGCTCAAAGAAAACCTCGTGGGCCAGATGCTTGCACAGCGCGGTGGTCTTGCCAGCGCCGGCCCCTCCTATAAAGGCTATGGTGCGCGCGGCGGGCGGGATCTCCAGCGCGTCGCAGTCGATCTTGAGGCGCCTGGCCAGATCCGACAAGGCGGACTTGACCGGCATTTTTTGAATTTTTTCCCAATCGGTCGATGTTTTGAAACGCTGTATGAGGGAGTTCTCAAAGCCGGAGGCTTTCAGGATGGTCTCAAGGCTCGCTGTGGGAGAAACCGGTCTGGCTGTCTGGGCGGGATTCGCGTGATTGGCCATGTCTGGCTTGATGGGAGAAGGTTCCTCAAGCAGCTCCTTTTCTTCCTCGGTGAGAGAGGGTGACTTCTTCTCTTCGGGAAGGGCTGCTATGATTTCCAGCCTGGGTGCGCTCAAAAACTTCGCCAGTCCCTTGCCCTCCACCTGCCTGACGGAGAGCACTGTGGCCTGCGGTCCCATCTTCTCGCGGATGAGATTGACCCCCTCCTCGGCGGAGGAGACGACGAACTTTATCTTTTGTCCTTTTTTGATCTGGGTACTCATAAAATTATGCGGCGGATATCGCGCCTACCGCGGGTTCATTTTCGCTCAACAAATTGGCCGGCGTCTGGATGATCGAAAGGCTCTGCACGTTGGTGGTGGCCGGCAGTTCCTGATAGGAGAGAACAACCAATCGGCCGAGGCTGGGCTCGAAGAAACGCTTGAAGGGGAGCCTGAGTTCGCCGACGGTAAGCAGCACAGGGGCTGTGCCGGAGGCCGTCAGTTGTTTAACAATGGGTGTCAATTCTCCGACCAAATAACGCGTGAGAGCGGGATCCATCATCAACCCCACGTCAAATTGCGTCCTTTTGACGCGGCTGATCAGGTAGCGCTCCAGCCGGGGATCCAGTGTGATCGCCTTGATAAGCCCGGGTTCGCTCTCGTATGCGGGAGTGAAGTAGTTTCCAAGCCGCTTGCGGGCGTGTTCGGAGAGCTCGTCCGGGTTCTTGCTGAATGGGGCCACATCGGCAATCGTCTCCAGAATGAGGGTGATGTTCTTGATGGAGAGCCGCTCCCTGAGGAGATTTTGCAGCACCCTCTGGATGACGCCCACGTTGACCAGATCTGGCAGCAGCTCGCTGATGAGCGTGGGGTTCTTGCCCTTGACGAAATCGATCAGTTTTTGGGTGTCCTCGCGCTCAAGAATCTGAGAAGCACTGTCCCGCAACGCCTCGGAGAGATGGGTGATAAGCACGGAGGATGAGTCCACAACAGTATATCCGCTCATCTCCGCGTTGGTCTTTTCCTCGGCGGAAACCCATACGGCCTCCAGTCCGAAGACGGGCTCCACGGCAGGTATCCCGCGAACGGCGGTGGTCCCGCCCGAAACGTTCATGGCCAGATACCGGTTGGGAACGAGGGTGCCTCCGGCTATCTTCCTGCCCCTGAGCAGGAAACGATATTCGTTTTGTTCCAATTCCAGATTGTCTCTGACTGCTATCGAGGGCAGTACCAATCCAATCTCGCGGGCGAAGTTCTTTCTGGCACCGGTAATGCGATCCAACAGGTCTCCATTCTTTGTCTTGTCGGCAAGCGGCAGGAGTGAGACACCCAACTCCACAGCGAAGATGTCCGTTTGTATGGCCTTTTCGAATTCCGGTTGGAAGGCTATCTTGGTCCCTCCGGCGGCCTCTGTGCCAGTCCCTTTTCCCTTCCTGCCTTTTGTTCCAGTGCCTCCTCCCGGCTGAGATGACGAATCGGCCAGGAACATCTCTGGATGCAATTTCTTTTGTTTCTCAATGGTGGAGGAAAGCATGAAGCAGCCCGCGCCCAGGGAGGCAAAGACCCAGAAGGGCATTCCCGGAAGAATCGAGAAGACCAGCATCATCGCGCCCACAATGGCAATGGCCCTGGGGTAAAAGAGCAGTTGTTTGGTAATATGCTGGCCAAGATTGCTCTCGTCGGCGGTTCTTGTCACCAGAATACCGGCTGCCAGCGAGATGACGAGCGCCGGGATCTGCGCCACCAGACCGTCACCGATGGACAGCAACGTGTACTTGTGCGCGGCGTCTCCCAACTCCAGACCCTTTTGAAATACGCCGATGCAGATACCGCCGATGATGTTGACGAAGGTGATCAGGATTCCCGCGATGGCGTCTCCCCTGACGAATTTGCTGGCACCGTCCATCGATCCGTAAAAGTCGGCTTCCTTTTGGATCTTTATGCGGCGGTTGCTGGCGGTTGTCTCGTCGATGAGCCCGGCGTTGAGTTCCGCGTCAATGGCCATCTGTTTGCCGGGCATGGCGTCCAAGGTGAAGCGGGCGGCCACCTCGGCAATGCGCCCCGCGCCTTTGGTGATGACAATGAAGTTGATGATGACCAGAATCGCGAAGACCACCAGTCCCACCACATAATTGCCTCCCACGACGAAATTTCCGAAAGCGGAGATGACGTGTCCGGCGCTTCCCTGCAGGAGAATGAGCCTGGTGGAGGCCACGTTGAGCCCCAGGCGATAGAGCGTTACCGCAAGCAGTATTGTGGGGAATGACGAAAACTCCGCGGGATCCTTCACGTATATGATGATCATGAGGATCAGGAGTGCCATCGCTATGCTGACGGCCAGCAATACGTCGAGCAGCAGGGGGGCCACGGGCAGCACGAGCACCACTACAATTCCAAAGAGCGCGAAGACAAAGAACAGATCGCTCTGATTGAGGACTTTTCCGAATGAGGAGAGGGGTTTGGGCGCGGGTGGGGGAGGTGTAGGCATAGGGAGACTCTATCTCGATGACTATAAGAGCAGGAGGCGTACCGATTTTGAGAAAGGTTAAAATTTTGTAAATAGGGCTGGGTGTGCAGGCTTATTATTGAAATTAGGTGTTCGCTATGCCTTTTAATGCGGTTACACAAATGATGCATTTCCGTCTTCCATTTGCCACGGCTAGAGGACGCGCAACCCGTGGTCCCGCATATGCGGGGCATTTCGTTGCCCGGGGTTGAAACCCTGGGCTAAGTATCGGGCCGTCCCATCCGGGACGGGGAACACTAAACACAAGCGCTTTTATGCGAAATCAGTAGCATCCGGTAGGAACGGGCAACTGAGTTTATAAGTTACGTTGGAGT
>CAZIPW010000003.1:0-99413 GCA_964541675.1 uncultured Verrucomicrobiota bacterium
ACTTTTATTCATCTAGGTGTCTATTATACACCCATTACCTAGGTCAGCCCCTAATAGAGTCATGCCGGAGCTAAGAGCACTAACATTAACAGCAGCCACCAGAGCTGTGAGAAGTCTGGAACCTACGACTCCAGTAAAGGAGGCGATGGGAGAGATAGTGGCGCGTGGTGCCTCGATTTCTAGGAATCCCGGTGTGGACCTTTCCAGATAGCCTTCAAAGCACCGCCTGATAGAGGGTGACCATGGGCATATAGACCGAGAGCACCACACAGGCAACGAATCCGCCCAGCACCGCGAGGATGATTGGTTCTATGAATTGCGAAAGCATACCGACCTGCTCGTCCACTTCCTCTTCATAAAGTTCCGCCATTTTGCTAATGATCTTCTCCAAATTTCCGGTCTGACTTCCCAACCGTATCTGTGAGAGGAAGGTGAGTGCTTCTTCTCCCAGATACATGGAGTTTTTCTGGGCGGCCTCGTCGACAGTCATACCCGCCAGAATACCTTTTTCGATCTCATTGAAAAAGCGTCTGATCTTGATGTGGTCGGTGATGATAGAGGTCAGCTCAAGGGACTTCTGTATAGGCACATTAGAGCTTAGCATCAGGCTTAATCCACCCAAGCAACTGGCCATATTCATTTTCCAATTAAGGGTGCGCAGATATCTACTGCGGTCCACGAGATCCTGAGCCCATGCCTGGCGGTACATTTTATTGACGTTCCTGAAAAAGATGACCGGGATCAAGACGATGACAGGCAAAGCCCACCACCAGTTTGCGGCCAGAAAATCCGTCATTCCCATGAATATCTGGGTAATGAGCGGCAGTTTGGCGTGGAAGGCTGCAAACATACCTTTCAGCTGTTTAAACAGGGTAAAAGACAAGACCAGAACGCATATCACACCCATGACCAACACTATGGCCGGATACACCAATGCCGAAGAAACCTTCTTCATTACGCCAGACTGTTTTTCAACATTGAGGGCAATTTTTTTGAAGATGGTGGAAAGTTCGCCGCTCTGGGCACCCGCCTGCAACATGGCAATTTTGTCGTTGGAGAGAATCTCACGGAACCTTCCCATGGCAGTCTGAACATCTTCGCCGTAGTCGCGCAGATCCTCTATAATTTGCGCCACGCTGAGTCGAAAATAGTGATTTTGTATGCCTGGGATCGTCAGCTCCAATGAGCGGACCAGATCTGGATTGATATTCATGGCTCTCGACATACCATTGAAGAAGTTTCGCTGGTCTTTGATCTTTGGAAGTTTGGGATGACTTTTGAAGACGAAAGTTGCTTCCAACCCGCTCAATTCAGACACGGTAACAACGTCGCTCTCCCCGGCTGGTACCATGTTTTCGGCCATCCGCGACGAAGTCGCCATTACTTTGCGGGTCAGTCTCCCTCCAGAAACCGGATCGGAAACCGTTACGCGGAAGAGCTTGATGTTGTCGTCTAAATCACTCATGGCAATTGATGATCCCCCGCACCCCTAACGGAATGAAAGGCCCTACTCTTAAGCACAGGCTATCTTTTCATCTTCTTGAGTTCGGCAATGCTGTCAGAAACCTCATTGCTATTGGCGGATATGGCCGAGAGACTTTGCGCGATATCATTGGTGGCTGTGACCTGTTCGCGTACGGACATATCAATATCCTCTACGCTCTTCAACGAGTCGGCCATGCTTTTGTTGATGGATTGTATGATCTCGACGACGTTCCCCATCGTTTTCTGCATATCCGCGACCTGTCGATTGATGTCAAGAGTGGCGGAAGCAATGTTATTGGAGAGCTTCTTGACCTCGGTTGCCACCACCGCGAAACTGACCCCGGCTTCCCCTGCCCTGGCTGCCTCGATGGTGGCGTTAAGAGCCAGGAGATTGGTCTGGCGGGCGATGTTGCTGATCAGGGAAACGACATCGTTGATTTTAAGGGCAGCCTCGCGCAACTGTTTGACCGAGCTTTCTGCCGTTTTGACGACAGTAACAGTCTGCTGGCTTTCGTGGCTGGAAAACTTGGTTTTCTGGGAGATCTCCGTGGTGGTGGCGCTGAGTTCTTCGCAGGCGGCGGCAACGGAGCTTACTTTTTCGGCTGTGGCGGAAGCCAGCTGTTCGACGTGCTCCATTTGCCGGCTGCTCTCCCTCATTTTCTTGCCGGCAAAATTGATTACCTGCGAGCTCTTGTGGAAGGAGCCGTGCATGGCGCGCAGAAGGATGGGCCTGTGAAAGCGGTCCTGACTGCAGTTTTCCATCGCGGCCGCCGCTTCGCGAATGTACGCGTCGGTAAAGTCCAGCAGACGATTGATGGCGAGGGCGGTCTCCCGCAGTGGGCTTGCCGGATTGATCGCCAGCACTCGCGCTTCCATATCGCCATGAGCCGCACGTTCGCACACCGTCGTGATCTGAGAGATTTCCTCGGCAGTGGCCTGGCTGGATTGCTGGGTGTCTGGCTTGGTGGTTTTGAAGAGCATGGGGTTCAATTTAAGGAGGCGTCGAGGCATGTCTCCCGAGACAAGCTGAAGACAAACTGGGAGTAATCCATATCGGCATTGCTTAAGGTATCCGTCAGGATTTTGGTGCTGGCTGTCATGCCTTCATCAGTAAAGTTATATTTGCTCTCCTCGGCCAGCAGAGTCTTGTAGAGGGGTACGACCTTTTCGAGAGCGTCCGGATAAGGCACGCGGCGGCTGGAATGATAGCCCACATGTTTGCCCTGTGTATCGTAACTGGGGGTAACGTGGGCGAATACCCAGTAATGGTCTCCATTTTTGGCCAGGTTCAATACATATGCGAAGATTTCCTTCTGGTCCTGGACGGTATCCCATAGCAGTTTGAAGATACAGCGGGGCATATTCGGGTGACGAATGATGTTATGAGGCTGTCCCCAAAGCTCTTTTTCAGTATAACCAGCGGTCTTATAGAAGACATCGTTGGCGTATGTGATAATACCGCGCAAATCTGTCTTGCTGACGATAAGCTCGTCTGCCTCAAAAAAGGTCTCCTTTCCCGAAGGTGTGATGCTCTTGCGCATACTCATACGACTACGGCACGAGAGACAGATAATTTAACATTTGATTTATACGGCGGCCATATTATGCATTCATGGCAGCATAGGATAGCCTCTTGATTAAGATTGCTACAATAGGCTCCCAACTGATATAATGGCTCCTATATTTTCCGTTATGACATCCGAAAACAAGCCATCATGGCAATATGTACCGCCAGCACCCCCAACCAACAATGACGTCATTGACGCCACACGTTTCATGAAGGGGTCTTCGCGCAAGAGTGAGCCATCCAGCTCCAATGTATCGTCCGCACCAGCCACCGCAGAGAATAGCATTTCCGCGCAGCCTGTAGATGCGTCTTCCTCAAAGAAGTCTTCCAGCCCGGAAGAAACCCCTGTGTCCAATCCGGAGGGCTCTTCCCAAGAGGACCGTTCCCGCCAGATAGAATATGCCTCGGAGAACGCTCCCCGTGCCACCGAGTACAGCGCTTCCTCAGAAGACAGGGTTTCCAGGGAGCGCCCCGGACGCGAAAATAGAAGGTATGATTCGCGCCGCGAGTATCGCCGCAAAGATGGAGAATTCCGTAAGGAATCGTGCGGGTGTTCCCATTCCAGTCAGAAGGGCCCGGAAACTCCCCCCAAAGGCATTCTTGCTTCAATAGGGAGCTTCTTCAAAAGTCTTTTTGGTTGCAAAAAGCCGGAGAAGTCTCCTGAGACCTCCTATTCCGGCGAGAGGCGTTACGACAGGAGTGGATATCGTGAGGGCGGGCCGCGCGGTGATTTTCGTCGCGGTGGCCGCAGACGTTTTCGCGGCGGTAGAGGGGGCGGCGGTCCCAGAAGGAGTCCGAGGCCTCCGCAGGCGTAGACCAGTTACCTGACAAAACTCCCCGCTGCAAGGCGGGGAGTTTTTTATTTGGATTGGTGAAATAATCTGTTAGGATTGCCCTATGGCCAAATCCCCCTCTTTGAACCCCAGTCCCACCGCCTGCTACGAAATTACTGGTGGGCGTCCTATTGCCGGCAAGATCCGCTGTTACGGTGCCAAAAATTGCGCGACTAAAGTGATGGTGGCCTCCCTTCTAGGGAACTCGCCCACAACCCTAACAAATGTTCCCCCGATTGGGGATACCGAAATCACGTTGGAGATGCTGGCCGCGGTGGGCGCCACGATACACAAAAAGAGCGGTACCATGATGGTCATAGATCCGTCGACGGTAAGAAATCCCTGTGTGCCGCTGCCCCATTCGGGCACCAACCGCCTGCCGATATTGCTTCTGGCTGTGCTTTTGCACCGCTTTGACGAAGTGAGCGTTCCTGTATTGGGCGGCTGCAAGATAGGGGCGCGGCCAGTGGATTTTCACGTGGACGCGATACAAAAATTCGGAGGCATCGTCGAGGAAACTGATCGTTTCATGATCGCCCGCAAAAAGAAACGGCTGAGGGCGGCCCACATTCACCTCCCCTATCCCAGCGTCATGGCCACGGAGACCTGTTTGTGCCTGGGAGTGCTGGCGCAGGGGCGCAGCGTCATCTCAAATGCCGCCATAGAACCGGAGATTGGCGAGTTGATCGCGATGTTGAGGGGCATGGGAGCGATCATCTACACAACGCCCGGTCGCGAAATAAAGATCGACGGCGTGGATTGCCTTTCGGGAACGCGCATGGAAATCCTGGGCGATCGGATAGAGGCGGCCTCTCTGGCCTCTCTGGCCTGTGCTTCCGATGGGGATATCACGGTGGAGGGCATCCGACCCGACGTCCTGGGCAACTTCATACCGTACTACCTGAGCGTGGGCGGGGGCATTGAGCTGGTCTCTTCCGATAGTATGCGGTTCTTCCGTAAAAAGACCCTCTCCCCGACCTTTTTCGAAACGGATGTTTATCCGGGATTCTCAACGGATTGGCAGCAGCCCTTCGCAATCCTATTGACGCAGGCCAGCGGCATATCGGTCATTCATGAGACGGTCTACGAGGATCGCTTCGGATATCTGGCGACCCTCAATCAGTTGGGCGCCAAGACGCAGGTCACGACCCAATGCCTGGGAAGCATTCCATGTCGCTATAAGGACAGAGGATACAACCACAGCGCCATCATCATGGGCGGTGGCAGGCTGCACTCTGACGGATATGCCATCGAGATCCCCGATTTGCGCGCGGGACTGGCGTATGTAATTGCGGCGGCGATAGCGGATGGCACCACGATTCTCAAGAACATCCACCTGCTGGAACGCGGCTATGGGGACATTGCAGGCAGGCTGGAAAGCATGAATTTGAGAATCCGCAAAGCGACAGAGAAGCAAACAATGAAATGTTAGACAGCGGCAAAGAGTTGCTTGATGTTGTTGACGAGAACGATCACGTGATCGGCTCGCAGATTCGGGAAGTTGTCCATGCCCAGGGGCTCCTGCACCGTGAGTGCGGCGTATGGTTCTATACGCCAGAGATGGAGATCATCATGCAAAAACGCAGCCCAACCAAGAAGAGCAACCCAAATCTGCTGGCTGCAACGGTGGCCGGACACGTGCCGTCTGGCATGAGCTATATGGAGGCGGCTTTAATGGAGACATTTGAGGAGACGGGGTTAAAGTTAAAACCGGACGATCTAAAATTAGGGGGGCGTTATTGTACCCATGAGAAAACAAATAATCACCTCACGGTGTGCTATGTGCATCTCTATCAAGGCGACACCGGGGAGCTAAAAGTGGAAGAGGGCGCCGCTGTGGGATTCTTCGCATGGCCGATTCGGAAGCTTTTGCAGCTGACAGAGACCGAAAAAACGCTTTTCCTTCCGAGTCTTCCAATATACTTGCCTCTATTTGAAAAGATCCTCTCAGGGAATATATAGCATTTGCCATTTGCGCGGAGCTGGATACATTGCCTCCACATGAAGGCTCTTCTTGCTGTCATGCTCCTTCCCCTTACTCTTATGGCGGACAACACTCCAAAATGCGGACTAGAACCTAATTCTGGCTGTGCCCTACCCTCTCACGCGGAAATCGGGGGTGGCTATGCGGTTGTCCATTCTGACGCCGAGTGGAGACAACTCCTGTCTTCTGAGCAATATCGGGTTTTGCGCCAGCAGGGAACGGAATCCCCCTTTCACAACGCCTATTGGGACAACCACGCGACTGGAACCTATGTATGTGCCGGCTGCGGAACCCCTTTATTTTCTTCAAAGGAAAAATTTGAGAGTGGCACGGGCTGGCCCAGTTTTACTGCTCCCATGAAACCGACAGTCGTTGCTATTTCCCGTGACACATCGTACGGGATGGTTCGAGAGGAGGTTCACTGCGCCGTATGCGGGGGTCACCTCGGGCATATTTTTGACGATGGGCCGGCTCCAACGGGCCTGCGCTACTGCATTAATTCGGCGGCACTAAAATTTGTACCCGATGAGAAAAAATGAACGGACTCAATCCAGTGCAGATTAAGAAGTCGATGAAGGACATCCCTTTGTGGGGGCAGCATACAGGGGCGATTGAACGTCTTTTTATGTTCAAGGACTTCTCTGAGGCCTTCGATTTCGTAAACAAGGTGGCAAAGTTGTCCCAGAAGAATAATCACCACCCCAACATAGAGATTCGTTATCACAAGGTCATTCTAAGACTGACCACCCATGACGTTGGCGGCCTGACAAAAAAAGATTTTATCATGGCCAAGAAATTTGATGACTGTTTGGGGAGCGTTAAAGAAGTATAAGCGAATGTCGTGCTGCAGAGAGTTGTACCTTACACAGAGCGAAGGAATCTCTGAATTGGTTTCTTAATCTTCTCAAAGATCTTTTGGTGCCCCCTTGTGGTGGGGTGAAGACCATCGTAGAAATCTTTGGGTGTTAGAAGCCCCCTTCTGGGAATATAGAAAACTTTATTCTTTTGGCAGAACCCTTGTAGTGCCCTGTCATAGGCAATTCTATCCTCAAGAACATACTCGAAAGTGGTTTGCCATGGTATCGGACGCGTCTTGGCTTCATCCATGTCCAGCATTCCCAGGAAAGCAACGCGCATAGTATGTTTTCTGGCGGCCTTCAAAAGTGCGCTGATATTCTTCTTGAAGAGGGGGAGCAAAACATAATTTCGGCCCGTTTTAATCAACCTGCCTGCGTCATTCCCGCCGATGGCAAAGATAATATGGGTTGGTCTCCGTGCGGTGGCCTCGTCCTCGACCCTCTTAAGCAGCCCAGACGTGGTGTCACCTGAAATGCCTAGGTTGTACACAAACGTGGGCAGCTCCTCTTTGATGAGCTGATATTTTAGCAGGTCTGCCCAGCAACCGGGACGCGAACCCCAGGTGTTGCTATTACCAAAAATACAAAGAACTCTCTCTTCCATAATAGACATGAACTATAGACATTATTAAGCAATACCAACAGCTAAAAGTCCTAGTACCATACTTTCCTGCCTATCCTATAGGTCTTCTACGTCGAATAAGTCTTATATGAAAACACCGGGCAATATTGGGATGACGCGCGAGAACGAAGACTGGGAAGTCAGGGACTCGAACCCTGGACCTCCTGCGTGTGAAGCAGGCGCTCTAACCAACTGAGCTAACTCCCCTAAAAGAGTATTCACTATATGTTATGCTGTCTTGGAAGACAAGAAAAACCCTGGAGGGATTGGCCACTGTCAGCCGTATTGTTTCCCCTTCTTCTCTCCCATTCCGCTGATTTCTCGCATGGCTCCTAACGCCATTATTGATACCTCATAGCCCGTTGGCCACGTTACTACTTAGTTACCAACGCATTATGATCTTTTACAATTTCTTAATGCTTCGGGACTATTAGTGCTAAAGTATGCCTCGTTGTTTTTTATGATTATCCCCTACTCTTACCACCGTCGCAGCCTTAACGCCCTCATGAATGAAGCCGGACGCCATAGCGTTCCAACAGCCGTGGAAGAAATCAAGCTGATTGCCTCCGCCAAGAGAGGCAACAAAGCCGCCACTCACCGTATGGTTTTGGGAAACCTCCGCTTTGTCATCAAGATGGCCCATTCCCTCGGGCGTACCACCGATTTGATAGAAGAACTCCTTGCAGCGGGTGTTTCCGGACTCATGGAGTCTTTGAAGACCTATTGCCGCCAAGCTTCCAAGGGGGGACGCTTCATCCATTACGCCGCTTTCAATATTCGTCGGCATATGCGGCTGGTTCTGAATACGTACCGCACGCCGGTTTCCGCCAATCCCAACAACTATGACATTGCCCGCAAGATTTTTGAGTACGAGGAAAGCTGCCAGCGCAATAGCGGCTACCGCCCCAGCCATAAGGAGATCGGCAGGAAGTTTGGCCTGACCGCCAACCGCGTCGAGAGAATGAAGAAGCTCTTCGAGAGTCCTATGTATTTGGATCATGCCGCAGGCAATGAGGATGAGCGTGTCGGCCATGATATCTGTGCCGACACGCGTGCGCTCTCCCCCGACAGCCTGGTCGAGAGCCGCGCGGAACGCGAGATGCTCAAGCAAGTCATGGCATCCCACCTCACAGAGCGCGAAATCATGGTGCTTGACAGACGATTTGGCCTTTTGAACGGCGGCGAGTCCGAGAATCTTTGCGACATCAGCGAAGACTGCGATCTGAGCCGCGAACGGATCCGCCAGATCGAGGAAGAGGCGCTTGGAAAGCTGCGTTACCAGCTCTCACAGATCTGCCCGACCTATCGCGAGAGAGCCATCCGCAGCGGTGGACTGCTGGCTGTTATGCCCAGCCGGAAGGCTGCCCGCAAAATGGCTGCCGCTACTCCCAAGACACCCGTCCCAGTAGTCCGCACGGCTGCCCCAGCCATCCGTCTGGCGCGTCCGACAGTACGCAGGGCTGTCATCGCTACCACCAGAGAAATCGAGGAGTGTGTTGCGTAAGAAGCCTAAGGCAAAATCAGCGCCCGTATCTCTTCCTCGCTGAATTGCCGCACGCTTAATCTTCCTTCATCTCTTTCAAAAGCTTCTCCATCTCCCCAATCAGGGGCGGAATATCCTCCATGATTGTCCGATACACCCGCGCGTAGGAAACCCCTGTATAATTATGGGTCAACAGATCGCGCATGGCAGCCATCACACGCCAGGGTATTTGAGAATGTGCCCGGCGAAACTCCATCGGCAGCTTTTTTGTTGCTTCTCCGATAATCTCCAGCGATTTCACGCTGGCCAACTGCAACAACCTATCACCGTACAAATCCGCCTGTGCTCGTGACTTAAAAGTCTCCGCTAGAAATATCGCCTCATCCAATATGTGATGCAGATAGGGACTAATCAATTTTGACATATTTGACGGTTCTAAGGATTTCAGGTCCTATATATTTATCCAATGAATCTGAGGGGACCAAATCAACCCTCCGTCCAAAAGCCACCTCCAGCGCGTCTGAGATATCGCATAAATCACGCAGCGTCCCCTTCTGGGGGTCCAAGTCCACCAGAACATCAATATCGCTGCCAGCGCGCGCCGTGCCACGAGCCATCGATCCAAATATACCTATGCGCCGTACCCCCGAAGAACGTAACTTTCGGCGTATTTTTAATATGGGTTTGCTAAAATCGATCATGGTTTCAAATAGTCTCAAAATAGCTCCAAAGTCAAATGAAATCAGGCCATTATGGCAAAATCAGCGCCCGTATCTCTTCCTCGCTGAATTGCCGCCCTTTGAGCCACTCCCAGAGTTTTCCACGGCATTCCGCGTCCAATTCGACAACCCGCGCCGCGCTGGTTCTCCACACATTGGCCAGCTGCTGGGGACTGACCGTCGGCTCACTCTTGCGCTTAAAGTAGCAATACATTTCGCTTTTTATCGGCCAGTTGGCCTCCTCCGTATCCAACGGGCGGTGATTTCTCTCGCTCAGCCCCGCCAGGTACGGATCCATCCACAGATAAAGCGTGCCGGTCTGCTGTGTCTTGGCAACCGTTGGCTGGTCAAAGAACAACGGTAGCGCGTCCGCGAAAAAAATCAGGTTGAAGGCAAGCTCCAGGGATGTCAGGTGGTTCATCGCAGTTTGCGCCACAAATACTTCGCAATGGGGATTGTCGCTACTGTCCAGTGCCTCATTGAAATATCCGCGCGCCTGCTCCACAGCCGCCTGTTTTGCCTCAAGAGCCCCGCCCATCGTCGGGATGGCATCCCAGGCCAGCATAAGTTCCTCCAGTTTTCGCGACAAAATCAGCGGATAGAACTCGTATTCCCCGGAGTCATTTCTCACCTGGACCTCTCTGTACTGCAGAAAAGTTTTTTTTGTGCGTGCGTCCTCTTTCCAGAACACGGCCAGGCGATAAGGTGCTTTGGCCGCGGATTGCTCGCTGACTAGAGGAGTGTCTGTCATGAATGCTATTTGTCGGATGCCAGGAAGTGTTCGCTAAGAAGTTTCTTGAGTTGCTCGTCAAAGGGCGACTTCGGCGGAAATTTTCTTTGGATTTCGTACTCCTCCCTGCTGATCCGCAAAAGTGACCCTTCCTCGTTGGCGAAAAACATGAACTGATCCTCGCGCGCCACACCCGCTTTATTGATGTCGTCAAGCATACCCTCCGGCAGGGTCAGGGCCACGTGTTCGGCCGCATTCAAAGAGACAAAGAGCACCCCACTGTGTTCGTAGGTCTTCATAGAATCTTATTTTGTTCCTGTATGCGCATCTTTATGCTCCCGGCCAACCCCTTGGCAAAGGCAGGGTCATCAATAACGGTCAGATACCCCCAAGCCGACGCGCGTATGGAAGCCTCATCAGAGGGCTCCATGGCCCGTTTGGTAAATGGCAGATCCGAGATGATGACCGTTTTCTCATCTATGATGATGATATAGGACCCCGAAACCATGGTATCCTTGTAAATACCTGACATCTGGCTTTGCTGCATGACCGATATGACATCGGTACCGGTCTTGGTCGAGAGCCAATCGGGGCTTAAAAGCATAAACACCGGCACCCCGGCTGTCTCCCTGTCTCTGAGGTTTTTTAGGATGGAGGCAGAATTAAGCACCCTGGCGGCCACCAGCACCTCCTGCTTGGCGGAGGCAATCTGCGTATTGATGTAGTCCAACACCGAGGAATCTTGCCCGAACCGGGGTAGTTTTACAAACTGCACCGCCGAGGCACCTTTCTGCGGGGCCGAAGAGACAGCCGCCGGAAGTTTGCCCAGCTTCACCAACTGCTGCTCAACAACCCATGCTCCCAGTATTAGGCCGATAAATATGAGTACTCTCCAGAATATGTTTATGGGTAAAGAACTTGATATTTGATTGGACATAGTTTATATTTATGTTTTGCCTGTTTGTTCCGTTTAGCACATAACGGCAAAATTAACATGGCACTCAAGAAGAAACGAACATTATTTGAAGCGGCTGAACGGTGGTTCAGGCTCTTTGTCGTATTCATGGCCAAGGACATGACGCTCAAGTCTCCCTGGGTGCTCTTTCTGGCCCCAACCGCAGGAGGCATCCTGACATGGATGATGGTACCAGCGGCCTTTAAATACGCCTTCTACAACGTTCCCGTTATCTCAGACGTCCTGCAAAAAACCTTCTACCCGGCCAACCTGACGCATCTGATAGCCGCCTATGTCATGTGCGCCTATCTCACCTATGTCCTCCTAAAACCCTTTTGCCGCGGGCTGGTCGTAACACATCCCGACTACTTCAATGAGGGAAACATTCGATAGAATATTTGGCCGCATTGCCGACGCAGTGGAGATCCACTCCGTCATGGAGTGGGTGGCCAAAATGTTGTTCTGGGTCATCCTGTTGTGGCCCCAGACGGGACTCATTTGGCAAAACTCCGCCAGCATTGGCGGCCTTATAAAGGCTTTGGGCGTACCGGCCACTCCAGAAACGCTGATGACCGGGTTGTGGGTGTTAAGCCTCTGCATCCTGATAGGAATGGCTGTCAAGGGCGCTGATCTGCTGATTCCCCGCGCACCTTCGGCAACTTCCGCCCCGTCCGCCTCATCGGCTCCGGCGGCCCCCAAAAGTTCCTCCGCTCCCGCCAAACCAGAGAAACCCGGCAAGGTGGAGACTCTCGCGACCTTTGACTTTCGTCCCAAGAGCATACGTTTCAAGCGCGACGAGGAACCGCACGTCACCATCGGCGACATGGTTTTTACCGAGAAAGACCTGTGCACCAGCGTCCTGATCACCGGTGTCACCGGTACCGGCAAAACCTCCGCAGCCATTTTTCCGATGCTCGAACAGCTCCTGACCATTTACAATGAACCCACCCCCGGCCCATATGAGAACATCGGCGGGTTGTGTCTGGACGTCAAAGGCGAGTTTTTCGAGGGTATGATCTTCTATATGCACAAAGGCGGCCGCAATGTCTTTGAGGATATACAAGTCATCCGGCCCAACTGCCTTCTGCCTATTGTGCGTTTCAAGGATCCGGCCACAGGATTCTATTTTTACCTGAACGGCAAGCCCTCCTCCGCGGGTGCTGAGTCGTGGGAACTCATCAGGGGAAAAAAGTTCAAGGATGGCACCGATATCCCGGTCAATGTCTTTACTTTCGGCAAAAGAAAGCTCACGACCTATGAGCCCAAACTGAAAGAACTGGTTTTCGACGTAGCTGGCAAGAATCTGCACTATCTGGGCTGGAGATGGCAGGGAGACTCCCTGGTAAGGGTCACCCACACTCCCGCTTTCAATGAGACCCATGTGGCGCTCGAAAATGGACGGCGCATCATCATTGCGGGGCCCACAAACCTTGTCTACGATGGCGTTACCTTCATCGACAACGGGCTGCGCTACAATATTGTCGAGCCCCATAAACCCCCGGCGGAAGCGGCCATGCGGTTGAATCTTATCAGCACCCTGGCTGAGGGCGAGAAGCAGACCGGAGAAAACGCCTATTGGTACAAAAGGGCGCGCGCGCACATCGGCAGCTGTATAGAACTCTGGAGAGCTGCCTACGATGAGACCCCGCAGTGTACGGCGCAGGCAATCTACAAGATCACCCAACAGGACGACTACGCCCGCAAACAGGTCAAGATTGTCGAAGGCAAAATCAAGACACTACAGGACGAGATTGCCAAGATCGAGGACTTCGGCGACAGGGTTGGCTATGAACGGGAAGCCGAACGCATGACCACCATTGTCAAGTACTTTACCGAGGAGTGGGGCAAATACGACAGCAAGACCAAGACCATCGTCGGTTCAGTCGTGGCCAACGCCTTCGACTCTTTCAACAAGGATCCTGTCCTGCAGGACTCCTTCTGCCAACCCAAAACCTTTGACTTTGAACAGTGCATCAATGAAGGGAAGATCTTCGTGCTGGTCCCGGGCGACGAGTACGAGACGGTCTCCAAGATTCTGGGCACGGCGCTCAAGATGGACTTCCAGTCGGTAATACTCTCGCGTATGCACAGAAGCGAGCTCAATCAAAAACGCAAGATCATGCTGCTTAACGACGAGTGCCAGAAATACGTGGTGGCGGGCGGTTCGCAGGGTGCCGGCGACGAGCACTTCATGTCTCTGTGCCGCCAAAGCAAATGCTTCAATATCAACGCCACCCAGGCCGACAGCTGGATTATCTCGGTGGTGGGCAAGGAGAATTCCGACGTATACCTGCAGAACTACAACGGCAGAATCTGGTTCCGCACCAACGACAAGGAGACCGCCGAAAAGGCCGAACAACTCTGCGGCATCAAAAAACAGAAAACCCGTTCGGCGGGCGGCGAGAAGCCCATACACCTGGAAAACCTGTTTTTGGGACCCAAGGGGTCGGCCGACCACTCTCCACAGTTTACCGAGAAGGAAGAGGAGAAACCAAGATACCCCAAGGATAAATTCTACAACCTGGAAATGTGGGAGTGCATCATGTTCAATGGAACACGCACCGGATCCGACAAGGCCTGCCAGAGCCAGCTGGAGCCGGCCCAGATCGGCTCCCCTGAGGGCGAAACCGAGAAGGCCCAAATAATGAAGATTTACTTCCAGGGATATCTGGAAAATATCGCCCACAAGCAAGGTAAGAGCAATCTCTTCGACCACATCATGCCGGTGCATATGCAGGCCCCGCAACCCGTGGTAGCAGGGGTCGCCGCAGACACACTGCTGCCCCCGGCGACCGCGACTACCGCCCCAACGGCAACGGCGGCAGCCTCTCCCGTACCCACCGCTCCAGCCCCGGCAATACCGAGGGCCGCTGCTCCCGCGTTGGAACCGGCCGCCCCACTGAGCAGCTACGGAGACGCGGAACAACTGAAGGCTCGGGCAAACAAGTTGCTCAAGTCCGTACAGGTTGTTGCGCCCAGAGTATCCAACCCGTCCGAGAACACCGCCGCGCCATTCCCTCCCCCTTCACAGATGCAGGTTTCCCAGAGCGGTACCGCTACAGTTTCCGCAGTCTCTGTTGCACCGGCTCCGTCAGCGCCGCCCAAGCCCGCCCCGGTCGTACCAGTGCCTCCCGTCACGGCACAGCCCTCCCAGACCGCAACCGCCGCTCCCATCACGGCGGCTCCGATGTCCACTCCCGTGGTCGGCAGCCACCCCGCGGCTCCGGACAAAAGCGTGGCAGCCAAACCCTCCATCCCGTCTCCCCTGCCCATTCCCCTTGTGGACAAAAATTTCTCCGCCGACGCTGTCACTCCCAGACAGCTCCAGGCAGCCATGCAGAACTATCGGGAGAACCCGCAGGAGGCCGTCAACGCGGCTCTGGCTGGAGCCAACTTCGTGCCTCCCGTCAATCCGACAGACTACTTGGCCATGCGCAGCGAAGAAGAGATGCAGCACGTGGGAGACCCGGCCCTGGCCCTTGAACGCGCGGCCATCGGCCCCAAAGGTATGCAGGGGGGAAACCCCAGCTACGCTTTGGCAACCGGCGGCACCATCTCCATTCCCCAGGATGCCACGGCCAGTTTCGAGAAAAACCGTGATCTCTCCATGAAGGAAGAACAGCGCATCAATGCCAGAAGCTTTGTCAAAGCCATCAACAAGAAGGATGGTCCGGCACCGGACTTGGACACGCTCTCCCTCCTCAAAGACCTGAAGCCAGAAACAGATGAAGATAACGACAAAAAAGAGGAGGAAGGAAAATGATTATAAAGAATAAAGCCTTGTCCATCTTTGATTTCGTATCGCCTCCCGATGCCAGACTCTACGAGCGCGCCGCGAGATTCCATTTAAAGAGCATAGCGGAAGTCTTGGACGGCAAGAGCACGACGGCAATCGCTCCTGGAGCCGTCTTCGGACAGTTTCCGGAAATAGCTGCCGCGCTGGCTCCACGGGTTCTGCAGAATTCCACCCTGCTCTCCGCGGTCAAAGCCGATCCCATGGCAGCCCTGAGGGTACTCCTTACCAACTATGGCGCATTTACCGAGGCGCTGGAGCCAACTGTGCTCTCATCTGGAGAGGCGCTTTACTACCTGTTAAAGGCCTCCCGTGAACAGAAGTTCGCGCTGCGGGACTCTTTCGAAAACTATCTGGCCTATCTGATGAAGGATCCCTTCTGGGCCCTGCGGACGTGGGGAGACACCCAGGATGAAAAGATCCTCGCGCAGTGTATGCAACTGGCCAAAACCCAAAAAGACAAGCATCCGGGTGCGGCCTACCTGCACCTGTATTTCACTCCCGACGCCGATACGATGGACTTCGTGGAAATCCTCTCCACGGCTCCGATGTACGCGTACCTGTCCTCCCGGCATTTCTACGAGAGAAACATTGAGTTTAAATATTTTGGGTTGAGAGGTCTTACCCCCCGCTGGGCGTATCACTTTATCACCGATGGGTTCCTTGATGATGAGGAAGGGCTTATCGAGACGATGATGGGTGCTCCGGATTGGCTGACCGAGTACATTGTGGAGTCGGAACGTTACAAGGATCTGGCTTACACGGGGGGGGTTGTGGACAAGCTCACTCAGAAGAATCCGGCCAGCCCGCTTATTCCGCACCTCAAACAGTGGTGGGAGCGCACCCAGGATTACGTCAAGAAGCTCCCGCCACCCAAGCCGCTAAAGATACCAGGCGCTAACAAGACGGAAGAGAAGAAAGCGTAAGACTCCATCTTTAGACTTCACTGTCGGACTCTTCGCCGCTTGTGTCTCTTTCGCTTCTTTTATCTTCCGGCACGGCTCTTCTTTTATTCGGGGATTTTCCCCATACCCCCGTGATTGCTCCATATCTCGTCCGCGCTGTCCACTTTGTCCGATATGTCTGCTTCCGTGCCTGTCCACCCTGTCCACAGTTTCAGTCTGTGTTTGTCTTGCCTGTCCAGAGAGTCTTGCTCCGACCCCCCCTCCCCAAAACCCTGATATAATACCCCCGAACACAAAAAGAGTTTATGGCACAAAACGCAAACAGCCTCGCAAATCTCACCCCGTGGCCCAAAGGCCGCTCAGGCAATCCCGCTGGACGCCCGCCGATAGACAAAGACATCCAGGAGTTCATAGAGATCCCTATGGATGAAGATGAAGACTACGGCGGGGGTACGCGCAAACAGGCTATTCTTGAAAAAGTGTTTCAAACAGCTCTTGGTTTTGGCACCAACAACCTTAAAGCCTGTGAGATTCTTCTCAACCGCGCGTGCGGAAGGGTACCTGTTATCATCAATCACCAGATCGTCCAGGAGACCGAAGAAAAGGACGTGACTTCAGCACCAGAAACCACCTCCAATGAAAATAACACCAATTAACCCAGTAATCACTGTTAAACAGTGATAATAACAGTGATTACTGGGCAATATGTGGCGCCTACAGATTAACCCCAAAATAATTGTAAATCCCCCACACTTTTTGTCCGTTTAACCACTCACTATGAAGAAAGCCCTAAGTATCCTAGCGCTGGTTACCCTCTTCATCGGGAGCGCCATCGCTACCCCTACCGGAGACGCCATCAGCGTCCTTAATGCCTTCATCGCCACCTTTGCCAAAGATAATCCCGCTTGGAAAACCGACGTGGTTGCCATTGCCGATCCCGCCAACTGTCCTCCGGGCAGACAGCTCGGTTACAGCTCGGTGCTGGGTTATTACAGTTTTCTGCCCAAGACCTGGGACCAGCTCTCCGACGGAGAGAGACAGGGAGTATACAATGACAGCCGCCTAAAAGCCTTCATTGTCAGCCTGCGTAATGCCAACAACTATCCGACAATGACAAACACCGATGCCCCCAAGCCCGCTTTCGGCGCTTACCCGATAGAAGGGCTTCCCCAGGTACAGACGGGATATTATTATCAAAACGGCGGCACTCCCTATTATTCTCCCAATCAGCTCTCTCCGGCAACGGCCCTCGTGCAACCCGTAACGGTCGTGCAACCCAGCCAGCCACAGATGTCCCATCTGAGAGTCAGCCCCGAAGAGATGCTCACCGACCGCCCCATCAAGATCTATATGCAGAATCAGGAATAGTCCCTTATGAGAAAAGCACTTATTGTTTTGGGTTTGATAATGGCCTCCTGCGGCCTCTTCGCGCAGGAGTCCTCCCAGGCCGCTCTCGGCCCGGAAGCGCAGGCCTTTGCCCAGACCTATCAGCAATATCTGCTTCAAGGCATCAGCCAGCTGCACCTGGCCTATGCCCAGGTTGCCATCTTCTTGGCCACTCTATTCCTGCTCCTCAACCTGCGCTCCCTGGCATTTCTGGCTCTGATTGGATACGGCGCTCTGATTCTCAACGTACCCTTCAATATTCCCACACAATTCAAATACTTTTTCAGTATAGCAACCATCATACTTGGAATTGTCGGACTGCTCGCGAGAATCTTTGTACTCAAACGAATAATCGCGGGAAAGAAATAAGGACTCGTCCGCGCAATTTGCATTTACTCATAATGTAGATTTGAATATCATATTCGCGTGCCCTACATTCCAGGAATATTGACTATAGAGCGGGTCATCCGGCCCAACGCGGTGGAAGAACTCCTGCGTCTGAATCCCGACAGCGGGGCGAAGGCCATTGTCTTTGATTTGGAAAAGCCCAAGATGCGCGAAGGACTGTGCAACTTTATCAAGGAATGCGAGACCGCAAAATTATCGCCCAGACTGGAAGCCGACGGCGGAGTACTTGTCCCAGCAGAGATGGAGCCACGCTTTGCTTTCTATCGCGAATTTTACGGAATAAGCCGCTGGACTCTACTTGGCGTCGAGCTGCTTCAAACCAGCGAAAAAAAAGAGGAGAAGAAGGCCTCGGCTGGTGGTGGCGGTGACGAAAATAAAGAGATGAAGAAGCTCGAGGCGGAGAAGCCACCCGAGCTCCCAAAACCAAAACCCAGAATTTCCAAGAAACTTGAGCCGCGTCCCCTCAACATGGTACCGGCCAGTATCGTGTGGATAGCCGGCGGCACGGTCAGCAGACCCTCCACTCCCGAAAGGAAGAGCCCATCGCCCCCTGGATCGCTTTCCGTAAAGCTCGGCGGCCACAAGGTGGGGTTAAGCGCCTACAGCCTCGGCAGGCCCGCTTCGGGACTTAAGAGCCTGGGCGGCATGAGCCGATAAGAGATATAAAAAGCCCCCGGCAAACCGGAGGCTCTTGGGTAAAGGAACGGTTTAATGTGTCACCAAATCCGGCAATTCGGAGAGAATTGATGGGTTATCCTCGTCGCCACTCATATTGCAGCTGTGTATCTGTTCCTGTATCTTCTCATGTTCTGCGACCAGTTTCATGCGTTCTTTTTCAAGCTCAGCCAATCTGGCTTTGACGCGAACCTGGTTCCAGCTGTCTTCGACAGTACTCGCGGACTGCGGTACGCAGGTAGGCGGGCATCTGTATAGATAGCTGCCAGCGGGAGCCGCAGGCATTACGGTCATCGAACCATCGGCGGCGCGCACCGGCAGGGTAGTCCGGGAGGCGGCACGGGACTGGAAAGGCAGGGTGGCCTGTCCCACAACCTTGGCAACAGCAGGACGGACAAATATGGTGTTGCCGTCGGTGGAAATATCCACAGGGTAATGGGACATCAGATAATTCATGACATCATCCACAGAGTGGGCCTTTAGATCCATACTTACATACATGGGACCTGAGAGTTGATAGCTAAAACGCAACGGCGTATAGTCCTTCAGGTAAGCCAACAAGTCCTCCAGGGGAATCTGACTGACGTGCAGCTCCGGCATCTCCTCGCCGACAACGGCAACGGCAGATGACATCTGTACCGGGGGTAAAATTTGATTGTTGCGCCCAACAAAATGCTCCACTCCCTTTACTTGGGACACTCCGTCAGCCCCGACAGTGGTCGGAGTCTTGGGCGGGGCTGGAGGCGTAGGCACGGCTGGCAGGGCCACTGTTTGCGTGACTGGCGCCTGGACAGACGTGGGGGCGGCTGCCACCGGTACTATCGTCATGCCGGAGGTATTAGGAACCTCCGGTATGGGAGTCTCTATCCTTGTCACAACGGGAGCTGTCACTGCAGGCGTGGCAGGAGCAGTTACAACTGGCTCAGAGGGCAGCGTTGGCGGCGGGACGGCAACTACTGGTTCGGAAGTAGCTGTAACCCGGGTTGCGACCGGAATATTCGCGGCGGCGACAGTTTGGGAAGTCGTAGCGGGAATCGATACGCTTTTTTTGGAAACTTCTTCGGAAGAAGGAGGCAACAGAAGTGGCATGGGGCCATCAAGATCGTCGGCCGAAAGAGCGGTGGACGCGTGATTCTGATCTGTAGCAGGCGTGTTGTTCTGGACGACTGTGACAGGCTTATTGGCAACAGGCGTGGGGGCCACTGGAGTGGCTACAGTTGGTGGAATGGCCGCGGTTGTATTTTGGGAAGCCGCCTCGGCGAGCTTTGCGGATGTTTCTGCATTGGAAGAGCTGGGCAAATCCGATGTAGAATCTTCCAACACCAGATCATCACCTGCGCTCTTAACAGCAGCTTTGTCGGATACAATAGCGGGTTTGGCGGCAGTGTCAGGCACAGCCTGATCGGTCGTATTGGAGCTGGCGGTGGCAGCAGTGGCAGATTTACCGCCTTCCGGCAAAACTAAAGGCCCTGACTGCCCGGACTGGGCGGGCGAAACAACATCGTCGCCCCCTATGATGAACGGAACCGGCGGCAGGGAATCGTCTCCGGCGGCAGTGGCATCCTGTATCGCTGGGACGGCCCTCAGGCTGCAAAGCGTACCTAGGAGAAGTAACGCGTATAGATGGATCCTCATAGTAAGGCTCAAAACGGCAATAAAGGGGTCTCTCTTAAGTGTTATTTTGCCTAGTGAGAAAAACCTGTTTTGCAAAAGGCAGACACCATAGACCACAAGGCTGCGCCAACAGCCTACGTTACGTATTCCGTCTCGTGCATTTCCAGCTCTTCGTAAGAGGTGGTACCATTGGTAATAAGCCCCAAAGCCCCGTGAACCAGGTTCTTGCCCCCTTCTGCCCGCCAGGCCTTGCGTAAGTCGCTCTCAATGAACCCGGGCTTGATAATATCGCGCATCGTGGGAGACGGGAAGAAAAACTCAAATATCGGAAGGCGGCCGGATACCCCCGTATGAAAACACTCGGGACATCCCCCTTTGACATACATCTTCTGGGGAGCATCTTCGCCATAATATTTAAAATGCTTGATGACCTTCTCCGGGGTATCAATTGTCTGACGACAGTGCTTGCAGAGCTTTGGAATGAGTCTCTGGGCCACCACCAGAAGCAAGGTTGACTTGATCAGATAAGGCGACACACCCAGGTCAATCAGACGATTCAAGGAGTCGATGGAGTCATTGGTATGGAGCGTGGAGAGAATCAAGTGGCCAGTCAGCGCCGCTCTCATTGCCGTGATAGCCGTGGACTCGTCTCGAATCTCTCCCACCAGAATCACATCAGGGTCGGCACGCATATGGGAGCGTAATCCGTCCAGGAAGGTCACGGGGGCTTCGCCGTCTTGCCCTCCCACCTGACTTTGCACAATACCGTCAATCGCATACTCCACGGGGTTTTCCAGCGTCCTGACGTTTTTGGAACGATAATCGATGTAAGTCAGACAGGAATACAATGTTGTCGTTTTGCCGGAGCCGGTGGGACCGGTAACCAGGATCAGTCCTCTCGTGCGGTTCAAACAGTAGTCGGCAATCCTGAACTGCTCACCGGTAAAGGGAAGACTGGCCGCAAACCTCTTCATGAATCCCGGATCCAGAAGACGCATGATGACACCCTCGCCGTGGTGCGTAGGCTGCACTTCCACACGCAAATCCAGAGGCACGCCGTCACTCAGGATCATGGAGGCTCTTCCCGACTTGAAGCGGCTGACATCGCTCGTGGGTATATGCGCCAGGAGCTTGATCTCCATGATAACGGCATTGACGTGCTTCTTCTCAATGGGAGGCATTACCTCCAACGTACCGTGCACGCGAAAGCGGCACGACAACCGATCCAGCATCGGATCCAATATGACATCTGAGACCTGCATACGGTATGCCCTTTCCACCATCCTGCGGATCAGATCACGATAGTCATTCTCACGCACATCCCATGTCTCGAATGGATGGTTGGTAATGATGGACATCGGAGGCGGTGGGGGGGTAACTACTGGCATACTCTCCGTGGACATGAGCAGCGCCGTGACGCGATCCAACGCCTCTTCGGTCACTCCGACAAAGTGTACCTCTTTCTCATATGCCTTGCGCAACTCGCGCAGCCTCATTTCATTCCACGGTTCAGTCACAGCCGCGATAAGGAGCAGCCCCGAAGAATACAGGGGGAGAAATCTCCACTCCACTGCCTTCTTTTTGACCGTTTCAAAGTCGGAAGTATCCACCATTTCGATGCCCAAATCCACAAAGGGAATCTGTAGGGCTTCGCATAGAGAAGCCATAAGCCCTTCCGCCGGCCAACTCTCCAATTTTTCCCCATAGGCCCGGGCACGCTGTGTGTCCTTGAGCAGCGTCTGGCGCGACTCATCCGAGAGATTGGCAACTATCTGTGACTGTGACATACTACAGCTTTTTTAATTTTTCTGCCGTTTCCTGCAAATTCATGCCCCCTCCGCAATATTTCAAGAGCAGCCGTACAGTCTCCACGACGGCAGGCGAGTATCCGTGGCTGGCAGCCCGCGTGCCACCCATCCATTCATACAAACCATCTATGGAGACATAATAAAACATGGGATCAAGGGCTTTTGGCATCCAACTGGTGGCACTTTTATTGTTCCCCATCCCCTTCCTGCCAAGCGTCGGCCCAAGAGGCTTTTTGGAGGGCATCGCGCCGGGGTGTTTATCCAAAAACTTCCCCATGCTTTTCTCCAATTTTTGCTGTTGCAACAAGAGCGGCTCGGTAGTATTCAGCTGTTTTTCAATGTCCTCCGCGGAGATCGTCTTATCTGCAAGGGCGCGCGCCAGAGACCCCGTTAATTTTACCAATAATACCCGCTTCCGCAGCAGTTCCACCGATCTATTGGTCAGTATTGCCAGTCTATCTAGGCTTAAGCCCTGCTTCTCAAGCCTTGCGAGTATGCGCCCCTCTTCGAGAGGAGTTGGTGGCTGCGAAGAATGTATCGCGAGCATAAGTTTCTCGCTCATCGAAAGAGAAACCGGCAATATTCTGACTGGCACATTCTCAAAGGTCATCCCTTCCATCATCAACGACTGTATGGCACTCAGTCTTCTGAATCCATCTTCCAACTTGTAATAGGGCACTCCATCCATCTTGGTAACAAGCAATGGTATCAGAAGTCCCGAACCCTTCATTCTTTTCTCCCGCCATGCAATACTTGCCTTCAGAGATTCCAAGTTACCCAGATTAATCTCGCGCCATATGTCAGCTGCGTCGACCTTGATAAGATTGGCGTCAATGCGCGTAAACTCCCATTGGTCAGCTCCTTGTATACTCGTCTTGGCCTGTTCCATCGCTTCACAAACGTCCTATTTACAGCTAGTTAAAGAGAAGACTATGCCTCTTTTTTACTTTTTTACATTTTTTTACCCATGTGAGGAACCTTATATGCTATAATGCATTCATTATGACAAAAGAGACTCAGTTGCGCTCCATTATTGAGCGGGTCCTTCCTTCTACCATAGCCAGCTTTGAACTGCGCCCCGTACCGGCTTCTGCCCACCAGGCTGCCGCAGATCTGTATAACGCTGTTGACCAATATATGGCGTGCGTCAGTCGCAACCAGCTCTCAGCTTCTCGTCGAGCCGCTGAAAAAATACTTTTGGAGAGCCTGCGCACCCTTATGGCCTACGAGCAATCGGCTCCCTCTAACGTAGATAGCGTAAAGGTTGAGGCAAGGGGTGGGAAGAACGCAGAGAAGACGAGGGTATAAATACGGGGACAAAAGCTGAAGCCGTGATAGGCTCCGTGGCATACCAAGCCGTGGACTTAGGGCAATACGCCCACGGCTGCAATATGTCGCCCTTCGACTGTCCCGCAGTCGCGGGACTTGCTCAGGGCTTGTCAGCCCACATACCCGATGATACCGGATTGACAAAAGAAGCAGATATGTCGAACAGAGCCGGACGAAATACGGAGCAATAAATTTTCTTGGCTACTGGGGTTTCTTTGTGTCTGTGCTGGCCGTCGGCAGCTTGTCAAAAAATGCCAGATGAGAGGTATCGACCTTGATCTGCTGCGGCCGGGTGCTGCTCTCGCGCAAAGCCTGCTGATAAAGTTCCGGTATCTTTGAAAGAGGAAAACTCAGATTGAATTTGACCAGTTGAGAGCGCACCTGCTCCAGGAACAAAGCTGTAGCCTGCGGGGAACGCGCTGAGAGCATCAACAGGGTCTTGTCGACCAACATACCCTGGTCGAGCATCTTGTAATAATAGACTTCCAGAAGCCAATCGATAAAACGGCTTTCATCCAGTTCTATAGGCTTGTTTTTCAGACGCGGCATAGGCAACCGTCTATGGATACGGACAAAATTGATCAAGAGCTTATCCGTAAATACTCTAGTATACCCCGATCACGGGTTTGTTCTTGATGCCGCTATGTTCGAGCAGATACGCGCGCAACTTGTGCACGTCCTCAACAAATTCCAGATGGAAAATGTCATTGCTGGCAGTGCGCACAAAGACATCCCCTCCACCAAAGACATACTGAAAGATGGTCTTTTTGACATCCACATCATAAATCAGATTCAAGGCCACGGTATGATCCGTTCTTTGAAAAAAACAAAATGGATTCCAGGAGAATTTGCCACGGGTAACAATAAGGATGCCATCCTCTATGACAAAGCGCGTGGTCTGCAGCCCAATATAGCTTCTTGAGATGCTTAACAAAACCATCAGGACACCCAACATCCCCAGGTAATGCGTGGTACCCCACTCGTATATACTCTGAAATAAGCCCGCCACAAACGGCACTATAGAGAGCCAAGTATAGACGTGCGAGGCAAACACTTCACTCTGGAAAAGGCATATCAAAACAATCCCTCCCCAAAAAAGACCGCTATCCAGAATATGAAAGAGAAAAAAGCTCTTTATCGGGCCGAGCCAGTATGCCTCCGGCATCTCTGAGCTTTTTTCCTGCGCCTTTTCATCCGCCATATGCCTATTCTACATGAGAACTACCATCCCAGGCAAGATATAAACCCTATTTGAAAATCTGTACTTTCGCTTTACCCATAATGGCCAATCCTCCCTTTCCCATGGTGTCGGCGTGTCGCTGCAAGTCACCTATCTTCTCATGAACAAGCCGCCGCAAAGATGCCTTGCGGATAGGAAGACCGTTCAAACCCGACAGAACCACTTGATGAACAAGCGGTAACTCTTCCACCAGTTTGCCCAGAAGATCAAAAAAAACCTTTCTATCAGCCTTCTCGTCTGAAGGAACATCCTCCTCGTGACTTTTGTCAGCGATCAAATCCCCTCTCTCCTGCCCATCCTGATCGGAGTCGCCCCCGATGGAGGCGTGTATCGAGACTGTCTCCGGGTACAGGCGGCGGAGTTCCTGGACTTCCTCCACACTCAAACCGGTTCTACTGGCGATCGTCTCATCGTCCACACTGCGCCCAAAAAGCTTTTCCGTCGAAGTCATGATCTGCTGCGGAATCCGCTGTGTTTTATCCTTGTTATCTTCCTGTGCCTGCAGAATCTCCATCTCCGCTCTCTGTACAATCTTCTTGCGCTGGCGTTTGTACACGGGAGTCCTGATGGTTTCGGAAAGGTTGTCCAAGGCGCGGCGGATCTTGGCCTGTATCCAGCTGGCCGCCAAGGTTGACAACTGATTGTTCAGACACGGATTAAATTTATCTATGGCAGCAAGCAACCCCGTGTTGCCTTCCTGCACCAGCTCGTCAAGATCCAGCTTGCAATGAAACGACTGGAAACGCCTCGCAATCTCGGCCACCAATCGCCAGTTGCCTTTGAAGAGCGTTTCCCTGTCCAAATCGGCAGCCGATATCAGCCCGGCTATTTTTTTGATAAGCGTAACCGTTTCTCTTTCCTTCAGAAGAAAGACCTGCTTGGGGCCATTGGTAGCGTACGCTGCAATGGCCGATAGCAGGGCATAGTCAAACCCCGTCATCAATTCCCGTAGTTGGGTCTTGATAATCCGCATCGGCTCCTTTTCGGAATGCTCAAAGGCCTGCCTGAATTCCATCAATATGCGGGCTATCTGTCGTAACTGCAGGCCTTTCAATCTTGAAACACGTTTTGCCGAATCTTCCAAGGCCTCTTCAGCGTCACTCTCGGTGCCATGCAGCTCCAGCTCGTGGGCAAAATAACGGTACAACGGAACCATGTATTCCAAAAGCGCATCAATGATTTGCTGCTGTTTGGCATAAAAACTCTTCAGAAGTTCCTCCCTTCTCTCAGCCGTCATCGGCGGATAGTTGGAAAGCTTCTGATAAAAAGAGCCACTGGCGTTTGATTCCGACACAATATCTAGGTCATGAACGGCTCTTTGCTCCCCAGTATAAAGAGGTATAAAACAATATCCCCTTGTACAATCGGATGTTATATGTATTTACGCAACTCCTCTATGGAGGGAGAGGCATACTCTTTCGTCGTCCACAGCGGAGAAAACTGCTGGGCATGCCGGGCCATCACCCGTAATTGTTCAATATCAAGTTTTGCCAACCGCGAGAACAGAACGACTTTTAAACGCAGAAACTCTTCGCGGTTTTGGTAAAAACTCACTCTCATTCGCGCATAGATCCTAGGTAGGTCATCCAAACTGTCATCAGAGGCGCCTAGCGCGTGCAGGTAACGCCCGATGGGGTAGCCCAGTTGAATCAAGGCCTCTATGGCCTGCGAAGAGAAAGCATTGGAACTATCAGCACCATTGGGGAGACGAATCTCCGCCTGTGCGCGAACGAGGAGCCGGGAAGCGGAGGTATTCTTCTCAAAGGTTTTTGCGGGGAACATAGAATCCTATAAACGGCATTCCTGCCATCTTTTTAAGAGGACTCTATCAGAGAGCATCAAATATTCCTCATCGAGGGATATGGCGTCGCAAAACATCCACGTCCAAAGGCATCCGGCACTATTCTCGACGGTAACCGCAAGCCAGGCTCTACGTAATATTACTGCCTGACAAGAAGCGACTTTCCAGTCATTTCCATCGGCTGGGCAAGCCCCATCAGCTGTAGAACGGTCGGGGCCACATCGGCCAGACGTCCTCCTATGGGATCCAAAAAGTAGTCATTGGCCCCATACAGGAGTGCTTCCACGTCAAAAACGGTATGCGAGGTATGCGGACTTTTATTTACCACATCGTACATCTGCTCGCAGTTTCCATGGTCGGCTATGATAAGCGCCTTGCCTTTTATCGCGTCAACGGCTGCCAAGATCTTCTGGAGACCCATGTCCACCGCCTCGGCGGCGGCCATAGCCGCCGACAACGATCCCGTATGCCCTACCATGTCGCCATTGGCAAAATTAATGATGACCAGCGCGTATTTTCCGCTCAGTATGGCTTTGGCCGTCGCTTCGGCCACACCAGACGCAGACATCTCCGGCTTTTGATCGTACGTCTTCACCTCCCTGGGACTTTGGATTAGTTCACGGTCCTCGCCCGGAAAGGGCTCTTCGCGATAATCATTGAAGAAAAAGGTCACGTGTGGATACTTCTCCGTCTCGGCACAACGGAACTGCTTAAGCCCCGCCTTGCTGATTACTTCTCCCAATATATTTTTCATAGGTTCGGGCTTGGAAAAAATGATATTGGGACACAGCCCTTTTTCATATTCGGTCATTGTGGCATAAAAGAGATCCAGCTTTCTGCCACGATCAAAATTAGTAAACGTCTCATCTATGAAAGCTCTTGTTATCTCTCGCGGACGATCGCCGCGATAGTTGTAAAAGATCACCGAGTCGCCATCTTTGACGATTCCCACCGGGCTGCCGTTTTTGTCAACAATCTGCGTCGGGTAGATAAACTCATCCCCCTTCTGGGTCTCCCCCAGAGGATTATGGTAGTACTCCTCCACGGCTTCTAGTGCGCTCTTGGCCGTCTTCGTGACCCTGCGATTGGTCATCACATCGTAGGCTGGTTGCACACGGTCCCATCGCTTGTCGCGATCCATTGCCCAGTAGCGTCCGGAAACTGTTGCGATCTTGCCAAGGCCTATTGTCCTGAGGTTCTTCTCAATGCCTTCCACATATCCCTTACCGGAGGTCGGAGGGCTGTCACGTCCGTCCATAAAGCAGTGAACGAAAACTTCCCCGACTCCCGCGTCCTTGGCTATCTTTATAAGTCCCTCCATGTGGCTGATAAGCCCGTGAACGCCGATTTCCGAAGTCAGCCCCATTAGATGCAGCGCGCCGCCCAGCCGGGTTCGTTCAAAAGCCTTTAGAAGGACTTCGTTGTTTTTGAAATACTCAGAACGGAGAGCCTTGTTGATCCGCACAATCTCCTGATCCACAATGCGCCCGGCGCCAATATTCTGGTGGCCCACCTCGCTGTTGCCCATGACATCCACGGGTAATCCCACGTCAAGTCCACTCGTGCGCAGCATTGTGCGCGGGCAATCTCTGCTGAGTTCGTGCGAAAATGGGATATTGCCAAGTCTAACGGCATTGAATTGGTCGTGGGACGGATGCGGATTTTCTCCCCAACCATCGCGGATAATCAGAACAACAGGAGTCATAGACGCCAGCTTCTCCTATTCAAGGCCTTTTGGCAAGCCGATCCTCGCAAGCATCCCACTATCCGCCGATCAGCTTGAGCGCTATTTGGCTTTGGGAGTTGGCCTGTGCCAGCATCGAGGCACCGGACTGCACCAGGATCTGGTACTTGGCGTAGTTTGTGGACTCGGAAGCCACATCGACATCGGCAATCTGACTGTTGGCACTCTCCAGATTCTGCTCGTTGGTCGTCAGGATCTCGGTGGCGAAATTCAGTTGGCTGGTATATGCACCGTTTTGAGCACGCAAGGTGGCGATTTCCTGAATGGCAGACGTGATTGTCCCCAAGGAAATACCGTTGCCCAAACCATTCGCAATGTTGTCCGTGGACTCCCCTGGCATCAGTTCACCACCTACTTTATAGAAATTGGTGGAGGGGTCGTCGATAGCTGGTTTTGCAATGTCCACCTTTTGACTTCCATCGGCAGAGATCGCAACTGACAGCGTGCCGGCCGGTATAGCAAACAGAGAGACACCGTTAAAGTCGCTCTGCGTAATACTATTCAGCTGACCCTGTAATTGTTTAAATTCAGTCTCATAATTGGCTTTATCTGAAGAAGACTTGGTCACGTCGTTGTAGAGGGTTGCCAACTGTGACATACGGTTCAGGATGTTGCCTGCCGTCTGGAGTGAACCATCCTGCGTCTGGAGAAAAGAAATGGCGTTGGCTACATTCGACTGGACTGCCTGCGTACTACTGATGGAAGCTTGCAGCTTCATCGACACGGCAAGACCACCGGGGTCATCCGAGGGGGTAACGATCTTGGAACCGCTTGAAAGGCGGGCGAGTGATTTTTGCAGGGCAGTTTCACTGTTCTGCAGATTGATCGCTGCGGCCGACGCAGCCGTATTTGTATTTATGACGATTGACATATATCTTCCTTGACTGGCCTTCCCGCCATTCCTTGGCGGGCTCGTGTTCAGAAACACTAGACCCTTGTTTCTATATTTCGACTGATCCTTTTCAGACTTAAGGCACTCTTGTCAATTATATAATAGGCATATATATCAGCAATCGCTATAACAACAGCTTGAGGGCTACCTGGCTTTGGGAATTGGCTTGGGCCAACATCGTGGCGCCGGTTTGTACCAAAATCTGGTACTTGGCATAGTTTGTGGACTCTGAAGCCACGTCAACATCAGCTATCTGGCTATTTGCCGCTTGCAGATTCTGGGCATTCGTCGTCAGGATCTGGCTGGCAAAATTCAACTGACTGGTGTAAGCACCGTTCTGGGCTCGGAAGGTCGCTATTTCTTGGATGGCGTCTGTAATCTGCCCCAGTGAGATACCCCCCGTGGCCAACCCCGCTGTGCTAGTCTCAACGGTCCTATACGTCTGGCCGGTATCGGCAGAAGCAAGATATGGCTTTGTAATGGTAACCTTCTGGGTCCCATCTGCGGAAGTGGTAACTATCAGGCTTGACGAGTGGCTGGAACCAAAGAGTGAAACACCGTTGAAGTTCCCTGCATCAATACTACTCAGCTGCTGTTGGAGCTGGGCAAATTCAGTCTGATAGTTGGTTTTGTCTGAGGAAGATTTAGTCACGTCATTGTAGAGGGTCGCCAATTGCGACATACGATTCAGGATGTTGCCTGCCGTCTGGAGTGAGCCATCCTGCGTTTGGAGAAACGAAATGGCATTTGCCACGTTTGACTGGACGGCCTGCGTGCTGTTCACCTCGGCGGCCAGTTTCATCGAGACTGCCAGACCTCCAGGATCGTCCGAAGGAGCCACAATCTTTGAACCGCTGGAAAGCCGTGAAAGCGATTTCTCAAGGCTATATTCGCTGTTTTGCAAATTGATTGCGGCTGCGGAGGCGGCTGTATTTGTATTAATAGCAATCGACATATATCATCCTTGATTTGAGCGGTTTCATCCCTGGAGCCGTTGGTAATGCAGTTATATTAATCGGATAACATATAGTATATTAACACGCGTGTATGAGTTTCCTGTAAAATCACTATTAAAATACAATTCTCCCACCCGCTAAGAGTGCAATGTCTTAGATGCTTCAAGGTTTCCCCGCAGAACATTTGACTGTTGTATGTATGAGTCAGCCAGCTGCTCCAACTCCATCAAACACGTATCCCAAAAAGTCAGCCTGGTCTCTATCGGCGGGAAAAGATATGGCATAATTTTAAGCGAGTATGCTCCCAACATCATTCCATTGGCAGAATCTGAAAATATATGTCTTAGTCTCTGGATAACTTCCTGCAAGTTTCCGGTTTTAGCCAGGGCCGCCAGATGAGGCATCATAGCCCGCAGCGCTTCCCCAAATCGCAGAATCTTGTTTGCAATCTGCTGGTCCCTGTCCGAAGAAATACCCTGCGGAACAGGTAGTTTTGCCAGCAACGATTCCTTATCTATCGGGGGGCTATGCAGGACAAATTCCCCCGGACGCAATACCGTTGTATTACGCAATCTGGCACCACGATCGGAGACAACTATTACTCTCCCAGTCGGATAGGAGGCTATTCTCTGATCCAAGGCGCGCCAATCTCCTATGACATGGGTGGGAATCTCTGCTTCGAAATTCCCGGGAACCATGGGAAATTCCTGCTGCGCGTTAAAACCGGAATTGGCATACGTATTTGCATCCACCTCACCATGATGACGCTGCACAGAACCCTGACTGGTGGCTGACGTGCTTAGTGAGAGATCCATCCCCAGAATATAAATTGGTGAACAGCCCATGAAATAGGCCAGCTCTATGGCAGTCGCGCCACAGTTATCGCATACCGAGCTTGCCGTTTTAGAGACCCCCTGAGCCGCCAGCCAATCCAGCGTCAACTGATTTCCTGACAAATAGTACCGAGTTGGACGTGGCAGAACATCTGACCAATCTGGAGGACTGATGGCCGTTAAAATGGCCCGGCCGGGGACCATCACACCCGGAGGCAAACATTTCGCCGCTGTTTTGGCCACATCTACGGAAACCATGAAATCGGCTCGGACCCCCATGTTTGAAAGAGCCTTAAGCGAAGAGTCCCCGGCAAATATTACTCCCCTGTCAGCCAAGCGAGCCAATTCCGGTGCGGACACAGAGAATGATGGCCCAGCACCACAGACAAAAGCAGGAATCCCGGATAAGGCACCTTTCCAGTTATTTGGCAAACGACGGCTCATATACTCCGTCATATTATTGATGAGATTAGACTGCCACGCAAAGGCGTCCTGCTGTCTTGTTACGCGTATACGGTACTCTTCCTCCAAGAGCGAAACCACGCCCTCAATCATTGTCGCATAGTGGTCTTGGAACTTCGTTGGAATCTGCTTTGTGATATACAAGGAAGGCATAAGCCTGGGCGTCTTAATCAAGAAAGTCCCCAAGATCTCGCGCCAATTCACATCTTTTGTGACAGGCAGACGTTCCCAATACTTGCAGCCTGAAAATATCCGTTTCGATACATCGACAGCTCCTTCATCATCCACTATCCACAACAGGCGCTCCATCGGCCCAATCTCGCGCATATGATCTCCCTGCGCGCGCCCAATCAGGATACAACTATCTGCTCCCTGAAAAGATTTCTTTGTATGGAAGTCGCCCATTGTTCTTACCTTCAAGATGTCAGGGGTATAAAGAACCGTCAAACGCAAAACCTGCCCAGTGTCATTCAAAAAAATAGGAGGGGTGTCCTCTCGAACACCCCTCCCGAACTTAGGTTAGGCGGAATAGACTTAACTCAACTGAGCTTAGCTTCCGATGAGTTTCAGAGCAATCTGGCTCTGGGAATTGGCCTGGGCCAACATTGAAGCGCCGGACTGCACCAGGATCTGGTACTTGGCGTAATTTGTGGACTCAGAAGCCACGTCAACGTCAGCAATCTGGCTGTTGGCGCTCTCCAGATTCTGCTCGTTGGTTGTCAGAATCTGGCTGGCGAAGTTCAACTGGCTGGTATAGGCACCGTTCTGGGCTCGGAAGGTCGCTATCTCTTGAATAGCGTCCGTGATCTGCCCCAGCGAGATACCTCCGGAGGCCAATCCCGCGGTGCTGGTCTCAACAGTGTTATAGGTCTTGCCGGTAGAAGTATCGGCCACATAAGGCTTGGTGATGGTCACCTTTTGAGAACCATCGGCCGAAATGGCAACACTGAGTGTATCACCCGATGCACCGAAGAGAGAGACACCGTTGAAGGTTCCCTGGTCGATGCTCTTGAGCTGATCTTGCAGCTGGGCAAACTCAGTCTGGTAGTTGGCCTTGTCTGAAGAAGACTTGGTCACGTCGTCGTAGAGGGTCGCCAATTGCGACATACGGTTCAAGATGTTTCCCGCCGTCTGCAGCGAGCCGTCCTGTGTCTGGAGGAACGAGATCGCGTTCGCGACATTGGATTGGACAGCCTGCGTGTTGTTGATGGAAGCTTGCAGCTTCATCGACACGGCAAGACCACCGGGGTCATCCGAAGGAGTAACAATCTTCGAACCGCTTGAGAGGCGGGAGAGTGACTTCTGCAAACTCGCTTCAGAGTTCTGCAGATTGATAGCGGCGGCTGAAGCCGCGGTGTTTGTATTTATGACGATTGACATATTTATCTTCCTTGATTGAGATTGCGTCATCCATGACGCGTGGGCTACCGATTATGGCCCGGCAACCAGCCAACTAACCACATAACTGGGGGTAGAGTTCGGTGATCCTTTATTAAAATTAAGCACATAATATATTTTACTTTTTTTTAATCATTGGGGATTCCACATAATTGGAACACCGGAATACCCGTTGTTGTGAAAACTCTTCCTATTGACCCCGCCCTCGTTAAGAAATTTTCCAAATTCCTCCAAGATTTGCATCGGAAATCTCCAATGTATAAAATAGTTAGGGGCGTCTCTCGCAAGAGACGCCCCAGAACTTAGGTCAGGTGGAATGATTACTATACTAACCTTCTTCTATGGCACAGGCAGTCGCCACGCCCCTTTTATTAGAGCCGGCCTTCATGGAAGAAGGATCCGCAACTGGCGGATCAAAATAAGAAAGTAAACACCGCGGCAGCCATAAAGGCTGCCGCGGCAAGATTACTAGGAACCCAATAGTTTCAGAGCGATCTGGCTCTGGGAATTGGCCTGGGCCAACATTGAAGCGCCGGACTGCACCAGAATCTGGTACTTGGCGTAGTTTGTGGACTCAGAAGCCACGTCAACGTCAGCAATCTGGCTGTTGGCGCTCTGCAGATTCTGGGCGTTGGTCGTCAAGATCTGGCTGGCAAAGTTAAGCTGGCTGGTATAGGCACCGTTTTCAGCTCGAAAAGTCGCTATCTCTTGGATAGCGTCTGTGATCTGCCCCAACGAGATACCTCCGGTTGCCAATCCTGCGGCACTGGTCTCAATGGTACTGTAGGTCTTACCGCCAGAAGTATCGGCCACATAAGGCTTGCTCATGGTTACAGTCTGAGAACCATCGGGAGAGATAGCTACCTGCAACGTAGAATCGCTACCACCAAAGAGCGAGACACCATTGAAGGTTCCCTCGTCGATGCTTTTGAGCTGATCTTGCAGCTGGGCAAACTCGGTCTGGTAGTTGGCCTTGTCTGAAGAAGACTTGGTCACGTCGTTATAGAGGGTCGCCAGCTGCGACATACGATTCAAGATGTTCCCCGCTGTCTGCAGCGAACCATCCTGCGTTTGGAGGAACGAAATGGCGTTCGCGACGTTGGACTGGACAGCCTGCGTAGTGCTGATGGCAGACTGCAGCTTCATTGACACAGCCAGACCACCGGGGTCATCCGACGGAGTGACAATCTTCGAACCACTCGAGAGGCGTGAGAGCGACTCCTGCAGTTGCGTTTCCGAGTTCTGCAGGTTGATAGCGGCGGCTGAGGCCGCGGTGTTTGTATTTATGACTATTGACATATAATCGTCCTTGATTACTCGCATCCCGTCCGTGGGTTGCGTTCCGCCGTGGGTAATAGTCGCCCACGATCAACTAAGTTCACCCATGTAGATCGGCACTTTCACGAAAATTTAAATACACTTAACAACTTTTTTGTCAAAACAGTGTAAAAGCCCGGTTTCTATTGGGCACAGTCTGCTACTTGTCCGTTTTAGTTGGCGATTTTCAGTACCAGAATAGTGTTTTTGCTCACATCAAAGAGTGTTCTGATAGCCCAAAAACTCCCCTATATATGCGGACTACGATCGGTAAGACCTCTTGTGCGGGCGTTTAAAAGGACTAATGTATGTACGGTTCGTAAACGACTTTCTCTTTGCTGTCGTCCGTATCATTCCTCGCCGTATGCACCTCTGCGTGCTTATCAACTGCCGGACGCCCGTTCAGCGCTTCATACAACTGGCGGTTTTCCAAATCCAGCAGTTGTGATTTCTTCGACAGCTCTTCCACCCGTGATTGAAGTTCTTCTTGCTTTACTTTTAAAATATTATTCTGTCTCTCAAGCTCCGCCCGTTCTTCATTAAGGGCGCTGACAGATGAACTGGAAACGGGGCTGGAGTTGTGATTCAACCGGGTCAAAGCACTCTCTAGGTGATTGGAGAGCCTCGCAATCAACGCGTCTTTCTCCCGGATTTCCTCCTGCGTCTGTTGCAGCCGGACCATCGGATCGGTGGCGGGATTTTCCTGGGCACTTTCGCTTAAGGAAGTGTTTTGCACACTGGCCTGCATCGGGATCGGCGAAACGCCAGTTCCAGCCGTATCTACGGAATCAGCGGCCCACAGCACCCCTGCGTGCTCAAGCAAAAGAACCGCCATTAAGTACCGCCATCTCATCCCCTCTTACTTCGGCTTTTTCTCCACTTTTTTTAACTCTTTTCATGCGGTTCTGTAAAAGAATCATAAATATAGTATCTGGAACATCATCCATTTCAATGTAAACAGTCCGTCTGAATGGATTGACTCCTCAAGGCGACGCGTGATTTAGTCGTACAGATGATCTCCCTGCCGCTTGAACGTTTGATTGCTCTCTACATGGGAGCCCCTCTATTAATCTTCTTAGGGTCCTGGATTGTCTCCCCCCTAAACATATTGCTACTGGCCTTGGGAGTCTGCTGTCTCTTCAATGTTTTCCGGCAACGACATGATGTCCATATTTCCAGAAAAGAGCTCCTATTGGTTCTGTGCTTCTCGACTGTGTGCTGTCTGGTGGGCGGGGTGGGCGGATATGCCATGCAAAATAGCGACTATCTGAAACATAACTTTATTTTTGAGTCGCTTGCGCATAACTCATGGCCCGTTACCTTCCAATACCGCGATGGCACTGTTACGTCCCTGGTTTACTACTTTGGCTATTATCTCTGCCCGGCCATCATCGGCCACTTCTTTGGTAACACAGCCATGGATTTCGCATATTTTGTCTGGACTATTCTGGGACTCGTATTGGGATCTGTCTGTTTCATCAGATTCTTTAAACTCCCGGCTTGGACCCTTTTCCTCCTGTGGGGATTATCTGGCCTAGAGTTGGTGGGGAATATCGCTACCCATAAGTTATTGTTTAATCTCAATTCCACCTATTCATGGTGGGCTGAACCCATACGTTTTGTATCTTTGACAGAGACATTTCTTTGGTCCCC
The DNA here is from genome assembly GCA_964541675.1 of uncultured Verrucomicrobiota bacterium. Classification (GTDB taxonomy): domain Bacteria; phylum Verrucomicrobiota; class Verrucomicrobiia; order CAZIPW01; family CAZIPW01; genus CAZIPW01. Next base: position 35,450 of record CAZIPW010000003.1, read on the forward strand.
AAATCATTTTTTGGCTGCTTTTCTCAGTATATCATTGTATCTCCAGGCGTTGGAACAACAGCATATAAACAAAGCTCTCGCATGGATATGTCTGGTCTTCTTTTGGAGTCCTTTTATAGCCATCGCATTGGCAATATACCTTATACATACAATATGGAAGGGGAATCTCAAGAATCTATTTAACGCCGTTGGAACAGGTCTTCTGGTCGCCTTCCTTTTTCCCTTACTGGTATTCTACTCGTCGAGAATCTGCCCGGATCATCTTTATTTTCTTGGCAACATAAAAGAGTTTCAACAGGTGTATCTGCCATCCATGCTTTGGGAAGTCCTAATTTGGTTACCCATCATACGTTTTCACTATTTTTCCAGATGGGAATTATTGATATCAATTGCCGCCCTTTTAGTAATCCCCTTCTTTACCGCAGGAGCTATGTACGATCTTACTTTTAGAACAACAGTTGTTCCACGTCTTGTTATGTGGGGATTCGTTCTGATGTCCATTATCAAGGAGCCAAGAACTTGGCGTATTGTCGTATTTAGCACTATCTTTATATTAGGCAGCTTATCTCCTATAATATCCATTTATAAACAGGTAGGTCCCCGGGCCAAGATACCGCCACTGTTTAGCAAATATTGCAAACAGGAACGAAAGGATTTTTGGTCTGAAGAAAGTGATGTTATTACCAACCAATATCTGGGGAACTTAAAACGCAATCTACTTACTGACAGCATACTGCAACCCACGACTGCCCCCTGTAAACTTGATATGAGTCTGGCAGAATCAAAAATTTGCCGAATATATTCCAATTTTCACTATGAACAAAACGCCCATGATAGCGGCTATTACAAATGCGGGGCTCTTGCAAACATGACCTTGGTGTGTCACGAATCCGGCTATCTCATTACCATCCAGTTGACCGCCCGGCCTATTGTACTGCATCAGCACTACGGCCTATGTTTCTTTAAACAGCCCATCATTGATGCAGCAGCCCTGGATATCTATGAGCCACCGCTGAAAAGATTTCTGTGTCTGAAGGAATTCGCGGATATCCCCGCCCTTAATGCCAAGACACCCAGAGTTATCACCGAAGGAAAGATTGATGTCGCCGATGGAGGAACCCCTGTCTATATTCACACCTATCTCAAACGGGGGGCAACTCGCATTTATATCACCTCGAACGATTTGGCCACTGGCAAAACTGATGTCGATAACTATTCTTTTATCCTCTCCGACATCAAAGTCCGGATCGGCATTCTCCACGGTCCCAATGAGATAGATCTATAGCCGGTGGGGCCCTTCGGCCATTTCAAGTTCGTCCCCGAGATGGTCCTGAATAATCCAGGTCGGGCGGTGTTTGACTTCCTCGAAGAGCCTCCCCAAATATTCGCCCTGAACCCCCATACAGATCAGCTGTACTCCTCCCATAAAAAGTACGCTCATCACAATAGTGGCATACCCCGGAACAGGCCCCCAACCATAGGTCGCAAAGAAATTGCCGAAGATTCTTTGTAGCAGGGTGAATATGATCCCCACTAGAGAGAGACCTGATATCCAAAAACCCAGCATGGAAGTCAACCGCAAAGGAGCTGCCGAAAAAGATAAAATGCCGTTTAGCGCAAGTTTATTCAATTTTCTGAAGTCATATTTGGACTTGCCAGCTGCCCGCGCATTCCTTTCATAAACAACGCCTATTTGTTTGTATCCCACCCAGGCCCTCAGTCCCCGCACAAAACGTTCGCGCTCAGGCATTTGTTTGAGCGTTTCTATCACCACTCTATCCATCAGACAGAAATCACCCGCATCCAAAGGCATCTTAAAATCCACCATCCGGGATATCAACCTATAGAAGAACCAGTAGGAAAACCGCTTCATCCAGTTCTCTTTTCTTTTGGCACGCACAGCATATACTACCTGGTAGCCTTCTTTCCACTTCGAGATAAAATCTGCAATCAGCTCCGGCGGATCCTGTAGATCTGCATCTACCACAACCACCGCATCCCCTTTGGCCAAGGAGATACCGGCCGATATAGCCGGTTGGTGACCAAAATTGCGGCTAAACCTGACTGCGCAAAAACGATTATCTCTCAGGTTCTGCTCTTTTATAAGCTGCCAGGAACCATCTGTTGAGCCATCGTCAACAAGAAGAACCTTCCAGGACACCTCCCAAGACGCGGCTGTTTTGGTTATCCTTTTGAAAAGCTGAGGAAGTACCGCCTCCTCATTATAGCAGGGCACCACCACGGTAATTGAAGACATCATTCCTTGATAGGCCAAATGCGACCCGTATGCAAGCATATCATCAGCCAGTGCCCATTATAAACATCATCTGAGACCATCAATAAGACAAGGATGGTCCACCACTTGTCGATGTCACAGCCGTCTTTTGATTGAGATTTTTGAGGCTATAGGTATATCCGCTTGGTATATAACTGGACAGTGTTGAAGCGACATATCCCAAATATTGGTTCAGCGCGCCGTATTTCAATGCATTGGTCTTGGCATTGAAAGAAGCATGGGCGGCGTAACCATATTCCAATAGATATTGAGACTTGGCTGAATTGAGAATTATGGCTCGGTTGCTTGCATTGCTGTTTGAAGCCACTCCCTGCGCCCAGCTGAAAAAAGGCACAGCCGCAGCCAGAAGGAGTGCCATCAGAGAAATGACAACCATTATCTCTATCAAAGTAAATCCGCTTGCCCTATTAATACTTGAGATAGACATCTTTTATATGCATATTACGCGGGGCCGGATTGTTCCCCGATGAATCGGGGTCCGGCTCATTCCAGGAAAGTGTAAGCGCCAACTTTTTTAATGTCGACGCTGAACTCTGTGTAGTGGCCATAGACGCCGTGTAAGCCACTCCGTTGAGATAATATCCTTTGGTAATTCCAGATACCGTCACACCTGCACGCCAGCCCTCCCCTATCCTTCTGCTCTGCAACAGCGCCTCATTTCTATCCTGTTGGACAAGCATCGACGAGGACATTCTCATACTTCCATAGTAAAAACCCACCAGAAACGCCGCCAGCAATACCGACATAGCCATGACTTCCAGGAGGGAAAATCCCTCCGTGGGGGAACTTCTTTTACGGGTATTAACGCGCATATTAGTGGCCGGCCGAGTGCATCAGCACTTGCCCTATTCCAAACAACGGCAGGAATATTGCAAACACAATCACACCGACAAACACAGCCAATACTATAGTCACAGCAGGCACAATCGTTTGCTGCAGACGATCAATCACCACCTCCATCTCCCTCTCAAAGGTCTTGGACAGGCGATTCAATACTTCTTCTATTTCGCCCGATGCCTCGCCAGACTCCACCGCAGCCGCCAACCGATCGCCCATCCCGCCAAACTGATCCCCGTGGGATTGAAAAGCTATCGTCATGCTGTCACCCTTGTTGATCATGTCGCAAATCTGGGCGAAAACACGCTCAAAATAAACTGTGCCCGTGGATCTTCCCGCTATGGTAAGCGCCTTCGCCATTGGAATGCCAGCCCCCAACAATACAGCCAATGTTCTACAGCCATTTGTAATCGCGGATTTTCTCAGGAATTCGTTTATCATCGGTATAGTCAACATGGCCCGGCAGTACCACATTTGATATGACAGCCACTTGATGTAGTTGGCCCAGATGATCACCAGTACAATTGGCGCTATCAGCAAAATGGGGTATGACTGCAGAAAGTCAGATATGGCAACAACAAATTTTGTGATCCCAGGCAACTGGCCGCCTAGGTTGTCATATATTGTCTTGATCTTGGGAATCAAAACCGCCGTGAATATATAACCTACCACGCAGGCCATCACGATTACGATACATGGGTACGTAAGCGCTGACTGCAGCTGACGCCTATAATCAAGCCGTTTGGAGAGAACTCTGACCAATTCCGAAAATGTCTCTCCGAGGGTACCCGTGCTTTCCCCTTCTTCGATGAGTGCCAGCGTTGTGTCGTCCAGAACATTCTTGTGCCTGGCGAATGCCGCGTGCAGCAGCTCTCCACTCAATAGTCCGTGCACAATGCTCATTGTTATGATTCTAACTCCCAGCTTCGCAGTCGCACGCGCCTGTAAAAGGAAAGCCTTCACCGGATTGAAACCGACCTGCATCAACGGAGACATCCCTTCAAAAAAAACAACCTGATCTTCCAGACTAAAGCGTTTACTATAGCTCTTGACCATCTGATCAGCCCGCTTCTGGGGAATGACGCCTATACTGAGTATTTTTTGCGGTACGCCGACAGAAATAAAAGAGTCGACCTCCTCCCTGTTATACGCGGGTATCAGCCACTTCTTTATTTTGCCCGTTCTTGGATGTTGTGTAGTTACCCCGTATATTTTCATAGATATTGCAACAATAAGAAGCCTAGTTGCTCTACGACGGAACTCTTTCGTGGGTTAAGCCAGGAATGATCTGAATAAAAAGCCCCTGGAAATTTCCAGGGGCTTTTCAAAGCAATTTGCGACTAGTAGCCGAAACCGGTAGTAGAGCGACCGGTAACAGTCCAGTGACGAACGTCAGTAAAAGCTATCTTAATGCGCTTACCTAAAGCTGTAAATGAGGTCGACGGCGCGATAAAAGGATCGCGCGTGGGGTTCGGGGCTGTAGTAACAACAGTCCAGCCTTTTACGAGATCCTCTATAACCCCCGCAGGGACTGATGCATTGGTCCAAGAACCCGGGTAGTTGATTCTGCCACCTGCTACTGGTTTGGCCCAGTTATAGGCACTTGTTGGACCACTAGAATAAATGTTGGCCCCTGTTGTACTACCTGCCGTGGTATCGGCACCAAGGGCTATCCAGCGCGCAATCGCGCTAGCCACCACCTGTGCATCGCGCTGTTCGGCTGTGGCTTGCGCCCACATGGTGTAATTTGCCACATATGGCAAGGCAGCTACTATCAGTACAGCCATGATCGCTATCACGGCCAGCAACTCTACGAGGGTAAAACCTCTACGGGTTTGAAAGTTGTTCATAGGCATCATACTATTTAGATAGTTTATATTAACGGTATGCAAGACTTTTCTTAAAGGGAAATATATCTCTATTATGTCAGTTCCAGATCGAGTTCCGCGTTATGGCTCATCACTTCATCAAAGTCCGTACGCCCCGATATAACCTGTCTTAGAGCCTCAGAAAAGAGCGGATGGTATCCGGATCGCTGGGCTGCGCGATATATCTCCGTACCGGGGACTTCTCTTGCTATCAAGTCTTTGATTTCTAAAGATACCGGGCAGAGTTCCATTATGGCACGCCTTCCAGTATACCCTGTGTTTTGGCAATTATGACACCCGTTGTGGCCAAAGACCATACCCTCCCCCTTCAAAAACTCATCCATGATGGTCCGAAGGGGTTTATTTAGAGAACAATTGTCTGGCATATAGTGTGCGATAATTTTTTTTTCTCTCTCTGTAGAGGGGCGGATCAGTTTACAATCACAGAGTTGTCTGATGAGTCGTTGGGCCTGCAGTAATATCAGACAGTCCGCTATGTAAGATGACTGTATACCCATATTACGGAGTCTGCCGACAGAAGCTATCGCATCGTTCGTGTGGAGCGTTGAAAGTACCAGGTGTCCGGTCAATGCCGCTCTGATAGCCTGTTCAGCCGTCTCTTCGTCACGAATCTCTCCCACCATCACAATATCCGGGTCATGCCTGAGTACGTGCCGCAGCAAGCGGCCAAATGTTAACTCTATTTTGCTATTCACGGCTATCTGTTTGGCTCCATTGATCTCTATTTCTGGTGGATCCTCCAAGGTAATCACATTTACGTCCGGGGTATTGACCGTATTCAGCATGGCCGCCAACGTGGATGTTTTACCGCATCCCGTAGGCCCTGTTACCAGGATCAACCCATAACTGTGTGAGATGGCTTGCTTTATGATCAGCTCCTGTTCTGTAGGTAACGTAAGATCCGCCATTGTCTTGATTGTCACGCTCTTGTCCAAAAGACGCAGAGCCACGCTCTCAAACTCTCCAGATGGAATAACGGAAACACGGATCTCCACCTTTCTCTCCCCCACCTTGACCGTAAAGGTTCCGTCTTGCGGTAACCGATGTTCGGCCACATCCAAGTCTGCTTGCACTTTTATGAGGGACACAACCGCGGAATAAATGTTATAGGGCAGCATCGCCAGGTCCACCAAACTTCCATCCACACGCAGTCTGAGCCTCATCTTATTATTGAACATATCTATATGCAAATCGCTGGCCCGGCTGACTGTGGCACGGTAAAAAGCATAGGAGAGTATCTGCCTTGCATTATTGCCGTCCAGTTCCCTGATCTTGGCAATGGCATTGGCATCAATGGAGAAAACCTCTTCTTTCCTCTCATTATCCTCATCATCGGCCACTTTGACCGCCGCCTTGCCCTTGGATTGGTCCAGAATCAGGCGGATCATCGGTTCCGTAACCGCGCAGGCAATCACCTGTTTGAATGTATTGTCACTGTCCAACGTGCGGGCATTGAGCTCGTCCAAAAACTTTCCGGCCTGGGAAAGCGAAGGCAGTAACATATAGTACGTGTTGGCCAGCCTTGCGTAACAAACAGCCTGGTATTTCTCCAACATAACCTCCGGAATGGTTTTCTGCGCCTCCTCGTCCACGCTGATCGCCCTGATCGGCACCATTGGAGAGTTGCGCCCCAGGGCTATAATACCACACAGAAGGTCCTCTTTCCCCGCCATCAGTTTCTCCAGTTCCTCGATACTTCTGTTGTCGTGTTCGTCAAAATCATACAAATAGTGGTTTCTAACCAGCCACTCCAGCAGCTGCAGGGGATTGCCGAACGCTGCTGCGGGCGGCATGGGGAATTGCGCCTGTGCGCCCCCATCCCCCAGTAATTCCAGACATATTTGTTGATATTTTCGGTAATCCTCAAACCCTATCGTTACCTTGAAGAAAGTGCCTTCCGGCAGTCCCAATGTATCACGAAAGTTGGGATAGAAATGCCCCAAGACCAAAATAGACCCTACATTGGCAACAGGTAACCACGGCAGATCAGATGACGGCGCCATATGGTAATATTTTTGCATATGCCTCACTATCGCGCGCACCGTTCCCGTGGGTACCGCGCTTGTACAGGGAAAGAAGGGGGCTTTGAATCGCCTGGCCAACAGATTGATGACATTCGCCTCATTGATACCCAGCCGCGAGAGCACCTGCAGGTGGTTCTCTCCCTGGGCATGATCAACCTTGCCACCGACCAGCCGGATAATCTCCCGTGCTACTTCCGGATAACTGTTACTGGCCGCCGTCATTGTTGTCCTTGCTGTTCCTCTTTCTTGATAACTTCGTCGGTCTCAGGATCAATCACATTTTTTCTCCACGCCCGATTGCGGTCCACCTCCTTGTTGATCCAGTCTTTCGACAAACTCTCGGTGCGTTTGACGAAGGTGCCATCCGAGGTGCCATCCTTCATGATGGTCGGGGTTATAAACAAATAAATACTGGAATGCGTCAGGGAGCGCGACTTGTTTTTGAACAGGAAGCCAAACAGCGGAAGGTCGCCAACCCCCGGCAATCCACTGGTGGTATTATCATCCTCCACGCGTTCCAGCCCTCCTATGGCCAATGTATAGCCCTGCGGCACGTCAACCATGCCGCTATAGGTGGAATTATTCGTGGTCACCGCGCCGGTATATTGGTTAGCTGTCGTATTGGCGGCCTGCGTTGATATCTGTATTGAGATATTGAGCTGCACCAGGGTGTCATTGATTTGGCGGGGAGTAATCGAAATGGTCGTACCCACCTGTTGTGTTCCAAGTGTTTGCGTTCCAACCACCGCTCCGGTTGTATTGTCCTGCGAAACCAGGTGGGTCGCACTCGCCAGCGGTATATTCTCCGTGGTCTGAATCTGCACCTGTTGGCCGTTTTGCGTCACCACGCTAGGATAGTGGGCAATCTGACTATCCGTCTGACTCTGGAAAGCGGAGAGACCTACCTGAAAGTTCTGAGATTGAATCAGCATACCCGTTGGAATATGCAGATGGTTCGTGTGACCCAGATTCAACGTGGTACTTCCATTCGCGGGCACTATTTGGACAGAGTTTCCATTGCTCCAATCAAAACCCATGCTTGTACTGGGATCTCTTGAGCTTTCCAGGAACATGGCTTCTATGGCAATATTGCTGGTCGGATTGTCAATAGCTTTAAGGTATTGTTCTACCCATTGGTGTTGTATGGCTGTGGCAATGACGAAAAGTGTATTGGCATCGGCATCGTAGCTGACATAGGTGTTCTGGCTGACGTTGACTGTATTGTTCGCGTTGCTCTTGCTACTGGTATCTGAAGGCTTTGTATCCGCGACATTGGCAGTGGTTTCTACTTGGCCATCGGAACCTATCGTTCCGCCAAAAGTGACATCTATTCCCAGGATCTCCTGCAGCGTATTCATGACCACCTGCCCGGTGGTGCTCGTTGCATTGGTACTCGTGGGGGTTATGCTTGCACCATTTGTCGCGGTAGACGTACCGCTGGTACTGTTACTGGTTGTAGTGCTGTTAGTAGTGGAGTTTGTCGACGAAGCGCCATTGGTTCCGCTCGTACTGGTGCTAACGGTGCCCGATCCGCTGGTTGATTGTCCCAACTGAATATTCTTCAGCTTGTAGATCTTGGCGTAATACTCCGCCTTATCTTTCTTGCGGATAAACCAAAGGCCGTCCTGTTCGTAGATGCCCAAGCCAAAATTGTTTGCCAGAACCTCCATGGCCTTAAAGGGCGGCATATGCATATTGACCGTCACTTTTTCCGTGTCCAATGCTGGCAGAATGTAGTTGATGCCCGCAGCCTCCGCCAAATATCTTAGAGCGTCCCTGATAGGTACTTCTTCCATGCGGATATCTGCCACGGGCTGCCTAAGGAGCTTTTGACGCGGCGACACGATCACGCTCTCCACACTTATCTTGTTGGTAAACTTGCCATCGTTGGGTGCCACCTGTGCGGCCACCCCATTGCCATTGCCTTGATCAGTCTTTATTTTCTCATTGGCTGCAGTCTTGGGCACGGTTGCCATCTTGTCTTTCTGCATAAATGGCGGTAAATCAAACTGATCTGATTGTGCCGCTGCCGCAGCAGCCTGAAGGGGGCCAGACTGTGCTCCCAAGGGGCAAATCACCACGAGCAGCAAGAGTAAACCCCACCCAAGATTAGCGAAAATACGGATAATGGACGATGACTCTTTCACTATAGTTCTCCAGAGCCTGTCCTACGGCACTTTTATAACTAAAATTAAGCGAACATGAAGGGGCCACTGCACCCGACATATTGCTTAAACTTGCCGCAATTCCCTCTCCTGTGGCTACTCCGCCATAGAAGGTGGCTGAGCCTGTACCGCTTGAATAGGTACTTTGAGGAGTCGTCAGGAGCGTCCCCAGAGGGGAACCGGCCAGAACAAAGGCTGGCCAAGTGCCATTGCTCGCCACCGTTACCGTACTGTCCATTTTCAACACCAAGTACCCTGGAAACCAGCTTGGAATTACGGTCAATTTTTTCTTCAATGCCAGCGCTCCGTTAATCGTAATAAACACCTCATTTGTAGCCGGCACGTAGAAGAAGCCGAAAGTGTTGATCGAGCTTCCCACAATGGTCTGTGTTTGCGTGGTCGTGTCATATGCGGTCAGCGTGATGCCGGAAGACAAATATGTATTATAGTTCACGGTGCCTGTCGAAGTATTGATATTTAAATCCAATCGTTCGCTTCCGGTTGAAGTGGAGTCCACATAGGAAGACGTATTGGTAAAAATTACATCCAGGTTCCCACTATTAAAACTGGTTGTTGTAACATATGCCCCTATCACGCCACCGCCACAAGAATAGCCCGGATAGGTCCCTATCACCCCTTCACCCAGAGACAACTCACACCATCCTCCAGCTCCCGAGGAAGACAGATGAGCTCCACCTACTGTCGAACTGTTCAGAGACGGGGATAAGCTGCCGTTTCCCCAGCCGGTAACCGTCGAATCGCTTGACGTAAATCCGGTACCGCTGCTACCACCGAGCGTTCCAATCCTGTTGAAGGTATCGCTTACCCATGTGGTTCCCTTCGTGTAAGCACTTAGGGCAAAAGGGTATGCCCAATTAAGCGCTGACGTCGCACTGCTACCGTTGTATCCCAGATCGGCCAGTCCGACCACGCCATAGCTTGTCGCTGCCTGTACTGGTGCCAAACTACTGGCGCTGTTCTTTGTCCACAGATACAACATACCGTCCGTGGCAATCGATATGGGTGCGAGCGCCCCGCTGCCACTACTGTCCATGATCACAATCCCCGCCGCCATGGCCGTGGGGGTCGTACAGTGAATGTACCACTTCTTATACTGATAGTTGCTTGATATTGATAAGGTCGTTAGGTCAATGATTACCCGTGTTTTGCCATCGAATGTTCCCGTGTTAATCGCGGCAGGCACCGTTGTGCCACCAACTGGGGCACTAAGTACATTGACGTACGTCCCGTCAAAGCTCAGGACTATCGCATTGGGGTCCAGGCTGTACATCTGCCTGTTCTGCAGTGTTGTACCGGTACTGGCATAAGCGCTGATCGATTCTGGTCCCAAGGCAGACATCCCATAGGTGCTCAGAAGATTATTGAATGTCGGCGGGGAGGCTCCCATAAGATAGAAGTCACTCGAAACCTGGGCTGACGGATTAGACGAGGTCGCACTATCAAATTGCACCGCCGGGCCTCCGCACAGGCTAGAAACATTGATCGTATCCAAAAATTTATTGTAGCTGCTTGTGAAAGTGGTATTGGAATTGTATCCATTGACAATTCTGTAGGCCGCGCTGAATGGCAGGAAGCACGTGGGAATCTCTTTGTACAGATAAAGGGTCCTGCCATATGTGAATGCCTGGTTGTTCCATGTTGGAGTATAACTGGCGCTCAAGGCTCCCACAGGCACAAACCCCTGTGCGAAACTGAGTGGATGTTCCAGAAAATTATCGTAGCCTATGCTCGTGTTGCTTGTTTTTGAAAAGGGGAACGTTGCCGGCCAGGAGCTGACTGTTACGCTTCCTGCGTTAGTTACAACACTGCTGTCCGGGTACGCCCAGAGCTCTGCTGATTGCAGGGCTGTCTGATAATGACCCGCGTCAAATCCAAGGATAACAGTCTGAGACAAGCCGTGGCTTATATAGTCCTTCAACAGGTAGTCAAACTCACTCCTGTGAGCCATATCCATCCCCTCCGTCAGGATCTTCACCTTCCCCTGTTGTTCGACAAAAGACTGCTGTACCACCGCGTTTGTGATAAGAAAATACAGTCCTGTCACCATGATCGCCAACGCTCCCACTGCAAATAGAAAGATCAGCAGCAGGCTGGCTTTTGATGGCTGCACTGTATAGGTAATGCTTTGCATACTAGTACCACTTCCCTATCGTAGCTGGCGCTGTTTGCCCAGTACTGCCGTTCTCAGGTGCAAACGTCCAGAAGAAAGAATTTGCGCTTGTGCCCACAGCTCCCCATACATCTGCCGTCTTTTTGACTCTTCGCGCCTGATTGCCTGTTTGAATATCCTTGAGCGCCGTACTGAAGGCAGTAGGGAAACGAAAGACTATAGAGTTCTTGCTACCATTTCTTGTAATGCTGGGAAACGTGGTGGTTATGGTACTCTGATCGGAGGCCGTAAATGAGGCTCCCGGCGCAAAATACGAGAAGGTCTGCCCTGCAATCAACTGGCTTCCGTTATTTTCGTATCTGGTAAGCGTATACTTCATTCCGCTGACGCCATTTTGCGTAGTCAACATATCAGTCAGGTATACGACGGCATTGATTGTTGGTACCTCGTACGATACACCTGGCGCGCTGGAAGTCCCTCCCAGAAGCACCAAAGTATAATACTGGACGGAGTTGGCAACGGATGGCTGTCCCAAAATCGACCCATTGCCCGTAATTGCCGCGTTATTTTCTCCCCATAGGAAGAGGAAGGCACCATCATTTACAGGAGTTATGGATGTATTCCATATATTGCAATCCCCACCGTGGTTGATCACATTGATTCCCACATATATGTGAGTCAGAGGAAAACTCAAGGGGTTCCCTCCTGTAAAACCCTCAGTCAAACATGAATTGTACACATAGGCCCTGCTCGCAGAAGAAAAATCCTTTTCTATTTCGAGCATAAGCCGTGAAAGCTCAACTTGTTGCAGTTGGTTTGTCGGGAAAAGACCGTTGCTGACGCCCATGATCTGGAACATTGTCACGCTGCCAGCCGACATGACAAGAACTGTCAGGGTAACTGTCAGGAGCAGTTCCAGTGTTAGCCATCCCCTACTCTTCTTCTTGGTGTGGCACATGGGTTTACCTTCTATCTCTTGCGGAATATTTTAACAACGGATTGTTCTATGGTAGACTGGGTGGGTACACATGATGTACCATCCTCCGGCATTTTGGAAGGGGTATATTTTCTGAAGATAGCATCCTGAGGAGAGAGCGTCTGTATCTCACTAAGCTCTTGGGTCTGCCCAACAAGTATGCCGACCACCTCGGCCTTGCGGTTTAACACCACGCTGCCCAGCAAATCCCCGTCCATTGTTGGCGAAAGTTTGATGGAATTACCCGATGACTCCCGGATAAAGCCCTCCAAGAAGCGTATCCCATCTTTCTGCCCAACAGAGTACCCCACAGGAAACACTTCCTCCGCCCGCTCAGGTTTTCGAGAGGTCAAATACAACGGGATGGATTTTATATTCACCTTCAGCAGTCCAATGCCTCTTTTGGTATCGCTCTCCACCAAAGTTGCCCTGCTGTACCCATACGGGGTCAACACACTCAGCTCCGCTCCCTGGGCTATATCCAGGGGAACAACGGCCACACCATCCTCGTTAATAAAGAATCCATTGCCGGCCATCTCCCACACATTGTAGTTTGTTTTGCCGGCATCATCTACATCGTGCTTGAAATTAAAGAATATCTTGAAAGACTCTCCACCAAATCCGCTGGCATCGTCTTTCTGGAAAACAGCCTCCGACTGGCTGATACTCAAAATTGTCACCGTATCGCCTCCCACGGGCGCTGCAGAGTCTTTTTTCTTGTCTGTGGATTTTTCATCAGATTTGGCCGCCGCGTTGATGGGCACCTTGTCCCGCACACGGTAACTTTTGGCATCTATGACCAGCAGCGGAGCGCCGTTGGGCTGAATTACGTACCCCTTGATACGCCTCAAGAGCGCTTGCGAAAGCTCTGAATTCGAATCCGAACGAACCTCCGTAATGGGTTCGAATGGGTTAAAGCCCAGAGTCTCATCTGCGTCCGTGCTGCGATATCCCGGCTCAATGCCGGATTGAATCTCTGGGGCCGGAACCTGCGCGCACAAGCTCTGTACGGCCATTAGGCTAACTAAAACCAGCATGATCGACTTTGATGTGTTCCTCATGATTGTACCAGTGCCTTAAAATCCAGGTTGGGCTCCATTTTATCCCATTTTCCAAATTCGATATCACTTCTGTCCTGTAGATATCCCCCGAGCTCCAAGGTCGTCTCTGAGAGGTTACCCGACACAGTCCATTTAAAGAGCACCTTCTTTCCAAAAACCCTCTTTGCTATTACAGCGGCCTCGGCACAGTTTGCAAAAAAGACCCTTATCTGTTCTATCGTCTCGGGGCTGCTATTCTTGTCCAAGAACAACGGTGTGGCCCGAAAAACTTCCGGGGAGAACCTTTCATTGTCATAATCGAACACAATAACGTGCGCCTGGCTAACAACCGTTCCCAGTACTATAAATTCCTCCTGTATTTTCGGATCTTCTCCACTCCAGCCCTTGTCCCCAAACATGGCATTCAAGAGTGCATAAGGCGCCAATTGGCTTCTGACTATCGTCAATCCATGGTCCTTAAGTCCTTTTTCAAGCTCCATATATGGGGCTTTATTCACCGCGAAGAGTATCCTCGTCTGACGGTCCGGCGCCATTAAGATCTGGTAGACCTTTTCCTCTTCGTAGACAGAACCTATCAGGCTCTTGGGATCGGATCTGAGTTTTGCCTCTAACATTTCGCCCTTCTCTGCCCGGGGCCCATTTTGGGCCTCACAGTACAGATTCATGGCACTATACAGCACGGCTACGCAGTTGCAGTCTGTTCTCTGCTTGAGTGTTTCACACACCTCTTCTATGGGTGTCATCACCGGCAGGGATAATTCTTCCGGAGCGACCTCCATCCCCCTGTCAGTCTTCGTGGCAAAGGATATTTTTATCACACTTGGGCCCCAGTGCAAAAGCGCCAGCCTTTTTCCGGGAAGTCTCAAATACAATGGATATGCCACGTCTGCCGGATCAACCCGGAAGGCATTTAGCAAACTCAGATTGATTATCTCTCTAATCATTTGATTTCTCCTATCATCTTGTAACGGAACCCCACCGTCAATCTGACTTCTTCCGGCGATCGGGCCACCCAACGCGTTTGTACTATACGCAGGCTTCCCATCTCGTTTTCCGCTCTCCTCATCCAAGCCATCAGCTGTTGAAAGGGCCCCACCATTGTTACTTTTAGCTCTATCAGATTGCGGGACTGCTGCGTGGTTATCACTGGCGGGATCGGCATACCCGGTGGCGGCGCCCCCACAGCTCTGGTAGAAGGCATCTTGGGGCCAAGACGATTACTACGGACACCGGACTGCATATTCAGAGGGGACACCTCAATGACGTTTACCCCAAGTTCCTCAGCCATCTTTTGGAGTTTCTGTTTCAGTTTTGACTCGTCTATTCTGCCCTCTTTATCAAGCCATCTGGCAAAATAATCATTGTAAATCTTGTCGATCTTCTGGTTCTCGGCCAATTTTTTTTGTTCGTCCTCCAGCTGTTTCTGGGATATTCTTAGCATCTCGCCAGAGCTTTTGTATTTCTTCATCTTATCCAGCGTCGCTACGCTTTGCATGACAAAGAACCCTATGGCGGTTATGTATACCAACATCAAAATCGTTAGCGCAGGATAGTACCCCAGCTTCTTCATAGCCTCTTTTCCTTTCCGGCCACGGCGGCTCTTGGCAGATCGGGAACTTTACCCGTACTATATTTCACATTCTTGTCTCCACCCGGGTAATACTGGCTGGGCAACACAACGCTGGCATTAAGTTCCGTTCTACCACCATCCCCAACGCTCTGCTGTCTATCCTGCTGGTCTACCCCCAATGTCGTCAGCTTGTCTTCAAAGTCCTCTGTATTTGGAATACTACCCCCGCCCCTGGAAAAGAATCTCATCATCAGAGAAAAATGCCCTTCCTCGCTGGGTTTGGCCTCCAGTGACATCTCCTGCAACCGTGTATCCCTAGGCAAAGACTTGTATATCTCCTGCAAGAAACTGCTCAAGTTATAATTTCCCCTCAGCCAACGGTTCCAGTCCTCATAATGCGTCTTGATCTCAATACTATGCGCGCCCTGCGCCTGAGTCGCCGATATCTGAGCGTTAATTTCATCCAGTTTCTTCCTGTCCTGATTTGCAAGATTATCCAGTTGGTGTTCCCGAAACACGAACACGGACCATACAGCAATACTCAACAATACCGCTATGTAGGATCCTGCCACTATCCAACGGAAGGACTCCGGCGCGCACGGCTTGTAGTTGCGCGCACTCTTGATGTCCTGCGGGTATGTTTCGAGTAGTTGCATTATTCACCAGGCATTTGGGCCGTCACCAGCGGCAGCCATTTTTGATAAGCCATGTCATCTATCATATGCTTTGTCTTGGCTACCTCCAGCGAGAGTTTGAAATCTTGTTGACCTTGCGCCTTGCCAAGAGATATCTGCTGGCGCATACCAGTCCAGTTGCTCTTGCGTATACAGTTGCTGATGGCCGGAGTTCTCTTGGCTATTTCGTGAATTGCAAAGCGTGTCCCATTGGACAAGGTTATCAGCCTCTGACAGACGATCATCTCCAAGGCTGTGGCTAGAATCGCTTTTGTAAAATCCTGCCGATTCTCGGGAATGAGCTGCAGATATCGTTGGACGGCTTCTTCCGGGCTCCCCGTATGAAAGGAAGCCAGCACCAGGTGTCCTGTTTCTGCTGCCTGCAGAGCCACCTCTGCTGTCAGCTGGTCTCTGATCTCTCCGACTAATATAACGTGTGGCCTCTGTCTCAGAGCAGCGCGCAACCCGGTGGCAAAGCTTTCCACATGGGTGCCGACTTCCCGTTGGCTGTACAAGGCCGCCGTATTGTCTGGATAGATATATTCTATGGGATCTTCCAGCGTTATAATATGTTCCTTCCTCCTAGTTCCGCGCCACTTCAGGAATGACGCTATTGTAGTTGTTTTGCCCGCCCCGGTGGGTCCACATATCAATATTAGACCTCTATCCAGCGTAGTACCCGCTTCCAACAGCTGTTCCGGCATATTAATTGAGGTTGGTTCCGGTATTCCCGTCGAGAAAGGCCTTAGCACTATTCTGTGTCCTCTCATGTGCCTGTATAGCGCTGCCCTAAAACGATGTCCTTCTACACTTAAGGCCGCGTCGATACTAAATCTATTTTCCTTGGCATCCTCTTCTTCCAAGGTATGGTTTCTAAGCTCCCCCATCAGTTGCAGAAACTCCTCTGTATCTACGTTGAACTGGGAGTCCGAAATCAATTCTCCACGCCTTACATAGAGCAATAGCCCTTTACTGTCGACAATCAGGTCGGAGATGTCTTTATACATCTCCAACCAATGCTTGATTCTTTCCCACAAGACTGTTTCGTGAAAGCTGGCTGCCATATGCTTGGCTCTACGGTCTTTTCCCGGGCAATTCTAAGGCGGAATCTTCAGGGTTATGTCAGATCTTTACCGTTTTTTAGCATCTTCTAAAAAATATCATATTCCTACGATTACACGTCATACACTCATCTTTCCATGTTAAACTGCCCATATGCAAAACTATCTTGTCAAGCTGGCTCAGAAACATCCGGAACTGCGGGTTTTTTCCGATGATATAGAAACACGAATTTCCTACCCTATCGCCACAGATCACCTCATCTTCATGCGTACCACGGAGCCCAAACCCAGACCCATTGGTGAACTGCTTGAAGTTGTTGAGACTACGCTGGGCGGCAAGTTTCGTCTTCCTGTGGAGACCTCCCCCGAAAGAGCCTTGGAACCCATCGGTGGACGTACATCCGATTGTCATATGACTGGCCCTGTGGCGGCCATTGAGATATGGTCCATTGAGCCCGGTTGTTACGACCTTGTACTCAAGGTTCCACGGACTACTGCTCAAAGCTCCACCGTTGGCCTACCTCTCATAAATCGTTTTGTAGACCAGGCCAGGGAAATATCACGGCTGGTAGATACAACTGACCTTATACGCTTTCATACAGGGCCGTCTTTGACCGTTCGGGAAGCACAAAGCCAGTTGTCTTTCCTAGAAAAGAAGACCGGCACAAGACTTGATTCAGAGAGTCTTATGCAAATATTGGAACCACAAAACAAAGCCAGGCTCAATTAAATTGTAATTTTGCCGATGAATAGGATATGTCGGGGAAAAACTTGGATACTCTCGTTATCTTGCTGATTGTGGTCGTGTGTACTTTCATTCCCCTCAAGAATCTATATCAGAAGCTCACAGAAGTTCATACGGCCCCCAAAGAGGAGATTGTGTCCCCTACCCCCGCCCCTGCGAGTGGCACTCCAGACGTTAACCTGTGCCCCGACGAGCCCGAACAGGAAAATGTATACGATTCGGATGCCCACACATTCTCCCTCAAAGGATATAAAATACACGAGCTGGCCCATTTTCAAATCAAGGGCATACTTCTCTCAAGGCATTTCTACAACTCAGATTCCCAGCAATACAGATCTGTTCTTTCCCCGGGGGATTTTGCCCTCGGCTGGGGACCCATGTCGAACCCGACGGTACTTACAAAATTTACATATTTTCAAAAGAACAGGTTCCTGTACTTTGCCTGTTATGATAGTTTCTCCCATGAAGCTGAGCGTCTGGGCGCAGATTTCCATCTTGCCAATATTCACCTCATTCCAGCCAATGATTTGATTGCCAATACTTTAAGCTCCATTAAACCCAGGGATATTGTCACACTCAAAGGCTCCCTTGTTGAAGTTTTCTATAACGACCAACGCGTTTGGAAGAGTTCCATGACCAACAACGTTACCGGGGACGGTGCTTGCAAGGTTCTTTTCTTGAAAGATATTGAATGGAACTCAGGCCCTGAGTCTACTAAAGATGTTCCCCTACCCCACGAACCAGAGCAACAGGATAGCCACGGGCAGTCCCTCCCCAAATCCATGGGAACGTAGACTCACCAATATGACAGGCTGGCCTACAAAAGATATGGAAGCACCAATGACAGAAACCCAGATTATTCTCTGATGTCATCCGCCAGATATTGATACATACTATATATTAGACATATAATCATATTATCTTATATACATATGGTACTATAGTATTACTATCATATAGCTATACCATACATTAGGATACATTCATATTATATGATCATAGTAATATACAAGACTATATATAACTCGACAATAGATAGGCTGGATACTGTTCATATAATATGATAGTAATATATTATTGATGACATATCATTATATAATATGACTATATTATAACAAACGGCACTTTCACATTGACACCACCGTGCCTCAAGTCTATCTATAGTTAAGTATCAAGATATTAAAGTATGACAACGCGAATTGCTTTTGTAAATGGGAAGGGTGGGGTTGGCAAAACCACTTGCGCCACCCTGATTGCCGCCGCTCTTAAAGAGGCAGGCCAAACTGTATCCATACAGGATCTTGATCCGCAAGGAAGCGCGACTACGGCAGCCAGCATATTTGAATTGTCTATAGGAGAGGCAGAGCCCATTGTGATCATGGATACTGCCCCCAATATCGACTCGCCCGGAACGTTGCACGCGATTAGCTCTGCTAATTTGGTTATCCTTGTCACCACTCCAAGCCCCCTAGACCTGGCTACAACCGCAACGACCGCAAAACGCATTGGGGACGAAAGGGCAGGGGGACTTACCCGTGTTCTCTTTAATCTTGTCCAGACCAACAACCGTTTTTTTCAAGAAATGCCTCAGATTGCCAAGGAGATACCCTTTCCTGCTTTCAAGACTTTCATCCCCAGACTGACAACCTATCAGGTGGCACAGATATCTGGATGGAAATCGGTCCCTGCAAGACATCGCGAGAACATCATACATGTAGCCATAGAGATCATGAAAGAGCTGCAATTTATCCAAGAGGAGGTCAACCACATATGAACAAACAAGGCAACACTGCCGAACAACTGCGCGCGCTCATGCGTAGTCACATTCAAAATTCCACCATCACGTCACATTCCCAACCCACCGTTCCAACGCAGAAAACTCTCGTATCCCCCGCACCTGTCCCTGTTGCACATTCTGAAGTACTCCCCGTTCCCAAACCAGCTTTGGCTCCCCGGCATAGCCTTCGCCTTCTACAAACAGAAATTTCAAAAATCAACATCATTATCAACTCGACTATGAACATGACCGGGGAGAGAATCACCTTGACAGATGTACTGCGGGTAGGACTTGGAAGGCTAGGGGAAGGTGCCCCAATAAGCCGGGAAGAGATTGATATACTGAGAACCACCGATGGCAGGAGAACGCGGCACTAAAGATGCCGACCGTAGAAGTATAGTCACAGAGAGTACTGTCTCTCATGAAGACGTCCCTAATCAATAGGTGTATTTTTTCTCGAATATCTAGCTCTAATGTGGAGTTTCTATATTCCCAGCTCTTTCGCCTTTCCCATAATCTGCCTTGCAGCCCCGAGCAGCCTCCTTATCTTCACTTGCTCCAACTCTTTCCGGACATCGTTCATCATCTGGAGCAAGCCTAATGTATTTATCACTTTACTGTCAAAAGGCTTCTGTTTCGTTTCAATTTTACTGTTCCGGCGACACAAGCCAATGCAGGCCATCAAAAAGAACCACAAAAGTATTATCCAAGAGAACTCCGGCGCGTGTCCGGCCATCGGGCAGGACAAGTATGGCACTCTTCAAACCGGTGGTAGAAAAACCGCTCAAGCGTACATCCGATGGATCAATACAACGCGAGGATTTCTCATAAACCCAAGAGCCGCCGACTCCCATAAGGTCGGGTGCGCCGGACATATAATGAATATGAGCAGGGGAGGCAAAACAGCAAATCAAATTCCGAGTCAATCCTGTATTGTCGCCCTCTCCGTTACCCCTGAGTCCACCCGCAGCTTTCCATCTTTCCTGAATTTTATCTAGCTCTAGTTGCAAAGCAACAGCCTGGGAAGCTCTAACTTCCCGAGAGCCTTGTATGACTCGGGGTGTAACAAAAGATGTGATTAACAGGAATACTGATAGAAACATTACTATTTCGTACACAGAGAAGCGCATAGGGACTTGTATGAAAAAAATAGATCTTCCTCAAGCTGTAAGATTAGAGCGTCTCTGACTTCTGCCATGCATATTTAGCTCTGTATTGTTAATTATTCATTTCTAATATGAGATTTATATAAGGATACACTACAATATATGTATTATATGTAATGAACCATGCGAGAGCTTGTTTCACCTTATTTTTATTGAGTATAAGGGAGAGCTCCTGTGGGGATTGTCTAGGATAAAGTAGTGCGGAGAGCTGGGGCACTTGGGAAGTTGTCTAACGCGGCGCGATAGTCCATCCTTGACGCCTCGGGGGGATGTCTAAGATGGGGAAACGAACGCTCTTGGGGAAATGTCTAGTATGGAGTCTGCCAAATCTTCTTGCGGGGAATCTCGGAAGAGTAGGGGTTTCACAGAGGAGAGAGGGCATTCAATCATTCTCCCCCATGAGATGTACTCATTACAAGTTACCGCGGAGGGCGGAGAGCATTTCCGCTATAAGTTTCCCTGTAGGGGATTTTGGAGGGGTCTGAGACATCGCGACATACTTGGCTTCTCCTAGGATGTCCATCCAAGTGCGTTCGGGCAGAAGTTTCTTTGCCATTAGAAGAAAACTCTCGCAGGAAGACGGTGTGATGCGAGCTGTCTTTAGTAGTTCTATATCGTTTTGTGAAAGGGCTATATGGGTGTTCCGAATGCGCCGCAAGAACTCGCCGTCATCGCGTCCCGATGCATTCCACGCCTGGTATATCTTAAGATGACGGATAGAAGGAATATTCGCCGATTGGGACGCGACAGGCCTGTCTGTCAGACTTTTTTCGTTTACTGAAACTATTGATTCAATAGTTCCTTCTGATAAGGTACAATCGATTGCCTGGCTATGGCTGACAGAACGAATTTTAGTATCTGCATACTCATTCAGGACGGTGTCCCGCGCGCAGACACCGGCATAATGAGGGGTTGTATAAGCGGTAGGCTGCTCGCAATGGGCGCTCCTGTCCAAGGGTACTATGTCAGCCATAGTACGTATGACAGTACCACTGGGTATCTCGCTTTTGGGAGAGATCCAGACGAGTAGGCAATCATCGTCAAGTGTTGTTGAGTCTGTGATGGACAAGTTTAGTATACCATATGGAGTGGGAAGTTGATTGATCTCATCAAAAATAGGCCTACTGCGATGCCCGTAAAATACTGCGCGACGTGACGACCTAAAAGGCGATATTGGTTGTCCCAGATGCGATAAAAGCTTCGAGAAAGAGATCTTAAAGGGATGAGACGCGTGCGCTCGGCTATAATGGGCCCAAGTGGTTAATATCAGATAAAGGCATCGCGCAGTTCTCGATCTAATGGAACAGAGGGCGGGCAAATGGACGGGAGCTGCGAGTTTGGTGTTCGCTATTATATCGATAAACGTTGGGGAAAATATTACGCGGAAAGCTGGAGCCGTCTTCCCAAAAACAGGCCGTGTTCGGCCGGCTTCCAGTACTATTAACTTTTCGTATCGGGTCGCCAGATGGTTGGAAGACTGGATTGCTATATCAATGGATTCTAGTGTTGCCAAGGTGGTCTTGAGTAATTCCCTATGGTGGGCGCTGCAACACGTTCGTGAACCCAGGGCTCTAAAGAGCTGGTTATAGGTTATGGGCTGTCCATTTGTTCTCTCAACCAGACTCAGTAACGCAGCTAGGGCAGTAGTCGTCTGGAGCGTAAAGCCCGGACAGCAGTTGGGACTCTGGTTTCTATTCCAGCGATCTACCCTCCCCATGATGATATCCTCGGATTCGTCTTGATCATTCTGTCTTGCCAGAGTGCAGGCAACCCCTTCGCCCGCCAATGGAAGGGCATGTTCCAAGAGCGTTCTTGGCAGCCGGACAGTTGGAGAAGGTAGGATATTCATTGATGGACTTGCCAGTTTCTGATTCTGGAAGATTATTTGGTGAAGACAACAACTTTATGATATAACTATTTATGTTATGTAATTCTAATATATAAGAATATTGTATATATGTAACTAGTATATATATTATTGTCGTACATATGTAACTAAATTATATAACACGCTTATAAGCAAAGTGTTACGAATGCATTGAACGCATATATGTATTTGTCATATAATATGAACCAACATTGTATGACGAAATTGAAATATGATCTTACATATGCCCAATGTAGTATTGGCGTGCAGATATTCACAAGAAGTTCACACCGCTTTTTATCCATTATGTATAATATATCTTGGGTATCGACGGCAGCGGTGGTTGGCTTATGGAGTTTATTTCTTGCCAAGGCAAATCGAAAATTTCTCACATTACCGCCAGACTAACGCAGGTAGAGAACAACAATCTCTGTTTTGAGGCCAGCTGCCCGCCAGTTTTTTCAATCCTGATAGGGAGATGGTGCCATCGGAGGCATGACTCTATTCCAATGATCGCTTAATGATGGCCTTATACATTACTATGGTATAGATCTTTGGGTTCTCAACAAATATGCGGGCGTATTCCGAGGAGACTTCTTCCGGTTGGGTCATACAACTCAGACAGGTATCGATGTATGCCCTTGTCGTGCTGATAACCTGATCCGACAGGGCAAATATACTTTCGGCATACTGCTCTTTAAATTCTCTCAGTCGCTGGCTATCGGCGTGTTGAGAATCTGTCACTGTGCTATAGGCGGTATTGTCGGGCACAATTTCCTTCTTGTAGATGAACTCCGCGATACTGCCATCCGGATTAAAATTGGGAGCGATTAAATCAGAGACTTTTATCAATGGTTCCATAGCGGGGAAGAATTCCCATTCACGATCCACCTTTTTCGGATCGAAATTGGGTGCCCTTAGCCTGAACAGAATACTTGGGTCTGCAACAGCGGCCAGAGCATCGTACGAAATAGCGTCACAGCTAATCCCCATAGGCGCTATGTATAACTCATAGGCTGACTGCAGCACAGGATGAGTGGGGGTCATGTCTCCCAGATCATGCCATCGGGTCAGGGCCTGCTGCTGAATGGGGGTCAATGTCATATGCTATCTTACGGAGTTTTTAGCATGTTTTTAAAGATCTCTGTAAAGAGGCTTCTCGTTTATTATTTTTTTTACAGATCCCGAATTTTTGTCTTCAGGGTGTGCTAAGCTGTCCGTAAGGAAGAGTGTTGTTTATGCAGACGCGACAACCAGACAAGTTTGCTCTTATAGCCGGAGGGTTTGCGGTGGCGCAAGCCCCCTTCCGTCTGCCAGTCGATGCGCTGTGGCCTGAACTTCTCAGGAAAACAGAAGATGGATGGGAACGCCTCCCAGTAGAGGGTTTTGGGGTCTTTGAATTGATGCGGATCTCTCAAGCCCGGCGCTACACCAGACCTTTCTGGTTGACGCTCAGGGATGGCCTACAGGCCCGTGCTTCGTTGAGCTCGGAGGCTGTAGGAGTGACAATCCCGCAGTGGAAATGGGCGCAGAAGGCAGGCGATTGGAAGGGCGACATTAGTCCGCAGAATGCTGGCGACATACTGTCGGCCAGCGATCTTTCCGATGAGGCAGACCAAGTCGTTGCCATGCGCCCAGTAGTGGTCTTTAATGCGGATGAGTGGGATCGGATTGACGCATTGCCCGCCTGTCAGCCCAGAGAAGTGCCCACCAAAGAGGAGGCTCTTGAAAGGGCCAGGAAAGTGGAGGAACAGGGGGTTGGTTGCGAGATCCGTCACGAGGGGGAAGTGGCCTATTATAATCCATCCCTAAACTATATTTGTCTGCCGCCCAAAGACAAGGTTGGTGACAAGGCCTATTATTGGATGCTCTTTGAACAGATGGGGCATGCGGTGGCCAGTCGGCACCAGCTTGACCTATGGAAGGACGAACCGGAAGCCACTATAGCAAAAGAGGATCCGTCAACGCGGGTGCTATATGCCAAAATGGTGGCTGCAAGGCTGGCTTATGAGACGGGAATCGATGTGCTAGAATAATACTATGGCTGATAGAATATTAACAGTAAGTCAAATGAGGAGCTTGCCGACCTTCGCTTCTGTAGCGGCTCGCGTCGCCCTGGAAGTCGCTAGGAACGCCAATCTTGGATTGCAAAGAGACGGTCAACAGGGGCCCAGTGGTCACGGTCTTGGCACACCCAATATCTAGAAATTGGGTTTTTACTCTTACGCTGTCTTAAAGTGTATCGAACCGCAGAGGAAATTCAATAGAGTATCCCGATCCGTGCTGAGTGCCGCGATGGAACGGCTCTTTGTTTTCAGATATTCCGCCGCGGGATCCGATAGGATAGGGGAGATGCCCAGCGCGTACAATGCGCTCCACAACTCGGCTTCGGCCGGGAACCTGGCCTGATAGCCTGTCGGCACAGCCCTGGGGTCAACAATAAGCGCTTTGGGAAAGACCGGCAGCTTGTGCTGCCTGTTGAAAATCCGGAAGTTCTCCGTAACGGTCAATATGGTCTGCAGATCACCCCATTCCTGAGGCGCCGTCAGGTCGTCCGGCGGGAGTATCGGATAAAGAGCCCGCTCGATGGTATGGATAAACTCCTCAACTTGCATCAGCTCCAATGCGACGGCGTCCCGTTTGGGGTCGGAGGCGTAGGTGGAAGAACGTGTGGATCCAATCTTTACCGGGCGGTGCTCATATCCCTTCAGAATGATGGTAAAGTACGGTTCAGCTCCCAAAGACTCGTGTGGAATGAAAAGCTCGCTTTCCCCGCACCACCAAACGTCTATTTTCCGGTAGGCGGAGAGCCGCAACCGCAGCCGTCTCTCATAATGTTCCCTTTCCAGCTTTTCGTAGGCGGTCAGCGCAGAAGTTGACAGCTGTTTGGCTAGCGTGTGACTCTCGGGACGCTGCGCCCGCCAGATATTCAGGAGAGCCTCGTCGTCCACAAAAAGCGCGGTAAAGACAAAGGGCTTGAATTGTTCCAGAATAATATCCTCCGCCACCGCGCGGCGCAGGTCCTCCCTCTCAAAAAACTGTCCCAGAGGGGAAGTCTCCAGAAGATAATCAAGGGCAACGCGCTCGCCTTTTGCCAGAATGGAAGCTGGAACCATAATCACCAGTTTACATGAACTAGCCCCGCGTGGCGAGACTAAGGTTTACTTGGAAGTCAGATCTATCAGTCCGTATCCGGCCTCCAACTCTGTCAGAAGTTCCTTGAGTCCCTTGGTGCCGTGCGAAAGCCCTTCGAGGAAGGCAGCCCATGCCGCCTGGGAACTGACAGGATCCATCTCTCCGCGCCGCGGGATGCCGTTGAGAAACTTGATACGATCCATGTAGCCGTTGATTTCAGAGATTATATTTGGGGCTACTTCATCATCGATGACTTTAATGCGGCGTGCCAGTGCCTCTTCAAGGCTTCCGGGAGGCCCCTTATGCAGTTTATCCAGAGCCTTATCAGTCTCGTTAATGGCATTTGACAAGGAAACTGGCAGTGCGCCACTATGGTGTATATATTCATGCTTCCTGTTCTGCTTTTCTGCGGGAGATAACTCTCGGCCGTCGGGGTCCTTTATGTCTTCCAGAACAGCGTATTCCTGTGCCTCGTTCAAAGCCCTATCTACGGCTTCTTTAATCAACCTATGAGAAGTGTGATTGGCCACAGAACCATATTTTTTTCCTGGGGTCTCCGGGTTATCGTCACGGACGGTATTGGGCAGTAGAATGCCCTGCGCAATCATCATGTCGTCGCACAACGTTACCAAATCCTTATCCTTTCCAAACAGAGTTCCTTGAATCTTGGGGTCGGCTCGCAGCAGTTTATCTATTTGTTCTTGGACTTCCGCAGTGGTATTCTCCTCTATGCTTTTTTGGAATTTATGTGTCTCCGTTTTAAATGTCGTTCTGGAGATATTAGCAACATTTGTGGAAAAAGCTTCCAGAACCGTGCGATTCATGAGGTACTCCATCCGCTGCTCGGCGTTGCGCTCGCTTCTGAGAGCGTTTTCTATTTTTCCCCCATCTGATTTGGTTTGAGACACCAGCTTTTTTAGCGCCCCCTCCATCTTTTTCTTTTTATTAGGATCTTCTTCTGCCTTGATTTGATCTTCAATCTTGGTTTTTAACTTAGAGTTAAGTTCTTGAAAACCCTGTTCATCGTCATCGAAATGCAAATTGTGGGTCAGCCGATCAACTTGGATCTCTTTCATTTTGAATGTGCCGTCCGCCTGCAATTCTGGTAATCCGTTTGCACCGAGGACAACCTTTTGAATTTTCAAGACTTGCCCCGTTTCGTCCTTCAAGGCCGAGCTGAGTTTACCGCCAAGGATCTCTTTGAATGTTTTTTTGGGTTCCTCGCCGTCCTTTCCAACATATTCCTCAAATTTATCACGAAATTTTTTATCAGCTTCATTCTGTTCTTCGGCATATTCCCTAGCTCTCTCCTCATGTTGGAGCCGGGCCCTCTTTGTATCTTCTGGTCTGCTATATACGTATGGAACAAACTCCGGATAGTCGGGTAGGAGTGAGTATATTCCTTCTCCGTTGGCTTGTCGATCCGCTTGCGAGACAAGATTGCTCGCCCTCAGACGTCGGATAAATACATCTGTCAGGCTTAAAGACATAGGGTCACCGGCCGCATCATCCATTTTGAACTTGGCTCCCATCAGGCCCTTGATCTGCTTGGTGCCCAATTTAAGTTTAGAGGTACGATCGGAGGACATGAGTTCGGGAGCCAACTTTATAAAGAGTTCTGAAGTCATGCGGTCTGCCATGACGCGCTGAAATTTATCCTGCTCCGTATTAAGAGGATCCTCCAAATCGCCATATTTGACCTGATGTACGCCCAACTTGCCCTCATTATTCTTCCCATACCACTTTACAGGAACGTCTCTATTGTGATTTTGAACATAGCTTGCGTAGTAATCGCCCTCGCCTTTATATATTTGTTTAGAGACGGTAAGCTCTGTATGCCAGCCTGTCATATACGCAACCTTTGCGTATCTGCCCAAAAGCCCACGACCCTGTGGAGAGGCGGGGTCTATTTTGATAAAAATTTCTTTGCCTACCACTCCGGAGGTATCTTGAATGGCGAACTTAAACCCCGTGATATCGCCATTGGTGTCCAGAAAGAGCTGTCTGACAATTCCCCGGATTGACGTATTAAAGTGCTGTCCGCCCGATCCCACCATCTGATCCAATATGGGTAGATTGTCGAGCAACTCGTATCCTGTCTTGCGAAATTTAAATGACGGATCATCCTTGTCAAATTTTGGTTTTTGGGGTGTGGTAGGTGGTTCTGGTGTCGGTACGTCGGCCATATTATAGAAGGATAATATATTTTACGGGATATTCAACTA
This sequence comes from uncultured Verrucomicrobiota bacterium, assembly GCA_964541675.1. Lineage (GTDB taxonomy): Bacteria > Verrucomicrobiota > Verrucomicrobiia > CAZIPW01 > CAZIPW01 > CAZIPW01. Next base: position 63,049 of record CAZIPW010000003.1, read on the forward strand.
TTGGATTATAGCACAGTGTGTGTTTTTACATCTAAATATTTGTTAAAATGTAAAATCAGCTTTCAGTTTGGCTCTCAAACCAACTGGGAGAAGGCTCAGGATAGGCATAATAGGCCATACGGTCGACGATGATGGTAAGGGGAGAGAGATGCACGGCATTAGTATGGTAGCCGGTTTTACGGCGTTCCAGGCGCGGGACCTGTCGGTTGACAAAAGAGACATTGCGGCCGCTCTCGCGGATCTGGGAGCACCAGAAAGAATGCCACAGCTGTCCATTGAAGGATATTTTGACATGGTATATGATCGGTCGTGGCACGCGGGTTATTATAGCAGTTTGGATTGCGTTTTGGAAGATTAAAAGAGAGGTGGGATCTTTGTCTATAAATAAGATATACGTTGCCTTATAATCACTGTTATCTCACTGTTTTACAGTGATGATTGGGCATCTTGTTCATCATTATCTAAGGCTGTGAAAATCCCGGGAAGAAGGGTTATAGGATTTATTGGACACATAAGATATATTTGAGACTGCGGCGAAGGTACTGTGGACGAGGTGCAGACATTATAACAGATTTTGGGGAGAGGGTAGGGGTCAAACAAAAACCCCCGTGTCGGAGAGACACAGGAGTTCCTAAAGAGCGGATCTTTATTTATCTTACATTGATCGCAGAGGTCGGTGGAGGTAGATTTGGAGTTGGATAGGCACTACCTGCAGTGGCAGGCGCAGGCTGCATAACCGGGTATCCGGGAGCTTGCGCGTAGCTGTTTCCAGCCGCCGGGGCATAAGCAGTCGGAGCCGCCATTGCGCCTGGAGTGGTGTAATTGATTACCTGAGAGGCGGCCGGCAACGGGGCAGAAGTCTGGTAACTTGGTTGGGCAGCGGAGGTCTGATAGGGGACTACCGGGGCCGGAATCTGATTGGAGGGTACCAGAGCTGAGGAGGGTACCAATATCCATCCCAGTGACTCGTCAAATATCGGTATCTCGCCGTTTTGTGCCATCGACCGGGCAAGAGGCTCCTGGGAACGTTCAACAAAACCGGTGACGCGCACCGAAGAGAGATCCTGTATCAAGGAAGCCTGTATGGGGCGCACGCTTGGACCAGCCGGGGTCTGGGCGGATCCCGGAGCAACCATCGGATTGGCTGTATATCCATTTTTGGAGGGTACCGGAGGAACATTTTCCGACGGGACGTAGGCTCTCGTGGGATTGCGCAGAGCGTCGACGTTCCAGCCGCCGGGTTGCTTGACGACATACTTGACTGACGGGCCAAAAGCTTCACCTTTCTCATTCACATAGGCATCGAGATCCACTCTCACTAATTGGGCATCGTTCCAGACCGGCAGAGGGCTTTGGTTGATGGTGGCAGGTTGTGGCTCATTGATGGCTGCGTTGGGGACCACGCTCAGGGCGGGCTGCACGGGTGGTGGTGGCTCGCGACGGGCCTGGTAGACTTCTATGGCGGACGGACCCGGGAGTGTTCTGTGTTCCGGGAGGAAGGAACCGCAGCCGGCCAGCAGGCCGGTGAGGGCTATGAGAAGGAGAGGATAATACATGGAATTATGTACGGTTGGATTTTGATTAAATTTAGATCATTCGACGTCTCCGGTCGGCCAGCTGATATTTGGGCTTACGGAAGGCGGGGCCGCGGCGACTTGGTCTCCAGCGGAAGAGTTGCCGCCCTTGAGTGCCTGCATAAGCTGCTGTATCTGGGCGTTCTTGGCGGCCTGGGCTTGCTGCTGCGTCTGCTGCTGTTGCGCCTGCGCGGCTGCCTGGGCTTGCTGCTGCTGGGCTTGTGTTTGGCCCGCCGCGCCGCCAGCGCCAGCCTTGGTCGGGGCCGACGAGAATCCCGCTTTTTCAAGAGTGCCATTGGGGGCTATCGGATTATTCTCAAATCCCGGCAGAGCCACCTGTTTGCTATCAAGGGAACCCGCTATATGGGCTTTGGTGAGATCCAGCGGGCTGCGCAACGAGACGTAGGCCTTTGTACCTATCGGCACAACGACTTTCTCTATATAGCGTCTATCGAGGCGCGTCTGTATTTTATTTGCCTGCTGGTTGATAAGGTCGGAAGCATTTGACAACGCGCTGGTGTACGTGGTGCCGCCATTGCTGCTGATGTGTTCGCTGCTAAAGCGCTGGGCGGTTGCCTGAGTCCATAGATCGATAAACTCTGCCACGAAGGGAGTCATCTGTATCGCGAAAGGCTGGGGTATGTAGTAACCCCGCACGCCGGAGGATAGATCCGAGGCGTCTTTCAAAAATCCGCTTATAGGCAGTTCTCTGCCGTCTGGATACAGAATGGTATCCACGTCGATCATGACGCGGTCTTCAAAATTGGAACCTCCGGCTGTGCCAAGCAGTCGCGTACCGAAGGGAAGCTGTATTTTATGTTGGAAGATGACATTCTCTGCCACCGCCATGACGACCATATCTTCCTGGTTGACAGTCTGGACCGTGGAGAGGATATAGACGGGGAATATGGTGCCGCGGGGCAGGAAATCGTTGGTATCAAAACCAGTCGGGATTGCGACCTTATCCTGGGTGGGCTTGGTATCGCGTTGGTAATCGTATATGGTCAGCCCTCCCGCGCTGATGCCAGAAGCCTGCGAACCACCGCTGCCGCCCTTGGATGAGCCAGAGGATAGTCCCTTGCCCGAAGCCCCTGTTTGTCCCCCGGGTCCGGGAGTTCCTTCCGCAGAGGACGTGACCGCCGCTTTCTTCTTCAGGGCTTCTATTTCGGCGCTGGCTTCAGCTTCTGCCTGTGCTTTTGCCTGTGCCACGGCCTCAGCCTTTTCGCGTTCGGCCTTTTCCTGGTTGCTGCGGAGGAGTTCCACGGTGTCTTGAATGGTATCCATGTCGTCAGGTGCGGCGGCTTTTTTGGGGGTATCGGCCGACTGTGAGTCGTCATGAAATTCCACGCCTCGGGCGGACTTGATTTCCATGCCGATACCAGTGGCCTGTTTCACGTTGGTAGTTTCCTCGTGCGCCACGGCAGCTTTGGCTATGGTCTGTACACTGGTCGGATTGGAGGGGCCTGTGGCGGCTGGGCCTTCATTGCCAAACCCGGGTTCATGGGCGTGCTGGCGGATATTCCAGAGCACCACGCCTCCTATCATCAGCGCGCAGATGATAAGATATACTCCGGCGCCGAGCCTGGGCTCGCCCGTTTTCGGATCTTTGGTCTGAAAGAAACCCATATTTTTATAGAATTAGTGTAAAAGTGCTTTGACGGAGGAGGCTTCGGGAGGGAGCTTGAGTTCCCAGGGGTTATCCATGCTCAGGCGGTATCCCTGTATAAAGAGCCACACGGTTTCCAACTGTCCCGGATAAACTGTGCCGTCGGTAGCCTGCATCCTGGCAGTGACAGGAATCTGTTTGTTGGCTATCCATACTTCGTACTGGCTGTCCTTGATATAGAAAGCCTTGTTCTGCTCATTGAGCCATTGGACCTTGAGGACAATCATGTCCTTGTCAACGAACTGATGCGCTTCCAGCAGATGTACCAGATTGCCGTTCCACTGGTAGATCTTGTTGATGGGCCTCATCCGGTAGTAGGTCAGCTTGGAACGAAGGACCGGATCCAACTGGGCCTGCTCGATCTGATTGGTGGCCGCGATGACGTCTATCTCGCCTGGCTTGAGCCTGGGAGCCTTGGCGAGCTGAGCCATATCGGCGTTGAGCTGCTCCTGGGGGAAGGTGAAAGTCCTGCGAAAGTCTATTTTGCTTCCATCGGCGACTATGTTGATTGTGAAGAGATATATGGTGCCGTCCACCAGGATATTCATGTTGGTGCGTCCCTCCGATATCTTGGGGAAGATATCAATGATCTTCCGGCCGGGGTCGAATTTGACCTCGGCAATGGGGCTGCCGATTTTGATGGTCTCTATCTTTTTCTGTGTGAGAAATTCCAGAGAAGTGACGACTCCCACGGCGCAATAGATATTCTCCACCTTGGTGGGCTCAAGGCAGATGGGAGTTTGCCCCGGAGGGGTCGCCGGTGCCGGTGGCAGAGCCGCGGGAGCCTCGGCCCATAGCTGCGCTGCAGCGAGCGTAAAATACAGCAGAAGAATATTCTTTTTCATACCTAGGTTCTTTTACGGATTAATGGGATTATTTTTTAGATGTTTGTGGAGTCTTGGGAGTCGCCGGCGTCGTCTCCTGCGGTTTGGTCGCCTCTTCGATAAGAGCCTGGCGCTCTTTGTTGTAGTAGTCTTTGGGATCCAGGGTGATAACGGTAGTGACGAACCACCCCATGGCATTTTCGTTGGTGGGTTCTCTCTTATCCACTGCCACCAGCAGATATACGGGGGTGTTCGATACGCCGTTCATGTCATTGACGTTCAGCAGCCCATGCACGCGATACACGCGGCGGGAGCTGTTTGCCCCCCCCATGATGTTCTCAAAATCCTGTATGTAGAATGTCTGGGAGTATCCTTTTTTGCTCTTGCGGGCCCTGGCAAAATCATAATCGATCCTGGCCAGGCAGTAATCGTCGGTGTAGCTTCTCAGTTCCGGGATGACGCCCTTTTCGGTGCGCGTGAACAGATAGGAGATGACGTGCCGGAGATGCTGGGTTAGGAACTCCTCTTTCTTCTGCGCGGCCTGCGGGGTGTCATCATTGACGGGGGTGCCGAAGGCCGGCTCTCCCGTGGCTGTGTATGCCTCCACACGGGCCGTTTGCTGGGCCTTCCCGTACAGGCAGACAATCCCGACAAGAGTGAGTATCCAGATCACAATATGGCCGACCACTAGCAGAATAAAATTCCGCTTTACCTTGTCGGAGTGAAACCACTCATCCATGTCCGGCTTTGGATTTATCCAATATGGGTTCATTTAAAAAACCTTTCGTTGTCGGCATCCCATTTTTTTACCGCGGACTCTCCGTGGACTTCATCGAGTTCCTCCAGGGTAAAGGGAAATGGATTGATCTCGGTGACTGGCGTGCAGCGCAGTATCAATTTTGCGCGATATGGCTGCACACGATTAAGCGGATTCCCATTGATATCCTGGAGTGCCTGGGAAATGAAGCCATTGACGAAGACGGCCATGTTTCCCGTCTCGGGATTGGGAATGGGGGGCCGAACCATGGTGATGGAAAGGCTCTGGAACATCTTCATCTTCTCGATGGTGGAGCGGTCATGCTCCTCGCGCGCCTTGATTTTTTCCAGTATCTCCGGCTTTACCATGCCGGACAGGAGGTCAAGTGGCGTATCGGTGTGCGGATTGAACTGGTATAGATATTGCAAGGTCGTGGTAATGTAGTATTTTGTCTGATCCCACGTCATGCTGGGGTCGATCTTCTGGTAATCTGTCTGGTAATACGCCTTCGCGGCCTCTTCCAAGCTGGGGGCTCCGACCTGCATATAAGTGGGGCGGGTAAAAGCCATATAGACTCCTCCCCAGACCAGCAGGGCAAAGGCAATATGCGCTATCAGGGAGATTTTGATCCACATATTCTGCTGGATAGACCATGAGAACTCAGCCAGATGGTGAAAGAGCGGACCTTTCTCATCAAGGGGCTTGGTAACGTCTCCATGCCGTGGCTGTGCCTCCGCTCCCTTGGGATTTTTAAGCGATTGAATGAAAGAGAGTAAACCGCTGTCAGGTTTGTCTGGCTGGGGCGCGGGAGTATCGGGAGTTGGTGTTGCGGGCTGCTCCATGATGGTACGTATGCCCTAACGGACGAAAAAGGAGCGATATTTAGAGTAGAAACCGAGATTACAAACGAGACGGGAACCTTCTGCTACGATCTTTTGGCGGGTTTCCCATCTGGTCCCAAAATAGGGCTGGGAGCCGGCTCGTCAATGGATATCGGGGCATTTTTAACTACCGCGGAGAGTTTTTTGGGCTGTGGAGCGCCGCGGTTTGCCACCATATCGGTGAAAGTCTGCGCCCCCATGCCCTTTAGAACATTTGTGGGATCACCGCTTACAGCGGCTGCAGCCGCCACAAAAGTTCTACCCGCCGATGAATCGGCAAGGCGCAAAAAAGCCTGTCTGGGATCCGCCGCGATTTCTTTCAGCTTTGGCACGATGGAATTGGTATAGTCGTCTTTCATGCCCGCCCCGATATTTTGGGCGGTTTGCGCTCCCGGTAGTTTTGATGCCACAGCCCCCATTCTGCTAATGGCGGAAGAGCCTATTCCTTGTACCGCGCTTGCGGCATTCTTGACCCCGGTAAGTGCCTTGCCCGCGTAACCTCCCGTTAGCCTGTTTAGACCCTGTCCGACCTTGCTAAGACCTTGTCCGGCTTTGTTCAAAGCGCCCTTTGCGGCCCCTCCCACGGCCTTGCCTGTGGCTGATCCTGCCAGTTTTCCAATTCCGGCGGTCGCGGCTCCCCCCATCAGGACGGCTCCGACGGCTCCAGCCGCCAGCGCGCTGACAGCCCCCATGATCATGGGAGCCACGACAGAGGATCCCTCCTTAAAGGCCTTGAAGATCTTTGGAGCCAGCACCAGACAGACAGCGGTACCCACCATGTACATGATGGCAAATCCTATCGCGATGCCGACCTCCCTTCCCCAGGCAAAAGCGGCTGTCGGAGGGAAGAAGTGGGCGACAGTCACCGCCGCGCCGGCAATCTTGCCTCCCGTACTCTGGAAGGTGATCCAATCTTCCACCTGTCCGATGAAGCCCTCGAACATCATCGTCAGGACGTTGAAGGTCAAAGCAGTAAAGGCCACGGAGATGAGCGTATCCATCGCCCCGGAGAAGGCCTTCTCTGTCTTCTTGTAGAACCAGAAAGGGTAGGCCAGCATGAGAAGATAGACATAGCACTCAATTGTGAAGTTGAAGATCGAGTCAGCCATCCAGGCGACGAAGGGTATCCAGAAGCTTTTGACAATACTGATGGCCAGATCCGCGAAGAGCCTGGGAAGATTGACAAGGACCTTGAAGATGTTCCCCATGGTGCTCTCGCCGCTGCCCTGTTCTACGGTCGAAGTGGCGGTCTGTCCGGTAGGTATGGTGCCTTTTAAATTGGTGGTCTGCGAAGACCCCATGACATTGGTCTGGAACCAGGCAAGGGTTTGATCTCTTACCTGCCCTATGTAATCGGTCGTATCGGAAGTCGACGGATCATTGAGCGCGCAGTACGTCTGGTCAAGTGTCAGCAGATTGTCGCCCAGGCAGGTGCTGTTTGGAGCAGTCCCTCCGCTTGAGCCCTGAAATATGTCATTCTCATTCTGTCCGTTTTCCCAGGCCGCGACGATATTGCCGGAGCTGTAAGTATTGGCCATTAGCCGGAGGTATGTGGCCAGACGCGAATTGTACATGCCCAGAAGCGCCTGTCCCGAAGCTGTATTATTCGCGTATGTCAGTATGGGAGAACCACTGCTGCTATATGTGGTGGCATCGCTCCAATTTAACTTTGGGTATGTACTGTTGGCGGCCGTCGGATCAGAGGCATAATTGACAATGTAATTGGGACTGCTGGCGCTCGTCATGCCAAAGGGGAACCCCACATAGTTAATCAGATTGGTCCATTGACTTGCGTTGCCGAGCGGAGTGGTCGCTCCCACAACAGGTGGATCTTGAGAATCATCAATTGTGACTGCGGAGAGAGTCCCGCAAGGGAAGCTGTTCATGGCCGAATTCAGCGCGGCCACTAGGACAGCCAGCCGCGCCCTGCCACTGTTGATGGCTGTCTGCTGCTGCTGCTGTGGGGTGGGTGTGCTGCCCGGGGTGGCCGGCACATTGACAATCGCGTAGGCGTACTGTGTCATTATCTTGTTGACCGCCGCGATAATGCCCTGATCACGGACGCCGCGCGTGGCAATGTTCTTGGGACTGGCGTTTGCCAGATTTTTGGCCGCCTGGTTGACCCCTGTATTGTTGCTATTGGGCGCTATCATGCACAGGACAATGGTCTCTCCCAAATCCTTCAACTGCATGGCTATGGCATAGACAAAGGGCATATTGTATACCACCACAAGTCCCATCATCAGCTTGAGTATGAGAGGGGTGATTTCCAGACCGCCTTTGCCCTTCGATACCTCGCCCATGATTCCCATCCAGCGGAAACCTATCATTAGCGCCAGGAATCCATTGAAGATCAAAAAGATGCCATTGGTAAAGGTGGGAGCATTCCCGCTGGTGCCGTCCGAGCCTACGTCATAGCCCTCCAGAAAAGTGAAGTTGATGCCTACGGAACGCATCGTCGGCCCGCCGGATTTTTTGAAGAGCGTGGCGTAGTCAAAGCTGCCCGGCGGAACCATTGTGTAGGCGCGCCCCAGCACCGTTACTTTCATCGTGGTAACCGCCGAAGCCATTCCATATTTGTTTGCAGCCGCGCTCAGCTTGTCGTACTGCACTTTCAGCAGCGCGGTGGTGATGGTATTCTGTCCCCAGGCACCTATTCCTCCGGCGGCGGTCAAGGCCCACAACCCCGAGGGCAACAGGGCGGTAAATAGCAGTATAAATATCAGTCGTGTTTTCATGGCACCAAGCCGCCTTCGGCGTAGCCAGTCACAACACCCGATTGTTGTATTTTGGCGTCCATTATCTCTTTCTGGGCGGCGGCCTGGTCCCGAAGCTGCTCGCGTTGGGCGGAGTCAGAGCCCTGTTCCAGGGACTCCTCCTCATACTCTCCATCCCGGTTTTCGGCCATCATCTGCTGTTTGGCCAGATCGGTGACAGCGTCTGCGGTGTTATAGTTCTGTGATTGGCGGCGCACATCGCTGGCCTGTGCCTGTTTGGACATGGCATTGACGATAGCCGCGTTGCTTGCCTTGAATTGCGTGGAGGCTTTGGCGGCATCTTCGTTCAAATACGCGCCCATCATCACCTGCCCCATGGAGAGGGGCACCACGTTGACGGCGGCTGTGAAGTTGGCCTGGCCAGTGGCGTAGTTTGCATCGGATGGCTCAAGGAGTGCTCCATGTAGCAGACCCTTGGCCTGTACGCTGCCATCGCTGCCATAGGTGTCATAGAAACCGGAGCTGCCAATTGTAAGATTGCCGCCGAAGGAACGGGACGTAAGGTTATGCACCTGATTTTTCATGTTTTTGAACATGGTGCCGTAATCGCAGACAGACCAACTGGGAAGGTTCATACCAAAGTTGGTGTTTATGTCAAAATCAAGACCGGCTGTAATACCGATATTGCCAAGCCCAAGATTGGGGGTCTTACAGGCGGTCAGGTCGCCCAGAATACCACCGAAAGTATTGCCAACAAGGTCGCTGAGTGCGCTAGCACCAGCGGTCTCCCAACCATTGACATCCTTTACCGATTGAGTAAAATCAGTGGCGCCGGTTGTGTCACCCGAAAGAGCGGCCTTGATTAGATTATATGTATCTGAAGTGGTCAACTTCCCACTGGTATTGGACAACACAGAGTTGTCATGGGCGCTGGCCAACTGGTTCTTCATGGCGTTGATCTCATCATATAAGTCGCCCAGTGATGTGTCATCGTATATATTACTCAGTGTCCGATCGATACTTTGCAAGGAACTGGCTGCCTCACTTGTATTGCTCTCGACGTCGCTGTCGCTCACAGTACAGTATCCATCCGTAACGACGACCGTAGCGCAGCAGTCCGCCTTGAGCGGTTGGGTCAGGGTCAGGGCCAGGGTGAGTAGGGTTGCTATGGATAGGGTTTTGTTCATGACCCGAAGTTTAGCACGGATTTTACAGTATTGTCTATTAAATAGGAATTATTTACATATGTAAAAGACATAGCCGTGGGTTTTATCTGGGTGCTTCCTGGAAGTATATCTGGCGTGGCAGCTCTCTGGTGCCGTAGGCGACTCCATCATAGACCCCCGCGTCATAACGCACATCGCGCTCGCCGCCCTTCCAATGGCTGTCGACGCTGTCCGCGCCTGTCTGCTCAATCCAGTAATCCTGCATCAGCTTGGCGCGTTCCTCCCGCCTGGCCTCTTCTTTGGCCTCGGCGACCAACTGGGCCTCGTGCTTGTCGGTGTAATTCAAATAGGCCTGTGTGCCCAGCATACCAACAGCAGCTCCGGCTGGCGCGGCCCATTTGGCATTAAAGGCCTCTTCTCCGATGAGGGCTCCACCGGCAGTTCCCAATCCCATCATGGCCCATTCCGGGTAGCTCATGCTGGAAGAGGCGGCTGATATGGGGCTGGACATACAGCCGCTCTGCAGGAGCGTCATGGCGACAAGCGCGCAGAGGGCGGTAAATCCCAATCGGGGATTGGGTTGGCAGCCCCGATTTTCAACCCCGCCCTGAGGGAGGGGAAGGAGTGGGTGCTTCTGGTTGTTCTTCATAATTAGAATACTCCCTTCGGATAATCCTGGGAAAACTTTAGGATGGCTTCCACGTGGCTCATTCCGCTTCCCACGAAATCGTAGATTTTCTTCAGATCGGTCTGCTTGGTGGTGGCCATCGCGTACAGGAGAGGATGGGCCTGGTTGATGCAGATGGTCGAGCGCGTGCCGCCGTTGCTGAGCTTCTGCCGCAGCAGGAACTGGGAGAAATTTCCGACGGAGGTCTGAAGCGTGCCGATGATCTGCTGCTCCGTCTCGGTCAGCTCGAACTCCTTGGCCACCATCTTGACCGACTCCGAATTGTTCTGGCGCAGGATCAGCAGATGCGAGATGTTGGCAAGAATCGCGCTCTTGTTCGCCATGCTGGAGAACTCCTCGATTGATTGCGAGATGGCGATTGTCGAGAATCCTTTTTTTCTCAAAGCGCGGAAAGCGTAGACCACGAAATTGGCCAGCACCGGATCCGCGAGCAGCGACCAGGCCTCGTCGATGTAAAGGAACTTGACGTCTCCGGGGAAATGATCGCCGAGCTTGATGATCTGCGCGATGATGGTGGAAAACGCGATTGGGCAGAGGTCCTTGTTGTCCTTGAAGCTGGTCAGGTCGAAGATGATGCAGGGGTTGTCGAAGGACTGCTGGGTGGGGCCGTCCGCCAGGTTGCGAAAACGTCCGTTGGGTCCGCAGAAGGGGATGAGCCGCCGGGAGAGCAGCTCACCGTCCTTGGAATGTCTCTGCAGTCCCAGGCGGAAATCCGAGATATAAAACGGTTCGCCCCTCCGGGCGCCGATCAGGTCGTTCAAAACCTCCTCTAGAATACCCATCTGCACGCGCGAGAGGGAACCCTCGGCCGGGTCCGTCATCATTTTCTCCAGATAGGCCAGAGTGGCGTCCACCACGTCGGGATCCGGTTTCTCCACGGCAAGGGCGTCAAAGGGGTTGATCCGGTTGACGTCGTCGGCGAGGTTCATGTCGATATAAGTGCCCCTCATCACCTGGCAGATGTTCCGGTAGGAGCCGCCGATATCGATGAAAATCTGGCGCGCCTTTGCCTTTTTCATCTGGCAGGCGATGGTGGACACCAGAAAGCTCTTTCCGGTGCCCGAGCCCCCGATGATAAGGCCGTTGTAGTTGGTAAACTGCCGCGAGTCGTGCGGGTAGAAGTTGTAGATGGAGTCCTCGGTGGTGGCGAAGATGACGCCGATGTCGTGTTCGAGGTTGGAGTCCAAACCGCACAGCGGCAACATGGAGATGACCTGCGCGGTGTTGTAACTGTTGACGCGGTAGCGGTCCTCGTCGCGGGTCCACCCGGGCTGACTGCTTCTCCAATACGGCCAGGCGGCGTGTACCTCGTCAGAAAGCACCATACCTTCGGCTTCTTCGCCCATCTCCTTGATGCGCCGGCAGGTGTCATCGACCTCCTTGAGGGTCTCCCCCCACACGTGCATGATGTGGGTGGCCGTCCAGTATTTCTCGACATTGCGGCCCAGGTCCATCAATTCCTGCTGGATGTCCTCCAGAATGGCTTTCAGCGAGATGTCCTTGGCGATCCTGGCCTCTACCATCCTCATCTGGTCTTCCAGTTGCTTCTTGCGCTTGACGATGTCTCCGTGCTGGATGTTGACCACGAGCCGGAAGTTTTTGAGCCATGACCTCAGACAGATGGCTTGGAACTGCGCGAAGAAGATGGTGGTGGGCGGGGTCCGCAAAGTGATGATCTTGTGGAAGAGCCCGTCCGTCTTGAAGGTGCCGATGGGGGCCAGAACGCCTTTCGTATCCCAGATGAAGGTGTCCTTGATGTAATGTTCCGTGGCCGGCAGTATCTCGCCTGGCGAATAGGCCCGCGGCTCGCCGCCCTTTTCCCAAGAGAGGGGATTGTTGTACTTGTAGAGAAGCTCCACCAGACCGTCCGTGCTGAGCGCCTCCGGCCTCATGCGGCAGGTGGAAAGGGTGTCCTGGAAGCTGCCCGCTATCGCCAGCATCTCATCGCGGGCGTCATTGTACTCCTTGAGCTCGTACTGCGCGTGCGAGACAGACCCCGTGAAATCCAGGGCAAAGTCGGTGAGAAACTTGTCAAGGCTGCCGCTTTTCTGGTAGTTCTCCTCGGCGTGGATGGCGGCTTTGGTCCGCTTGGTCAGGTCGTTGGGATGCACCGTGCACTTGCGGACCAGCATGACATAGCCTTCAAAAAATCTCATGTCTCGGTGGCTCAGGCGGTCCATGATGTTTTTTGTGTACGCCTGCACGTACGTATGGATGATCTCGTTGTCTATCTTGGGCGGGTCTATGATCTTGGAGACTTCCTTTTGCCGGGAGTGCTGGAAAAAAATAAATTGTACGTCGAAATGGTCGGGCAGAGTGTTGAAGGCCGACTTGAGGGAACCAAAAATGCCTTCCTTGTCCGTCTCGGAAAGGGTGTATAGATTTGGGAAAAGCACCCGCCAGCCCATGGACATGGAGAGATCCTTGTTGACGAGCATACCGTCCTCCAAAAAACGCGTCGGCAGCTCGCGGTCGATGATGTCGCCGCCGAGGACTTCATTGCGTTGGTAATACTGTGCCATGCTTATTTGAGTTTATAGGGGGGGAGGGGATCCAGCTTGCCCGGTCGCATGACCTTGGGCGTCCAGAGGGAATTAAAGAGATGGGCGTCGTATCCGTCAGGTTTGCCCACACGCAAAAGGATCAGATAAGACATATGCAGGAGCATATAGCCCAGCATCAGGAACACTGATTTGAACAGACAGAAACACGCCACAGACGCTATCAGTCCCACGAAAAAGTCAAGGATTGTGAAGATGCCAAAGTAGTATACTTTGCCGTTGGTCTGTCTGTTGTAGTGAAAAGTCAACATACGTGCTAATATGCGGAAGAGGAATGCTTGGCGACAGAGGGAGTGATGGAGTCGAAGTTATCAATGATGCTGTCCATGCGCTTGAGCATGGAACGGATGCGCTCTTTGTCCACGGTGTCCTGATCGTATATGAGGATCAGGTCGTTGTATATCTTGCGCAGCTCTTTTGAGGAGTCTTGCAGGGAAGCGGTGGCGCGCGGCATATATATAAAGATGGGGACTTCAGCAGTTACGGGCGCGCCGTTGACGTCGAAGGTGATCTTCTTGGTGATATCCATGACGCGCAGTTCATACCCCGGCAACTGCAGCGGTACAACAGAACTTACGTCGGCCCCTCCCATCTGCAGGGGTCTGGAAAGCCGGGGGTCGGCGACAGCCACCGGCAGCGTCTGCGGGTAACCCGGCGCGTAAGAGCTCTGGCAATATGGCGTGAGGGGAGGAGGAGGAGCCACTGGCACCGGCTGGTATCCGTACGCGGATTGCGCCTGGAGGTTCGCGGTGATGGCCGCGAAAGCTAGTAAAAATATACGCCTCATAACAGACCCCTCTACGGCCCAATTCTGAAATCTATTTAGCTGTTTTTTACGCCTTCACCCATGACTATGGTTTTTACAAATTTCTAAAATCTTGTCATTTAATTGTAAAAAAGAGTAGTATATAATATATACTTGTGTTATAATGGATTTAGCCGTACATAAAACGCTAGTATTTCAAAACTATGAAAGCATTCACAAGATCTCTTAAACCCGCGCTGCTCACGGTGGCGCTCTTCCTCTTCGTCGCTGTCACGAACGGCGCTTGGGCTACCACTCCCACCAATGCAAGTGCCATCATGGGATCCTCGGCCGTTGGCAGTCTAAGCCTTTCGATAGGAGGTAGTAATTCTGCGGCAGGTAGCGCTGTTATCAGTCAGGTCTATAACCTGATCCGTTTTGCCTATATGTTCTTCTACGCGATCGCCGTGCTTCTGGTCGCGCAGGCTTGGATGCAGTTCAAGCAGCAGAAGTATGAGGTGATGTTCGCCAGCATGGGCGCGGCTTTGGGACTCTTCCTTACCCCAGCGATCATCGACTTTATGCACGGCTTGGGCCAGTCGACAGCCAGTAACTAGTTTTTCAACCTGATTTCAAAAGACGCTCCGCTTGTCAGCGGGGCGTTTTTTTTAGTCTCTAAAATTAAGCGACCCTCTCTTTACGTCTTGAGATCCAACTTGTTTCCGTGTAGAAAGAACCAGCCACAGTGACCAGGCGTCATTTGTTTATGAGTGGGAATCCATGACAAGATGAAGTTTATATTTTCCCTCATTTCAAATCATCCGCGCAAGACGGCGGCCATCCTATGTTTATGGACCAGTCTTGTCTTATTTTTGACCCAGTGGGGTTCTGCTTCATGCTATTGTGGTGGCGATCCGCACCTTTATTTTCAGATAGGAGAACAGATATTACATGGTCAGAGTCCATACAATGATCTTTGCACATCCGTTTATCCGCCTTACGCGGCATACTTCTTTGTTATCCCCATTCTTATCACAGGAAATCACGATTTTGCGCACTACTTTTTGGGGCTCATCTTCTGCCTCCTGCTTTTGGATCTGGTTATCAAATTAATCCTCTATAGAATCGGCCGGAGCTACTCATCAGACGCGATAGGACTGCTTCCGCTCTTTTTATATTCCTTGTCCACGATTCTCTGTTACAGCTACTTCTTGCAAAGATTTGATTTACTTCCGTCGTTATTGAGTCTGTCTTCCCTGCTTCTCGTGTATACCCGCAAACATTTTTGGGGTGGGTTATTTCTGGCCCTGGGAATTGGAACAAAGATCTACCCTGTGTTCCTGTTTCCCTTACTGCTGATTCTGGTATGGCGGCAACAAAGATCAAAAAAACAACGCGCAGGGATGCTTGCGTTCTTTTCAATATGCCGGCTTTTCATGGGTATAGCCGTGGGTCTCCTCCCGTTGGTTGTCATTTCTTCTGTTATGCGGTGGGATTCCATGTTTACCACCCATTCAATCAGGGGGTTGCAGGCGGAATCACTTGTTGCTTCACTGGTCTGGCTGGCGCATCGGCTTGTCGGAGTCCCTGCTGTATGGCTCCATAATTTTTCTGGTTATGATCTTGGAGGTCCCTTGTCCCAAGTCGCGCTCGTGCTTACCAGGATGCTCTCCTGTGGGGCAATGATATTCTCGGTGGGATTGTCCGCGTGGCAGGTATGGGTAAATAGGTCAATGACATTCCCGGTACTTTGTCGCACAGTACTTTTTGTGCTGATTGGTCTGATTACATTTGGCCAGGTTTTGAGCCCCCAGTATTTGTTTTGGGCGTTGCCTTTTGCCGCCTTGGGTGCCCTGGATAGACCCCGTGCGGCCGCGCTCCTTGTCGTGCTCTGTGTCATTTTAGGTCCGTCATTTTATCCTGGTTGGTATGCTGACTATCACAGGGGACCGTGCCTTTCGGAGTCTGTCATGCTGGTGGCCCGGAATCTACTGCTGGTCTCCGCCTGGATAATTTTATTTTGTGAAGCTGCTACAAGTCCGCAGAAAGAAGTGACCTCACAGTGAGCAGGTACTTGGGATTTTCCGGGTCATCAGAGATTTACACGCGTATATCCAGAAGGGGAGGGTGCTGTTTCATCAACGGCAAAATTGCCCACACAGAAGTTGCTATCCAGATGGGTTCCCTCATCGTATCTTATACCGATCTCTGTATATCCATGCGGTAATAATATGGGGATGTCTAGAGAGATATTTCCGGTGCAGCTTAGTTTTTCCCCGGCGCTTATCAGCTTGAATGGCACTGCAGACTTATCCGTACCTTGCCAGGGTCGATGATGAAGGAATCGATCAAAAGACATATCCACCTTATATTGTTCAATTTCGGGAACGGCACGTTTGGCCAGTATGATATACCCACGTGGTTTTGGAGGATGCGGCATGACTGTCATGGTAATATGTACCTTTCTGGGGCTTGTGGGATTGCAAATCCATACGCGCGCTTCGGAGTTGAACAAATAGTAGCTGTTATATCCGCTTAGGATATGAGTTCTCCCGAAGAACTTATGCCAGATCCTCGCGAGAGAGTACTTTTGATTGATTTGTAACGGCGTCTTGGGCTGTTGAAGAAGAAGTGTGGACGCAACACTGGCGTTAGGATCTCCCATATATAGTTGTGAACTATGCGGGAGTATATCCATTAGATAATCGATATCTGGTTTGGCGTTCTGGGAAAGGATGTCAGTTTCTATGGCATCACCGTACCAAAAAGGGGCTGCTTTATTAATCACAAACAAGGGTTCTACCGCTGAGAGGAGGCTGACAGCATAGCAGAGTACAAATCCCATGCAGCGATACCATTTTGGTCGGGTAATCAAAGAGCGGAATACAAGTCCCGCCAGTATAATCTGTGCTACAGCCAGAGTTTTAAAGCACCAATCCTCGCACGAACCCAGCGCAAACAGGGGAACGATCAAGGCGAGCAAAAGAGTGAGGACGGCCCGGCTTCTCTTCCATTCTTCCTTGGAGAGCAGCAGAAACCAGACGCCGAGCTCCATAATAAAGAAAGCCGGGAACACCCGCCAGAACTCCGGCCTGTTGGCGATAAAATAGAACTTTTCAGGAAATATCTTCGTGCTAAAATAGACAGCCATTGGAAATAAGCCTCCGACAAGCAGCGCCCAGTTCTCAATGGCAAACATCTTACGTGGGCCCGCTTTGAGCAGGTGCCATAAAAGAAAGAAAGAGAGACCTATTGCCATAAAACCGTTCCATAAAAAGACGGCGCATATCCATACAGCGGCAGATGAAGTCCGCTTTTCATCCAGTGATTTAAGTAATAGGGGGGCGGCTATAATGACCGGCATAATGTACGTCGGTGACCACGCGAATAATTGAAACATATTCGCGCAGCGCATGGGAAAGGCCCATAAGTTGAGCGGAAAGGCGAGGATACCGCCGTTAATTAACATGGAACCAGCCATACTAAGCCCGCCGAATCCCCACAAGACTGCGAAGACCCAGGCTGGCAGCCGGAAGTATCTCAGGAAAATCAACCCTCCCAACGATAGTCCGAATATCGTCCATATGAGACTGGCGATATTCATGGCCAGTGTCCCGGCGTGCGCGCCTATGATGGCGGGGACTATATAATAGCCTATAAAATAGACTATACTGATAACAGTTCCATCGCTGTATTGAACGGCTGCCGGACAAGGGCTCTTTGAGAGAACATTGAACATGAAATTGTGTTTCGCATAATCATCAGAAGAGTTTGGTATGATGTTTCCGACACCCGTCGATACACTGAGAATAAGCGCCACGAAGATAACCGTCCCAAAACCCAGGGGAGAGAGCAGATGCGGCTCCGTGTCATAATGGTCTAGCGTGGATATCTCTGAAGGGCGTTTGAAAGCCACGAATATACCCATTCCCAGAAGAGCCACAAAGTCCATATTGTATGGGAACTTATACCACGAGAGTAGAAAAAGGAATAAAGGCGTCAGAAGATAGATCGCCGCTAGCAGGCGCAGCATATTCCAAGAGAAGAAGGGTTTGTCCTGTTTGAAACCTGTATTTATATTATACATAAGATATCTTGTGCGAACTATAGATTATTCTCTGTAATAGTCGTCTGATTGGCTTCTATTACCTCTTTTATAAACGCGATGGCGGGTTCGATGCCCTCCACCAGCGCCCAGAAAAACTCTTTATTTTTCGTCAAAGAACTACTAAAGGGGCTGGATGTCTCCAGCATTCGCGTGGTCTGCTGGAAGTCCAGTAACGATTTCTTGAGCTTTCCTTCCAGCAATATCTGGTATGCCTCTGGATCTTTATCGATTAATTCATTGATAGACGTGCCCAGCTCTATAATCTCTTTGATCTTTGGATTTTCCGGATGCTGGTGGGAGCTTTGCGGCAATATCTCCAGGGCAATTGCAGCCTTTAAGGACAGTTCGTATAAACGTACAGCATACCTATATATGGGTTTTAACGCATCTATCCATTCATGAAGCGGGATCTTGTGTTCGGGTGCCGCCTGAAAAATATCTGTCAGCCGCTCAAGGACATTGGCTCTTAAAGGTGGAATCTTGGTGAGGACATCCGGATAGCTCATATAGGCCGCTCCCGCGATCTTTGCCCCAAGTCGGGATGTGTTTATTACTTCTATTTCGGGGTGTTCGGCCACCCATAGCTCAAAAGATCTTAGATATAAATAAAGATTATTGAGAGTGGTCACTTCGCTTAGGGTATTTCCGGGTACTTTTCTTGCATTGCTCTGCCCGGCATTGTCCTCCTTGTATTTTATGTTCCTCGCTTTGTACCCCCCATAGAACGAGTCGACAGTATGGATGAGTCCTCCCTCTCCAATGGCCATGTCCTGTCCCACGAGAATCAGTCGTCTGCACCCCATCAGTGCCGCCAGATCAGCCACAGACAAGGAGACTGTCCCTTTTTCCAAGACGGAAGTTCCTTGCGGAAGACGCATTTTTTGTCTGAGGGTGTTGACCAGAGGACTGTTTTCTCCGCTCCAGGAAAACGCCTGCCCCTTGAAAGCCCTGATAACCGACGGATTTACAATGAAGGGCGCCACAAGATAGGTGTTGTCAGTCGGCTCGCCGGCAAACCCCCTGTAGGTGTCATCGCGCGGGTCTGCCGCCAGTACCAGATGAGGTGCTATCCCGATTTTGCGGAGTTTCTTGTACGAGGAGTTTACTCCTATGATTATTGCACGGTCTGCAGCTTCCCTGAGAAAATCCTCGGCTTCATCCAGAGAAGGGCCTGCGCCTACCAGAATGACGGGAACATTTCTGAATGCGTCCCTGAGAACTCCCACGTCCGGGGCCGCAATGTGCAGAGGCAAATTTTTGTAAGTGGATGCCTGCCACAAGAGCGCGTCGTTGAAGCCTGTCAGATGGAGATTTCTGACAATATCGAATTGTCTGGCGATTTCCGTGAAGAATCCGGCATAGATTCTTTCGTCTCTCTGCCAGACCGGAGAGAACCGAAGCGGTATCACCTCCTGAATTCTTGTCACGGGCAGCTGGTGAAGCTGTTCAAAATCGAGGGGACCGGTGGGCCCTGCCATCAGCAGCAGGCGTGGATCGCTCAGAATGTCCGTCAGATCCTGGGAAGAGAGCATGAGTTGCAGATTTTCAAGTGAACTCTCATAGACGACCACAGCCGCGGAGGAGGCCATGCGTGGCAGGAGGGCTTCTATGTGCGTTCCCAAGCCGCTGGCGATGTATAGCGTATCGGGTCTGGGTGTCTTGACCTGCGTCTGCGCCCACATGACAGCCAGTGGTTTGTCGATATTAAGAAGGGCCCCTCCCCTTTGGGCTCCTTGGGTAAGTTTTGCGGACAATATGGGAAACCTCTTGGAAATAATATCAAAGTTATTGTCGCGGATGGCCATTCCAACATTCCTAACAACATTTGATTGAAGGGGCAATTGCTTTGTGCGTGGCGGCTGTGATGCTAAACGCCCGGAGTGATATTCTTACCGTGTATTACCGATGACTCTCTTTGCATAAATATTATAAAATGTTCTTGTTTCTTTGCATAAATAGTGCAAACATATACTGTACCCCCCGAATATATGAAAACAGCCAAATATATAGTCATTGCCAGCTGCGGCAATCCTTGCCCAACCGTTATGGAAAAACCCGACAGCGACGAAGTCGTTGTGATTGGTACGCTCATGAGTACCGAGGAAGAGGCTGACATGGTCAAAACAGCTTCCTCAAAGGTAGGCGTGGCGCCGCACGAGAAAACCGTGCGCATACCGCGAGCGATCTTCGAGAAGGCCGTGGATAACTACTTGACCCAAAAGGCAAAAAAGCGCTAATATAGCGCAGATGCCTATAGAAAAGATACAAAGTCAAAGGCTTGGTCAGCGCTTGCGCGATCTAAGGCGCCAGAAAGGTGTCTTTAGTACGCAGCGCCTGGCAAAGCTGATGAAGGGCAGATATAGTTATTCCAATATCTCCAGACGTGAGACCGGCGCTTTGAAGATAGACTTTGCCTATCTCAAGAGCTTTTGTGAGGCATTGCGTTTTGATAAGGATGAGGAGACCATGTTGATGGCTATGGCCAGGGTGAGCCAGTTGCACCCCAAAGACAGCATGAAGGACGCTGTTTCTGAGTGGGCCAAGATCTCTGTGAATGCCAGGAGTTATCAGTATTACTGTACAAGCTGGGTTTGCTATTACCTGCAAACCCACGACTATATGCATACCATAGTTTCACAATGGCAGGATATATTTGAAGACGCGGAGCGCTCAACCAGTCTACGGTTGGATGATGCCAGCAAAACATTGAAAGACCCTTCAAAAAGATTTCGTTTTTTGTTTCACGAGAATGTATTGTATTTTTCCGTTGGTTCACCCCCAATCATGATTGATCAGCTGATCAAGCTGCAACAGTTTATCGACGAACCAAATGTAGAACTTAGGATACTGCCCAAATCCGTCTTCGCCTCCTCTGCACTGCAGGAGTTTTATATTATTGATGATACCTTCTGTTTTTGTGAGAACAGACTGGATTTCTCTATTACGGATGATACCGCGGCGGTACGCCGCTTTAAATCCGATTTCGATCTGCTCTGGTCCCGCGCCCTCATAGGCGTCAGAAGAAACGAGATCATCAAAGAGGCCATAGATTATTACAAAAAGCTCGATAGTCGTTTGACAAGGGCGGGTGCTCGCCGTTAATTTTCCACCCCACCCTATTCTATTCACTGCAGAAGGCAGCCACCTCGGACATGGAGGTAATGCCCTGCAGTACCTTCTTGAGCCCTTTCTGATAACGCGTGCGGAACCCTTCCTTGACGGCTGTTTCGAGAATCTGCCTTGAGGAAGCGCCATCCCTGATCAGCTCGCGTATGGCCGCGGAGATCACAAGGAACTCCATCAGCGCGTTGCGGCCCTTGAAGCCCTTGAAATTGCAGTTGGCGCAGCCATGCTCTTTGAGAATGGCTCTCTTGTTGTCCGGAATCGGTATGTTGTACTTCAGGAAGTGCTCTCTCATCGGTTCCGTGACCCTCTCCAGGGTCTGGCAGTCGCAAAGCTTTCGGATAAGCTTTTGCGAGATGGAAAGGATCAGAGTGTCCGCGATATTGAAGGGATCCAGTTTCCATTTTAAAAGGCGGCCCACCACCGAGAAGCAGTCAATCGCGTGGACGGTGGAGAGCACCAAGTGACCGGTAAGCGCCGCTTCGATGGCCGTTTCGGCCGTGTAGGCATCGCGGATTTCCCCCACCATGATGACATCGGGATCCTGTCGCAAAAGCCTTTTGATGCCCTCGGAGAATGATAGTTCCCCACGGTCAATGCGCAATGGATCGGCAGTCGCGTTGATCTGGGTGACTCCGTCGATCTCGTATTCCACTGGGTCTTCCAGAGAAAAGCAGAAGTTCTCCTCCTCGTTGAGCTCCGCCATGATCGAGTTGAGGGTGGTGCTCTTTCCGTCTCCGGTGGCCCCCCCCACGATGATGATACCGCTTCGGCGTTTATAGGCGCGCCGCAGAGTATCTATCTCGTCGTTGAAGAGCCCCAGTTCCGTCATTTTTTTAAGACCCAGGCTTTTGTCCAGAAGTCGCATGACAATGCAGGGATGCCGTCCGTGATCGTAGATGATGGACACGCGCACTTCGACGGCGCGCCCCGCACAGCTGAAGGTGATTCTCCCCTCCCCTGGCCTGATGGAATCCAACTGTATGCCCGCGTAGCGCTTGACAGTAGAGGTAACCGGATTAAAGCGGTAGTCCGGCATACGGACAAACACAACGCCCTTGCCGTCAATGGCGTACCGTACCGTCATCTGTCCTTTGATGCGTTCAATGTGAATATCGCTGGCGTTTCGGTTTACGCCTTCAAAGAGAATCCACTGGAACAGCTTGTTGGGATTTTCATCCTGGTTGGGGCTGTATTCCGCGAAATCATTGCTGGTCAGGATGAAGGCGTAGCTGACTATGTTGTTTGACTCTGTCTCCGTTTCAACATAGTGCGATTCGTGCTTTTGAAACGGCTGCATCAACCGGATCAGCTGCTCCTTGGTGGTACGGAGTTTTCTGAGCTGCTGCGTGCCGGTCATGTACGACGGTGCCGTGTCATCCAGCGCGTAGTTTGCTATGTCGTGGGTCAGGAGATAGACGGCCTCATCGGTGATGTAATATGGAACGGCCTTCAGGGCATCCCACTCCTCCATGCGCCGCTGCAAAAGGTGTTCTTCCCGGATCTCTATCGAGTCTGGCATGATCAGGGGAGTTCCAGTGGCCAGATAGTCGATGGCCATGTCGTATTCGTCGGAGACGCTGAAATCCGGCTTGTTGTTGCGCAGGATTTCGCGCAGCTGTTGCTGTTTCTCAACGGAAACAGTCGGCTGGTCTATGAGAAATTCCGCCACTAGCAGCCTTTTGCGGTCTTTCTGTTCGGGGTCGGTCTCGGCTTTCTTCAGAAAGTCCATCAGAGTGGTCTCTATATGGGTATTCTTCGCGGGATCGTAGCCTGAGACATTCTCGTCATAGAACAAAGTGGCCTGCTCGGCGCAGTAGTTGAGCAACGCGTCATAGTCGGTGGCGGCCAGTTGACAGGGGATGAGCAGTTCTTTCGGAAAATAAGAGGTGCCGTCGTGAAGAGGGTTGAAGTGGCCAACGCCAAATAGCGGTCCCACCTGGAAGAGAGGCAGCCAGGGCAGTCTCTCCCAAAAACCCTTGAGTGGCACGCCACGGGCGTTCAGGACATTGACAAACTCGTTGAGGGTGGTGACTCGTATCGCCGCGGACTTGAGTGGATATGGGGCGACCTTGTAGCGGTCGAAGAGTTCAAGCATACAGGCCCCGCGGCTTTTATTTGACGCCTTCTGAAGCCAGTCTAAATAATCAAGCTTTGGATTGGCTGAAAATGCTTCCTCAAAACCATCAAAGGGCAGCCCCTGGGGGGAGATCCCCGCGTGGAGGACCTCCCACTCTTTCAAGCGCCGCCCAGAGCCCGCGCTCCTAGTAGACAATGGACTGCTGCTTGGCGATGGTTCCGCGGAGCTCATTCAAATCCTTTGAATATTGGTCAATCTTCTGATCGGCCTCCATGATATTCTTGTTGGGTTGCTCCAGGGCGATCTCCTTCAGGCGCACCTTCATGAGTTTGAGCTCGTTCTGGCTGGCCTTGATCTCGTAAAGCACCTCTTTGACGTCCATGCCTTCATTTGCGCGGTTGGAGTATTCCTGAATGTGATGTTCCATGCCGGCCAGACAGAGCATGATGTCCGTGTAACTCTCATCCCCGTTGCCCTGGAAGGCTTTGTAGGCAGGGTAATCCTTATCGTGCGGGGTCATAAATTGCGGATTCTTCTGAACCCCGCCCCGATACTCTGGAAGGATGACTGACGAGATAAAAATCATCAGGTTGCTGTCGGAGCTGCTTTGTGCCCTGTGGCGAAAGAGCGTGCCTATAACCGGCATTTGCGATAGCACGGGTATCCCCGTGTAGCTGTCGGACTTCGAGAGCTCCTTTAGTCCGCCTATGGCCAAAGTATAACCGCTTTGGACAATAGCCTCGGTGGTGTAGGTACGCTGGGCTACTTCCGGATACGTGCCACCGGTTGATACTGGAATATTGTCGAGATTCTCGCTGCTGGAAACGGAGATATCCATCAGTATCTTGTTATCATCAATGATGCGCGGCAATACCGTAATATTGATGCCAACAGGGACGGTCTCGATCTGGGACTGGTTCTGCGAGGATCCGCCAGAAACGCTGGTGGATGTACTCGCAACCACGACAGGAACCTGTACAAGCGACGACATACTGACCGAGTGATTACTAAGGGTTACTTGTCTGGGATATTGGGAGGTTACCGTATGGCTGTCGCTTTGGAGAAGGTCGAGAGCCGCGTGCAGGCCGGAACCGGAGAGCAGGGCCGTCATACCGCCGGCCAGGCCTTCGCTATTGACGTTTGTGCCGTGATTCCACCCGGGAGTCGAAGAGGAGCTGCCCGTAGTGCCTTGGGTTGAGCCGTAAGTATAACCCTGCGCGATACTGCCGTGCTGGCTGTGCCAGGCGACTCCCATGACGGTGTCGGGCGAAATACTGGTTTCAAAAACCTTGGTCTCAATAAGAATCTGTTTCTGCGGCTTGTCGACCGACTGCAGATATTTCTCGATCCACTGGTGTTGCGCTTTGGTGGCAAGCACGTAGAGGGTTTTAGAGTCGGAGTTGTAGATGACCTTTCCCTTGCCGCCGCCATTTCCGGTGTCGTTGCCCTTGGGCAAGACGCGCTCAACGCCGCGGTTTGTCACGTGGGTGATGTGCTCGACATCAAAGTCGTCGGCAGTCAGAACAGAAGGATCGTCGGAAGAGAGATCCAGAAAATTCTGGATGTTCTTGACGATCACATCCTTGTTCAAACTAAAGCTGGCCGCGCTTCCCATACTGCCGCCGCTGCCACCTCCGAGGCTGCCGCCACTGCCACCCGATCCGCCGGCTGAGGTCGTGGATGTGCCGGTGGTCGATCCGCCGCCTCCGCCACCGCCACCCTGGGCTTCCTCCTGGTTGTTGTAGCGCAGATGGTAGATGCGGGCGATCAGATCCTTGTCGTTGTACAGATTGAATCTCCAAATACCATTTTCATAGTCAAGCGCCACATTGTAGCGTTCGCAAAGCAGCTTCATGGTGTCATAAGGATTGCGGCTGATGTTCACGGAGATCTGTACATTCTCGCCGAGTCCTTTTTCCAGGCCGATGTAACTCATCTGGCAGGTGTCCGCCAGGAGCACAAGCGCCTCATTGAGAGGAGCTTTGTTGGTCTGAAGGTTGAAAACAGGAAGTCCCTCCAGACGTTTGATCTCGCCGGCTTTGTTTAGCAGTCCAGCTGATTTTTCAGGTACGGTGGCAGTGTTTATCTGCTCTGGCACGGGAGTCACGGACAAGTTCGCCGTTTCCTTGGCTGGGGTTGCCAGCTGGCTGAGCTCGGAGGTCTTCTGCTCCGGAATGGGCTGTTGATCCATGAAGATCGGGGCAGGCTCCGTTTGAGGAGATGTTGGCACGGCCTGTTGGGCTTGCAAAGAGACCGCGGCGACGAGGAATGCGATGATAGGCAGCATAGTATTACCCTTTAGTACCCACTTTTACGGTCAATTTGGACCCACCCTTTAGAGGGAATTTTACAAAATAGCTATGGTTGCACTCTGCCCCACTGCGTATATGGGTAGTAGATCGTGATTGCGCTGCTGGATGTTGTCTGGCCATTCTTTTCGATATGCAGACAGCTGCTGGCCGTGTGTCCGACGTTGGTAAGTTGTGAGGAATGGAAATAGACAATATCCTGTCCCAGGGCTGGGCTGGCAAGGGTGCAGGATATACCGGCTGTCAGCATATTGGTGGCATCCGTATAACGCTGGTTTTTGAGATATTCGCGCACCATCTGATAATGGAGATTCTTGAGAACTTTGGTGTCGCGGGCCCGCCCCTCGGCAATCTGCTGGGCGCTTAGGGATACAAGAAGGCCATAGACTGCCACGGCGATTATCGTGACGGCGATAAGCACCTCCAAAAGGGAGACGGCTTCATGGGTTGACTGTGGCGCGGGATGTTTCATCTTCAAAATTCCAGACCAAACGGGGTACCAGGATCGGCATGGGCCTGCCCATCAAGGTTTGTTGGGTTGGCGCAGGGCTTCCGGAAGTGTAATACTGCGGTGTAAAAAGCTGATAGCAAGATTGACTGTCCCAACAGGTACCCTCATAGCTAGGATCGTCGCTGGTTGTGCCCAGGCCGTTATCCGGCATGAGGGTCAGATTTAGAACTCTTGGCTCAACGGGAGTGGCATATACGGCCGCGGTGGCTGAAGGCACGCCCATGGAGATCTGTTTGCCTGCCAGAATGGTGCCATGCCAATAGACGCTGATGGGACTTGTCGTCGCGGCGATGTTCTCCTGACCTTTATTGACAATCTCGACACCGGTATTTCCCAGTTGCAGCCCATTGGGCGCGATAATGACGCCATACCAATGGAGTCCGTTATTGCTGCTGGGCCCGTTATTGCTACTCTCGAAAGAGATTTGAGAATTGGCAATATTTGTCTGCAGGATGAACCGACGGTAGTTGGCGGCAGCGTGGGTAGTATCGGTGTTCTGAAGGCCACTCGTCGTGGCGGCCATTCTATCGTTATAGACGGCTTGTCTGTCACTTGGGGGGGTGCCGGTAATGGAGCTGTTGTCAGGAATAAAGCGTATGTCGCAATTGTTAATAACCCCCTTGCCATCTACAACTATCTTTATGGGTGACAGAAGGCCCGCTGAGACGTGGGACTGCTGTGTATCGCCGATGATCCTTACGACAAGGGTCTGTGTAGTATTGACAAGTTGGCTATTGTCGCCGTAGATGTATATCTCGCGCGGCGAAAGCCAGGGCGACTGCCAGGGAGAACTACTGCCACTGACAGAGGCGTTGGCGGCATTGCTACTCGCGCCATTCCCTCCAGTACCGTTGAAAGAATCCACCGTATCGGCAAAGGTAGCCAGGTCGATAGTGATCTCTGTTGTATCCAAATTGGTGCTCGCGTGATTATAAGAATGGATTCCGCTTAAACCATATAACCTATAATGGGTTCCGGCCGGAGCGTCTAATTCAAGATTATTGGATCCCTGAGTGGCTGCTGAAACCCAAGTATCACTGCCGGTAATACCTCCGGTTGTATAAGACAACGATTGGGTTGATCCCATGATATTGAAGTTTCCCTGCTGGGACCACTGCAATACTCCTTGAGAAGAGATCGAGAGTACAGGATTTACATAATTGGCGATGCTCGAAGTGGTGGTGGAGCCACCCGGCGGTTGGGCAAGACCCTGGGCATTTACGATATTGAGCTGTCTTTCGTCGGAAAGATCTAGTTTGTCGGGTTGCCCTGAGGTCGTGTGGGCGGACATACTTCCGGAGGACGCGCTCATTAGGAAAGTTGGAAGATCGCTGGCCTGTTGGTTGGGGTTTATATTGCCCAAAGGCGCAGTGATGGCTGTGGGAAGCCCACGTCCGAAACTGAGGCGAGTGCTGGGCTTGGCCAGGCACCAGGTGATGCCGCTGGCGGAGAGTGCCTGGGAGTTCCTTAGCAGGTTCCCGGTGGTAGGATTTTGCCCGGCCAGGATGGCCAGACAGTTGAGACTTCCGCTGCTGCCCGCGATGCCCGTGAAGTTATTGGCGACATTCCCCCATACCAGTATGCGGGGAATATTGATACACTGGGCGCCTGTGTTTGGAAATTGGAGACAATCAAGGGCGCTGCCCAGAGATATTGTTCCGTAGGATGGACTACCGCCCAATGTCCAAGGATTGCTCGGTGCCAGAAGCAAAAGCTGATAATTGGTGATCGGTTCTTCCACAGACCAGATATAGTTGGCGATATTCTGGATAGGATCGGTTGTTCCGCCGCCCGGAATAACCCCCGCGGAGGGCGCGAGCGTATACTGGATCCCTTCCCTCACCCAGCGGTATGCTCCATTGGGCCCTGTGGGAGCCCCTATTTCTCCCGCGGCGCCATAGCCCGCGCAAAAAGGCAGGTCGGAACGGAAGACGACTGTTGGTGGCATATTGCCCAAGAAGCCGCCACCAAAGGTAAAAGTTGCTTCTTTGCCATAGAAAGGGGCTGGCGCACTTATATTGTCGTAAGTATGTCCCCCGTTGCCCGATGACATGGTGTTATTGTTGTTTGTGTCCCTGGCCCTATAACAGGGAATCAAGAAGAGGTCGCTGGGAGTCAATTGATACAATGCGTGGGTTACGGGGAGAGATATATTATTGGCCGGCATACCGACCACACAGCTATCATGCGCGTTTGCATAGGCGGAATTGGCGCTGGTCAATGTCCATAGATTTCCATTGGGATAGAGTGTTGCGGCAAGATTATTGGCAGCATCGTAATAATCCAGGGAGGCGACGACACTTGGCGAGAAGGCCGCTTCGCCGCTATTCCCACCGGACGCGTTCGTATAGAAATATTGGTCGAGGTTTATATTATAGAACCACCAGGCAGGCAGCGGGTTTGTGCCACTGCCGCTGGAATCTGTGTAACTCAAGCCCGCTTCATTTACCGTAGGCAGACCCCAGCCGTGGTCGAGGGAATACTGGTAGGCGGAGCGAATTGAATTCTTGACCTCCCAGTCCACCAGCCACCTCTGCTGGCTGTAGTCTCCGACCGAGTCGGCGTTCTGACGGGCCTGCCAGATGGCCGCTGCCGCGTAGAAAATAGCCGCCGCCACCATAGTGAAGACCATGGCGTACACCAGCATTGCTCCACTGTTTCTGACTCTTTTCATGGATATAGGGAAAGCACACAGCCGTATTTTCCCTGTCGCCGAATGTTCCAGTCGGCTGTGGTAATGTCAGTTCCATTCACATTTGGATTTTGATGTAGATTGGCCCGCTCCTCCGCCTGGTCAATCCCCGGATCAGGTAGGATCATGTGCCATTCATCGGTATTGGCTGGGAGCACGGTGGAGGTCGAAAGATTTGGGGAAGCCAGGCTGACTTGTCGTCGGCTGGCGGCGGGATTGGTATTAAGAGCCCAGGATTGGCTGCTGGGCACATAGCTTTCCTCCGGATAGGCTAGACGGATGAACTCATCCCGGTATTCCGTGTAAGTGATCGTTCCTGGCGTATATGAAACAGCGGCGGGCCAAGCCCCTCCCCCTTCAATGGTTTGCATCTGTGTCTGTGTCGGCGGAAAAATCAGATCTTGCGGATACAGCTTATCCTCAACGAAGCGATACGAGTAGGTCTCAATGAGATTCTGGCCCGAATAGAAGGTGCTCATCCCGGTATTTGGGTTATTGATTTGCCAGGTGACATTATCCAGGGCAACTTCATAGTAGCGGTAGGGATCTCCGCTCGTGAATTCATAGGCCCTCATCCGTAGCACTCCCAGTATTCTGTCATGGGGGGCAAGAAAATATACGGTGGCGCAACGCAGTGAGTTGGGATCAATGACGTCTGAACCGGAACTGGGTATGGGATAAGACGAGTCTCCCCAGTAGTGGAAGGGTAAGGAACTTGTCGCTGGAAAATTATTTGCAATAACATAGAGGGGGCCTCCTGGCGTTGTAGCTGAGAGTTGCCAGTTTATCAATTGGCTGTATGATATGGGAGGCGCGTTGATCTTTACATTGCTACCTAAACTGACTGGATTGCCTCCGGTATCACAAGAGAGATAGCCCGAGTTGCCGAGAAAGGTTCCCTGACTAGGGTCGTTTATTACGTAAACTGGCAGGACCAGGACGGTGGTGCTTTGCTCATAGAGATCGTGCATCGCCCGCCACAGAGCCTCCGCTTTGGCGTCCGCCGCGCGGCTGGGGGCGATATTAAAGGCAGGCCCGCCACTGCCATACTCCTCCCAATACCCCATCTGGGTCTTCCAGTTGGAGGCCAGTGCGCTGTGATATTCCCCAATGTTTATAACCCTCTCGTTTGCCACCGCATGATCCATCATCACGAGGGATGTCATGATCATCCCAAGAACGGCGCCGATGACCAGCACGGCGACAACAACCTCCACCAGCGAGAATCCCGAGTACCTATCTTTTGCCAGGCGATGAATAAGAGGACTCATTCTTTAGACTCTCTTTTAGACCAAACATGACTTGAAAAGCAACAGTATTCGACGTGTCGTCCAGTGTCTCGAAGTCAAGGCGGTCCTTCTCGATCTTCTTGAGAGTGTAGGTCTTGCCATCATCGAACACATACGGCGGAATGCTCTGGCCTTCCCGCATGACGATGTCTCCCATGAGGACACGGCGTTCTGCCGGAGTCAGACTCCAGACAAGTCCGGTAATTTTGAGGCTGGAAATCTTGGCGGCATATCCGTTATCAACATCCACCGGAGCGGCTTTTTTCTCGACAACTTCGGTGTGTGCGGTAAATACGCCATCCGGGAGCCCCGAAAGATCCATCGCCTTGCGGGTGCCTGGCAGGGCCTTGTTCCATAGGGGCACATTCTGGGCAGAAGCGCCCAAGGCAACGGTGAACATCAGGGCAAGAGCAATTTTTTTCATGGTGCTCCACCCCCAGCTGTCAGATTAAACTGTGGCATCCAAACATTTAAGCTGCAGGTAACCCCACTCAGTCCCTCCTTGAACTCCATGCTGACAATGGTCGACAGTTGATTCATAGTTTCGATCTGCCCCACAAAGTCGACAAGGTCTTTGTAATCGCCGACGACTGTGCCCGAGAAAGCGTCCACGGGATAGTCCAGTTTGCCCACGTTGGCGTGTTTGGACTCCCATTTGCGTTCTATGATGACGCAATGGGTTTTCTCCGCGACCTTTCCGATGATTCCCTCGTAGTCTTTGTTGACCTGATAGTAGGTCTTCCATTTTGTCAGGAAGTCCGCGCTGGCCTTTACGCTTTTGTTGAGAGAAACAATTTTGTCAGAAGCCTCGTCGCGTTCCCTTCTGGCAGAGTCGAGCTGACTCTTCAAGGAATCGTAGGCCGCCCTCGCCTTTATATAGGATCTCTGTCCCTCGTCGTACAGATAGTAGGCCCCGAGTACCAGCAGTAGAAGCAGAGCAATGGGTGTAGCATATTTTTTCATTGTGCACCTCCCTCTTTGACATCATCCTGAATGAGTAAATACTGGCTCTCCAAGGTCATGGTAGCGGGTGAGCCCTGGATGTCGCCGTGGTAATTGATGGTGCCATCCTGAAAGGTCTGCGCGATTGTGGTCAATACCCAGCCGGCTGTTTTGAGGTTTTCTTTCATTTTTCGGGTCACCATACTGATGTTGTTGCCATCATGCGCGCGGAAGGAGATGTCGACAGAGTAATCCGGCTGCGCGCCCTGCTTGCGCTCAATCCTCATGTCGCTGATTTGTACGCCGTTGTCCACGGCAGAGAAGGTGCCAATCAAGATCCCCTGAAGCATGGGGCTGTAGTCCACCCACCGGGCAAAGCGGATGGCCATATTGTTCTGCTCTTTAAGGTGGCGGATGGTGTTCTTGTCCTGGTTGAGCATTTCCTGATACTCATTAAAAACTTTTCTTTGCGCGTTCGTGCGTTCCTCGCAAATCCTGGTATTGATCTTATGGTAGGAAGCAAACCCACACAGAGCGATAAGGCTGGCCCAGAAAGCGACTGGGATGATTTTTGCCCAAGGTGGCAAGACAGCAAGGTCGCTGGGCTGGGAGGTAATCAGCCTGAGATCATGCGCAGCTTCTTTGGTTAGAGACATATCAGTTGAGGGTTGAAAGGTAGAAAGGAAGGTACTCTCGGCCGACTGAAGTGGCCTCGAAACGACGGAAATTAATGCCCTCTAGGTCCTTCTCTATTGGGTAATCGTAGTTAGACCCCATGTCGACGATCAGGAGGTTGTCCTGTGCGGTCAGGCTTAGCGAATTCAAGAAGACTTTCAAGGCCGATTCTTCGGGGGAGCTGATGACTTTGGCGCGGTAACGCCAGCCTTCCCAATTGCCCTGCTGCCCAACTCTGGTAAAGAAGGCGTTGCCGTTATCGAGAATCAGGGGGAATATTCTGCCCTGCTTGACATCATCCTCGTCCAGCACTTTGTCCAAAGCACACACCATGGCGGACTGGAGGCGTATAACCCTGAATTGGGCTCTCTTAACGACCTCCACGATGACATTAAGCTGCAATTGATCCGTGCCAGCCAGAAACGACTGGTTGTGCACAGGATTATGCAGTAGACTGTATCGGTGATTGGCTACAAAATTGCTCCCCAGCAACTTTTGTGGCTGGCTGGAAAGCATCACGATCTCACTGACCTCAGGTTGGCGGCGGATATTCGATTTTAACGCGATATCCGTGAGGCCGCCTGCGATAACCACGACATCATCAACCTTTTCGCGGAAGAGCGTGCGGATGTCTTCGGGATGAAGCTCCTTAAGGGCGAAATCTATGGGGCGCTTGGTGATATTGGAAAAAGAAAATCCAACACGGGTATGGTGTATGAGGCAGCCGACCAT
The DNA here is from genome assembly GCA_964541675.1 of uncultured Verrucomicrobiota bacterium. Taxonomy (GTDB): domain Bacteria; phylum Verrucomicrobiota; class Verrucomicrobiia; order CAZIPW01; family CAZIPW01; genus CAZIPW01. The sequence continues at coordinate 95,089 of CAZIPW010000003.1, forward strand.
CTGTGCCGGACCTATGTACAAACCAGCAACGGTGCCAAACGCGCGGTTGCGCAGCGGAAGAGTGGGTTCCGCCGGATCTGGTAGAAATGCCTTGTAGGACAGGATATCCCACACGTCTTTCAGTATGTTTGAATCGGTGCTCATGCGATGTATTGGCTGATTAGCCCCTCTCTAACGGCTTGTTCGATGCTGTGCTTAAATGTTTGATGACCGAATTTTCTTCCGATCTCAAGCTCATTTGGGATTCTTCCCCAGTTGCCGGTCTCGATATAATTGCGTATTGGAATCGTCTGAATCATGACTTCATGAATGGCAAATCTCCCGGAACCATCTTCTTTGGGCACGAGACGCTGACATACGATGGCCTTTAGAACGGCCGCCAGAGTGCCCTGGGCTTGTGAAAGACGTTCTCCCGGAATCATCTGTAAAAACCGCTGAACCGTCTGATCGCACGAAGAAGTGTGCATGGTGGAGAGGATCAGGTGTCCGGTCTCGGCGGCGGTAATGGCAATTTCCGCGGTGCGCGCGTCGCGGATTTCTCCCACATATATGATTTGAGGCGCTTGGCGCAGCCCGTAATAAAGGCCATCGGCGAAGCTATCAACATCAGTGCCGATCTGGCGCTGGCTGATAAGACTTTTAGTTTCCGTCCCGCCAAGGTTATACTCAATTGGGTCTTCAAGGGTTAGCAGATGAATGCAGCGCTCCTTGAGGAAGATGTGTTGCAGGAGGGAAGCGTTAGATGTGCTTTTTCCGGAGCCAGTCGGGCCGCAGAAAAGAATCAGTCCCTGTTTGAGCTCCCGGATATAATCCAGAAAGGATCCGGGTAGGCGGAGCTCATAGGGAGTGGGAATATTCTTGGGCAGAAGACGCAGGACAAGTCGTTTTTTGCCTTCGGTCTGGAACATATTCACGCGGAACCTCCAGGATTCGTAACCCCAGCCGATATCCTGATTGTGAAGCTCAACGGAGATTCCAATCTTGGCTATAAACTCCGAAAAGACCTGCTGGTTGACGACGAGGACGGGGTCGGCCGTCATGGTGCCGTAGCGCAGATAACGCAGGGGCTGATCGGGTTCAATAAAGAAATCCGAAATTTCACCCCGTCGACATATCGTCGAGAAGCCCTGCCAAAACTCTGTCATGATTCTTCCTTAAAAAGCTTGATAAACACCCCCAAACTGTTGAAGACTGTGCGCATGGAGTTCTTGCAGACCGGTCGTGTCAGGTTGGGAATGAGGGGTTTTTCTCTCATAGAGGTCCTAATTACACTCTGTCTTATCGGTATTATTGCGTCACTCTTAATACCAAGTTTGTCGCAAGCCCAAGCGGAGGCTACACGTCAGGTTGTGCGCAATCAGGTCAAGGTTTTGGAGACAGCATTAGCAAATTGGTATGCGAATCAGCCTAGTTTACAGACGGCATCGACCCTCTGGGATGCAAACTGCTCTCTGTCGGGGGGAAAATCGACGGGCTATATAAATAGCAATGGTTTCAGCGCGGGGACTTTGTTACCCAGCCTGAGATCCTATTTAGATTCCAACAACAATTTCACAGCCTATCAGCAGACCAGTGGGGACGGTTACATAGATACTCCCCAGATGCAGCAGGTGATTGCGGACGGGGTTAAGAATACTAGCACGTTTATAAAGGGTGGCTATACAGATGTATCGACAGCATTAACCACTACTCATACGAGGCTCTATTGGGATCCCAACAATCGTACGACAACCTCTCCCAAGGTGGTGCTCTTTATGCCAGCTTACAATCAATGAAAACACCCTATAAAAACTCCGGAGCCTTCTCTCTCATAGAAATATTGGTGGCGCTTTCCATTCTGGCCATTATAGCCGGGCTGCTTGTGCCCAAGTATATGCAGATAAGCCGTGCGGCCAATATCCAGGTGGCTGCGCAACAGGTCGATACTGTACGCAAGGCTGTGTTGGCGTGGTTGGCGGCACAAAGCAGTGTGAGCGCAGGAAGTACGGCGTATGATAATGGGGGCAGTGGTGCCACGGCAGGGTATCCCTCCGGATCGGGATCTGTTTCAGCTGGCTTCACAGGAGCTTGGAGCCAGATTGTTAGTTATTTGGATTCCAATTTTGTCAGCCAACTGAAGGTGGTCTCAGCTGCCAATAATGTCATATACTTTACTACTCCACAGATGCAGGCAATAACGGGAGGAACTCTAAATATTAGTAGCCCCGTGACTACGTCGCTGCCAAATGGATGTCCTGCAGTAACCACGATTGATGCGGCCCAGACAAGCAGTGCCGCTGCTCATACGGCCTGTGGCGTGATCTATTGGCCGACCAATGCCCAAGTAACGGGATCACGGATTAGCGGACAACCTCTGGGTATCCTGTATTACAAACAATAGCATTTATGCGCATATTAAATAAGAAAGAAGCCTTTTCACTGCTGGAGCTGCTCGTGGTTCTGATAGTGATTTCGGTTGTGGTGGCTATTGGCATACCGGGAATCAATCAGGCGCGCACCAATGCCGAGATAGAGACCATGAGATCGAGAGCTATAGCCCTTCAAAACGCTAAAATTAGCTACATAAGCGCTGTGGGGACACAAGTTGCAAGTGGCGCGTGGAACCATAGCTACAATTCTACGGGAGATCAGGCAAACTATGCGCTGCTGCTGCCTTATCTTCCCAACACAGCCCCGCAACAGTTGACAGGTACTGTCTCAGCCTACGTTCCCAGCCCTTACTCCGTGGGGTTAACCACGCTGGGTTCCTGTGTCTGTTTTACAGCCCCGGCCGGTAATGCGACTGGATATACTCAATATGGTACGGCGGCCAAGCCCCTGCAAAAATACTAAGATGCCGCGCCCTGATAACAGTTCAACTGCGATGACGCTTGTAGAGGCGCTAACCATTGTTGTGATTCTGGGCATAGTGCTCTTTGTTACTATCCCACACCTGACCCAGATGCATACGAGTAGCGACCTGGTAGCAATGAAGGCAAAAGCAATCCAGTTTAACGCAGCCAAGGACGCCTACATAGCAGCCCAGGGAATGGACCAAGCCCAAAATACATGGCAAAATCGCAACGCGGCGGTGTTACTACCCAATTCAACGGCTCGCTATCAACTGATCTCGCCCTATTTGCCAGCCGGAGCAAATCCTTCCAGCAATGTCTTGGCGGATTATGTCGTCAATGGCTATACGATCTGCTTTACTCAAGATGCTACCAATGCCAACCAAAGCAGCTCGCTGATAAATGTGGCAGCCCCAGTGATCGTAAAAATCTATTCCGGTGGCGCCGCTGGAACAACCCCTATTGTTTACTGACATGAATATTTTATTAAAGCCTCAGAAAATCACAGGATTATCCCTTATAGAGATACTGATAGTCTTCGTGATCATTGGCATTGTGTGCACATTGGGTGTACAGGGCCTTCTGCGGTTGCGCGATGATACCAGAGTCAGTACTGTCAAAGCCCGCATAAAACAATTGGATATAGCCAAGGAGCAATATATTGCCGAATGGGGGAGAATAGAGGCCACACAAAACTGGTCTAATATGTATAGAAACCCTCCTTCTGGCAGCTACATTCCAGGTCAGATGCAGGATGGTCCTGAGGCTTGTTATAACGTGCTCAAACGCTACATAGAAAGACCCCAGGGTCGGCTCCACAACGACGTGGCGCCCGACCAGGGTTGTACCATTGGAACGCCAGCGACTGTACTCGGGCGATACTATGGCGTGGTTACTTTGGATTCCGCTTACACACTTGGAAGCGTCAAGATATCCAAGATTGCCGTCACCGACCACTAAAAAATCTCCGTATGTTTTTCATCAATCACGGGAAGGACAATCCGCTCCTACAGGAGTTGATTCGCGAAGGTGTGTTTAATTCCGCCACATGGGAGTCCCTGACGATGCCGCCGGAAGGTTATCTGATGGATGTCTTGGTGAATAATCGCGCCAAGATATTGGAAAGACCCTGGCTTGACTGGTTGATCCGGAAACACGGGTGTACCCGCGTTGCCGGTATGGAACCGACTCCCGCATTTGTCAAGGCGTTGGACAGACAGTTGCTGTCGGAATGTTTGAAGATGGACTGTTATCCTCTTTTGTGCGGAGAGAATCATCTGTATGTAGGTATAGGAAGACCAGACTGCCCCGAACTGGTATCCAAATTGTTAAATTTTTACAAAAAGAAGATATTATATAATAATGCGCTGACTATCAACGAGGTATATAGAATGAGAGAGCTTGGCCGGAAAGCACTGCAAACTTTGTGATATAATAGAGGGGGCTGACCTAGGTAATGAGCTTTTTTAGAAAGGAAAGCTGTTTTTTTGGTGA
>CAZIPW010000004.1:0-87020 GCA_964541675.1 uncultured Verrucomicrobiota bacterium
GGAGCTGTCTCTGTTCCCCAATACCCCGTAGCTTGCTGCGGGGTTCTTTATTCATTGGTGGGTCTTCGGCTTTGCGCCTACAATTCTGGTAGGGGGGATAATATTCGGGGGTTTCACTCCCTTCCTCTTTTTAACCCCTGCGCCGTTAAAATTTCCCGCTAACATCGCGGAGCGATCAAACCCCGATCTGTCGGGGTCGGGTTTTAACCCGTGGCTAATGGGGGATTTGCCGTATATTAGAATATTCCCACCTTAATGCAACCTGCCATAACGGTCCGCCATTTTCCGTTGACTTAGCCGGCCATTGATTTGAGTATTATTGTGCCCCCTGCTGCCTGCTTGGGCTTGCGGGGGCCTTTATCCCATGTCTACCATACTGAGCTCTTTGCCAATCGGCGAACGCGTCGGGCTTGCCTTCTCCGGGGGTCTCGACACCAGCGCGGCTGTGGTGTGGATGCGAAAAAAGGGCGCCATACCCTACTGCTACACGGCAGACCTGGCTCAGCCGGACGAAAAAGACTTGCGGGACGTCCTGGCGCGCGCGATGAAGTGCGGAGCCGAAAAGGCGCGCGTCGTGGATTGCCGGAAGGAGCTGGTCGATCACGGGCTTTTCGCGATCATGTGCGGGGCCTTCCATATTTCCACCGCCGGAAACTTCTATTTCAACACCACTCCTCTGGGCCGCGCGGTAACAGCCACCAAGCTGGTCTGCGCCATGAAAGAGGATGGCGTCAACGTCTGGGGAGACGGCAGCACCTACAAGGGCAACGACATTGAACGCTTCTACAGGTACGGGCTTCTGGCCAATCCCTCCCTTCGCGTATACAAGCCCTGGCTTGACCGGGCTTTCATCAACGAGCTGGGCGGGCGCGCCGAGATGAGCCGCTTTATGGCCGCGGAAGGAATGGAGTTTAGAATGAGCGCCGAGAAGGCGTATTCGACGGACTCCAACATATTGGGAGCCACCCACGAGGCCAAGGACCTTGAGTTTCTCCATAACGGCATCCGCATCGTCGATCCCATCATGGGAGTGCCTTTCTGGAAAAGCAACGTGGCGATAAAGCCGGAGGAAATATCGGTGAGCTTTGCGGAGGGCTGGCCGGTGCAGATCAATGGAAAAAACTTCAGCGATCACGTCGCGCTCTTCATGGAAGCCAACAAGATCGGCGGGCGTCACGGCCTGGGAATGTCAGATCAGATCGAGAATAGAATCATCGAGGCCAAGAGCCGCGGCATCTACGAGGCTCCCGGAATGGCGCTGCTTTTCATCTGCTACGAGAGGCTGGTGACGGGCATCCACAATCAGGACAGCCTCGACTACTACCGCGAGAGCGGCATGAAGCTCGGCAAGCTCCTTTATCACGGCCGCTGGTTCGACCCGCAGGCCCAGATGATCCGCGACAGCCTCCTGCGCGCCTTTGCCAAACCGGTGACGGGAACCGTGACGCTCGAACTGCGCCGCGGCAATGACTACTCGATCCTTGATACAGAGAGCCCCAATCTGACCTACGCGCCCGAAAGGCTGACGATGGAAAAGAACAAAAAAGAGGGCTTTTCCGCCGAGGATAGGATCGGGCAGCTCACCATGCGGAATTTGGACATCTCAGATACAAGGGCCAAACTGCAGATCTATGTCAAGGATGGCAGCCAGCTTTTGGGAGGCCCCAGCTCGCTGGAACTCTCAGCGGGCGCGCCTGCGCAGGCCAAAAGGGTCAAGGGTAGGCGCTAAGATCCTAGCACAAAAAAGCCCCCGCGATTTCCGTGGGGGCTTTTTGATAAGATCTTTTAGATTCCGCCACCAATATCAGCTTGCGGCTTCTCGAACTTTTGGGCCTGTCGATTGGTCCAACCTTGAGCCTCGCCAAAGGAGGTGCTGACCTGTGAGAGCCCACTGTGCATGAGTCCCCTGCCAAACTCCTTGACTCTGCCGCAGAAGCTGCTGACCCTGGCCACGTTTGTTTTGAAGGTTCCGACAGCCTTGTCCTTGAGGGTTCCGGCTGCATTGACGATACCGTCTTTTGCGCTCTTGGCCATCTTGGCGCCTTTTTCGACAAGATTTGCGGTTCCTTCAAGCGCCCTGTCGGCGGCGTTTACAGCCTTCTCGGCACCCCATTCAAGCACTTTGTCGGCAGTATCTATGGTCGTATGATAGGCTCCAGCGACCTTGTCCTTAACGGTATTGGCTCCTTCTTTTACGCCTTCCCATTTTTCCTTGGCATACTCCTTGACGGCCTTTGTTGCTTTCTGGTCCCAAGCGTCAATCGGTTTGACGATGTGCTCGTTCGTTAAATCCACAGCCTTCTTGCCGACCTTGTATCCCAGGATGGCTGCCGTGGCCGCTGCCACAACGCCCCAGAAGGTGGCTTTCTTGACTCCCCCTACTGCCGCAGCGCCGACCGCTTTAATATCCCGCCCTGTCTGCATGATATCATTGGCCGCAAACTTACCCAGCTTCACAGCTCCGGTTTTGACCGCTCCTACGCCCTTTTGCACATCTTGGACTGTCCGCTCATAATCCTTTTTACCGAAGGCCTTCATCTTGCCCCACGCGGTGCTGGCTTTTTCAAGGACGGGGTTTACTTTATTGAGCACCCACTCTTTTCCAACCTGTCCGGTAGCCGTGCCATACATTTTTTGAAGTTCAGCAACTTTCCTTTGAGCTTCAGCAAGCTTCTCCCCGATGTTCATCTTGTTGATTCTGGCGGCCTCCAGAGCTTCAGGGGTTCCGGATTTGGGTGGAGAAGTCAGGTCTTGCTCCATGCGTTGCGGTTGCGTTGATGTAATATCCGAGAGCGTCTGATTTGGTACCAGCTCCAGCGACTCCGGTCCTGTATTAAGGGCTATGAGCTGCTGGGCTATTGCAGGATTCTGGGTGGCGAACCCGGCTGCTTCCGGATTATCCGGATCACTTAGTTGACGTCCAAGCTGAGCTATTAGCTCGGCGAGACTTGCGACCTGTGTTTCTGCGGTGGGTTCTCCTGCCATATATTTTATTTGTTTTGGAAAGCAACGTTGCTTTCGTGTTGGTATTATAGCATCGACTTTTCCCTGTTATTCTTAAATGAAGGAATTGTAAAAATACACGATACAGCACCCACCCCCTGCCCCGAACAGGGTCGGGGTTGCCCCCGTATTACCCTCTCTTCACATATCTGCGCCACGTTAGTCCCGACTTCGTCCGGACGGTAGTGTCGCCACCGAGCAGCAGCGAGGGTAGCCCGCCATTTTAATGGTGGGTCTTCGGCTTGTCGCCGTCCACTGTGTCCATAAACAAAAACCCCCTCCTGCTGGAGGAGCAGGAAGGGGCAAACCAATAGGGAACGTTCTGAAATGTTCAAACGATGGCGCTGGCGTACTTGCGAAGCCTGCTCAACGCGTAGCTTTGTATCTGGCAGACGCGCGCCTCCGTGATTTTGAAGAGCTTGGCTATCTCCGAGATGCGCATATCCTCAAAGTAATACATCGAAAGGATCTGCTTGTGGCGCTTTGGCATACTCTCAATGCGGTTGGCCAAAAGCTGCACCAGTTCGCGCTTGCAGCAGCCTTCCACCATCGGAGTGCTCGACTCGTCGGCAACCACCTCGTGCAGGCTCTTCATCTCGTGGTCGGTATTCTGGAAGGCCCCGTCAAGGGAGACCAGACTGATCGGCTTGACGCGGGTGACCATCCTATAAAACTGTTTCTCGTTCAAATTCAGGTGCTTGCGCAGCTCGTGCTCGGTGGGGGTCCTGCCCAGTGACTGCTCCAGTTTGGTGGCGGCGTCCTGTACCTTGCGGACCTTGGCGCGGGCCGAACGCGGCAGGCAGTCCAGACGGCGCAGCTCGTCAAAGATGGCACCGCGGATGCGGGTCTTGACGTAGGCTTTGAAAGTGTCGCGGGAGGACTGGTTGTATCTCTTGGTGGCGGCCATCAGCCCCATGAGTCCCACGCTGTAAAGATCTTCGGGATCTACATGGGAGGGCAGATGCACCATCAGGCGATTGACGACAGAGCGCACCAGGGGGCGGTAGTAATCGACGAGTTGCTTGGAGACGTACCTGTAGTGTTCCACCTTGCGGTGGCGCTTATCGACTTTGAATACCGGCGTGGGCAGGACATGGAATTGGTCTATGCCAATGTTCATGACCGTATCTTTTGCGGTCGAAGACAATGAGTCTGTCGAAGACCCTGAGCTTGTCGAATGGGTCGAACGGGAAGTGACGTTATGGGAACGAGTTGAGGCTTTCTTCTGTTTCTCTGCGAGGGCGGCGATCATAGGTTGTTTTCGGGGAGGCTTCCGGCTTTTCAATCTCGCCCTTGCAACGGGTCAAGATAGAGCAGCGCAAATGCCAGTTTGTTGATTGTTTTTACAATTGTTAATTTTACATTTCGCCTATGGACGCTTGAAATTAAGCTCCGGTTTGTAAAAACATCCGCTACGCTACGTTTTTGACCCTCTCTGAATTTTATAAAGCGTTAATACAACGTAAAATGCAAAATATAGTAAAAAGAGTATTTTTATGTACCAATATATAACTTTTACATTTTCTTGATGAATTTTGCTCTTAAAGTTTGAAGAAAAGAGTTTCAAAAGAGCCACTTGATCCTTCTCCACACGGGGCAGGTGATCGCCATCAAAAAGAGCGCGTAAGCCCCCACCACTGCCGTCCACATCCAATGGGACAGCTGTTCCTCGCAAATTCCCCTCGTCTCCAGGAGCTCCCGTGAGAGCCCCATGAAGACGGCTGCCGTTCCCATCGCCGCAGCGATGATTGGCAGCTCTCCCGCCCGGGCACGCATCCCCATCGCCGCCACCACCGCGCTTCGGCGGATGGCCGCCGTGATGAAGCGCGGGCGCCCGCTAAAGTGCGGAGTGGCCGCGGTAATGATGACTTGAGTGATGCTGCCCAGATCCATTCTAGGAACGGAATCGGAGATTAATAGGGTATCTTTAGCCTATACTTGCTTTTTGATAAATTTCTTACGGGGAAGCGCAAAAGAAAGACAATAAGACGATTAGAAAGGGTTTTTGCGTATCAGAGGATTCTTCGGAAAATGAGTGTCTTCTTGGCTCTTGCAAAATTACTTGGCCAGTCTTTCACAAGTAGAAGATTGACTGATTACGACAGACGGTGCTTGTCGATATTAAAAGTCTTTGGCCTTTATATCGGGCTGGGGTTGATTGTTGGCCGAAAATGCGTTGATTTCGGAAAATATCACGAGTAGGCTAGGGCACATGAAGACAGAGCTTATCCAATCATTAACGGCGGACTTCGAGTCTCATGCACAACAGATAAACGGGATTGAATACTGGCTGGCCAGAGACATTCAGTTTCTTTTGGGCTATAGCAAATGGGATAACTTTCTGAATGTTATCACAAAAGCCAAGACTGCTTGTGAAGGCTCTGGCCACAAGGTTGCAGACCATTTTGCCGATGTCGGGAAAATGGTTGATTTGGGGTCAGGCAGCCAGAGGCAGATAGAGGACATGATGCTTACACGTTATGCCTGTTATTTGATTGCTCAGAATGGAGACCCCAAGAAGGAAGAGATAGCATTTGCACAGACGTATTTTGCCATTCAGACCCGTAGGGCAGAGGTGATAGAGAAAAGGCTGTTGGAATACGAGCGCGTCCAAGCCCGTCAAAAGCTGAGTACTACCGAAAAGGAGCTTTCCGAAGTGATTTTTGAGCAGACTGGCGGCAATGAGAACTTCGGAGTCATTCGCAGCAAGGGAGACCAAGCCTTGTTTGGCAAGACTACTCAAGCCATGAAAGCACAATGGAAAGTTCCCGATAACCGCCCATTGGCAGACTTTGCTCCTACCATTATTCTCAAGGCCAAAGACTTTGCGGCTGAGATCACGGTTTTCAACGCCCGTGCGCACGGTATGAAAAGTGAATCGTCCATTTCAAGGGAGCACATGACAAATAACATGGCTGTTCGCAGGACATTGCTTGAGCGTGGTATTCGTCCAGAGACGTTGCCTGCCGCAGAGGATGTCAGAAAGGTTGAACGCCGCCTTCTTTCAGAGGCGAAAAAATCTACCAAAAAGCCTGATGCCTTACCCTAAGTCCTGTTTCCTTGATTATGCCTGTTTTGGTCGGCCTGTTAGCAAGGAAAGACAATAATACGATTAGACTTAAATAATAGATTGACTTTTTCCTGTTTCTTGTGATACTATCGTTCTCCGATATGAGAAATCCCATTACCCCAATAATAGTAGCAGCAACAGTTGCTACTGGAACCGCCATAAGCCCCAGTCAGGCGAAAGCAGCGCCAGGCCCTGTTGAATTCACTTTTTCCGGGCCGGTGATATACGCGGATCAGCAATCTCCCGCCGGCATCATCAACGGAAATTTTAGCTTTGACGAAGGGTCCACATACGCGACCAATGCATACGCATATCCTCTTTACGGCGGGGCTGGCAACGGGTACTACGGCAGCATCTTTGCCACAGGCACAACTTCGGTGACTGGCACGGTGACATTGGCTGTGGGCGATTATGTGAATCCCTATTACAACGGAAATACAAATAGCGGTGAGAACGGAACCTCGTCTAAAGGCTTCGGCGGCTATAGGGTTAGCTAAAGAAGTGTTTTGTGGCTCATAATTTTAAGCAATCTTATGCCGCCGTATAACACAAGTAAGCATGCTACAATCAAATTTAATATTTGGATAAAGGACATAGGGATGTTACCCCTGATCAGAGAGAATAGAAGAACGGAAATGCCCATGAATAAAAAGGTAGCCATGCCAGTTCCAAGTCCAAATACAACCAATTCTTGCTTCGAATAGTTATATTCCACGGCCTTGGCAGTAAATAGACTTGTAAAAAAGACAATAGTCATAGGACTAGAAATTGTGAGTAGAAAAACTGCCCCAAAACTGGCGAATGGGTTCGCTGAATTTGAGATTCCAGATGTTGATATGTCCTTGCTCGCAACCCCATCTGCCATAATTAGTCCAAATACAATAAGAATGATCGAACTTATAATCCCGAAAGTTTTTTTGACCTTATCATTTTCTAGTAATTTCCCAATCCCAACGATAGCCAGAATGATGTAGAAGTAATCAACTGTTGTGACCGCCAAAACTCCAGCCAAGCCGTCCATGACTGTTCTCTGTAATGCCAAGTTTATTATAAAAAAGAACACAGGTCCAATAGCCAATTGGAGAATTAGCCCTGTAGCTAGACCGTTTTTGAATGCTTTCATAACTTCAAGAGGTTATAGAATCAGTTTTGAAAGTACTTTAGCTCCATCTTTCGCGACGCCCTCCATTATTGGCTTTGAATACTCAAATAACTCTTTTGCAGGGAGCACGTAGGTTTGTGAATGACCAACTTTGCCGCCTTGGTTCCTTGTCTTTGTTAAAAACCCGTCTACTATTTGAGCGAAGAATCGGTCAGGCCAGTTATCATGAGCACCATCTCCTGCAGTATTAACATCCTCCACGTCCACCCATTGCCGCTCAGTACCAACTAATAGGGGGACTTTATAGCGAGCAATTTTTTTGTTTTGGAAATCGGCTACATGTTCTACGTAATGTAAAAACGTGACGGCATCATGATCAGAGCCCAGCAAAACAATTTTCCCGTTGAATTCTAATAATTTCGCTAGGGGAGAGTTTTTACCGTAGGCATAGTTCAGCGGCTGGTGAGAGATAATATTCTCGGCTTTTGCGCCTCTAGCAACAAAACGAGCTACTCTTTCACTGGCCAATGTTCCAGGATAAGTTCTTAAGAATTCTACAAGAACACCATTGTCAGCTGCTGAACGATCACTTTTATGGTCAAAGGACGGTAGCTTTTCCAAAATTTCTTTTTCCTCATCACGGGAAAGTCTACCTCTACCTACTTCGTCATAATATCGTGGACAGCTTGCATACATCATTATTGTTCCGTCAGGGCAGACTGCGTCCAGAAGGGCTTCATGAATCCGATCTGGCCCCCCGGCAATGAGGCCTACCGATTTTACCGATGCATGTAGCATGACAGTATCACCATTTTCAAGCCCCAGCCGTTTGAAATCTTTTGCTAATTCCGCCTTTGAAAACATAATTTCTTTCTCTTAGGCAAGATTATAGCCTTCTGTCCATAGTCGTGCAATCTCTCTCGGCGTAAGCCCCGTGAAGCTCCCATTTCTGCGGAATCTTATGACTTTCTTATGACCTCGGCCTATCTTCTCTGTATTTATGCGACTTTGCGGGCAGAGGGAATCGAACCCTCGATGATGTAAGATACTGCGATACAACGGATTAACGCGGCTTGGCGAGGCTCTGTACCACCCCTATTTGTCGGTGTTGTTATCAGTTTTGCTATCAGTTTTAGGGTTTCCAGATTTCGCCGGTCGCACGACCTTCTAAATACTACACCGATCCATTAAGAGAGGTCAATCCGCAAGCCTTTTGAATTTAATGCCGACAATAATTTTTGTCAGAATTGATAAATGAATTTGTCGGCGTCTCGGATTTTTTCAGACAGCATCTGAAAAAATTTCGGTGCTTTGCTGGCACCGTGAATTTCTAAAGGTTGGCTTTAGATTTTCACGGTAGCCTATTGTCTGTTTCAAGTACGCGTGAAACCTCTTTTTGTCTTAATTTTCTTTGATTATATAGATAACACAGATGCCTATTACGTACACCGATTACACCCACGAACCCGCATAAACAAAGGCTTCAGATACTACTTGCGCGGTCTTTGTATATTAGGTAACGTACGACACATGGCAAGCATCCATCGTCGCCCCGGAACCAAGTTTTGGTTCTGCTGTTACACGCTGCCGAGTGGAAAGAGATCGACGGTCAGTACTAAGCAAACCGATAGAAAAAGCGCTCTTGTGTTTGCTCAGTCTTTGGAAAAATCCCAAAAGGAAGCCAAGGATGGAATCATGACCGAGGAGAATGCGCGGCGTTATCTCGACAAAATGTTGCAGGAGGTTTGCGGGAGTCGGCTTCAGACAGTCACCGTTCAGGAATATTTACGGGATTGGTATGAACGCAAGTCGGTGGAGGTGGCCTATACCACCTTTTGTACCTACAGGAAGACTTGCGAGCGGCTCATTACTACCCTGGGTGATCAAGCCCGCTTGCCTCTCTTTACGCTTACGTCGAAACAACTTGAGGCCTACCGCGCTTATATGGTGGAGGCCAAGCTGGCTCCACGGACGATCAACGTGGCGATCAAGGTTGCCAGGATGGCGATTAGTGAGGCTCACAAGCGGGGCATGATATTTTCCAATCCAGCGGCCTTTATAAAGCCTGTAAGGCTCTACGCCAACACTCGTGAGGTCTTTAGCACCGAGCAGATCAAGAGCCTTTTGGAGGTGGCAAATGACGACTGGAAGGGCATGATCCTCTTGGGGCTTTACTGTGGAATGCGAATGCGCGACGCCGCCAACCTGACAAAGGAGAATATCGATTTGGAGCGCGGGACGATTACCTACATGCCTCAAAAGCTGAAGGGGCGAGGCAAGCCAGCCATTGTTATTCCCATGAGCTCTCAGCTGGCCATGTTCATTCGCTCTCGCTTTGATATTGAGGGGCTGGCGATATTCCCGAATCTCAACGGGCAACGTACCGCAGGTAAGACAGGCTTGAGCCTCCAATTCGCCGGACTTTTGGATAAAGCCAAAATTAACCGCATGGAACGCCAGACGGTGGGCATTAAACGCTTTTACGCGCTTAGCTTCCATTCTCTGCGGCATACCTGTGTTTCCATCATGGCCAATAGCGGCGTGTCAGAAGAGATTCGCCGGCGACTGGTGGGACATACCTCTGACGTGCATCAGAACTATACCCACATGGAACTTGATACCCTGCGCGAGTCCATAGCGAAAATGCCTTTTGTCGCTTAATGACACTAAAGGTACTTGACGGAAACTAATACTGCTGACATAATCCTTGCGACCCTTACTTATACTATGGACACCAAACTGAAGGAAGCTGAACTTGCAAATGAACATTGGGTAAGACTACCGAGACCGGGCGACCGGTTTTATGGTCTGTGCCGAAGCACGCTGGATCAACTTTGTCTCCGGGGGACTCTCCGGTCGGTTGTTCTTAAGAAGCCGGGAGCGATCCGTGGGATACGCCTCCTGTATCTGCCAAGTTTGGACGGGTACCTGCACAATCTGTCTGAGGAGCAGAAATCCAGCGAATGATAAAGGCAGATCAATGATCTGCCTTTTTTAATGCCATAATGCTCACAACGGCGAATGCCAACCTGGCATTCAGGCGAAGCCTCCTCACTTGTCAGACCAGTGATAGCCGAGGAATTCAGTCTTCTTGTTAAGATTCAAGTAGACGCAGCGCTTGACGTAGCTGGCGCTCTTTCCTGTCTTTTTGCATACGTAGGCCGTGAGCTTGCTCATTCCAATAAACGCGGCGATGAGTTTACCATCCTTGTCCTTGCAGAAAAACTTCCGCGTAGGGCTGCGATAAGTGACAAAACTGGGTTCATTATAGATCCTAACCCCGTCAACATAGAACTTAGTATCGTCCGATACGACTGTTGTGCTATCTGTATTCTTCATATATTTCCTTTCCAGGGGAAAGCTTAAAATACTATCTGTATCATCGGTGTAATGCAAGTGTTTATTTTTACAACTTTTTTGCAATTAAAATCGTAAAAAGTCAAAATAACCTTGAAGTATCGTAAGTGATTTAATATTCCTTTATACCGTAAGCGTAAAAGAGTTCGCCGTGGAAGGCGGAAAGCAATTAAAAACACTTTCCCCCAAGTCTTCGGTGTCCCGAAAGGGCGGTTGTTGGCGCTCATCAACAATTTTCCAGCGCCGAAGACGAGGGGGTTAAACCGGTGGCAGAATACATACCTACGGATTTTGAGGGACTTGATGCAGGGCACCGCGCTGTCGTCAGGAATAACGCTCTCTCGCGGGACGCCCGCTTGTTATTCGTTATCCTGAACAGCTTTGCGTCCACCAAGGACGGCTGTTACATCAGCAACGGGCGGCTGGCTCTCTACATGGGAAGCACAACCCGCGCTGTGCAGAAGTGGATCGAGGAATTGAAGGACTCGAAATTCATTACGATTTCAATGGTCAACCGCAATAGGCGCGAGATCAAGATCATCTCCAAGATACAAATTGGGAAGATAGAGGGCCATGAACAGCCATTCATGGGGGTACGAACAGGGGTTCGTGGGGGTATGAATGTACGTTCAGGGGGGTATGAACAGCCGTTCACCCAAGGGAATAGAGTGAAGGTAGTAGAGGGAGGGAATAGAATAAAGGTGGGCACCCTCAAGAAACAATACAACTACATGACCCTTGCCATAATGGCGGACGGGAGTCAGGCACAGCGGGATGAACTCTTTGATAACTTTAGCAAATGGATGACCTACTTTGAAACTGCTCAGCCAACGGTAGCCCAGATGCTTGAAAAGCTTCAACGGGCCGTGGACGAAAAATGATTATATGAAAAAACACTTGCGATACTTACAACACTTAAATACTATTCTTGCGAGCGAGGGTATTTGGTCGTGTTTCCCGCTTTTGACCCAATCAAACTATGACTCAACAACTCGAAATGCCAGTTAGAACCCGCGGGGGCAATCGCCCCTTGTTTGGCGGAGTGTATAACTCCCGCGCCAATCACGATCCGGAGGCCACGCAGAATCAGCGAATAGCGATCCTGCGGTTCTTCCGAAAGAATCCCAACCGAAAGTTTAGCGTGGACGAGATTATCGCCGCAACAGGCATCAAGCCCTCGCAGACCAGCGTTTCGTCCAGTGTCCGAGACCTACGCAAGCCAAAGTTCGGCGGCTTTGATATCCCTTCCGGCTACGATGGCGATAGAATTTTCAGATACTACTTTACAGGAAAGGCGAACAATGAATAACGAGTGGAAAACCTACAAAGTGTCGGTCAAGAACCTTGATCTGCTGCTCTCTGCCAGAAGCGAAGCTCAAGCGCAGGAGATCGTCCGAGATTCCATTCGTAAAGGACAACTCGCCGACCGTCTGCGCCTATCCGAAGAGAGTTTGCAACTGAAGGTAACCTTGGCAAGGGGGCTTCAAGCCTAGAGGCAAGTGAATCATCTCGATCTGTTCAGTGGAATTGGCGGATTTGCTTTAGCTGCTGAGTGGTGCGGAATAACCACCATCGGCTTTAGCGAGATTGATCCCTACGCCTGTGCGGTTCTGAAGGAGCGCTGGCCGAAAATTAAAAACTATGGAGACGTTCGACAAATCACAAGAGAGACGCTGGTCGAAAGACCTGACCTCATTACTGGCGGGTTTCCCTGTCAGCCTTTTTCCACCGCTGGAAAGCGCAGAGGCAAGGAGGACGACCGTTTCCTCTGGCCGGAGCTGTTGCGCGTTATTAAAGAATTCAGGCCCACTTGGGTGCTTGGTGAGAATGTTGCTGGGTTCGTCAACATGGAACTCGACAGCGCGGCTGCTGATTTGGCGTCCGAAGGCTACGAAGTCCAACCGGTTGTTATTCCAGCTTGCGCCGTTAATGCCCCGCATCGACGAGACCGAGTGTGGATTATTGCCCACACCGAACACCCTGGATTCGATGCCACCAAAAAGTCTGAAGGCTCTGCAAAAAGAAATGACCTTAACGCGCCCCGGTCGTACGCAGTTGAGCAACTTGCGGGACGTACTGGCAAATCAGTTTCTTCCGACGCCTCTTGCCAAGGAAATCACGCCTTATCAAAGTCCGGGGTACTCACCGAACATTGCGACGATCGTATCCTTGTTGCCGACGCCCACGGCGGGAGATCGGAGGAGCAACAACTGCCGTCAGAAGGGAATCAACAATGTGATCAACCTACTCCCGACGCCCAAGGCGCAGGATTGCAGGGCTGCAATAACGGATCGTGGCAAGAGCAATTTTGGCGAGGTTATCCATTCGAGCATTGGCGCAACTCAAACTGGTTTGAGGCTGCAACCGGCCTTTGTGGAATGGGTAATGGGTTACCCGCTCGGACACACAGAATTAAAGCATTGGGAAACGCCATCGTGCCGCAGGTCGCCTATGAAATCCTCAAGAAAATCAAAACAATTTCTGATAAATCAAAATGAAGAAACAACTTTGCAGAGTTTGCGGAATGGTGCGGTGGGAGATCCATCGACGAAGCATTAACCCGTGTAGCGACGAGCGAGGCTTTCTTGAAACACCCGGCTCTGCATTCAATTTTTAACCCTATGCCTGAAACACCTAAAACAGAAGAAAAGCCCAAAACCCCGACCGATCTCCTACAGGAGCAGGTCAACAAATTGTCCGAAGAGGTACAAGGGATAAGAACATCACTTACCCGTACAAATGACAGGGTCAGCGCCAATCGTAGGAACTTAGCCAAAGAATTGAACCGTCAGCGATTATGGATCGAAGCCTTTGTTGATCCTATTCTAAAGGACTATAGGAATGATCGCGGAGAATCCGTTCTAGACCTCTTGCAATCAGAAAGGTACAAATAATTTTATGAAACCCGAAACCCGACAAAGGATCGACAAACGCTTGGTTGAACTCAACGAAAGGACGGAAACTCTTCGCTTTGAACTTCGTGAAATTATCACAGAACTTGACAAGATGGCCGCCGAGAGGATTCGTATCGAAACATCTGTAGGCTTTTTGGATATTCCAGTTTCATCTTTTCGTCTCTCGGATAGGGTTCAAAAGATATTGACTAAAAACAATATCGTAACGGTTGAGGACATTGGAGAGCTTCAGCGTTTGCGCTGCTTCCGTAATATCGGGGATCAGACAATGATAGAACTAACCGACAAAATAGGACATCTCTTGATTTAAAGTCTATGGATAATTTCATCACAAGAACTTCCGCTACACATAACCCCGCAAGGAGCTATGGCAGCCGAAGTATACTCAGGCGGTAACAATAGACCGCCTCGCGGGCAGATCAGGTCATTCAAGTCGTTTGAAGGAAGCAAACGAGTCCTGAGTCGATTGCCATGCGTCAATGACCGCAAACCAACCGATCGGGAGCGCGCCACGCGCCCAACGGGATATGAGCGAGGCTATGGCCACGATTGGAACAAATACCGCATCTGGTATCTAAGACACAATCCCTTCTGTGCCCTCTGTGGACGCTTAGCGGCATTGGTAGACCACATCCGACCGATGCGCTTTGGAGGCTCACGGATGGACACCAAGAACCATCAGCCTCTTTGCCGTGACTGCCACGCAGCCAAGACCGCCAGCGAGGAAACCGAGGCCAGAGCCCAGGGCTGGACGGCACTATGGGGTAAGGGGGTCGAATCCTTGGACGAAAACCTAAAAAAACCGGCTTATGCTCCCACGCTTAAAAACTAACGAGTTTTGAAACTTTTTTTTGCCATGCCAACTTACCCCAAAACCCCACCCACGCACTGCAGGTTCAGCGAAATGCAGCCTACGGACGCCCTTATCGAGCATCCGAGGAACCCTAATACCCACCCCGACGAGCAAATACAGAAGCTCGTCAAAGTTATCGAGATGAACGGCTGGCGAGCGCCGATTGTTGTCAGCAAGCGTTCGGGCTTTATCACGAAGGGACACGGCCGGTTGCAGGCAGCGAGGCTTGCGGGCTGGAAAAAGGTTCCGGTGGAGATTCAGGAATACGAGACCGAAGCTGCAGAATACGCAGATATGATCGCCGACAATAAAATCGCCGAGTTGGCCGTGGGCGACGACGAAAAACTCAAGAGCCTCGTCCTGGAGTTGAACGGTCAAATCGATCTTGCCGCGTTGGGTATGGCCGATTCTGATCTAAGCGAGTTTTTGCAGCCAGAGATTGTCGAGGAAAAGGAAAACCCGAACAGCCTGGTGGAGCGGTCAAAAGAGCTAGGAGAAAAGTGGGGCGTAAAGCGCGGGGACATTTATCAGATCGGAGGACAGCACCGTTTGATGTGTGGCGATAGCACCTCTCAGGCGAACGTGGAGTCGCTCATGGACGGCAAGCAGGCCGAGCTTCTCATGACCGATCCTCCATACCTGGTGAACTATACGGGGGCGCGTCCGGACAACAATGTCCTTTGGGAAGAGGGCGAGGATTGGGATTCCTCGGAGAACGTGGAGCTTTACAAGACCTTCCTACAGGTGGCGTACTCGCACGCAATTGTCGAAAGCGCGCCGCTCTACGTATGGCACGCTGGCAAGGCTGGATCGCAGCTCTTGCGTGAGGCTTTCGCCGCCAACGGCATCTTGGAGCACCTGACCATCATCTGGGTGAAAAACAAGCCGGTGATTAGCTTTAGCTGGTATGCCTGGCAGCATGAGCCGTGTCTGATGGGCTGGAAGCAGGGATGCAAACCCAAGCGCAAGACAAAGTACAGCGGGCCCACGGTATGGAAGTTCTTACAGGACGGCGGCGACTTAAACAAGGAGGTCGACTTCGACGCGCTCCCGACTGTCTGGGAGATCGACTGCTTGAGCGGCAAGGAACGCCCGGAACATCCGACCCCGAAACCTCCGCAGCTTTTTATGATCCCGATGCGCCAGCATACCGACCTAGGCGCTATCTGTTACGAGCCCTTCGCTGGAAGCGGCAGTCAAATAATCGCCGCGTCGATCATGAAGCGGAAATGCTACGCGATGGAACTCTCCGAGAAGTATTGCGGTGTGATCTTGGAGCGTTGCGTCAACTACGGACTAAAGGTCAAAAAAATCTAACTTATGGGAAAACGCGGGCCAGCACCGATGCCAACGGCCTTGAGAAAGGCCAGAGGTCGGCCATTGCCTCCTGGTCTTTCAAACCCGAAGGAACCCAAACCGAAACCGGAGCTTCCTCACAAGCCTGCGGGGTTAGACCTGCGCGCCTCACTTGAATGGGACAGAATCAGCGTGCAGCTCTATCACTTGGGCTTACTTACCTCTATCGATAGGACGCAGTTGGAAATCTACTGCCTTTGGTACTCGAAAATGCAGGAAGCAATGGAGGTCGTGAAGAAATTCGGGATGTTAACCAAGGGCTCCGCCGGTCAGGCGATAGTCAATCCCGCCTTTAGAATTGCCAGCGAAGCCACGGATAAAGTTCAGCAATGCATTACACGGTTCGGGATGAGCCCCTCTGACCGAATACGCATTAGTGTGGACGCCCCCGACCGCGACGAAGATTCCGACATTCTCGACTTCTTTCGAAGATCAGGAAACCCAAGGCGATGAAAAAACGTAAATCCAGTAGAAAAAAGAAGCTGTTTGCCGGTGCCACAAGCAATGGTCTGTGTACTGTCACGGAGCCATCCGAGAAATCAAAAATCTTAATTTCCCTTACGTTTATGAGTCATGCATGGCGCTCCCTAGAGCTATGGGCATCACTTTCCAGCTGTGGAGGGCGGTACTGGTTTGATTGGGAGGAAGCTCGTCGTGTTATAGCTTTTTGCCACAAGAGGATTCAACTGGTCGAGGGCGAATGGGCGGGCAGAGAATTTGAGCCTGAGCCGTGGCAATGCTGGCATTTGCGACAGGTCTTTGGTTGGAAACGTCCGGACGGCACGCGACGCTATCGTTATTGGTTCTTGGCCGTGCCAAGGAAAAATGCCAAATCCACCCTTTGCGCTGTCATAGTCCTCTATCTGCTGTTTTATGATGGGGAACCTGGCGCCCAGATTTATTCGGCGGCCGGAGACACCGAACAGGCCAAGGTTGTCTTTAGAATTGCCAAGGCAATGCTGAAGGCCAGCCCCTTTTTAAGCCGCTTCGGCAAACCCCTTTATTCCTCCATCGAATTTGAGCATCCCGACACCTGCGACATCTCCTTTTACAAAGCTATCAGCGCGGAAGCCTACACCAAGCACGGGATGAATGCCCACGGCATTATCATGGACGAGCTGCACGTCCAACCCAACCGTGAGCTATTCGACACGCTGACAACCTCGACCGGCTCTAGGCGTCAGCCTCTGACCGTGGTGATCACGACCGCAGGCGATAATGTGAAAAGCTTTTGCTACGAGGAATGGGAACACGCTCTGCGGGTACAGAGCGGCGAAGAAAAAGACGAATCGATGTATGTGTCAATCTACGCTGCCGATAAAGAGGACGACTGGCGAGACCCCGCCGTTTGGAAAAAGGCCAACCCGAACTTTGGAGTGAGCATCAAAGAGGACTACTTTCAGCAGGAAATTCAAAAAGCCATAAATACACCGAGCTACCTGAACACTTTTAAGCGGTTGCATTTGAATATCTGGACGGAATCGGCCACGGCATGGATCACAAAGGACGCGTGGGATGTCAACGGCGTCGATATCAAGGATGAGGAACTTATCGGACTCCCCTGCTTCGGCGGCTTCGACCTCTCTACCGTCCGAGACCTTACGGCTTTGGTCTTTTGCTTCCAGTACAAGGATGGCTACCTGCTGGTACCTCGTTTCTGGGTGCCGCAGCAAGGCATCATTGAGCGTTCCCGCAACGACAAGGTGCCCTATACCTTGTGGCGTGATCAGGGTCATCTACTGACGACGACCGGCGATACCATCGTAAAGGAGGAAGTAGCCGCGCGAGTGCTGGATGATTATCAGCGTTTCCGTTGCAAAGAGTTAATCATCGACCAGTGGGGACTTGATCAAAAAGGCGAGACAGTGTCTTTTTGGACGAAGAATGGCGTCAACCTTGGCACCTTCAAGCAGGGATTTGCGAATTTCAAAGAACCTACGCTGGAGTTTGAGCGCCTCGTGCTGCAAAAGAAACTTTATCACAACAAGAACCCGATTCTCGCATGGAACGTCAGCTGTGCAACGCTCGAACAGGACTCTATGGGCAATTGCCGTCCGGTGAAGCCCGACAGGCTTAAATCAAGCCGGAGAATCGACGGTGTCGTGGCTTCCATCATGGCTTTGTCGCGTGCGAAGAGCGTGCCGGAGGCCAAACAAAGCGTTTACGCAACGAGAGGAGTGCTGGTCTTCGACCTTTAAATTTATGCGGGATGGAAGCGTCAAGTTGATGCAGTACGAATTGAAACGATCAAAGTTTTGGGTTTGCGCGGCCAAGAAAAGCGGTATGCCGATGGACGATCTACAGGCGGCGCAGGCATGGATGAAAGCTAATCCGCAATTTTCGTCGAGGAAGGTGTGGAGGAAGTAAGATGTTGCAAGGCTAGTACATTAGTTTTAGATTGCGTGGAAATATGGGATGACCATCCCAGATATCTATCATGAAAAAACTTCTAATAATCGGTGTAATCGCAGCTTTTATATTCCTTGCCCTAGCGCACGTAGGAATTATGTCCTTCCCAATTGTCTCAGATGCTCAAGATCTAATTACTGAGAAATTATGGGTTCATAATGAAATTCTAGATGGAGAGCGTGGAAATATATATACCCTCAAAAGTAGATTTAATATTGAGACAACGCATTGGGAGGATACTGGTGCATTAGATTCCTGGGAGGGGCATTGGACTGTATCTGGTCGTATGGCAGCTATACTCAAATATGGTACCACCGATCAATATAATGTCCGATCGCCAATAAGTATATCGGTCTTGAATCTTGACGATAAATCTCTTGTTAGGGATATTCCCCTGAACAAGGATCGTTACCGCTATTCTATAGTTAGTTTGTCCCTAGACAAAGGAGGGAAATATGTAGCGATAAACGATGATGACGGTTACCTAGAAGTATTTTCTATTAGCGATGGTCAGAAAGTTTATGAACTTGAAACCTTGTCTTCCTTTGCTCCTATCGATTGGTCTGCAGATTCTAACCAAATCATCTATAGCGCATTCGGGAGAAATGACCACAAGGGAAATATAGGACAGACGCCGTCAATATATATTCTTGATCTACACACAAACAAAGCGGAGGAGATTTGCAAGGGATGGGCCCCAAAATGGGATAGTAAGAATGACAGAATTATTTTTTGTGATACTGGGTGGGGGTTCGATTGGGGAGACTTATATATTTTAGATAGAAAGACAAACGTCAAAAAAATATTAGCCAAGCATATACGCCGTGTTGGTTATGGGTTTTCTCCCTCAGGTAAGAACGCAATTGTATTCATCGGCCAAAATACATTTTCCGCATATCATTGGCCCAAGTTCTTGACCATTATAAATTGCGATAATCCTGATCTGAAATATATTATTAAATCTGGAATTGCCGAAGATGAGGATTTCTATTGGGTAGACTCGAAGGTTAATGGTTAGAACGCGGTCCGGCAAACCTTGGCAAACCATAGCAAACCTTAGATAGCTGGCGAATTTGCGATTTAGCCCCAGTCTTGATAGGCGTGGGACTTCTAGACAGATTCGATTTTGGCCGGCGCAGGGCGGAAAAAGCCGCCTTAGCCGAGGCGCGCTCGCTGCTTTTAGAGTCGGTTTTGAAATCAATCGGTGACCGCGGCACGACCGTTGTGCGCGACCGTTCGACCGCCCTCGGCGTAAATATCGTTTTTGCGTGCGTATCACGCATTTCGGGCACGATCTCCAGTTGCCCGCTTCACCTTTACCGCAAGCTAAAAGATGGAGGCAAGGAGTTGGCGACAGATCATCCACTCTATTTCCTTCTGAACGCGCAACCAAGCCCCATCCAAACTGCGGCGGATTTCAGAGTGGCAATGCAGACCAACGTGGAGCTGATGGGCAATGCGTTTGCCCGTATCTATCGCAATAAAGCTGACGGAATCTCCTACATCGAGCCCTTGAATGTCATGGGCTACAAGATCACGGTCGATCCTGACCCGCTCAAGTATCCCACTTACGAGCTGACGGTCATTAACGGCAAGGATAACCAATCCCAAACGGTTTTTTATAATGGCAAAGACCTACTGCACCTCAAAGGCATTACCTTCGACGGCATCGGCGGCCTCAACACGATCACAGTCGCGCAGGACTCGCTGAACCTTGCCGCCAAGATCACCCGCAGCGCAGTTTCCTTTTACGAGAACGGCTGCCGTCCGAGCATGGTCGCCAAGTTCCCGAACCCGTTGGGCGCGGACGGCATCAAAAACCTAAAGTCCTCCATCGAGGCTATTCACCGTGGTGAAAAGAACGCTTACAAGCTGATCGTTCTTGAGGATGGCGGCGATATCAAGCCCCTGCAAAATACCAACGTCGAGGCTGACACGGTCGCTTTCCGGCTGTCCATTGCCGAGGACATTTGCCGCATCTTTGGCATTCCCCCGCACAAGGTGGGCATTTTGGAGCGTTCAACCAACAACAACATCGAGCAGCAGGCCATTGAATACACCTCTGACTGCATCCTGCCGCGAATCGTGCGTTGGGAAAACGAACTCAACTCAAAGCTTTTGCAGCCGACCGAGCGAGAGACCTACTTTTTCCAGTTTGACCTGGACTCTATCAAACGCGGCGACACGCAGAGTCGCTACACCGCCTACGCTGCTGCCCTCAATAACGGCTGGATGTCGGTCAACGAGGTGCGCGCAAAGGAGAACATGAACCCCATCGACGGCGGCGACGTGTACCGGTTCCCGCTCAATACCGCGCCCGTAGGCGAGGATTTACCAAACAACAACGACGCCAATGAACCCCAGGAGACTCCCACCGACGAACAGGACGACCCGAAGGGCAAAAAGAAAAAGGCACCTAAAGTCGACCCTCAAGATGAACCCCAAAATTGAATTTAGAACAACGAGGCCAGAGAAGTTCGCGATCGAATATCGCGGAGACAAGAAAGACGTCGCCACGCTCGTTGGCTACGCCGCCCGCTTTAATTCCGAGAGCGAAGTCCTTGGCCACAATCCCGCCCCTTGGCGAGAAATGCTGATGCCAGGGTGCTTTACGCGCTGCCTGAGTCAAAATCCCGACATCCGTGCCCTCTACGCGCACGATACCTCGCTGGTCATCGGTCGCATGAAGGCCGGTACCTTGAATCTGTCGCAGGATGACTACGGTTTGCGGTTTGAGATTAGTCTCCCAAATACGACCGTCGCGCGCGACCTTACTGAGAACATTAACCTCGGAAATATCGACGGCATGAGTTTCAGCTTCGCACCCAACTACGACACCATCGTTTGGGAAAAACGCGACGGCTACAACCTTCGCATGATTCGGGAGATTAATCTTTTCGAAGAGATTAGCGTGGTCGCCTTTCCGGCTTATCCGGCAGCCACCGTGGAAGCCCGCGAAAAACTTGAAGTCCGAGAACTTCCCGACTTTCAGCGTTTCCTCGCCCAGCAAACCGCACAGGACACGCAACCCATTTCCCAGTTGCTTCGTAGGCGTCTGGAAATCCAACAAACCATCAACAAATATGTCTAACAGACTCAAAGAATATACTGAGGAGCTTTCCAAGAGGGCCAACGAAGCCGATGCCATTCTTGAAAAAGCATCCACCGAAAAACGCGAAGTTAAAACCGAAGAGCAAGAGTCGGTAAATAAACTTCTAGCCCGCTGCAAAGAGCTTCAGGGCATTATCAAAACGGAGAAGGACGTTTCGGAAGTTGCCGCTGCCGCCAAGAAATCCGTCGAAGAAGCGCGCGCGATGCCCAACCGCGACGTCTCGACCATCTCCGATGCGGAAAAGAGGGAGATCGACAAATTTGACGTTGTCGCTTTCTTCAATGCAGCCAGCAGCCGAAGGCCGCTTGAGGGGCGCGAGCGAGAACTTTCCGAAGAGGCTGTCCTACGAGGTACGCGCAATGGGTGTAAATTCCAAAACACCGACTATGTGCTGCCGGTGGGGCTCTTGAGGGCCGCTGCGGCCAAGGAAAGGCGCGACATTAACGTCACGACCGGCTCGGCAGGTGGTTACACCATTCAGACGGATGTCTCTGATCTGCTCGATATTCCCTTCAACTTGAAGGTCTTCGACAAGATCGGCGCGACCATCTTCCCCAACCTTACGAACAACCTGTCGATTCCGCGCTTCCAGGCGAACACCGATCCGGCGTTCAACACGGAAACCGGAGCGCAAGGCGATGTAACGCCGATCACCGAAAGCCAGGTTACTCTGGCGCCCAAGCGCTTGCCCGGCAAGGTCATTGTGTCGAACGAGATGCTCAAGCAAAAATCTACGATCAAGAATTGGGTCTTGAAGCAGATGGATCGTCAGTTCAACGCGAAACTTCAAAAGGCCATCATCTATGGCGGTTCCGCGAACGAACCTACTGGCATTTTGGCAACCGCCGGTATCGGCGGAGGCTCACTTACAAGCGGCGCTACTGGCGGCCCTCTGACCTGGGCGAATGCCTTGGGTCTGGAGACTGCTGTGGTCGGCGCGGATATCTACGGAGACAACTTGAACTACCTGACCAACATCAAAGTGGTCAATGCGGCCAAGCAGATTCTCCGCGTGAGCGGCGTTGCTGCCGGACTGATCATGGAGGGTTCAAATTCGATCGCCAAGGATGGCATCAACGGCGTGATGAACGGCTACAACGTCTTTGCCACGAACGGCGTGCCGAGCAACCTGACCAAGAGCACCGGAACCAACCTCTCGGCGCTCATCTTCGGGGCGTTCGAGTACCTGTGGATCGGCTTCTGGTCAGACGGCGTGGAGGTGCTTGTCGATCCTCTCACCGGCGCCGACAACGGCCAGACCAAGCTGCACTTTGCGGCTTTCGCGGATGCCAAGGTGGTACTACCGCCCGCTTTCGCTGCGCTTCAGGATATCGCTGCCTAGTCCTAACAACAATAAGCCCTCGCACGGTTCATCCCGTGCGGGGGTCCTTCAAAACCATGAGTCTACTATCAAACTTACAAATTTCAACCAACGGCGAGGCCGCCCTCGGCGCAATTTCCGAAAGCGGTGCCTTTATTCAATTCGACGGCGTCTTTGATGGCGCGACCGTCTCGCTAATGTCCTCAACGGACGGAGGCACGACCTTCAACAAAATCCGCGATTTCACCTCTCCCGATCGCCTTCGCTATGACGGTTCGGTCGGCGAAGTTCTAAAACTCACCACCGCTGCGGCCACGGCCAACACCAATATCCAAGTCTCCATCCGCTAATGTCTAACGAGTACGACATCACCCTTAAAAAAGGTACGAGCTTCAATCTTCCGATCGTCTACAACGACCCGACCGGAGCGCCGATTAATTTGACCGGCTACACCGCTCGGATGCAGGTACGCCCTTACGAGGGCGGCCCGCTTGTGACGGAACTCAACACGACGAATGGTTGTATCAGCATCGCCGCGCCCGTGAGTGGCACCCTGTTGCTTTCAATGACGCCTGCAGCCACGGCGGCGCTCCCAACGGGACAATATCAATACGATCTCTTTATCTACAATGCCAGCACGGTGGTCTGCGTGGTCTATGGAAACTTCTTCATTCAACAGGAGATCACGGTATGAGCGATGGGGCGGTCATAGTTCAAGACCCGACAACACAAGTGGTCGTTCAGCAGCAGCCGAGTAATAGCGTCAATCCGCAATCTCCCGGCATTCAGGGGCCCCCTGGGCCTTCGGGCACGGTTACCGGAATGATTTTCTTGTGGCCTGCTACAGTCATTCCCCCAGGTTGGATGCTTTGCGATGGCTCGGCAATCAGTCGGGTCGCCTATGCCACGCTTTTTGCGACGATTGGCGTCGCATGGGGCGCAGGCGATGGCAGCACTACCTTCAATCTTCCCGATCTGCGTGGCCGCGTGGCTGTCGGCGCAAGCCCAGGATCGCTAACGGGTCGCCCCACGGCGCGAACGATTGCCAGCAATGGCGGAGAGGAAAGCCACACGCTTACGGTTCCCGAACTTCCCTCTCACGGTCACTCTTATCAAGCAACGACTACCGGTAGCTACACGAATATTTCATCTTCGGCCAGCGGCACTTCGGTTGTCGGCTCTTTGTATGCCAGCGCACAACCCACAGGCAATACCGGTGGCGGTGGAGCGCACAACAATATGCAACCCTTCGCTGTTCTCAACTACCTCATAAAAACATGAAACTCTACGACCTGATAGTACAACGCTTCTTCCCGGCGGGTTACCAAGAAACCCTACTCCGGTTGAAAGACACCGAAATTCCGGCGGCAAACGGCCAGTACGGACGCGGCTACTTTTACGAAGCCTACTCCGACGATTTGGTGCAGAAGCATTGCGATGGCACGGAGACGCTTTCGGCCACGGCAATAAACTCTCAGGGTCAATGTTGCTGGATGGCCTTGGATATCGACTGCCGCGACACGGATACGGCGCGCGCGGCGGCTAATCTGCAGGCAGCCCTCTACTTCTATAAAAACTGCCCATATGAGACCATCCTAGAAAGCTCAAATGACTACGGCGGTTACCATCTTTGGATTTTCCCGCCCGCGCCCATGTCAGGCGCAGATGCTGTGGCCTGGATACACCAATTCGTAGGCAACACCAAGTTTGAAATCCGACCGGCTATCAATGCTCCGGCGGGGACGACTCCCTATTACTTCAACAACAGTTTGAGGCTTCCTGGCCTCAATCCCAAACGCGGAACCTGGTCAAAGATTTGGAACGGCACCCAATGGATCGATGTCCGACAAATGACTTAAACTTATGAGCTCTGAACCAAAACTTGCACTCTCGATCGTCATCACACTCATCCTGCAGACGGTCGCCCTCGTTGCTTTTCTTATCACCGACCACGTGACCCTCATGCAGGTGAAAACCGACTTCTATGCAATCAAGCCGACGATCACCGACTTGGCGGCGCTCCATTACAACGATCTTCACTCCACCATGATTTACCCCAAAGAAACCAAATGAAAAACATCCTTATATTCTCACTCCTTGCGCTGGGTGCGTTACTGCTCTCCGGCTGTCAGTTATTCGAAGCCAATGTAAAACCCACGGCCAACGTCTCGGCGGTTAACGTCTCCCTCGACGGCAAGACCATTGACAAGGTGCAGTCGTTCGCCGGTGACGTAAAGGCCACTATCACCAAGCTCCCCATGGGACAACAGGAGGTGAAGCTCAAGTCTAACGGCTTTTGGGACTTCCTGGGTGGCTTTGGCGTGTGGTTTCTCATAGGCGGCCTATTCCTGCTGACAGCCGTCATTGCAGCCTTCTTTTTCAAGGCCTTTAGCGTCGCCTGGTCATCGGGCTTGTCCGGTGCGGTAGTGCTCGCAGGGGCTTTCTTCTTGAAGCTCTTTTGGGTGTGGATCGCTTGGGCTGTGGCTCTGCTAGTCATCGCAGGCGCGGCCTATGAGCTTTGGAGGTACCGCAAGAAGCTCTTGCCCAAGAAAACAATACCCACAACGGCCACCGCTCAACCCCCTCTGACAAAGTAACGCATGGACGTGGGAACCTACATTGACGATCGCCCAACGCTGACGGTCACCTCGCAGAACCCTGGCTGCCCGGTGACTGTGGATCAGCTGAAGGCGCAGCTGCGCTACGATACTGACGCAGAGGACTCGCTCATGGCCACCTATATTCGGGTCACGAGCGAGTACATCGAGCGGATAAGCGGCCACGCCGTCTTGTCGCGCACCTACACTCAATCCTTCCGTTGCTTCGCGGCAGGGCTTACGAGCCTTTTTAATATCCAAGGCTTTAGCGTTGTCCAAGGCAGCGAGATTGAATTGCTGCGCTATCCGGTGGCCACGATCAACTCTGTCCTCTACCGCGATCCCTCTGGTGCCGAGCAGACCCTCTCGCCTTCGGTCTATGCGCTCGCCCAATCCAAGCCCTCAAGGCTCCGGTTGCAGGTTGGGCAATGCTACCCCATGACGGATATGTCAGCGGATTCCGTTCGGGTCAATTTTACGGCCGGATACACGCAATCAACCATTCCGCCGGAGCTGCAGCAGTCAATTATCTTCCTGTCGGCTCACTTCTTCGAGAACCGCACCCCCTTTGTCCAAATCAACGGCATGACCGAGGTGCCGCTCACCCTCAAAGCCCTCATCGACTCTGTCAAAGTCTTCTTTGCCATATGAACCCAAGCAAACTTGATAGGCGCATTACGATACAGGCCAAGACCACGGCGCTGGATGTCAACGGCGACCGCATGGACACCTGGACGAATCTTTACACGAATATCGCCGCCAATGTGAAGCCCACCGGCGGGCGCGAAATGGTGGCCGAGCATCGGATGTTCGAGACCTCATCGGCCATGTTCATGACCCGATACTTTAGCGATGTCTGCCAGCAACACCGCATTCTTTATAACGGGAAATATTACAACATCACCTCGGTCAACGAAATCGGACGCCATGACGGGCTTCTGATCACAGCGGAGGCTTCCAATAACGAGGACGACGCGTCGGCCAAAATACCGGCGCAGGTTCCAGGAGCATAAAATGGCGGAGGACTACTTAAAGTTGGCGGTTGATCTCGACCAGAACCAAATCAATCAGGTGATGGAGCGGTTGAATATTCTCTCGACCGATGTTCCGAAAAAGACCTTTATCAGCGCCGCGCGCAATTCCATCCGCGTGCTTATGGACAAGGCGCGTACAGAAGCTCCTTTCAAGACCGGAGCCCTCAAGAAATCACAGGGTATAAGGGTCAAGGCGTATCCGTCCAGCCACGTGATCTTTGCCATTGCGGGCGAACGCAAGGGCATTGCCTATGACTACGGGGCTTCTGGGCGACTCAAGAGAACCGACAAAGGACACTATCAGCCCTGGCGCTACGCACACCTGGTTGAGTTTGGCCACAAGAACCGCATCGCCATGCTCACCAAAAAGACCAAGTACGGAAAAGTCTATGAGAAAGGCTATTCAATCGCCTTGGGCAGGTTGGCGAAAAAAGGCGGCTATCAGAATGGCCAAGATTATTTTGCGAAGGAGGTATATAAAAACTACGAGACCGAGGAACACGTCTCTTTGCTCGCAAAAAGGTACGCAGCTTCAAAAGGCGTAAGGCAGACCCCCAATACTTACACGTTCAAGAAGAATACTAACGCCTCGGACTACACGCCTGGGCGTTACTTCATGACCAAGAGCTTTAGCGCGACCGCCAGCCAAGTAATTTTGAAGTTCATTGAGGGAGTAAAACAAGGCGTTGAGGGCGCCTGCAAAGGCCAAAAGCCCGCCGACGAAGGAGCGGCTGCATAGATGGCAAACTTCGAGGCAGATTTTAGGACTTACCTGATGTCCAATCCACCGGTGGCCGGAGGCAACACAACCTTCCAGCAGTCGCTTCAAGCCCTTTATGGGCTGATTGGTGACCGCATCCACCCGCTACGCATTGAACAATCCTCCGAGTTGCCCGCAGCCGCATATCAGATCAATGCGCGTGAGCCCTTCCAAACGCAAGACGGCTCGGCAGACCTTTATCAGCGCAAAGTCCAACTGGATTTTGTCACCCGCACCTACGCGCAGCTCGTCGAGCTTTGCGACGCGCTTGTCGGGTCGCTGCACAACTTTAGCGGCCTCATGGGAAGCACCGAAGTCGACCAAGTCTCCTACGAGAATTCCGAACAGGGATTCGACGACGTCGCCACGGTGTTTTTTATGACGGTCACTTTCAACATCATCTACAAACCCTAAAAACCTATGGCACAAGTAGCAAAAGGCACAGTTGCGGGAATCATGATCTCAGCGGTCAAGACTCCCTTCACAGGGGTCAAAGATATCAGCGGCGTTGATCGCGTCGCGGATGCCTACGACTCCACCACGCACGACGAAATCGGACTTGGGAAGCAATTCACCTCCGGTCTTGTTGATTACGGAACAGTTACCTTCGAGGTACTCTATAACGAAATCGACCTAACCACCCTCACCACGGCCATCGGCCTTGCCCTGAGCCACATGGGAGGCGGCGTTTCAGACACCTTCTACGTCACCGAGCCAAAAGGACACAGCGTTTCCTTTAGCGGCTTTGTGAAGTCCTTCAAACCCAAGGCCCCTGTTGCCGGACTCAAGAGCGCCGCGCTCGAAATCCAAGTCAGCGGCAACCTCACCGAAACCGCAGCCACCTCTTAATACCTATGACGAACATTGAATTGGGAGGCCGAAACTACGAGCTGAACTTCACGGGCTATTCGCTATGGAGGCTGGAAGAAAAGACAGGCATGAGCGTGCAGTCTTTTTTTGAGTCGGGCGATCAGCGCGGCGTGCACTGGATGACCGTGCACCTTTTATGGTCGTGTTTGGTCGCCAAGCACGAGCTGACGGTGGATCAAGTCGCGCGGATGCTGCCTATCGACGTGAAGAAGATTTGGGCGGCCGCTTTCGACGAATACATGGGAGCCCTCAAAGGTGCGGCAGAAAAGCCAGACGACAAACAATAAGGAGAGCTACCTCAAGCAGGCGGCTTTCCTGATGTTTCATTGCGGCATGACCGAGGAGCAGGCGCGCTCGGTGGGGCCGGAGCTTTGCAAATACATCCACGACGCGTGGCTGGAAGACAAGAAGTTTCAGGAGATGCTGACCGCAAGGCTTTGCTCGCTGGTGTGGAACTTCGCGCAGTCATTCGCGAAAGACCCTAATTTCAAGACCGAGCTGGATTTCATGATGATCGGCAAAGAGCCGCCCAAGCCCGCCGAGTTCAGCGAGATCGTATCTATCATCAAGGCCGCGACGCCCCCGGCGCAAAAAGGAGGCAGCGATGGCAACTAGCATTGGAGAGATTGCTGGCTCGCTGAATATCAAGACTGACGGCTGGGAGGCCAATCTCAGTCGCGCGGCCAAGACCAGCAAGAGCGCCTTTAAGTCGATGTCGGACGATGTCGCCATAATCGGAGGGGCGTTCAAATCGCTGATGGCCTTGGGTGGCGCTGCCATGACCATGAACTGGCTTAACGAGCTGCAGGCCAAGTTCGGCAGGCTCTCGGCTATTTCGCAACAAACCGGACGCGACCTGCTCGACCTCAAGGGCGCGTTTAATTCGGTTCTATCTTCGGTTCCTGTCAGCGCGGATGTGGCGCTTAAAGCCATCGATGTCCTCGCGCGGAGAACCACCCTCATGGGAGAACAGTTCAAGCAAGCGGCGGCGCAGGCCGCGGCGGCTAACAGGCTGACGGGCATTGACCCCAAACAGCTTGAAGTGGGCTCCCTGGGGGCAATGGATCAATGGAAAATACCACAGACCGACATTATCGCGTGGAACGAGATGCTCTATCGCATTCGGGAACTGACGGATGTCGATATGGGCAAGCTCAATGACGAGATGAAGCAGGCAGCGCCCTATATGCAGGCTTTCGGCTTCAGCGCTCTGCAATCTGCCGAACTCCTAGCGAGGCTTGAGCAAAAAGGCTACGACACCGAGGCCGTTATTCGAGGGCTTCGCACCGCGCTCAAGAATATCGGCGAGTCGCCCACAATGGCAGGAGACCCGGCAGCAGCCTTCCAAAAGATTGCGGCCTATATGCGTTCTTCAAAAGAGGACGCGCGTGAATTGGCTGATAAAATCTTCGGGGCAAAGTCCGGCGAACAGTTCGTGAAGATATTTCGCGACAGCAACCTCGGCTTGGGCGAACTCGCCCAAAAGATGAAGGACTTCCACGGAGACATGATCAGCGACGCGCAGGAGGAAATGTCCGGCTGGCAAAAGATCACCGCCATCCTGCAGGGCACAACGAACATCCTTGGGGACTTTATCAATACCGTCCTCAATCGCATTCTTCCCATCCTCGACTACGCCCTCGGCGTGATCAAGGACTACAACAACGATCCCAAGAAATACGATTTGTTCGGCGAGATGAATAATCTGATGTTTGGCGGGGTCAAGTACGGCGAGGGCTTCTACAAGTCGATGGAGGAGGAAGCGGGCATCCGTGGCATGAACACGAACGACATGACGAGCGGCCTTTGGGGCGGCAAGGCGAGGCCTGGAATGTCGCCGATGATGACGGGCGATTCTTTCGCGGGCTATACCGCAAACGCAGCCGCTATCGCCAGCTACAACCAATCACAGAACGCTCTTTCAAAAACGACCCAAGACACCACGAAGTCGTTGACCGACGAGGTCATGGCTTTGGGTAATAAGCTACCTGCAGCAGCTGCCGAGGCCACCGTTGCCGTCAATAAATTCAAGACGAACGAGGCGGCTCTCTTTGGCGAATGGAAGGGCTGGGGCCCTGTGCTCGATAATGTAACCCGCAAGCTCTCCGGCGACTTCACCAATAGCCTAATGCAGATCATCGACGCCTCGAAGAGCGCAGGAGATGCCTTCCGAGCCTTTGGGCTCACGGTGGTTCAAGAGCTTCAGCGGATGCTCATTCAATATGAGATTTCCGAGCCCCTGATGACCTTTTTAAGGGGTGCGTTGCCCTTTGCTATAGGTGGTGGTGCAGGTACTGGCGGAGGCGCAGCGGTCAGCCAAATTGGGGCGTCCGTAGGCGATGGCTTTGATGTGGCACCTATGCCCACCTTCAGTTGGTACGCCGATGGCGGCGACTTTTCCCCTGGCCCCATGATCGTGGGCGAGCGCGGGCCGGAGATGCTTATCCCGAACTTCAGCGGCTCAATCGTGCCCAATCACAAGCTCGGTGGCAGCAACGACACCCATGTCTATCAGACGATCAACGTGCAGGCCGGTGTGCCCTCGGCCATCAGCGCTGCCATTCAACAAGCGACCATTGCCAGCGCCCAACAGGCGGCCTCGGCGGTAGCTCAAAGCGTCCGAAACGGAGGAAGGCTTAGCAAAATCATCCGCCAATCCTGACCCATGCCCATCATCTTTCCAGTTACTTCGCCCACGCCTTTTAAGACCCAACAGGTCACTTGGAAGCAAGTCAGCGTCGTCTCTTTTGCCATGTCGCCCTTTACGGGGCAACGGCAGGTTCAAAAGATGCAGGCGCAGTATTGGGAGTTCGACTTGACCCTGCCGCCGCTTTTGAGGGTCAACGCGCAGGCCGTGGCGGCCTTTCTTCTATCGCTCAATGGCTCGGAGGGCACCTTTTATTACGGGCCTGTCCTAGACGCAATTCCCTTGGGTATCGGCACAGGTACGCCGCTGGTCAATGGAGCCAATCAGACGGGGCAGGACTTGGTAACCGATGGCTGGACTCCCAACACTCCCGGCATCCTCAAGGCAGGCGATTGGGTGCAGGTCGGTCAATACCTGCATCGCAACCTGGTAGACGTGAATTCTGATGCCACCGGCCACGCCACGCTCTCCCTCTGGCCGATGATCAGGCCGAATGTCGCCGACAACACCACGATCATTACCCGCAATCCTGTTGGCATTTTCTATCTTATTAATTGCCCCAGCTACGATATCAGTTCCGGTCAAATTTTCTCTTTCAAAATCAGCGCGCGCGAATCCCTCTAATGCCAAGACTACTCGACAGTACACTTCTTGCAGCGGCCACCTCCAGCCAGGTGCAGCCGGTATTACTCTTTGAGTTCGATTTCTCCGGCGGTACGGTACGCACCTGGACAGGCATGGGCAGCCTTGTGTGGAACGGCAACACCTACTTGGGCACCGGCATCTTGCTCAAGGTCGGGACAATGGGTGAGACGCAGGATGTAACTGCCACGCAGTTTGAGTTCACGCTGGAGGGCGTCGACAGCACGATGCTCTCGCTGGTCATGACGGAGCAGTATCAAGGGCGCGCCGCAAAGATGTATCTGGGAGCCGTTGTCGGCGGCATCGTCTACGCCAGCCTGATTTACGGAGGGACAATGGATACCATCAAATGGGATGACACCGGAACGAGCGCCACCATCACGCTTTCGACGCAGAACGCTTTTTATCAGCTCCTAATCCCGCGCAACCTGCGCCTGACCGACCAATCGCACCGTACGCTCTATCCGAACGATAACGGCCTTAAATACGTAGCAACCATTCAAGATCAGAAGGTGGATTGGGGGACATGATGAGAGTCGATAACTGGCCAGCGCGTTTGTACGAGGTGATTGAGAGAAATCGCCAAGTGGATTTTGCATGGGGAACTACCGATTGCTTTTGCTTCGCCGCCGACTGCGTACTGGCAATTACTGGTTGCGACTTTCTCAAGGACTATCGGGGGCGCTACAGCGACCAAGAAACGGCAGAACAGTTTATCGCCAAGTATGGCAACGTGGAGGACGCCCTCGGCGCTCTGTTGGAGCCATTAGCAGCCATAGAGACACCCGTTTTATTAGCTCAGCGCGGGGATGTCGCGGTTTTGGAGATCAACGGCAAGCTCGTCTGTGGAATATGGGAGGGACGCTTTGCCCTGGCTCCCATGCCGAACCGCGGGCTCTCTGAAGTTCACAAGGAATTCGTCAAAAAGATATGGAGGGTCTCATGAGAAAGCTGCGTGACCGCAGACGACATTCACACAAGGCGCGAAACTTTGCGATGGGTAGGTTCCGCTTTTTTCCACGTGGTTACTTGTTCATGACGGTTCTCTTGTTTTTCATTTCGGTGCAGTGGTTAATGGCTCCCCCTGTGATTTTCGGCGTGATCGCAGGGGCGGCAATGGCGGCAGCTCCCGCGCTCTTTGCAGGGGCAGCCATCAATTGGGCGGTTGTGGGTGGCATGGCGCTCTTAAACGGCGCTTTAGCGGGTGCCTCGATGCTTTTGCAACCTAAGAATTTGAGTGCTGCCAACAGAGATAGGAAGATCACCGGAACCAATCCGGCAGCCTATCTGCCGATCGTCTACGGACGTTCGCGCGTTGGCGGCACGGAGGTGTTTTTTGCCACAGGGGAATTTGATTACTACCAGAAGGTGGACACTTTCGGGAACGTAGTTGCCACCTACAACACCATGCCCTCGGACTATAACAGCCCTCCGGCGGGCTACCGCTATCAGCTGATCACCGCTGAGGGACAATACCTGCACAAAGTCATTGTACTGGCCGGCCACCAGTGCGATGGGATAGACGCCGTTTATTTCGACGACTATCTGGTCACTTGGAACTCAACAACCGGAGCCCTGGGCATGGGCACCGATTCAGACGGCAATCAACTGGATTTCACCGGCTACGCGTCGCTCTATTTTCATAATGGTTCACCTACGCAAGTGGCCGATGCGAAACTGGTAGCCGCCCAACCGGCGCTTTGGGACAGCACCTGCACGCTTTCCGGCCTCTGCTACATCTACGTTGTCCTCACGTACAACAACAGCGTATTTCCGCGCGGCGTTCCAAACATCAATGTCGTCTTGCGCGGCAAGCAATGCTACGACCCGCGCACCAGTACCACGGCCTTTACAGTAAACCCCGCACTCTGCCTGAGAGATTATCTGACAGACGGGATGGTCGGGATGAACGTGCCTGTCGCACAGATAAACGACCCCACCTTCATCACGGCGGCGAACCATTGCGACGAGATCGTCAGCTTGGCCAGCGGCGGTTCAGAAAGCCGCTATACCTGCAATGGCGTCATGGATACGAGCCAGACACCGGAGACCATCATTGGAAACATCCTTAGCGCGATGCAGGGTTACAGTTATTTCAGCTGCGGGATGTTCAGCGTGAATGCGGGTGTATGGCGCACACCTGTCACCAATCCTATCACCGAAAGCATGGCGCGTGGGCCTTTAGCGGTTCAGACCTCGCTTTCGATCAACGACACCTTCAATGCCATTCAGGGGCAGTATATCGACCCCAACTACCATTATCAAAGCGTCGACTATCCGGCTGTCCAATCGGCGGCCTACCAGGCGCAGGATGGCTTTGTAAAGTGGTACGACTATACGCTACCTATGACCAGTTCGCCAACGATGGCGCAGCGGCTGGCGAAGATGGCGCTTTTGAAGACCCGGCAGCCGACCACGATAACCTTTCAGGCCAACCTTGCGGCGATCCAGTATGCCGTGGGTGATATCGTGCCGGTGACCATTCCGCGCTACGGCTGGACAAACAAATACTTTGAGATTGTTCAGTTCCAGTTTGCTTTGGATAACGACGAGAACGGCAACCCGCTCTTGGGGGTCAATCTCACGATGCGCGAAACGGCAAGCTGGATTTACGACTGGTCGACCAACGAGGAGCAACCTATCAGCCCCTTGGCCTATACAAACCTCTCGCCGGTGACGGCTGTCCTGCCGCCTTCCAATCTTCAAGCTTACAGCGGGAATGCCCAGCTCTATATCAAGAATGACGGCACGGTCATGAGCCGTGTGCTCTTGACCTGGCAGCCCTCAAACAAGGCCACCGTGCAAAACGGAGGCTACTACAATGTTCAGTACAAACCCTCGGCCTCGGCTACGTGGAAGCCGACGATCCAAGTAACGGGGGATAATTCCAGCGTCTTCATTGCCGATGTCGACGATGGGATTTCCTACGACTTCCGGGTGCAAAGCGTGAGCGTCCTGGGCGTTCAATCCGATTGGGCTCCTTTTACTAACTACATCGTCCTTGGCAAGACGGCCCAGCCGTCGAGCCCCACGGGCTTTAATGTAGTAGTGCAGCCGGACGGCACCCGAAGTTTCAGTTGGGTCAATCCGCCCGACCTCGACTTTAACGGCTGCCTGATCGGCTACTCGACGAATATCAATGCGACCTTCGCTCAGATGGAACTTTTGAACAATGGTACGCTCACATCTTCGCCCTACGAGACCAATCAACTTTCATCGGGGACTTATTCCTTCGGGGTCGTTGCCGTGGACACCAGCGGCAATCAATCTGCACCGGTCTATATCATCGGTGCCATTCTTCCCAACCCCCGAATTGCCGGAGCAATCGCCATCTTGAACCCCGACCAGATTGGCTGGCCTGGCACCCTTACCAATTGCCACATCGACAATAACGGCTGGCTGGAGGCCAATAGCAACGTCACTTGGGACTCCCTGACGACTTGGGATGCTTTCAATAACTGGCTGGCGGGTGCGGTTACGCCGATCACCTATGTCTATGGGCCTTATGATATCGGGATTGCCACGCAATTCACGCCGCTTGTGAGTTGCGTGTGCCTCGGCACCCCGACTTATAAGATCCAAATATCGCAAGACGGCATCAACTGGACAGGCTGGCAGAATATCAATTCCGTCTACAGCGCCCGGTATATAAAAATTCAGATCCAAGTCGACGGCCCCAATCCCACCTTGCAATCCGCGCAGATCATCCTGAGCGGCACGCCCAAGACCGAGATCATAGCAAACCTCAACACCGCCACCGTTCACACCAGCGCAGGAGTCTTCCGCGCGCCCCTTACCAAGAGCTACAAGGTCATTACCTCGGTCAATGTCATGCTCTTGAGCGTCACGGCGGGCTGGTCGGCAGTTGTCATGGATAAAAACGCCACGAGTGGCCCGCTGATCAATATTTACAACGGCAGCAATGTCCTCGCCGACTGCGCTGTCGATATCGCCGTCACCGGCCTCTAATTTATGTCCTACTCATTCCCCTCCACCCAGACCAACACCACGAACCTCGACGCAGGGACGAAATCTCCCGCTGCCGCACGCCCCGACATTCTGGCGGCCATCCAAAACCTAAATAACCTTTTGCTAGGCCTTGGCGTGGCCGGAGGCTTTGCCAAAGTTGACGCAAACGGCAACGTTGTCTTGGGTACCGGTCTTAACTTCGGAATCAATGGCACCTCCGGCTTTCCGCGCTTGACGCTTTCAGCCACGGCCTATCTTGAGTTCAACACGACCACCAATGCCTGGGACTACTATCTGAGTGGTGTAAAAAAAGGCAGTATGCCTTTTGCGACCCCCGCAACGAATAGCTACACCGATCTCTTAAACAAGCCGACCTTTGGAGCCCTCGGCTCTTTGGGGGTAGGGTTGGGGTTAACGTCCGACGGGACAAATCTCAATCTCAACACCGGCTTTCTGCAGGGATTGCTTGCGATGCCTATGTGCGGCATGGCTTCTTGTGCTTCGGCTGGGCAGGGCATTAATAATTACAATCAGGTCGCAAACTACTTTACTGTAATCTTTGACACGACAGGGAACAATGTTGCAAATAAGTTCACTTGTCCGACTGGCCAGGCTGGGACTTATTACTTTAAGTTTATAACTCCATTCTCTCAAGGCGTTGCGCTTTTGAAAAACGGTTCTTCTTGGGCTTCTTCAGGCACAGGCACAGTTAGTGGCACAGTAACCTTAGCAGTTGGTGATTATGTCCAGCCTTATTACACAAGTTGCAACAACGGAGAAAACAACACGCCTTGCGGCTCAAAAGGGTTCGGTGGGTATAGAATCAGCTAACGCAGAGGGGTCAGGAGTACCGTTAAAATAAGCGATAGGGGTTTTGGTCTGAGAGTAGGCGCGATTACCGCTTTTGTAGCGAGGATAAAAGATAGCCAATTACAGATCTTTCTTGAAAATGAAGATTCCATCATGGGCGTGTAGTTTCGCTATTAATACCGCTCTAACTTTCTGGCCTTTTTCGTAATCATTAGTCTCAATTCTAAAGGTAGTGTTATCCTTATGGGGCTCGCTTATATAAGCACCTGATGCTTCCACTGCAAGTATCTGTTGGTAATCTTCTGGCACATCTTTCCCTCTCACTTTGATAACAAGCTGAATTGGATACCAGCCATTTTTCATGTAAAAACGCTCTACTTTGAAATCATTGGTCGAGCCCACGGTTACATTCGCATAGCCTTTTTCTTGAATAGCATTTTCAAAAGCTTTCAGTAGTTTTGTTCCTATCCCTTGCCCGGCAATTCCTCGATCTAAATCAACACAAATGCCCTGTAAAACTGGGTATCCCTCTTTGCCTCCAATATGACCATAAACAATCCCCAGTAATTTGTCTTGGTCAAACGCGCCCATATACAAGTCATGAAACCTTTGTGCCTTTGTTTGGAAATCTTCAAAGCTCTCCCGATCTAGATATGTGTACTGCATTTTGTAGAATGATGTGTAATCATTCTCTTTGATTGTTCTGATTTGAACTTCCATGTCAGGCCTTAGTGAGGGCTTGGAACCCCATCTTTGCTCATTAAGATTCATGGCAAATTGGGAGGGCTTTTGCAAGCCCAATGATCAGAGATCATATTTTATAAACTTGACAATTGGATGCTTTATTGTACATTACAGGAATATGGTAACTTCATTTATTGGAAAAATGGGACAACGCTTTGCTCAGGGATTCTTGAGCGGGACAGTATTTATACCCGTTATAGATCAGAATGCAACCGAGATTACCAAAAAAGCAAATAACTGGATGGGAGGTCTCGGCAAAGACAGTTTCGTGCACTTTTACAGTTTTTGGGCAGCTTATATGGCTGGCTTACCTTTTGGCCCTGTTCGCTGGGCCGTGGAAAACTTGACAATTGGATGCTTTATTGTACATTACAGGAATATGGTAACTTCATTTATTGGAAAAATGGGACAACGCTTTGCTCAGGGATTCTTGAGCGGGACAGTATTTATACCCGTTATAGATCAGAATGCAACCGAGATTACCAAAAAAGCAAATAACTGGATGGGAGGTCTCGGCAAAGACAGTTTCGTGCACTTTTACAGTTTTTGGGCAGCTTATATGGCTGGCTTACCTTTTGGCCCTGTTCGCTGGGCCGTGGAAAGAATCAAAAAACAGGGAAGTCGTTATCTCCTAGTCCGCTAATTATTGCTACATGCTGGCAATTTAAATATAAGCCCTTTCCGCAGAAGTTTCTCAATTAGCTGCTGAAATGCTTCCATCGGAATCCATGCGTGCATCATTATAATTTCGTTGGAGTTTGGATTATTTATTCCACGACAGCCTTCGGGTACATCCTCATCAATTCTTGCAAGCAAAGAAGGCAAATCGTGATAGCCGTGAGTGGGTTCACTTTCGGTTAGCACCCAATCGAACGTGTCATAGGTGCAATCGATATTAGCGCACTTGTTAAGTCCAGCTTTCCGATACCATTCATAATTTAGGTTGTCAAAAGCAGGTTGTTTATATCCAGCTTTACTTAAATAACTTTGAAGAGCTTGAACATGGCTATCTTCCCAGTGAAGATTGTCATAATCGTTGCCAGCACCATTGTCTAAAAAAGGGAATCGAAAGACTTTCATAGGTCTCTTTGCTTTTGCTTTTTTATAAATATTATCGATGATTTGATCGGTCTCTAAAATCTGTCTTTTAGCTTCTTCCAGGCTGATCTTACTGAAGTATGGATGATCATATGAGTGGTTCCCAATTATGTGACCTTTACTAATGGCATAGAGTGCTCCTAGTTCATATTTCTGCAAATGATTACCTTGGCATGTCCAAATAGCCTTTATACCTTTGGACTCTAAAAAATCGATTTTGGGGATAAAACCCGCAACTGGGCCATCGTCTATTGTTAGATATGCGAGCTTCATCGTACACGATCATCTTACTTTTTCAGGAGATAGACAATATTATAGAACGGCTATTCGATGGGCTTCGGTAGACAAACATCCTTGTGTTTGGAAGAGCGTTTTCATACCCTGCAGTATATGCGACTGTTAGAGAACATTACCTTGCTTGGCGTCGACTGTGTTGATATTAACCGTCTTATTCTAGCTGCAGAAATTTGTTGCAAGGACTTTCAATTTGCAGATGTTAAGCTGTTAACATCACTCCCAAGCAATCATAAGAACGTCATTCCC
This sequence comes from uncultured Verrucomicrobiota bacterium, assembly GCA_964541675.1. GTDB lineage: Bacteria > Verrucomicrobiota > Verrucomicrobiia > CAZIPW01 > CAZIPW01 > CAZIPW01. The sequence goes on from CAZIPW010000004.1 coordinate 38,213, forward strand.
ATACCAGCCATTTCCTCAATCCAGGCTTATTCCCAATTCATGATAAGTGACATTGGTAATTTTATTAATTCCGAATTCGTTTTGATTATTCAGCATGACGGGTTTATTTTGAATCCTAATGCATGGAGCGACCAATATCTGAATTATGACTATATCGGAGCGCCATTGTGGTGGAAGAAAAAAGGATTTATTGTGGGAAACGGTGGCTTCAGTTTGAGAAGCAAAAAGTTGTTAACAGCATTACAACAGTTGGGGGAAAATGTAGATCTTGATGGCGAGCCTGAAGATTGGTTTGTCTCGGTAAACAAGCGCCCTTGCCTTGAGAGCAGAGGTATCAAATTTGCCCCCGTAGAGGTGGCACGCCAATTTAGTTTTGAAGGCAACGAAGCAGAAGGTATAAAATGGAATAACCAATTTGGGTTTCATGGCTTAAAATGGACTGACATTTCGAAGTGGCTAAAAGCGCATCCAGAATACAAAATAGAAAACCCATTGGACAATTGGGCCCTCGGCATGAGAGAAAAGTTTAAGGAAAACTATAACACAAACGAATAGTCAATTAACCCAACTCGGTCTTGGCTTCATCGTAGGCTCGCAGCATTTCGGCTGCACAGTCTCTGTGCATTCTGGCACCTGCTTGCGGTGCATTGAGAATCAAAGCGGCCATCTCATCGGCCATGACCTGCATAAGGGCACGCGGGCAGCTTTTAACGGCCTGATATGAACCACGAGTATCACTATCGCTTGGAATTAAAGAAAGTTTGGCTTCATCATCTGCAGTAAGAGCGATGCGCTTGTCACTACCTGCGATGTAGGTTTCGTCCGTAGGCGGTTTCAAATCATGTAAACCAAGATAGATTGCCACCTTGTCGGCAGTTGGCCGTTCGGCGCTTACGCCAATAATGCCATTTGCGGAATACACTATGCTTCGAGCAATGTTTCTTCGCTTTGATGCAGCAAGGCGCAGCGCCGCGGTAGCTATTCCGGCGCAAAGAATCATACGCTGCCTAGGCTGGAGATTTTCAATCACCTGCCGAGTCCTTTGCTCATTCTGCCTATCGAGGGATATGGATAATTGCTTTTGCATAGGTATATTATACCACAATTAGTTCCGAAAACAAGGCGAGTTGTAAAGTCCCAAGGAGAGGCAACGCCGTTTCAAAGCAGATGGGTTTGCACGCCTATCAATCGTGCGTGGGTATGGCGAGCTTAAAAAACCGTTAGCTTTTGCCAAGGTTTGCTGGAAGCAAAATCCGTGGTATTGCAAAAAGTATAAGTTTCCATTAGTACAAGTGTGCAAGGTATGTTTTCACGCGAAGAACTAGGGAGTGTTCACGAAGTCGCGTAAAAAAATGAAAATGGAGGCGAGGTGGACGAAAGCGAGAAAAACGCATCCAAGTTTGTCGTAGCGGGTGGCCACGCGGCGGAAGTCCTGCGTTTTGCGGAAGAAGTTTTCGACCTTGTGGCGAAGCCTGTAAAGCCGCTTGGAATGCGGGATTGTGGCTACGCGATTACACCTTGAGGGGATCACGCAGCGCACTTTGTCGTTGGCCAAGAGGTCACGGATTTCATTGGTATAGTAGGCCCGATCGGCTGCCGTCCAAACCACCTTTCCTTTCTTTTTCGCCGCCGCGTACACCTCCGAAAAGTTTCTGCAATCAGCGGCTTGGCCTTCGCTCAAGCTTAGTGCGACCGCACGACATTCGTCACAACAGGCGGCATGTACTTTTGTCGTCGGCCCGCCCCTAGAGCGGCCCAGAGCCTGTCCGACGCCCTTTTTTTCGGCGCCCCCGCCGCATGTGGATGTACTGGTATTATCATCGAGTCGATCAAGACTCTTAAAAATTCACGCTTGTCTTTTACCCCCATCAAATCAAACAAACGCTCCCACACACCCGCCTCCTCCCAGCGTCGAAACCGCATATAAACGCTGTGCCAGCGTCCAAATTCCTCCGGCAAATCCCGCCATGGACATCCCGTCCGCAGCAAATACAGCACCGCCTCAAGAAACTCCCTCAGCCCTTGTTTCGGCGGCGCCCCCATGTTGCCACGAGCTTCTATCAGCTTGGGCTCCATCGCGTTCCATATGTTTTGCGTCACTATCCTCCTCGCCATCATCCCATTATACCAACCCAACTTATCCAGTCAAGACTTCGTGAACACTCCCTAGTACAGGATTTCCGAAAGCTCGGACTTAATAACGGAGATACTGTCATGCTGCATGCCTCCGTAAAATCGGTAGGTTGTGTAGCAGGTGGTCCCGACAGAATTCATGAGGCTCTCTTTGATGCAATCAGCCCTAATGGAACTCTAATGATGTACGCAAGCTGCCCTCGGTATTATGATGAAGTTGGGAGGGGTAGACTTGCTGCAGATGAAGAAAAAGAGATTTTAGAGAAACTGCCTCCCTTTGATTATTTGCATGATCGTTCGGCAGCCGACAATGGTGTCCTTGTGGAATTTTTAAGAACTTATCCTGGTTCTTTAGCTACTAATCGAGTCGCAAGGTTTATAGCCAGAGGCGCAAAGGCCGAATACATTTTATCAAACCAACCGCTTAATTATGCATATGGGAAGAATTCGCCATTAGAAAAGTTTTTAGAACTCAATGGTAAAATAGTTTTGCTAGGATCAGACCACGATGCCGTAACCTTTTTGCACTACGTAGAGCATGTGGCCGATTTCCCAAACAAAAAGATTGCTCGATACAAGGTGCCACAGTTAATTAACAGGCAGCGCCAATGGGTAGACGTGGAGGATGTTAATACTGCGGGAGATGGTGCTCATGATAACTGGCCTGCCCGATTCTTCGCTCAAATAGTAGATGGATTTTTAACAAAGACAAAGAACCAAGGCGGTAAAGTTGGTAATTCACAGACCTACGTGCTCCACGCGAAAGAGCTCTTTTCCTATGCCAAACCAATAATTGAAAGAGTTGCACGAGAAGGTACAAGTGCTATGCTATCATAGTTTCGCTTTTGATCCATTTGCATTTTTTACAACAACTTCGTTTCTCACAGAGAAAACCCATAGCGCAAATACAAACAAAAATACTGCAGTCGCAAGATAAATCGTTTGGAAATTCCATATCTTGCTTACCAAGCCAAAAACAACTGTAATTAAGACTCCGAATAAGGTTAAGAGAAGATTGCATGCTGAAGTAACTGTTGCCCTGCTGTCGGTTTTTATATTATGCTGTAAATTACTTTCCATGAGAATTTTAAGCGGCGTCGTAATAAGATAAGAGAGCATGAGTAATCCTATCATTGGAATGGTTGGATACTTGAAAACTAATATTAATAATAAACCGCCAATAACAGGCATTGTATAGAAGATTGCAGAACCTCCTTTGAATTTGTGGGCGAAATAAGCACCTATAGCATTAAGCGCGGACAACAAAAATCCAATTATGCCGAAGGCGTATAACGGGAGTTTAACCAGTTGGTAATATAGTTGGTCAAATTCCTCCAGATCCCAAAATATTGATATAGCCAAGAGGTAAATAAATATGTAACGAAGAACCTTGCTTGACCTTATTTCATGAAAGGCAGCCTTGATGCATTCGAAATAATGAACCACTCCGGTTGATTCGACCTTTGGGACTTCCGGCAGTAGCGAAGCGAAAAATGCAGAGAGAAGCAGGGGTATTACTGACAAGATGACGGCTAGATCAATGTTGAAGTTCGCAATGAAGCCACCACTTATGCTTGCGATCGCCAGTGCAAAATTGAAATAGAATTTCTTACGCCCCAGCACTTTTTCATATTCATCTATCTTTCCATGATGCTTTAAGGTGTCATATAACAGCGCCTCTGTTGTGCCAGATACGAAAGAACTTCCCAAGGCCCAAAAAACAAAGCCCAAGGCGTAAAGATAGAAGTTTCCATTTGCAAGGAACCAGGTTATAAAGCACAGAGATTTAACCATAGGAGCTATCGTAAGCATCTTTTTGCGGCTCCAGGTATCGGCAAGTCCACCCGTGGGAATCTCCAAAAGAGCCGCCACTAATGCCCACCATGCCAAGAGCAGTGAAATTTGAAAGACCGACAGTCCTCTCAGGCTAAAAAGGACATTGTAAATGGCATACGCAAATACAAAGTCATAAAGGCACGAAGCCAAGTAGTAATTCTTTAAGAATTTTTTATATAAGTTACTCATGGTTAGTGGAATTGCGTTAGCCGTTTCGATAGTTTATACAAAACCGAGCCTTCTGGGCCCGGCCAAGGGATATCCATCTTATCCCGACGCCAACATTCATTCCAAAGGTGAATTGTAAACGATTGTTCGGGAATTTCGCCGGGTTCAGCCAACGTTTTGAAGTCACCCCAATTGAGAGGACAAAATGCCTCTACTGGGAAAAGACCCGTTTCTATGTGAAGTTCAGCCATCATCTTTTGAACAAGCTTGGGGCCGCTATCTCCAAATTTAAGTGAGTTTTTGTTGGCATCAGAAACATCTTTGAAACATTGCATAGCTAGCGGATGTCCGGCAGGCAGTCTTAAAAGACAGTTATTAGCCGTCTTTGCTCCAGAGGAATCTCCAGCTTGTGCAATTACTATTTCTTCTTGCGGCAAAGACCGAAGGCAAAACATATCGGTATCGGTCCAATACCCACCCAACTCATACAGCAGCTTGTACCTGAACATGTCAGCAAAACCAGCGACACTTCCCGTCCCAGCTCCAGAGGTAGAACTGTGTAAGAAGATTTTATCTTCTGAAAGAATATCGCTCGCCCTGTAAAGAGTTACCCCGCTTGGAATACCTGTGGGCTTGGTGTAGCAGTATAGATGAATGGGATGTCCAATCCGCAAGAAGGATTCAAGACATGCGGCATGTGCTGGCGGCATCTTTTCTCCTATCCAAAGCGTCCTAACGATTTCTAGGGATTTTGGCATTTGAATGTCAGTTTAAGAGCCCATTCCGACCTATCTTATTCAGCGCCTCAAATTTAGCTATTTCGTCTTGAAAATCTATGTCATTCGACCAGCTGATTCCTAAAAGAATAACGAGTTTAAGAGCGTCAAAAATATATTCTCTTTCCTTGTCATCAATGCTTCTCCACTTTGTATACTCTCTGATTATAAACTTTGCTCTTTCTTTTTTATCCTCCCATCTGGCTCTATAGTCCGTCCACCAATAGATCATGTTTGCAATATCATAAATAAGGCATGTGTGAATACTCATGTCAAAATCGAGAACAGCAACGACATGATTCTCTTTAAAGAGAAAATTGGTGTAATTCAGATCGGCGTGGCAAATGCCCTTTGGCAGGAAATCAGGGAATTCCAATTTATTTAATTCGTTTTCAAACCATTTGCCCCCATACTTATCTACAAGGTCAGAATGTTGTTTTTTAAACTCCCTCCGGCAATAGCTAATATCGTATACTTCCTTGTTGCCCCAGAAATCCTTTGGTTGATCGTTTGTTAGTGTATGCATTTCAGCCAAGACTTTGATAACCTGTGCCATTTTAAGGGTATCAAAGTAGTCGTTGGGATTTTTACAATGTTCGCCCTCAATATATTTGATAATGATATAAGGAATAGATTTATATTCGCTTATGAATTCACCATTCTCATTTTTTATGATTGGAGCTACTGGCCAACCATAGCCTTCTAGAAAGTTAGTAAGCTGAACTTCAAATACGACATGGGGTTTTGACCTATTTTCATAATATTTAAGTACATACTTCCCCGTGCTTGTTTGAAGCATGATAGTTGTCTGTAATGTTCCTTGGGCGAAAGTCTTATAACTATTATAGTCCCCCAATTTGTACATGCCCATAAGATTTAGGATATCCTCTTTCAGAAACTCTGTTTTCTCGGTCATAGCCATATTCTACGGCCTAAATTTGACAAAGGCAATCAATCAAGGAAATGGGAGAGGTTTATGCTATACTATCTTATATGGGATATATCAGGGCAGTCGCATTTGATGTTGATGGAACTCTCGTTAATTCGGACCGTTTCCATTGGCGAGTTTTTAATGCTATTCTAAAACAGAACGGCATGCCGATCCTAACTTGGAAAAGATATGTAGACGGCGGATTTATTCAAAAACTGGCACCAGAGTTTTTCAAGGAAAGAGTGGAATCACTCCAGCTAGGAAGCAATAGGCGGATACCTAAAGTCAATGAGCTTTTGAGACAGCGGTCTGCATTAGTAAGAAAAGAAGAAAGGATAAAACCATATGCTCTTTATTCTTACACTGATGCAATTACAAAATTCCTAAAGCAACAAGGATATCCTTTGATCCATGTGACAGGCGCGTCAAAAGCGGACATCGAGAAATACTTCAAGAGACATCCCTCTGTTAAAATACGTTTTGTAGTTCCTGCGGTGACCGCTAATGATGGCCTTCCAGGAAAGCCTGATCCCGCGCCATATGTTGAGGGGAGAAAGAGACTCAGTAGTCTGTTGGGCGTAGTCTTGCTGGGGAATCAAGTTATGGCGGTCGAAGACGCTGCCAAGGGAGTAAGGTCAGCGAAGGCGGCGGGGATGTTTGTTGTAGGTGTTTCAAACACCACAGACCCACAAACTTTGTATAAAAATGGGGCTGATATTGTTGTCAGGACACTATCACCCAAACTCTTTGAAAAGATAATGCAGGCAAAATTAGCCGATGACTTAAAATACGACCGTCTAATCCACAAGCTGAAAGACGTTTCTCTTGTGATAAGGCGTTGAACATAACAGTCAGATATATGGGTTTTTCTCCAAGAGAACGGGGGAGTGGTAACTCACCATGACTGTTCCTGTGTAGAAGGCCTTTTCCTGCGTTTCAGCTACCTCCGCATAGGCCACCCGCTAAAAACTCGAAAAGTGCCTACCCGTCATTGTAAAAAAGGCCATCAGGCGAGTATAGTTGAGCATGAATTCTTGGCGAGGCCAGTAGTGCAATCATTCTTGCGCCCCGCGCGAAAGCCAAAGTTTCACACGCTCCGTGTTAGCTTTTTTGCTAGGTGTTATGCGTGTTTGCGGGTGGGATGTTATCAGTTTTGCTATCAGTTTGGCCGCTTTTGGCCTAATTTCAATTTTTAACCTATTGATTATCAAATAGTTTGCGGGCAGAGGGAATCGAACCCTCGATACGGTTTTTGCCCTTTGGCTGCCCTGCAACCCGCATAGAATCGCTTCTAAGAAGGCCGTTGACTTCGGCGTAATTATGACTATCTTATGACCTATGCCATCCATCAACAAGGACTCAAGGGGCAAATCCCGTTACTGGTATTGTACTATCACCCTGAAGGGCGGAAAGCAAATCAGAAAAAGCACAAAGCTGACCGACTACGACGAGGCTATGGCCTACGCCCTGGAGCTTGAAAGAGCCAATAATGACTCCAAAGACTTGATTTTGACAGAAACCACGGCCCGAAGCTACCTCAATAAGATGCTGGATTTGGCGGGGGTAGGCCGCATTAAATCACCTGCAGCTTCCGAGTACTTACAAAAAGATTGGCTAAAGAAGATAAGCGCAAACACGAGCTACGCCACGTATATGCGCTACCGTTCGGTCATAGATCAGTTTATTGAACATCTGGGTGGCAAAGCCGCCCTTCCCCTAATGACGGTTACACCTCGTCAAATTGAAGAGTTTAAGCAATCCATGATAGATAACAATCGGTCGCCGGGGACTGTCAATGTGGCTATCAAGACACTTCGGATTGCCTTTGGGCGCGCTATAAAAGATGGTTTGCTCCTTACCAATCCAGCAACGGCGGTTGATACCCTACGTCGCAGTTTAAGTACGGCCAATACGCGAGATATTTTTACGCCGGAACAGATTGCCAGCCTGTTAGAGAACGCCGATAAAGAGTGGCGTGGTATGATCCTTTTGGGAGCCTACTGTGGGATGCGGATAAAAGATGCAGCGCGCCTACGTTGGCAGAACGTCGACCTCAAAAACGGCGTTATCCGCTATGTACAGGAGAAAATGCAAAGGCAAATGGAGGTACCAATGTCGCCCCAGCTTTGGGAGTATTTCAGTCATTTAAAGAAGCGCCTGCCCACAATGCCGATATTCCCTTCCTTGTACAACAAAGGAACAGGTGGAGCGCATGGTCTGAGCGAATTATTTGCGGGACTGATGGCCACGACAGGAATTGACAGGGTTAAAAAGAAGAGCGTCGGGTGCTACAATTTTTACGGCCTCAGCTTTCACTCTTTGCGGCATACCTGTGTTTCGATGATGGCTAATAGCGGCGTTCCCGAAGAGATCCGGCGAAAGCTTGTTGGGCATACAAGCATAGTCCATCAACAGTACACTCACTTTGATATTAACGCCATGCGTGATGCTATGAGTAAAATGCCGGATTTAAAGGTTGCCGCAGAGGCTTGACAAATGTTTAGATAATGTTTAACTAAGATTTAAGTTAAACACTTATGACGAACCTTCAAGAAAGAGAGAGTCAACTTGCCCAGGAAAACTGGGTAAGGATGCCAAGGCCACGCAGCAGGTTCTATGGCTTGTCCAGGACAACGCTGGATGAACTGCACAAGAAGAAAGCCATTACCTGTATCTCGATAAAAAGAGAGGGGGCGCAACGAGGCATAAAACTGTTGTACCTGCCGAGCCTTGATTCTTACCTGAGCAAGCTTGCCGCCGAACAGACCGTGTAAAGTTTGTGTTATACTTGACTTCGGAGCAAAGTTTTGCCTTCATTTGACATCGGGGTGTTCTAGGTGTATATTAATAAGGAACGAATTATATGATCAACTTCCATTTCAATCCCAAGAAAAGCGCACAGGCTGCCGCCTACCTTTTGAGGCTAAACGGTGGAGAGATGGAGATGTACCTTTTCATCAAGATGCTCTACTTGGCAGATCGGGAATCGTTGAAAAAGTGGGGCGAGCCCATCACGGGCGACCGCACTGTCTCAATGAAACACGGCCCCATTCTCGGTAGAATCTATGACCTCATCAAAGGAAGAATGGTCTACTCGGTCAACTTCCCTTGGACGGAATTCATTTCGAATGTGGATGAGGAAAGCAACCGTGTGTTTCTCACCAAAGACCCAGGAACCGATGAGCTTTCAAAGTCGGAGATGAAGATTCTCCAAGAGCTCCATTCAAAGTTCAAAAACTTCACTTTTGGAAAGATGCGTGAATTCTGCCACTCCCTCAAAGAGTACGAAGATGTGGGCGGCAGTTCAAAAGACCTTCCCGCAGAAAAGATTTTGAAGGCCGTTGGCAAGAGCGATTCTGAAATCACCGAGATTGAAGAATCCGTTCATTCGCTTCAACTGGCAGACATGCTCCTCGGACGTGCATAAGATGCCTACCCCTGGAACAGTTTTTCAAATTGTAGGGGATGGGAGCCATGCGTGGATTGTTATTTCAAAACCAATCAACGGCCTTGTTTTGTGCGTCAATATGACCGACGAGCGCCATTGCGTGGATTCGCCTTGTAAACTAAAAATAGGCGATCATCCCTTTATCACAAAGAATACGGCTATCTACTACAAAAAGGCGCGTGAGTTTGATGCCGCATTGATAGACAAGGAATGCGCCAGCGGGGAACGTGTCCGGAGGCTGGATGATTGTACGCCGCAGGTCTTGGATAGGGTTATCTCCGGCGCGAGAGCTTCGGACGATCTTACGGCGAAATTGTTGGCCTACTTGAAGTAGCCTGTAAAAAGCCGATTTTTGGCTTTAAGACATTTGCTAACGCGGGCGGCTTACCAGAGAATAACCTTGTTTTTAAGGCTTATTAGAGGTAATATATACATCGTTTATGCTCACGCCCTACGAACATCAGCAAGAATGTTTGGATATTCTTCACCAACAACGTGAAGAAGGGGGTAAGCGTGCACTTGTAGTAATGGCCACCGGCTTGGGCAAAACCCTAACTGTCGCATGGGATGTTCAGCGATGGATTCAGGAACATCCTCAATCTAAGGTTTTATTTCTTTGTCATCAAAATAGGATTTTGGGAAAAGCAAGAGGAGATTTTCAAGAAATTATTGGTGGAGACCCCACTTTATATGGGTTTTATCACGGAGACCAAAAGGATAGAAACGCTAAATATTTGTTTGGCTCATTCCAGACTTTTGCGGAACGATACAGCGAATTCGGGAAGAACGAATTTGACTATGTCGTAGTTGATGAAGGCCACCACTCTCATGCCGTTACTTATGGGTCTGTGATTAAACACTTCTACCCCAAGTTTCTTTTAGGTATGACTGCAACGCCAGACCGGATGGATTTGCAGGACATACGAGAGTTCTATGGTGAGGAAGTATTCTCTTTGCCCTTGGAAGAAGCACTAGCACGGCGGCTATTAACTACCGTGGACTATCGGCTGATTGCCGACGATTTGGTAACTGTCGGTGAGATAGAGAATCCATACCGATTGACCATCGAAGAATTAAACAGGCGGGTATTTGTACCGCCCAGAGATGAAGAGATTCTGAGGATTGTCAATGAGCGCATAGCCGATGCAGGGATCGCTAATCCTAAGATTCTGACATTCTGCTCAGGTATCCCTCACGCAGAGCGCATCTTGGATTTGATGCCGAACGCCAGGCCTGTACATTCAGAAATACCCGACAAGCTTCAAGATGATCATATAGCTGCCTTTAGACGTGGCGAGGTAAGCAATCTGATAACGGTAAATCAATTCAATGAAGGAATTGATATTCCCGAAGTTAATGTGCTGCTTTTCTTAAGGACAACACAATCGCCGAATATATTTTACCAGCAGCTAGGGCGAGGCCTAAGAAAGATTGAAGGCAAAGAAAAGGTTCTGGTCTTGGATTTTGCAGGAAACTGCGAACGTATAGAAATGGTCAACGCGCTAAGCAAACGTGTAACACAAGAGATAGAAAGAAGAAAGTCACAAGCGGAGAGAGAAACGCAAGCGAAAGCAACCAAGGTATTTGATTTTGGCAAGTTCGAGTTTACGCAACAAGTAGTGCAGATTTTGGATGTTATTGGAAAAATTGAAGAGGGATATACCAAAGAAGCTTTGATTGAACAGTTAATTGCCGAAGCACAAAGAATAGGGAGAACTCCTAACTCCCTAGACATAGATAGAGCGTCCAAAGAGGGCAGAATGGCAAGTACTAGGGCTTTTTATTGCAAATTTAGATCTTTACAGGAAGCGCAAAGAGCCGCAGGCTTGCCACCGACTGTATTGCCACAACTTATTGAAAAGTCCAAGGAGGAAGCCAAGGCAATACTTATAAAACAGCTACAAGACTTGGCTGAAGAAAAAGGCAGAACACTCAATCGCGACGACATTAATGAAGCTTCGAAAGCGGGGAAAATCTATTCTTCAAAGACTTTTGAAAAATATTTTAAGAACTTGCCACAAGCGTACTTGGCTGCAGGCCTGCTACCGACTTCATTGCCACGTCTAGATGGCAAACCTGAAGAAGAAATTAAGGCGATACTGATAAAACAGCTGCAAAAATTAGCTGAAGAAAAAGGCCGGACTCCTAATTGCGACGATATTAATGAAGCGTCAAAAGCTGAAAAAATCTACTCAAGTGCTATGTTTGCGAAACATTTTGGTGGTATACCTAAAGCGCGAATAGCCGCCGGACTGCCATCGATTTTATTGCCAAGGCTTAGTAGTAGACCCGACGAGGAAGCCAAGGCGATACTGATAAAGCAGTTGCAAGACTTGGCCAAAGAAAAAGGTAGAACGCTCAATCGCGACGACATTAATGAGTCTTCGAGAGCGGGAGTGATGTATTCGCCAAGCATTTTTACTAAGTATTTTAAGAACTTGCCACAAGCGTACCTAGCTGCAGGTCTGCTACCGACTTCGTTGCCACGTTTAGATGGCAAACCTGAAGAAGAAATTAAAGCGATACTGATAAAACAGCTGCAAAAATTGGCTGAAGAAAAAGGTAGAACACCTACTCAGCGTGATATTGATGAAGCATCAAAGGTAGGAAGGACGTATTCGGCGAATACTTTTAAAAGATACTTCGAGAACTTGGCCGAGGTGCAAATTGCTGCTGGCATAAAGACAACTTGTTTGCCTCAGCTTAGTAGTATGACTGACGAGGAAGCCAAGGCGATACTGATAAAGCAGTTGCAAGACTTGGCCAAAGAAAAAGGTAGAACACCCAATTACAACGATATTAATGAAGTCTCAAGAGTGGGTAAGATATATTCGCTGCGATTTTTTTATAAATATTTCGACAATTTACCTCAAGCGTACCTGGCTGCCAGTTTGGAACCCAATAAAAGAGGGGGAAATACAAAGAATAAACTTGGCAAAACTACCACAAAACCGAGCAAGACTATAGAGCAAGCCAGCCGCATCATAAGAGCAGAGGCTCCCCAAGAAGACCACCCCCACAATAGATGAAGGGCATGATTACCCCATATAAACATCAACGGCAATGCCTAGATATTCTTCATCAAAAACGTGAAGAAGGACAAAATCGTGCGCTTGTTGTTATGGCTACTGGTTTAGGAAAGACTCTTACGGTAGCTTGGGATGTTCAGGAGTGGATTATGACACACCCACAAGAAAAGGTTTTGTTTCTCTGCCATCAAAATCGGATTCTTCAAAAGGCTAAAGATGATTTTCAGGGTATTATTGGCGGTGACCCCGCGCTGTATGGTTTCTATCATGGAGACGCCAAGGATAGGGATGCGAAGTATCTGTTCGGCTCTTTCCGAACCCTTGCAGAACGGTATGGTGAATTTGACAGCAGGGAGTTCGGTTATGTAGTGGTTGATGAATCCCACCATTCCCATGCTGATACGTTTGGGCCAGTCATAAAGCATTTTCGTCCGGGCTTCCTCTTGGGCATGACCGCGACACCTGATCGTATGGACTTGCAAGACATTCGAGAGTTTTACGGTGAAGAAGTTTTCTCACTTCCACTTGAGGATGCTTTGGCAAATGGCCTGTTAAGCAAAGTCGATTATAGATTGATAGCGGACGACCTTGTTAAAGTTGGCGAAATCGAAAATCCCTATAGATTGACGGTTGAGGAATTAAACAGAAGGGTCTTTGTCCCGAAAAGAGACGAGGAGATACTTAGAATTGTTAACGAGCGAATTGCTAAGGCTGGAATTACGAACCCGAAAATCCTAACTTTCTGCTCTGGGATTGCCCACGCAAATCGAATTGTGGATTTGATGCCGAACGCAAGACCTGTACATTCGGAAGTATCAGATAAAAATCAAGATAACCATATAGATGCTTTTAAGCGGGGCGAAGTGAGTAACCTGGTTACCGTAAATCAGTTTAATGAAGGGGTGGATTTCCCCGATATCAATGTGCTCTTATTTTTAAGGCCGACACAATCGCAGAACGTATTTTACCAACAACTTGGAAGAGGCTTAAGGAAAGTTGAAGGCAAGGACAAGGTTCTCGTCCTAGACTTTGCTGGCAACTGTGAACGCATTGAAATGGTACATGGGTTAAATAAGCGTGTTATGGAGGAAACGGCGAGGCTAAAGCCTACTATGGAGGCGGAGCAAGAAGATAAAACAACGAAGGTCTTTGACTTTGGCAAATTTGAATTTACCCAGCAGGTGATTGAGATACTGGATGTTATTGGAAAAGCGAGAGAGGGATATACGAAGGAAAACCTAATAGCTCTTTTAAAAGCAGAAGCTAAAAGTCTTGGAAGGACGCCAACAGCAGAAGATATTCGAGTTGCTTGCAGAGAAAGAGGAGTGGCTGGCCGCGACTACTTTATAGCAGCTTTCGGTTCTTGGAACAAAGCCCTAGAAGCTGCTGGATTCAAGCTTAATTGCGTACCTCGAAAATTTGATAAGACAACTTTAATACAACAGCTCAAAGCCATGAATGAAATATTGGGCCATACGCCAACAATAGCTGACATGAATATTGCATCCAGAGAGGGAAAGACTGCGAATCCAAAAGCATTTGCAACTGCTTTTGGTTCTTGGAATAATGCTCTAACAGCTGCTGGCCTTAGGCTAAACGATTCTATTAGCTATGAAAAACCACTGTTGATTGAGCAGTTGAGGTCTTTGAGAGAAGAACTTGGGAAGATTCCTACTCTTGATGATGTAATCCAAAATTCGAAAGAGAAAAAAGGTGCTGGCTATAGAGCCTATGTACATGCGTTTGGCTCTTACACTTCTGCCTTGAGGGCAGCGGGTCTTATGGAAGTCAAGATTAACGAAAGAAAGAGGCTCTTAGTTCAGCAACTACAGGCCCTGAAGGAAGAATTAGGCTACGTTCCAACGATTGAGGATATAAAGGTTGCCTCGAAGGAAAAGAAAACCGCTAGCCCCGCAGGTTATGCAAAGGCATTTGGTTCATTTAGTGCGGCGTTAGAGGCTGCAGGTTTTGAAAGTCGATTTGTTGTTTATGAGAAGCCTGTTTTGATACAATTACTCAAAGATGTAAAGGAATATCTAGGGAGAACCCCAACAGCGAAGGATGTAGATAATTATTCAAAAGAACATAAAACAGCTAGTAGCGGGCCGTTCAGATCGAATTTTGGCACCTTCAATAAAGCTTTGCAGGCGGCTGGACTTGAGGTTCAAAGGATTCGTAATTTTTATACAAAGCCAGATTTGATAAAACAAATTAGGGACATGAAAGAAGAGCTAGGTCGTGTTCCCACAGGGAGGGATGTTCATCACCTCTCTAAGAAAAGGAAGATGGCCAGCTATCACGCTTTTAACAACGCTTTTGGCTCATGGAGCAATGCTGTCAAAGAAGCTGGGTTCCAGTCAAACAAACTACCCCCTTTATAAAAAAATCACACCTTGACAAAACCCTGAAAAGAGTTCTTAATATAGGCATGAGCTTTGGATATCCATTTGAAGCGCATCCTCTGTCAACCGACTTTCTTCGCCGGACATCATTGTCCGGCTTTTTTATTTCCAACCCCCAACACACACATGAATCTATACGAATGCGTACTTATGGCCCGTGGAGCGCTACCGATTCGGATAGCCTCCCATAAACACAACAAGACATCAACGCCGTTGACACGAGACCTCGGAGGTTGGTGCTTCGAGGAGGTGCGACCAAGGCCTTCCACCGACCCGGAGGTCAATCTGCTTGTGCTGATTGTTAAGCGAGTGAGGTCGCTCAAAAACCTGCTGAAGCGAAAAATCGTCTGGTTTCAGAAGGTCGGTACCAAAGCTCGATTACGGCTGAACAAGGCCAAAGGCAGCCGTGTGCTCCCCGATGGAACCCTTATCATTGAGAAGCCCAACTTTTCGGTGAAGGTCTGACCGAAGGCTACTCTTTGTAGTCCTCCCAGACGTAACCAAAAAGGACATCTTTCTTGTTGATGCCTTTGTAAATCTTGTTGCGGACATACTCCATTGAGAAGCCGACCTTGCTGGCCACATAATTCGCGGCGACCTCAACCGTATCGAAGAGCGCAACAAGATTGCCCTCGGCATCCTTGCAGGAGATCCGCCGATGGCGTTTGCGGCTATCAACCGTAAAATCAGGTTTGCCGACTATGTACATTCCGTCCTTCCAGTTTCGAGGATCGGGTATTTCGTTGGGCTTAGTCATTTTGATACTTCCAGTAGTAGTTAAAGAACTCTTTGGGTTCTTCTTTTTTCAGGATGCGATACAATTTTGTCGAGATATAGCTCTGACTGAACCTGTCCTGGTTGGCTCGCATGATGTGCGAGACGGTGATTTTTACATTCGGATAAACGGCAATCAGGTTTCCTTTGCTGTCATAACAACCGACCTTGAGGTTGCGCAAGCTATGGCCTCCTCCTTTTACAAAGTCGGGGTTTTTGAACAACTGAACTCCTTCCACGGCCATTTCTGCACCGTTTCTACTTTTCGTCTTTATACTCATTTCGTTTAATTAAAACCCAAGATAAACAGTTTTTCAATCATTTCAAGCTAGAAAAACTAAAATATATTTAGCCTTTGTGTCTTAAATTATTCAAGATTCATGTTGACATAACCCTAAGTTGTCTTTTGTCTTTGTTAAATCATTTAAACCAATGCTGGACAAATATGAGTAGAAGCCTGGTTTTATGACTGCGATTTCCTCTATGAAAAACATTCACAAGGGTAAAAGCAAACACGCCGAGAGCTTATCAAAATCTGAAATTATAGCCAAACGCCACGAAGAAAGGGAGTGGGTGAAGAACTATGAGATCACGAAGAAATTCTTGCGTGAGATGCGCACTCCGGTCGACTTTCTAAAGCGCCCCGAAGGAGGCTTTGAGATGGTTGAATTGCTGGAGGAGTAGCTATGGGTGACGAGCCCTACGAGAAGCCGGAGAGAGGCTTCACGGGATTTTTTATCCCCGTGGAGTGGATGGAAGATGATCGGCTGATACCGATTGACTGGCTGATCCTTGCTGAGATTGACGCGCTCAGCAAAAGCAAAAAAAGCAAGGTGCCGGGCTGGTGCTATGCCAGCAACAGGCATATTGGGGAGTTTGTCGGTTGCAAGGAGAAATGGGTGGGCGAACGGTGCTCCAAGCTGAAGAAAATTGGCTATGTAGAGCAGAGATTTAATGGGCGCGTGATGCTGCGGAAACTGCGGAATGTTGTCATTCAGCCCACGTCTATAGGCGGAGGCAGCCCACGGCTGCAGACGGAGTCTGATACCGCCCTTGGCCGGAGGCAGGGGGCGGTTGCAAAGGGGGGCAGCCCACGTCCACAGACGGAGGAGAGTATTAAAGAGAGAATTAAATATGAGAAGAAGGGCGCGCATGTGAATAACTTCAAAAATGGCAAACGCAAAAGTAGGTATGAGATCATTTCTGATTACATCAAAGAGAAGGGAACCAAAGCCCAACGAGATGAATTTTTCAACAACACCCAATTCTACATGCAATATGACAAAAATGCCCTGCCGTCCGAAAGGGAAATGTTTGAAAAAATCCGAAATCAAATTGATGTGAAGGCGGTTTGTTGAATGTAAGTTTAGCTACTTTAAGCGTTAACTGACACTAATAAGTTAATAAGATTTAGAAGATTAAAATAAAACAGTTGTGTTTTTGTTTAAAAGGTTTAAATAAGATTTAAACACGGTTTAGAAATGAAAATACAAGAATCTGCACCGACCATTAAACGGATTGCTGGCGAAAGGAATACCCTATGAGGCCACGCCTGTCTGATGCCCAGCGCAACAAACGCGAGCAGTTGCGGGCAAGGAAGAGAATTTTCGGACTCTATGAAATCCGCAAAGAAACCGATATCGAGAAACTTGAAAAAACGGGGCTAAGCCTCGAAGAAGCCAAGCGGGAGATGCTGGCAATCGACATTGAATTTTCAAAAAAGGAGGAAAAGACATGCAACTAGACTTACCAATGAAAGTACAGGCCGTTGGAGAGAAGCTGCACACACGGGCTACCTTCGACGAGGTCTATAATTCGCAAGGCTGTTACGATCCGAAGTCAACCGAGCACCAAAGGACGAGAGCCTTGAAGTTCCTGCGTTCGCATCCGAACCAAAAGTTCAGCGTCGATGAGGTGATTGAGTTTATCACCCCGCCGAATACAAAGAAACGCCCAAGTCAAACGAGCTTATCCTCCAGTCTCCGCGATCTTCGTAAACCGCAGTACGGGGGCTTTAACGTTCCTTCGGGCTATGACACCGATGGTATCTTCAAATATTGGTTTGTACCGGAGGAGGTCGTCCATGCCTAACGAATGGAAAACTTACAAGGTCACGGTCAAGAATCTCGACCTTTTGCTCTCGGCCAGGAGTGAAGCTCAGGCGCTTGAGATCGTTCGGGACTCCATCCGCAAAGGGCAATTGGCCGAACGGCTACAAGTCTCCGATGACAATTTGCAACTGACAATAACCTTAGCAAGAGGGCTGCAGTAGCGCAAAAAGTGAATCATCTCGATCTGTTCAGTGGAATCGGAGGCTTTACCCTGGCAGCACGCTGGGCGGGCATTCGGACGGTAGGCTTTAGCGAGATTGATCCTTTTGCCTCGGCAGTTCTGAAGAAGCATTGGCCAAAAATCAAAAACTATGGAGACATTCGAACCATTACAAAAACCACAATCCCTGGTGAAATCAACCTCATCACCGGCGGCTTCCCCTGCCAGCCTTTTTCCACCGCCGGAAAGCAACGAGGCCGAGACGACCCTCGTGACCTCTGGCCTGAAATGTTCAGAGTTATCAAGGAATACAGGCCCGCTTGGGTCGTTGGAGAAAACGTTGCTGGGTTCGTCACGATGGAACTCGACCGCACGCTTGCTGACTTGGAAGCTGAAGGTTACACCGCTAGGGCGTTTATTATTCCAGCTTGCGCCGTCAACGCCCCGCACCGACGAGACAGGGTCTGGATTGTTGCCCACACCGAGAGCCAGCAACCCGTCCTCGTCGGAACAGTCACCGACGCTGGAACACGTTGTACGGCTGTTGCCGACCCCGAACTGCCTGGACGGCATGGCACCCAAGACGCCGCGCGCACTTTGGAAAGAACGCCACGTGACGAGACCTGGACGCAAGCAATTGAGCAATTTGCGCGACGTGCTCGCGAATCAGTTGCTTCCAACGCCGAGAGCGAGCAAGTTCACGCCGTACCAGAGTCCGGGGTACTCGCCCAACATAGCGACGGTCATTTCGCTTCTCCCGACGCCCACGGCGGGAGATCGCAGGAGCAACAACTGCCGCCAGCAGGGGATCAACAATGTGATCAATCTTTTGCCGACGCCCAAGGCGCAGGACTGCCGTGCGGCGATAACGGATCGTGGGAAGAGCAACTTTGGCGAGGTTATCCATTCGAGCATTGGCGCTACGCAAACTGGTTTGAGGCTGCAACCGGCCTTTGTGGAATGGGTAATGGGCTACCCCAACGGACACACAGAATTAAAGCCCTCGGAAATGCCATCGTCCCGCAAGTCGCCTACGAAATCTTAAAAATCATAAATCCACCCGAAACAAAACAATGAAAATCATCAACGCAATCCTAACCACCATCCTTGTGCCGCTTGTACTGGCGACCATGCTTGTTTCCTTTGGCTTCATCATGGGACTGGCCTTCAGGCTGATCCTTGTGGGAGTCAAGTGGAGCGGCCTGGAGCTTTTTTAAGCCATGCCTGTGCGACGCTACAATCCGAATGCCGAGAGCGAGGCAATCATGTCCCGCTTTCGGAGTGCCACGCCACCGCGTGAGGACAAGCGACCACCCGCAAGCAAACGCGGGTATGGCTGGCGATGGAAGCAGGTCAGCGATGGCGAGTACGCCAAGCACCCGATATGCGCAAGATGCGGCAAACTGATCCTTTATCGTCGCGAGGCGCGCATCGACCACGCCGAACCTGTTGCCGTCAATCCTAACAGGAAACTTGACCGCTCAAACTGCCAGACGCTCTGCATCGAGTGCCACGCACGCAAGACGGTGGCCGACTATCAAAAGTACCCCGCAACCTATGGCAAGCAAACATAAACGATCTATGCCTACCACCATCATCCCTGAACGTTCCCGACCCATGACCGTCAGGCCGGAGATCCGCGACGACATCCCCTTGCCTGAGCCCATACGCAAGTGGCAGTCGATCGCCGCTTTAATCAAGCCCAGCCAGTCTTATGGCCCCCTTGAGAGCGAGAGCGATGTCAAGAGCCTGAGCAAGGCGATGGAGCGCAACGGCAAGCACTACACCGTCCGCAAGCGCAGCGAAGGAGGCTGGTATCTATGGTGCGTTTAAAGCCTATTCGCCTGTACCCTGCCTCCCGCGGGGGTAAGGGGGGTGTCATCTCCAGGAGAAAAACCCGCAAAACCGCACCCGCCTCCTCATTTCAAAAACTAACTAGTTTTCGTGAAAAAGTCGGAAACAACACTTTTTATCCATAAAATGCCCACACCTGCCATCTACTGCCGCTACACCGAGCTTTCCCCCACGGACAAGCTCATAGAGAACCCCAAGAACCCGAACACCCATCCGGCGGAGCAGCTTGAAAAGCTTGCCCGCGTGATTGAACTCAATGGCTGGAGGGCGCCGATCGTCGTCAGTAAGCGATCGGGCTTTATCACAAAGGGGCATGGGAGGCTACAGGCGGCCAAATTGAAAGGCTGGACGCAGGTACCGGTGGAGACGCAGGAGTATGCCAATGAAGCGGAAGAATACGCCGACATGATTGCCGATAACAAGATCGCGGAGTTGGCCGTGGGCGATGACGAGAAACTGAAGGAACTGGTTTTAGGCTTGAATGGCAAGATCGACTTGGGTGCCTTGGGTATGGCCGAAGGCGACCTGAGCGCATTCCTGCAGCCAGAGATTGTCGATGAAAAGGAGAACCCAAACGGCCTTGTGGAGCGTTCAAAGGCCTTGGGCGAAAAGTGGGGCGTCAAGCGCGGAGATATTTACCTCATCGGCGGGCAGCATAGGCTCATGTGCGGCGACAGCACCTCGCAGGCGGACGTGGAGGCCCTTATGGCCGGCCAACGAGCGGAGCTACTCAATACCGACCCGCCCTACCTGGTCAACTATACCGGCAGCCGTCCGGACAACAACGTCAATTGGGAGGAAGGCAAGGATTGGGATTCCTCCGAGAACGTGGAACTTTACAAGACCTTCCTGCAGGTGGCTTACTCACACGCCATCGTTGAGAGCGCGCCGGTTTATGTGTGGCACGCCGGCAAGGCAGGGTCGCAACTGTTGCGTGAGGCCTTTGGCGCAAATGGCATCCTGGAGCATCTGACGATTATATGGGTCAAAAACAAGCCGGTCATCAGCTACAGCTGGTATGCCTGGCAGCATGAGCCGTGTCTGATGGGCTGGAAGAAAGGGAATAAGCCCGCGCGCAAGACAAAGTACAGCGGGCCCACGGTGTGGAAGTTTCTGCAAGACGGCGGAGACCTGAATCAGAGCGTCGACTACGATGCTCTCTCGACCGTGTGGGAGGTTGACTCTTTGGACGGCAAAGAACGCCCGGAACATCCGACCCCGAAGCCACCCCAGCTCTTTATGATACCGATGCGTCAGCACACCGAATTGGGCGCTATCTGCTACGAACCCTTTGCCGGAAGCGGCAGTCAGATTATCGCCGCGTCGATCATGCAGCGAAAGTGCTACGCGATGGAACTCTCCGAGAAATATTGCGGCGTCATCTTGGAGCGCTGCGTCAACTATGGACTGGAGGTGAAGAAAATCTAAATGGGCGCGCGCGGTCCAGTCACAGCACGGTCAAAGGTCGAGCCGAGGTTCAAGGTGGAGATGCCGATCAAGCCCGACACGCTCTCGCCGGTTGCCTCAAAGCAATGGGATAAGCTTGCGCCCATGCTCTACGAGGCGGGGGTCTTGACCGAGGCTGATGGCAGCGCCTTGGAGATCATGTGCGAGGCCTGGGCGACCTATGTGCGCTACAAGGAGATTGTTGACAAAACACCCGTGACGCGCGGGGCGAACCAGCAACTTATCATCAACCCGCTTGACCGGCTCAAAAAATCCGCCTTGCGGGACTATCAGAACTATCTGGACGGCTTTGGGATGACGCCGAGAATGCGTCAACGCGTGAGCGTGGTGGAAAAGCCCAGGCGCCTAGCCGAGATCAAACAGGACATGAAGCAAATCGCAGCGTCAGTTGACAACGTGGAGGTTTCCACGAGCGACGACATCAGCGAAATCCTAAAGCGCCAGGCGGACAAGGAGGCCACTTTTCATGACCGAAATAATCCACAAACAAAACGAATATGAACTCTACTTTTGGGACAAGGCGGCCTACCTCAAGCACAAATTCTTTTTCGAGAAGTGTCTTTTTCACTTTGAGGGGGAATTCGCCGGAGAACCGTTCATCCTGAACGACTGGCAGGATGACTGGGTGGCAAATTTCTACGGCTGGAGGCTCAAGGAAACCGGCTTAAGGCGCTACCGTGAGGGCGCGATCTGGATTGCGAAGGGAGGCGGCAAGACGGAGTTTGCGGCGGGCTTGTGCCTGGATGGGATTTGCAATGACGACGAGCCAAGCGCCGAGGGATACGTGGGGGCAAAGTCGCGCAAGCAAGCGGACTCTTGCTACACCAAGGCTCAACGGTTTGTTGAGAACAGCCCCTTCCTTAAGGACAAATTCACGGAAAGCTACGGGGAGTTGATCTATCGCCGGAAGATTGTGCATCCGACAAGCGGCTTGGAGCTTTGGGATACGAACATTTTCGGGGCGGTGAGCGCAGAAGGAAAGAACTTTCACGGGAAAAGCCCGCACATCGCGGTTTTGGACGAGATTTGGAACCAGACCGACAGCGAATTGTACTCGGCACTCTCAAAATCCCGCCGAAGCCGTCGACAGCCGATTTTTATCACCATCGGGACGGCTGGAGAGCGCAAGAATGAGTTTGCCTGGGATCGCTGGTGCTACGATCAGTCGGTTTTGCGCGATTCGCTGAAGAACCCGCACTACTTGGTTAAAATCTACGCGCTTGATCCGAAGGACGACTGGACGGACGAGAAGAACTGGCTCAAGGCCAATCCATCGCTGGGAATCACTCCAAAACTCGAAGTCTTGCGTGACGAGTTTCTCAAGGCGCGCGAAAGCCCGCGACTGCAGAACGACTTCAAGCAATTCCATCTCAACATTTGGGTCTCGTCGTCAAGCTCCTGGCTCAATCAGGAGAAGTGGCTCTCATGCGGCAGCAACGAGTACCCGCAACTCTTGGGCACGGAATGCGTGGCGGCCTTGGATATGTCTTTGACGACCGACCTGACGGCGCTTGTGCTGGTCTTTAAGAAGGACGGGGTTTATTGGAGCCTACCGTTTTTCTTCATGCCAAGGGAAACGATCAAGGCGCGGAGCTTCGACGATCAGGTGCCCTATGAACAATGGATGCAGGACGGTTACATCATCCCTTGCGAAGGTGCGCTCATCGACCAGAATCAGGTCGTCGACAAAATCCTTGAGTTGAAAAAGCTCTATAAAATCAAGCAGCTGATCGTTGACCCGTGGAAGGCGGCCTATGTAGCGCAACGAGTGGAAAAGGATATCCCCGACATCGGGAAATTTGAACAGACTGTCAGAAATTACGGTCAGCCGTCCTCTTTCTTTGAGTCGCTTATCATTGAAGGGAAATTGAAGCATCCCAACAACCCCGTACTCAACTGGATGGCGACGAATGTGGAGGTCTACCGCGACAACAACGACAATATGCGGCCGGTGAAGCCTGAGGGCTTGCGCGGGAGGAATCAGCGCATTGACGGGATTGTGGCGCTGGTCATGGCTTGCTCGGCCTTCATGGCAGGGGCGGAGAAAGACAAGCTCAATAGCGTGTATAAGGATCGAGGTTTGTTGATTGTATAATTGTGCAACAGGCTGCTGCACAAATCATTTAGCCTTTGTGCACCAGCTTGGTGCACAAAGCCGAAAGGTTAGGAAGACTCCCTTTTTTCTTTCTTTATTTTCTTCATCTCGCGGTCAAAGTCTGAAATATAGTTTTTATCCTCCGCTTTGCGGTACTTAACGTACTCTTCCTCGGCTTTCTTAGCCGCCAATTCCGCACTCACGCTTCCCGCATTATCCAGAAGCTTACGTCCACTTACTCTTAAAAAGTCATCCAGCTTTCTTACCCAGTCTGCCATTTTCATCGGGTGCTTTTCGATAGCCTGCAGTTCAGCAAAGTCTAGATAAAGCGATACAATAAGGTTAAGCTTTTGTAGTTCATCCTCAGCCAAGTAGTTCTTGGCGATCTTGGCATCTTGGGGAGTTATGTAGTTCCCTTTAAAGCTCGTGAGGCCCATCAACGGTTTCTTGGAATCAGCCCTTTTGACGATGATCTCGGCGGCGGTATGCCCATGTACAGCAAAATGCATTTTATTCTGAACCGTCGCAAAGAACAGCTGGGTCAACTTGTCGTCTTTCAGATAGTCAATGCTGGTGGCATAGATGTCCGTGACTTTTTGATAAAAGTTCCGTTCACTGCTACGAATATCGCGGATACGCTGGAGCAGTTCTTCAAAATACCTTGAGCGTGCGCCGCCCTGCTTTAAGCGTTCATCGTCAAGCGTAAAACCTTTGACAATATACTCTTTGAGCCGCTGGGTCGCCCATATCCTGAACTGCGTGCCTTGAAGAGACTTTACGCGGTAACCCACTGAAATAATGACATCGAGACTGTAGTAATTTGTGGGTTTTGTAGAAAATTCGGAATTTCCGAATTTTCTCATAGTCTCTGATTCTACCAACTCTTTTTCTTCGTAAATATTCTGAATATGCTCATTGATGGTCGATTTCGATTTATTAAAAAGCTCCGCCATCTGATCCTGGGTAAGCCATACGGTCTCATTTTCCAGGCGCACCTGCAGTTTAGTGCTACCATCCGGCGTGGAGTAAAGGACAATTTGGGAGGGTTCCTTATTCATCTCTGGTTAAAGTCTAGTGCTATCTTCATAAGTAATCAACGACTCTTTTGTCTCCCGCTACTCTCCTGTCTCAAACTACTCCTGCTCCCGCATTGTTGGCGCTTTAAGAGGCAACCAGACTTGAGCCCAAGGTGGCAGGAATTCTTCAAAACACAATTGGCGCGATAGGGAAACTCTTTCAGCGGTCGGTACAGACGAAAGAGGTTCAGGCGCTGTACAATCCCACGATCCTAAGCTCGGCAATCTCGCTTTACAGCGAGCAGATCCGCACAGAAGCCACACCGGAGACGGCGATACAGGTTCCCTCGGTGGTCGCGTGCATCAACTCGATTGCCGGCACGCTCTCCACGGCCCCCATCGAACTCTACCGCAAGGAGGGCAAGCAAAACGTCCTGGCTGACGATACGATTCTTTACGACAAGCTCTCTTTGGAGCCCAACGAGGACATCTCCACTTCCGACCTCATCCATGCCTTCATTCAGAGCTATCTTTTACGCGGCTTTTGGTTTTGCGATATCGTCTACAACAACTACGGCACCCCATTTCTGTACCCCTTGGATGTATGGCGCCACCTGACCTATCAGGAGGGCGGAGTTATCTCCTACGAGCTCTACCTCACAAGCGGAAAAGTGCTGCGCCGCTATGAGCCGGAGGTGCTGCATATCCGCAATTTCACGAAGGACGGAATAACGGCGGTCGACCCCATTCGGATGCTCAAGCCTACGCTTATGCTTGCGCTGCAGTTGCTTTCGCACGGCGTCAATTGGTTCAAGAACTACAACGCCTCAAGCGGCGTGCTGTCGTTCCCTGAAGCTTTGGGCGAGGACGCGCGCGCCAATTTGAAGCGCAGCCTGGAGGAATTGCATTCGGGGGTCAGCAACGCGGGCAAGACGATCATCGTTGAACAGGGAGGAAAGTTCGACAAGACGACCGATACGCTCCTGGACAGCCAGTACGAGCAGATTATGACGGCGGTCGACAAGAGCATCGCGCGTTTCTTCAAGGTTCAGCCGCACAAGATTGGAATCTTGGATAAATCCTCTTTCAACAACATCGAGTCCGAGAATTCTTCCTACCTGCGCGAGACCATACTGCCCATCATCGTGAAGTTTGAACGCGAGTGTAAAAGAAAGCTCCTTATCCCGAACCCCGCCTACGGGAAGAATTATTTCTACAAGTTTGATTTGGACGCGATCAATCGCGCCGAGATGCTGGCCACCTATCAAGCGTATCAGCTTGCGGTCGTCAACGGCATCATGTCCCGCAACGAGGTGCGCGAAAAGCTGGGCTTGAGCCCCTACGTGGGTGGCGATGAATTTTTGACCCCGCTTAACATGCGCCCCGGCAATGCAGATGCCAACCAACCGCCAACCCCGCCCAAGCCTCCAGAGGAAAAACCATGATACACGAAACGAGAAATAATTTGGAATACCTGACGATACGTTCTGCCGACCACGGTGGATTGAAGGTTCGCTCTCTTGAGGGGAACGCGGGGCGAGTGCTGGAAGGCTTGGCGGTAGTATTCAATTCCCTGAGCGAACCCTTGGGAGAAATGCCGGATGGCCGGGCGATCTACGAGAAGATGGCGCCGGGGAGCTTGGACGAGTGTTTGAGGGGGAGCCCCGATGTCCGCGCGCTTTATAACCATGACACGGGGGCGGTGCTGGGGCGCACCAAGGCCGGAACCTTGAGCTTGCTATGCGACCCGACAGGGCTGCGTTGTCAGATAAGGCTCACCGACACGGTGCTGGCCGATGATTTGGTCAAGAACATTGAGGCGGGAAACATCGACGGCATGAGCTTCGGGTTCCTGCCGGACTGGGAGTCGATTGATTACACGGATGGAGTCAATGACGAAGGCGAGGAATGCTGCATTCGGACAATTACGAGGGTGCGGCTCTTGGCGGAGGTGAGTGTGGTAACCTTTCCCGCCTATCCGGCGACGAAAATATCCGCACGCTCGCTCCCTGACTTTGAGAAATTTATCAAGCCAAGGTCTGCTCTTGGCCACAACGCTTTAAGCCTCTCTAAACGGCGGCTTGAAATCCACCAACACCAATTAAACCTATGGAACATCTCATAAAAGAATATCGCTCGTTGACGGACGAGTTGAAAAAGATCAACTCCGCCGTCGAGAGTGAAAAACGCGGTTTTAGCGATGCCGAGAATTCTCGCCTCGCTGAAATCAACAAACGGCTTGAGAGCCTCACCCGCGACATCGACGCGGTGAAGGCCGGCAATGCCGCCATTAATCGTGCCGACGAGTTCGAGCGCGCCCTCAAAGCCCCTCCGGCCAAATACAAACCCGATTACTCGAAGAGAGACCTGCGCGACATGGCGCGCTTCAGTCTTGCCCGCGCCATCAGCCTGAAGTCGCAGGGACTTGCCTTGGACGGCATTGAGGCAGAGGTCATGTCCGAAGGCGAAAAGGAAATGCGCGCGGTCGGCGTAGAACCCCAGCAGACAACCGGTTCCTTCATCGTGCCAAGGACGGCGCTCAACATCATGGCCTTGCAGAAACGCACCGGCAATGACATCACCGCGACGGGTCAAATAGCGGTAGCGGGGGACGCGGGCGGCCAGTTGATTCAAACGGATGTGATGCAGCCGCTCAACATGCTTTTTAATCCTCAGGTATTCCGCGACCTTGGAGTCCGGTTCATCGAGGGACTTGAAGGCCAGGTGAAGCTGCCGCGCCCCGGCTACGACAACACAACGATTGCCGATCCCTCGTTTGCGACTGAAATCGGCAACGCCGGACAGGCTCAATACAAGTTCGACAGCGTCAGTCTCTCACCGAAACCCTTGACGACCTACATCAACATTTCCAAGCAGGAAATGAAGCAGGTGCCCTACGTCCAGGAGTTTGTTGTCAGCGAACTGACCACTCAGTTGATGAGCTACCTCGAAAAGGCCGCCATCAATGGTGCCACGAACGGCATGACGGGACTGCTTGCAACTACAAATCTGCCCGCCTACACGCTGGCCGACGCCACCAACTTCAAGATTGCCTGGGATGACCTTGTGGGCATGGAGGCCAATGTCGAGAACTTCAACGCTCTGCAGGGAAACCTTGGCTACCTGACGAACCCCTCGGTCAAGAAGCTGGCCCGCAAGACCCCGAAGCTCGGTACCACGTTCCCCGTGTACCTCTACGAGGATGGAGAGCTTGGCGACGCCGGCTACAAGTGCGCCATTACCCCGAACGTGCCCTCAAACCTCGGAGCCACCACCAATCGTTCCGCGCTGATCTTTGGAAACTGGCGCGACTTCGTTGTGGGTCTGTGGGGCGGTCTGGAGGTCATCGTCAATCCGTGGATTCTCGATATCAATCGCGAAGTCCGCGTGAGCTTCAACCTCTACTGCGACGCGCAAGTCCTGCGCCTGCAATCCTTCGCTGCGGCTACCACCATCGCGGCCTGAAACTGACAACCTGTGCCGTCGCCGGTCTATCCCGGCGGCGGCTTAACCTCAAAAACACCATGTCAAATCCAACCACCATCACCTCCAACAACGGAACCCCTGTTTTGCTTTACGCAGGAGATGGCTCCGCGAAGGGCATCACGATCCAAGGCAATATGAAGGGCGGACGCACAAAGCTTCAGCTTTCGCGCGACGGAGGTGCCACTTTCTTTGACGCCTTTCCTTTTGAATCAACGGTGCTGCAGTCCATGTTGCGCTATCACCTGGTCACGGTCAACTCTAACACCAGCGTCTACGCCACGCTTGTCGGCGCGGGCACGAACCCCTCTGTCTCTATTTACGTCGACTGATGACAACCGAGATTCCAGTTGAAATCCCCCTAGAAACCTCACTCATTGCGGCGGTCGACAACGCGCCTGGCGCGTCTTTGGACGCGGACGGCAAGGTCTATTTGGACTACCTGCAAAACTCAAAGGGCTATACGCCCACGGCCACGGAGAAGAAGGTCGTCTCTCAATTTTTCAGAGCGCTCAAAGCAATCAATCTGTGGAACGATATGCGGGCGCTCTACCTCTACATCGGAGGCACAGCGGCAACCCATGCGGTGAACGCCAGGAACCCTGGCACAAATACAATAACCTGGCATGGTGCCATGACCCATAATGCGAAGGGTTCGCAGACGGATGGCGCGACCGGTTACGGCGATCCGGGGCTTACCGCGAATACGGCCGGCAGCAACGACTACGGACTCTACGGCGGGCGCGTAAAATTTGACTGTTCTTTTGGCGGCTACAATCAAAACGGCCACCGGCAGATGATGGGAGTGCAGCGAAACAACAATGCGACTCCGGCCAATGGGTTTTTACTCATGGATCGCGGCTGGGATAACCCGAACCACGTCACTTCGGAGTTCGGGGGCGACTGCTTTGACGGTTCGATCGGCGATGGTGTCGCATACTCCTACGGCGTCGAGCATCCAACGACGGCCCAGCGGCAGGGGCTTTGGACAATCAATGGCTTTGAAAGCGGCACCACGGTTAAAATTTACAAGAACGGAACCGCCGTGGCCACGGGGACGCCCTCAAAGCAGGACATCACGCAGGGCAATAGCCCCGCAGCGCTTCCTTTCTATCTTTTCTGCTACAACCGCTTCTTCATGGGCTCCTCTTGGACAAATGCGGGGGATGGCCTGGATGACGGGCAGTCCTGCTTTCACTACTACTTTGGAAATGTCACGACGCCGGAGCAACAGTCCGGCTTTTACAGCGCGGTGCAAGCCCTGCAGGTCGCCCTAGGGAGGGGGCTGTGATGGAAGTCTTGCGTAATCCGGATGCTTTCGATCCCACGCGCTGCGCCGTTCACGGCGCGGACATTGAGAACTTTAAAATCACTATGACGAAATTCGAACAGAACCTCAAAGAGATCAACACGAAGGTGGACACTTTGACCTCCACCGTCGACAGGGGCATGGCCGCCATTCAGACCGAGATCAAGAACATCAAAAGCAACAACCTCTGGGCTTCCAATTTCGGAACGGCGGCTATCTCCGCGATCATCTCGACCGGCGTCATGCTGATTTTTTCTCTGCTCAAACACTAAACCACTATGAAAAACTGGAAAACCACCACCCTCGGAGTGCTCAGCATTCTTACTGCCCTTGTCGGAGCCGCGATGACGTGGCTCAAAGGCACGCAGGTTGACGTATCCTCGCTCTTTGCCGCGATCATGGCGGGAGTCGGGCTTATCCACGCGAAGGACGCTTCACCGACCGACCCTGCGCCCACCAAATGAACCTTGTTTTGTCCATCCTTGCGTGTCTTGCGGTGATTGCCTCGCTGGTGCTGACCATCCTGTTCCGGCGTTGGCATGAGCAGGACACGCGGGAGGACAAACTCAACAAAATTAACGAGGACACCTCCCATGCTCAAAAAAGCGTTGATGATTGGACTGATCGCAAGCCTGATGCTTCTTAGCGGGTGCACCACTCCTGTGGTGGTCGCCCAGCACAGCAGCGTTATGGAGCTTGAGCATCGCTGGGATGCGTTGGAGGGGCAGTACGGCGCTCCCAATGCGGCTTTTCGGCATCTCTTTGGAGAGAGCCTCAAGGAGATCATCTACCAGCAGGGGGAAGCGTCCAAGAAGGAGGTCAAATGACGGGACTACTTTCCAACGAGGCGAGTATCACGCGCACAGCACTCAGCAGCACGCTGGCCGTGCCGCTTGAAACGGTCAAAAAGCACCTGCGCGTCGATGATGACGGTGAGGATGACATTCTCACAACCTACATCAAAGCGGCGAGCGACTACGTGGAGCAGTTCACGCGCTATGCCCTGATGTCGACGAGCTACGTTCAAGCGCAGCGCTTCTTCAAGGCGCAACTTATACTCGCGCGCTATCCGGTCACGAGCATTGCGTCCATCCAATACTACGATAGAAACGGCGTTAAGCGGACGCTTGATTCTGGGTTTTACCGTTTCGACGCCAACGGCGCCAAGCCGCCGGTTATTGTCCTCAATAGCGCCACGAGCAATAAGTGGCCGGAGACTGATGGTCAGATTGGCAGCGTGCAGATCGCCTTCACGGCCGGTTATACCGACCCCGCCGACATCCCGCCGCTTGTCCAGCGCTGCATCATGGAATTTGCGGGGTATCTCTTTGAACAACGCCAGCCGGTCTTTATCGGACAAGGCTATCGCATGGATGTCCTTCCCGATGGCATCCGACACCTCATGCATGGAGCACGACTGACCTATGATCTTTAGCAACTTCGATAGAGCAATCCAAATCCAGCAACGCGATGGCACCCAAAATCCCGACGGTTCGCTGTCGAATAATTGGACGACCCTTTATAACTGCCGCGCGTCGATTGTTGAGTGCGAAAATAACGAGATGATTCACGCACGGGCGATGTTTAGCGAGCTTGGCGCGATCTTTACGATTCGCTGGAGGGCGAGTGCCACCGATCCGCATTGCGGGGTCAATGCACAGATGCGCGTCCTCTATAAAAATCAGGTCTACGAAATTTTGGGCGTCACCAATGTCGGGCGCCATGACCAGATCAAACTCTACTGCCGCAAGTACGGCGACCGAACCACCCCCTACAACTGATGAACGACCTTTCCATTCAATTTGACGACAGCCGTTGGAACAATTTTTTGAGCAATGTTCAGCGGTCGGGGTATGACCTGACGGATGTGCGGTTGACGACCGCCGTTAATAAGGCGCTGCAACCGGCCTTGCGTCAGGCGCAGCAACTCGTGCCAGTGAAGACCGGCGCCTTGCGACGCTCGCTGACGATTAAAACAAAGAAACTTCGCGGCGGGGGTATTACCTGGGGAGGCATCGGCGTGCAATCGCGTTCGGCCTTCATCACCTCGAAGGGTGAGACCGTCAGGCCGCCCAAGTATTATTATTTGGTCGAGTTTGGAAGAAAATCGGATGCCGAGAGAGCCAGGCGGCTCGCGAATCGCAGGGCGGGTTCGGGGCGGGCGATCGATCGGATTTTTAGAAACAGTTTCGGCTCGGAGAGCCATCTGAACGCGCGCACCCACGCCATGAACACGGGGCAACCGCGCATGAGTCATAACCGCAAGGCCTCTACCGCTCATCCGTTCCTTGCTCCCGCCATCCGAAACGCGGCGCAAGCGGTTCTGAATGCCTTTACAAGCGACATCGAGCGGCAGGTCGCCGACTCCATCGGGAGGATTAAAGCATGAGTTTTGCCGCCGCCATTCGGGAGTTTTTCCTCAACAACGCTGCCATCGCCGCGCAGATCGGGACAAAGCTCTATCCTTACCGCGTTGAGCAATCCGTTTCGGGCGATTTCCCCGCCGCCATCTACGAACTTTCCCTGCCGATGCCCTCAAAAGATTTGTCCATGCTCAATGAACCGCATTGGGAGACGGAGCTTACAATCGCCGCGCTCTCCCGCGACTACGGAGAGGCCATCGGCATCGCCTCGCTTTTCCGCAATGCCATTGATTGCTACTGCGGGCTGATCGGAGCAACGAACGTCAAATGGGTGCACGTCCTTGAGACGAACATGGAGCACGAGACTGAGCCGGAGTTTTTCGCGCAGGTGGTGAAGTTTACCCTCTATACCCTGCAGGAGCCCAATTTTCTAACCTAAAACACCTATGCCCGCAACCTATCAAACCCCCACCGCAGGAGTAAACCCCTCAATCACGCAGGGAGTCTCCTTGTGGCTCTCGTCGGATGGTACCACGTACTATCCTCTGCAATACCTCACGAAGATTGACGCCCCGCAGATCAAATCCTCGTCGATTAATATCACCTCGCTCTCGGACACCTTCGAGAAGTACATGAAAGGGCTTCCCGACTATGGGGAAGTCACGGGAGAATACGAGTACGACTACGACTCCAACGTTACGGCCATGATCGAGACCAATTACGCAGGTAATGGGTCAACGGCGGCGTTGTACTTCACCTTGAAATTCCAGCATCTGGGGACTCCCAAGATGTACACCTTCCAAGGCTTTTTTACCGAACACAAGATCGCCACGGCGGGGCCCAACGACAAGGTCACCGCCAGCTTTACCATCCGGCTCACGGGAGCCTTAACGGAGGTCACCTACGCTTAATTTATGGACATCGACCGCACACTTACACTCAACGATGGGAAGCACAGCATTTCCTATTCGTTTTACTCCATCTACAAGACCGAGCGAATTCTCAAAAAGAAGTTCAGCGACTTGGGCGATGATCCGGCGGGATTCATTGTTTGGATGGTATTCGCGGGGCTCTTTAACGAAAACGAAAGCCGCACCGAAGACGAGATCGCCAGGCTTATCCCCAGCAAGGGAGTCGGCGAGATACTGAAGGTCTGCGACGCGGTCTATAACGCCGATGTCGGAAGCGATGACGAACCAACACCCCAGTCCGAAGGCAAGTAAAGAAGACGCAGAGTTCCTGCGCTACTGGGCTTATTGCCGAGTCTCGCTGGGGCTCTCCGAGCTTGAAACGCGCACCTATACGCCGCGGCAGATTCGTGCGCTCAAAAAGCAGCGCGATGAGGATATTCTTTTGTGGATGAAGTTCCTTGCGAAGGAAGTCGCGCGGGTAAACTACATGACCTATCTCACGCATTGCTCCGACCGGAAGATCAAGAGCGCCGATGAGCTCCTGGGCTTTGGCAACAAACCCGATGCCACCGGTAACGACCTGACGCGAAAAGAGGGCATGGAGGCCGCGGCCAAGGCCTTTTCAATGGCGGTCAAGAAAGCCAAGGAGGAGGTGACGCATGGCAAATAAGAGCCTGGGCACCTTCACCGTCGGCTTCGAGGTCAATTCCGTCAAATTCCAGGACGGACTGGCCAAGATTCAGATACAGGCGAAGGGTTTCTCGAAGAACGTCAAGAGTTCCTTTGCCGATGCGGCCTTGGGCTTTAAGACCTTTGTGGCGGCTTTTGCCGCCTCGGAGACGGTCAAGTACTTGAATGATGTGCAGCGCACGATGCAGTCCCTGCAGGGAGTCGCGAAGGCCACGGGGCGTTCCTTTGGGGACATTAAGGAGACCTACGAGCGCGTCTTTGCGAACATGCCGGTCTCGGCGGAACAGGCCGCGGCCTCGATCGCCGCCATCGCGAAGTCAACCAAGCTTACGGGCGAGGCCTTTGAGAAAGCCTCACTGCAGGTGGCCGCCTATCAGAAGCTCATCGGAGGCGACGCAAAGGGCTTTACGCGCACCGCCGTGGGCGGAATGTCGCGCTACAATCTGCCGGAGGGGGCGTTCAACGACTACACAAACCTTCTTTACACCGTCAGCAATCAAACAGGCGCTGGATTCGACAAGCTCAACGAGGACATGTCCAAGGGCGCCACCGAACTGCGAAATATCGGCTTTAGCGCGAAGGAGTCGGCGGTATTTCTAGGGCTTTTGGAGCAAAAGGGTTATGAGGTCGATACGGTGATCTCGGCCATGCGAAAGGGCTACGATAATCTGGCGAAGGTTCCGAACATTCAAAACCTGCCGAAGTTCTTTAAGGATTCGGCCACCTATCTCTCGCAGATGGCCGAGGGAACGGAGAAAGCCAAACTCTCCGAGGTCTTTGGAAAGAACGCCGATGATTTTCTGAGTGCTTGGAAGAACGTCTACGGACAGGTGGCCGCCACCAAGGAGGAGGTCAACAAGGCCTTTGCCGATATGACCAAGGGGGCGCAAAACCAGATGACGGAGTGGGATAGGCTCACGCAGAAGGCAAAGGCCTTTGGAGAGAGTTTTGCGTCGATCATCAATCCCGCGATCGATGTTTTTTACAAGAAAACCAAAGAAGCGCTGGAGCCGTGGAATGATTTTTTCAAGAAGATATCCGAGGATATCAAGGCCGCCACGGCGCCTCCGGTGCAGTTGGGCATCGGCGCCCTGCGCGTGCCCTTGCCGCCGCAGCCGGGAGCATCAAAGCCGCAGTATCACGTGGAGAATGGCAAATTCGTGAAGTCGGCCTTCACGGTGTCCTACCAGTCCGCGCAAGAGTACATGGATTCAATGGAGCGCTTCAAGCTCCTGGACGAGGCGGATAAAAAGCAAAAGGAGATGGCGACCTCAACGCACGAGGTGGCGCAGGCCGCCCAAGAGGCGGGCAAAAGCGTCGAGAACTACCAGGCCGCGCTCGACAAAGCTGCCGCAAGTACAACTGCTACCGTCGCGAAAGCCCAAAGCTTGAAGGATACCATGAAGGATGTCTTTGGGGACGGGAAGACCAACAGCGACATCCTGACGGAGGCCACAAGAAACATGGCCAACGACATGACGAACAGCTTTGACGAGATCATTTTTCGTTCAAAGAGCGTGGGACAGGCCTTTAGGGATTTGGCGCAAACGATCATTGAGCAGATCAGCAAAATGCTCATCTACGAGAGCATCTCGAAGCCCCTGGCTACCGGCATCGGAAGTATTTTTGGAAGTCTCTTTGGGCTTCAGCTGGGAAGCGGCGGGAACTCTGCAGCGAATTCTCTGGCCACGGCCACGGGGAACAAGCGTGCTTCCGGCGGGCCGGTATCAGGAGGCTCACCCTATCTTGTCGGCGAACAAGGCCCTGAACTTTTCATCCCCGGCATGAGCGGCTCCATCATCCCCCATAACACGCTGGCCGGCGGCGGCGGGATCGTCGTCAACCAGAGCTTTACCTTGTCCGGCAACACGAACCAAGACCTGCAAAACACCATGAGGGCGATGATTGCCCAGGCCAAGGAAGCCATCGCTTCCACCGTCGCCGATGTCGCGCGACGCGGCGGCAGAGCCAGTTCTCTCATCCGAAACGCCACTTGATTCATGCCCATTACCTTTCCATTGACACTCCCCAAAGCTCCCAAGCAGTACACGCTTACGCAGAGGTGCGTGGACGCGCTTTCGCAATCCCCCTACACGGGGCAGCAGTACGTCTACTCCTGGCTGGGGCAATGGTGGGAGGTGTCGGCGACCTTTCCCTGCGGGGATCGCACGCTTAATTCGCAACTGGTGGCAATATTAACCGCCCTCGGCGGGCGATCGGGCACCTTTTTCTTTGGGCCGTACGGCAGCGAGGCGGTGCCCTTGGGCGTCGCCACGGGACTGCCGGTCGTCAATGGGGCAAACCAGGATAATTCCGCAACCCTCACAACCGATGGCTGGACGGCGAATGTCACCGGTATCCTCAAGGCGGGGGATTTCCTACAAGTCGGTACGGGGACAAGCGCACGCCTCTACCGCGTTTTACAGGATGCCAATTCGGATGCGGGAGGCAACGCCACGCTCTCGCTTTTTCCCCGTGTCCGGCCAGGCACCGCCGACAATTCCCCCATCACCACGATTAATCCGGTCGGCGTCTTTCGCTTGAACGGCGACCTCATCTACACGCTTCAGGCCGGAGGCGTCTATCAGGAGCTTAGCCTCACCGCCATTGAAGCCCTATGAGCCGCACACTTTCCAGTAATCTTCTCACGGCGCTCACCATTTCGCCGACGAATCTCATTCTCATGGCCGATTTGATCCTCGACAGCGGCCCCATCTACATCAGTTCCTATACGAGCGACCTGATCTATAACGGACATACCTACCTGGGCAAGGGCGTTTTGCTAGGCATCGGCGAGATGCAGGATACCGAAGAGACCAAGTCCGCAAACTTCACGATGAGCTTGAGCGGCATTCCTTCGAATATCGTCTCGGAGGCCTTGGCGGAACAGTACCAAGGCCGGCGTTGCACGGTCTACCTAGGTGCCATGACCAATCCCACGAGCGGTGCGCCTGTACTCATTGACGCCTTTGTCCTTTTTTCGGGGATGCTCGACACCATGACGATCGAGGACGGCCCCGACACCGCAACGGTCACCGTGAGCGTTGAAAACCGCCTGGTGCGGATGATGACCTCAAAGGAACGCCGCTACAACGATCAGGATCAACGCATCGATTTTCCCAATGACAACGCCTTTAAATACATCGCCGCCCTGCAAGGCCAGCAAACCGAATGGGGGAGGACGTCATGAGAGTCGATAACTGGCCGGCAAAGTTCAACGAGGTGGTGGAGGAGTACGGACAGAAAGAGTTCACGTGGGGGCAATCCGATTGCTTTTGCTTCGCCGCTGACTGTATTAAGGCAATAACCGGCTTTGATCTCCTGCAAAACTGGCGCGAGGCCTATAAAACCCGCGACGAAGCCCTACAACTGCTTGAAGCCCACGGCGGGGTACAGGCGTCGGCTGAGGAGATTTTGGAGCCCCTGGGCTCAACAGAATGCGAAATTAATTTTATCCGGCGGGGAGATTTGCTGCTTTTGGAGATAAACGGCGAAAACATGCTCGCCATTTGGGATGGCTTCAATGCCCTGGCACCCATTGACGGACGGGGACTCTGCAAGCTCAACAAGTCTTTCATAAAAAAATGCTGGGCGATCGTGTGAGATGAAAAAAGTTATCACAGTCATGGCACTCATGCTCCTGGCTACAAGTCAGGCGCACGCGATCCCTGTTGTCCTTGCCGCCGCAGCGGGCGCCGCAGGAGCGATGATCACCGCCGGTTCAATGGCGATCACGGGAGCCGTCATTGGACAGGCTATCCTGGGCGCGGTGCTGGCGGGAGCCTCCATGCTCTTGCAACAGAAGCCCAAATCGGTCAGCGGGCAGATGTCCGGCACCACCGTAACGGGTTACGGTGCCAATAATCCCAAGCGCATCATCTACGGGCAGACCAAGGTCGGCGGGACGATCTTCTTTCAACACTCGACTGGTAACAATAACGAGTACCTGCATATCTGTGTTGCCTTCGCGGGGCACAAGATCAGTTCCTACGACAAGATTTGGTTTGATGATTATCTGCTCACGCTCGACGCCAACGGGAACGCGCAAACAGGGGTGGATTCCACCGGCAAAACCGTCGACTACACGGGGCTTGCCACCGTCTACAAGCACATGGGCGACGACAACCAGGCCGCCGATGCAAACCTTATCACCGCCGCTCCCGACAAGTGGGATAGCACCTGCATGGCCTGTGGCAACGCCTATCTCTACATCAAGCTCAAGTACAATTCCTCAGTATTCTCCAATGGACTACCGGCCGTCACCGCTTTGATTAGCGGCAAGCCAGTCTATGATCCACGAAACTCCACCACGGCCTTTAGCAGCAATCCCGCCTTGTGTTTACGGGACTTCCTGACGGATGCTCGCTATGGCCTTTGTGCCGACACGGCAACTGAAATTGACGACACCACCTTCATTGCTGCCGCCAATCATTGCGACGAAATTGTTAATAAAAGCGATGGGACAACGGAAAAACGGTATGTGTGCAATGGGACGCTCGATAGCTCCACGGGGCCGGAACAGATGATCGCCAACCTTCGGATGTCGATGGCAGGACTGTGCCCCTATGTCGGAGGAAAGTTTAGAGCTTTCGCGGGAGTTTGGAGGACGCCTGAGAGCGGGGGACTCAGCGAGAAGGACTGCATCGACAAGATGCAGATTCAATCGGCGCTTCAGCGCCAAGACCTCTTTAACGGCGTCAAGGGCACGTATATCTCTCCGAACAACCAGTATCAGGCGACCGACTTTCCCGCCATCTACAGCAACATCTACATGGCCGCCGATGGCGGCGAGCGGCTCTGGCAGGATATCACTCTGCCTTTTACTCAGTCGCCCTCGATGGCGCAGCGGATATCAAAAATAATGCTCTTGCAAACGCGCCAACCGACGACTGTGTCGCTCAGCTGTCCGCTCTCGGCGATCCGTTTTACGGTGGGGGATATCATCCCCTTGAGCCTTGCTCGGATGGGCTGGGTTAATAAATACTTTGAGATTCAAGATTTGAAGTTGGGCACGTCGACCACTTCCGGCAGCGCCCCCGTGCCGGTCATCAAAATGACGTTGCGCGAGACCTGCAGCGCCGTCTATGACTGGTCGACCAATGACGAGAGCCCCGCTCCGTTATCGGTAAAGACCAATCTGCCCAGCGGCAAGAGCATCCCACCGCCCACAAACGTGGGCATCTCAAGCGGCACCAATGACCTTTATGTGCGGCCGGATGGCACGGTCATCAGCCGGGCGCATCTCACGTGGACTCCCTCGGCGTGGGGCACCGTGCAGGATGGCGGATGCTACGTCATCCAATACAAGCCTTCCAACCAGAGCAACTGGCACGAGTGGTCAAAGCCCGCCGGCTACGCGATTGAGGAGTACGTGAGTGATGTGCAGGACGGAGCGCAGTACGACTTCCGCATAGCCGCCGTGAGCGTGCTGGGGGTCTATTCCACGTGGGTGACTCTCACCAACTATACGATCATTGGTAAAACCGCCGCGCCGAACCCGCCGACCAATTTTAATCTGGTGGTGCAGCCGGATGGCACGAGGCAATTCTCCTGGATAAAACCGACCGATCCGGACTTTGCGGGGTGTCTCGTGGGCTATTCCACGAACCTCTCCGCAATTTTTTCGCAGATGTCGCTTTTAAATAACGGCGGCATTGTCGCCAATCCCTACGAGACAAACCAACTTGCGGCGGGCACCTATCGTTTTGGGATCATCTCGGTGGATACGTCAGGCAATCAATCGACGCCTGTTTATCTGGCCGCCATGACGATCGGCAGCCCGCGCATCGCGGGTGCCATTGCCATCTACAACCCGAACCTCTCCGGCTGGCAGGGCACGATA
Source organism: uncultured Verrucomicrobiota bacterium (assembly GCA_964541675.1). Taxonomy (GTDB): domain Bacteria; phylum Verrucomicrobiota; class Verrucomicrobiia; order CAZIPW01; family CAZIPW01; genus CAZIPW01. Next base: position 77,011 of record CAZIPW010000004.1, read on the forward strand.
ACCAATGGCGCCGCCCGCAGCGATGGTTGGATTGAGCCCACGACCACGCAGACTTGGACGGCCTTGCCCGCCACGTGGGATGCCTGGACAAACTGGCTTTCAAACTACAATACCCCCATCACCTATGTCTCTCAGGTCTACGATTTGGGATCGATACTGGCCTTTACGCCGCTTGTGACGGCGAATTGCCAAGGGACGCCAACCTATCAAATCAAAACCTCCAATGACAACTCCACCTGGACAGGCTGGCAGGGGGTGAATGCCACCTATACCGCGCGGTACTTTCAGATTCAAACACAGGTGGCCTCGGCGAACAGCCTGCCGCCGATCATTTTCTCCGAGCAGATCATCGCGAGCGGAAACCCCAAGAGTGAAACCGTCACGAACCTCACGAGCGCGACGGTCAGCACACGCACCAGCACCGGCGTCTTTACCGTGCCCCTGATGAAGACTTATAACCTCATCACGAGCGTACAGGTCATCTTTGTCGGCAATTACCCAGGTTATACCTTTAACGTGGTCAACAAATCCGTAAGTGGGCCGCTCATTAATCTTTTCAACGGCAGCAATGTCCTTGCCGACGCCGTGGTCGACGTCATTGTCACCGGCCTCTGATTTTATGCCCTACCAATTCCCCACAACTCCAGTCCCCACCACGAACCTTGCAACCGGTTCCGCGAATCCTGCTGCCGCCCGAAGCGATCTGCTGACGCTTGTCAACGCCTTCAACACCCTGCTTCAAGGCCTTGGCGTGGCCGGAGGTTATGCCCAAATAGACGCAAACGGCAACGTCATCCTTGGCAGCGGCCTCAACTTTGGCGTTAACAGCACGAGCGGCTTCCCGCGCCTAACGCTCTCGGCCAATGCCTATATCGAATGGAACACGACCACCAACACCATGAATTACTACTTGAGCGGGGTGCTGAAAGGTTCCATGCCGATGGCCACCCCCGCCACCAATAACTACAACGACCTCTTGAATCTGCCCACACTCCAAACGAGGAACACGTCCTATCTCACTTACGGGGGCGGAGCCGCCACGGTCAATTTGGACTTCATGGCGAACTGCATCGACTACCGGTTGCTGGTTAGTATTTCGGGGACGATCACTTTTACGACAAGCAACAAGGCCTTGGGGCGTGCGATGACAATCCTTCTTTGGTCGGATGCCTCGGCGAGGACGTTGACGTTTCCATCCTCTTGGACATGGGTCGGCACCAAACCAACTGCGACCACGGGAGGGAAGTGTGGCATCCTATCAATAACCTGCTTTGGAGCCAATGAAACTGATGTTTACGCCGCCTACGGGCAGCAATACTAATTTATGACCTTCGACATCCAAGACCCCGCCTTTATCGCCGCCTCCGGCGGCCTTCCTCAAGTCGACTTCAGCATTGATGTCGGCCAGGGAGGGAGAGTCAACGGACAGCTTTGGCAAGCGAATGTGCCGACTTCTTGCGCGTTGCACATCTACAATCCGGGGACTGGCCCGCTTGTAGTGACATCCGTTTCGTTGGCCTATACCATACACGTCTACGGCGGTGGGCCGGGCAATGACATTGATGTCACCAATTATAACTTTTCCGGCGTCATACCCCCTGGAGGGAGCGTGGCAATCGTCATTGGCATCACTTGGCACTGGGATGAGGACTGCTCGTGGAACCTGACCGTCAATTCCAACGCAAAGACCGTTGTCCACAATCAAATCCACTTCGATTGGCTATCGTGGTAAGAATTTATGGCATTTGACTTACAAGACCCTGCCTTCATCGCCGCCGCAAGCGGCCGGCCGATCATCGACGTGATCATCAATCCCATCGCCGGAAGAAGCGACAACCAGCACTACTTCCAAGGGGACTATGCGCTCTATCGGCTGGTAGTACCGACGACCATCTACAACAACGGGACGGGAGGGCTGGTGATTAGCAACATCGTCATTGCCTATGACTATGGCAATTCCTTGGCACAGACCTTTGGCTACGACTGTACATTTCCATTTACAATTCCCCCGAACAGCAGTCGTGTAATCAATCCGTGGGTGCAGGGCGGGGATTCCCAGCACATCGGCGAGGCCGAGGCAAATTTCACCATCGTTTCAAATGCCGTGGTAGTGACCCACAATGTGTTTTGGCTGAGAGGATACGAGCCATAGGAGGCACACGGTTTTTTGTAGGACGCGTTTGGATTCCTTGCCAGCTACCTACCCATAGGGCAACGCCTAAAAACCCCGAAAACGACTTACCGTCATTGTAAAAAAAAGGGGCGTTTGATCAAGCGGCAACCTTTTTCCGAAGGTTGGCCAACTCAGTCTTTCTTACAGGGAGAGTAATAGCGTTTTGTAAAAAAAGTAGTCTCTTTACTTTACACCCTTTAGCAGCTTGAGTTCTTCAATACTCACCTCGCGCCCAATACCGTTTTGATAATAGACTAAAACGGGCTTAGGCATGAAAATATTATTTTCCTGTTTTACTGGCCCAAATGTTGTCTCAACCGTCTTCATATTTGCGAGAGCCTCACGAATTTGTACCCCGCTTGGTTTTTTACCTTCATTGGCAGTTCCTGCTTGCTCCACCGCTTTTACCATAATATCCACCAGATCATAAACATAGGGATCATAGGTAAGCTTTGGTTCTACTCCATAACTTTTTATCTTGGTAATCATCTCAGGCGTCATAGGAGGGCAACCCGAAACCCATCGACCCTCTACCCACTTTTTATCTTCCACTAGCCCAAAGGATTCTGTTCCTGCTACAGGTGTTGTCATTCCCAATTCCCTCATCTGGCGAAAAACGATATCCGGATCGGGTGGTGTTGGTGGGAACATAATAAAATCAGGATTTAATTCACGCGTACGCAATAAGTACCCACGAAAGTCTTTAATATCCGTAGGGTTCCAAAGAAATTCCGCCTTGTCCTCCATTCCTAGTAATTTGGCGGCTTTTTTGAGTCCTGCCGCATAAAGCAATATCGCCTCTTGTCGTTGCCCTATTACTACAAAACTCTTGTACCCTAAAGCCTTTCCCGCTCGTAATGCCAGTTCAGCTACGTCATCGGATGTGTTAAAATAGGTAAATGACCATTTACCATAGCTTGGATTTTCACTCGCAACTGCAAGTTGCGGCACCCTGTATTGAGTTGCAAGAGGTGCAACCACGTTTACTGAGAGAGCAGCTATAGTTAGCAGAGCATCCACCTTGTCCACTCGTAACAGCTTCATGGCTGCCATATGGCTTGTTTTAGGATCGAACTTAGAATCTTCAAAAATCAGTTTGTACTCAAATTTGTTCTTGGGGTCGGCGTTCAGCTCCGCTGTGCGCTTATCTATGATTGTCGCCAATTCCTTTAATACGGCGAAATCTCCGCTCATGGGAGTTATAACCCCAATCTTAACAACCGGCTTAAGAGCTTGGGAGTGGCTTTCGGCATTGCATAACAACGCAAGGGTAATTGCTAAAATACAAAGTAGGGCTTTTTTCATAAAGTATCGTAAAACATCTAAGTCTTTATTTGTGTTGCGTACTTAGGCCAAGACAGATATCTGCTTCGATGATGCAATCTTTTGTTTATTCGCATATGCATTTAAGACGAGCGGCTGTATCTCGGCCTCATAGATGGTATCTAGATGTACCATGCGTGGATGCTGTTTTGCTGCTGCAAAGGCGGGCACAAAGTCAAAGTCATAGTCTCTTAGATTTGCCAGGCTATTGAGCTGGTATGTGCGAGGGTGGCGGGCATCCTCTACAGACAGGAGTTCTCCATCAGCCGAGATGCGGACAGAAGAATCCAGCGACATCGGCCAGGGTAGGAACCTAAATGATAGGGTGATTCCGTTGGCCAAGCTGTGTCTGGAGTACAAGAACCCCGTCCCATCCATTTGCATCGAGTCGAGATCGAACCATTCCGATTCCATATAGGCGATTAGCGCTTGCGGCTCGACAACGCAAGCATCGGCTTGTATGAACATTTTGTGGGGCAATTCAAGTTGCTCGATTTCGCGGAGATTGGCGAAAAAGAATTGTAGGTCTGCGGATGAAAGCGCGAGCGAATGGTCTGTATAGGGCAGTGACTCAAAGGGCGATATTCCCATGCTTTGCACTCCCATTGCCGCAAAGGATTGGATTGCTTCAGGAATTCTCTCCAAGTTGCGTTTTTGCAGTGTTAAAGTAACAAAAAGCCGATCCACCATTAGCTTCGCAGCCCATTTAACATTCTCCCGAACTTTGGCGAAAGCTCCCGGGCCGCGAATGGCATCATGATCAGACTCGCAACCGTCCACGCTTATATCCATGTGGCTTAAGGCCGCTTTTTGCACAAGGTCATAGTGTCTATGAAGCAGGGTTCCATTGGTTACCAACCCCGTCCGAATACATGGGCGGGTGCTGCGTAAATTCCCAAGCATTTCAATTACCGCCGGCCCTGTTTTTCCGACAAGGGCTTCTTTGCCGGCAATGACATATTGTCCAATCTCCTGAGGAATCGAAGTTTCCAAAACACGTTGCCACTGCTCGATGGTCATTCGTTGTTTAGCCAAGGCAGGCAGTTGCAAAAAACAATGGGCGCAGGCCAAATTGCATTCATTGTTAACCACCAGAGACACATGGCTTCGTTGAGGAAGTGTGGATTCAATCTCTCGGAGTTCTTTAAGATTTATTTCTTGCGAAAACCACCGTCTTGCGGCAGAGATCATTTCGGCATTTAAAGAGGGATCAGCCACCAACCCTTGAGGACCCCACGTGCTTGTTACACCGTTCATTGCCATAGACTATAATTTTCCATTTTTATTAGATGTTGTCAATTTAAACTTTCCCACGTTCTCTCTATTGTAAAAAATGAATAGAATTTGACTATTGTATTGAATTTGGCTGAAATATTGGTAAGATAGCTTTCTATGAGCACAGAATTACTGATTGTAGAAGATAACGCTGTTGAAAGAGCTTTTGCTCTTAAGACCGCAGAAGCCGCAGGGATAAACGCCCTAGCCGTGGAGAATTTGTCTCAGGCTCTTGCCGCAATTGAAGAACATAAGCCCGAAGCAATATTGACAGATTTATTTTTCGAAGCAGGAGGCGAAAATGTTGAAACCTTTAAAGATGAAGTTTTGCAATTGGTTGTAGGTTATGAAGCAGAATACAAAGAGCAAAACAAGCCAGGGCCTCTCATTAAGGCTATAGATGTGGTTAATGGCTCTGGATTGAGTAGAGAAGAGTTTGTTGAAAAAGCGCCACTTCCGATGTTTCAAGAAGGAGCAACTAAGGCAGAGATTCAACGAGTTTTAAGGGATTTTTCTGAGGCTCAAAAGAATATAGCTTCTCTTGGGGGAATTATTGATAAAACAAAAAATGGACAGGGGCTTCCTTTAGGAATTTTAGTCAGACGCCTTGCGGAAGAACGCAATATACCGGTATGTATCGTTACTTCAGTATACCACCACGATATTGCCTTTAATCCTATCAGAGGAATTATCGGTAGTCATTATGTTGATACATTGGTTGATGGGCATAAGAACTGGAGAAGAGGACTAGCAATGATCAAGGAGATAAATGCTGATAGAGAAATTGGAATGCGCTAATGTCTTATCTGGGGCTATTTTGATAAAAAATATTTTAGTCTTCGCATGGAACGATGGGTTTTTCCTGTATGAAGAAGACTGTCATAAGACTTTAAAGTATAATAGATGATTCCGAGTTTATTCCTGTTGGATTTAAAAAAACTAAGATCACCGCCGGCAGCCATGTAGCCTTTAAAGAAGTATCTTTCAGAATTAACTTCTATCCCTTTTTCAGGAGTTTGGCCTCTCCAAATATCCAAAGGCCTTATTAAACTTAGACCAGCAATTGTCCGGGAAATACCTTCTTCATCGGCTAACAGAACTTTATCTTTGTCTTTAAGCACGTTTCCAGGGAGAAGGTCTAGATAGCCATAGCAGCCTTGGATTTTATTTTGAAAGAAGTCTTTGATTTGCCCCAAGGCAATTTGTAATTCTTTCTTAGATAGGTAGTTGCCTGAATAAAATCTCCTTAATGCCTTCGTTAATAATCCTTCGAACTTTTCAATAGAGATAGAATCATATTCTTGGGCGAAACTGGTATCTATACGCCGGCTCTCAATTGATTCGAGTAAGGCTATATTAAAGCCCAATCTAAACCAAAACCTGTTTGATTCACTTCTTCTAGCTTCTGGTAAACTCAAATATCGGAAGCATATCCATTCTCTATATCTGCCAAGAAATTCCGGTGTCACTCCTAAAGACGAAACACTTTTAATTCTATCTTCCAAATGCTTAGCATCGCTTATCGAAATGCATTTTCTTAACTTAAAACTTTGCCCGTAATTTGTAACCTTAAAAGTCCTTCTCTCGGAGGAAGCGCCTAATTTATCTACGTTACATATTAATCGGGCTTTCTCTCTTTTTATGAGATCGACTAATTCACGGGAGGTTAGCATTTCATTTTCTCCCGGTTGAATTCCAGGTAGTTTTCTTGGAAAGGATATTTTTCCCACAGATCAGCTAGATTTTCGGTAGCGGGCCAGCCAACTAACTTTACTTTTGTCGAATCTCCGTCGTAAGGCGTTGCGACCAAAGAACCATCAGCTTGAATAAGAGCGCAAATCCCATTTTTTTCAAAGGGAGACCAGTATATCTCAGGTTTTCCAGGAGGTAATCTATCAAGTTCCCTTTTTACCTCTTCCTTATTAATGCCTTGTGACTTGTGGATTTCTTGACCCCTACCTTTGGGAACTAGAGAATAAATTAGAAGCTTTTCCATGCCTACAGCGGCACAGATATCTCTGACGGCTGATATTTCCCCCGCATTCTTTTGCATTAAGGCCATACAAGCATACACAGGAATTCCCATGCGATTGCTTAGCCCGGCTATCTTTTGGCTTTGTCTAAAGCTTCCCTCTATGCGGGTGATTTCGTCGTGAGTCCTTTCGCAGCCATACATACTTAACCTGATATTGGCTATTTTCCCCTTTAACTTGATCAAATCCGCTTCTGTTAATTGTGAAGCATTAGTTGCAAGGCTGATGGAAATATTTTTCGTATGTAGGTACTCTATAACTTCCATCCAGTCCTTTCGCAAAGTTGGTTCACCGCCAGAAATATTAACTCTTTTGACGCCGTTTTTGGACAAATTATCAATAATCTTGTATATGTCGGGAGTTTTTACTTTTTGAAGCCAATCGGACTCACTACAATGAATGCAGCGGTAATTGCAATCTCTGGTGAACTGTAGCGCGATAGTAAAAAACCCCGGCTTTTGTTTTTCCAAGAATGTATGATTCTTAGGGGAGTACGTGTTTATCCCATCTTGGTTTAGCGATATGCTTTTTTCTTTCATGAAATTCCCTTGGCCATTCTGGTTATGTTAAGAGCTCCGTAATGACCTTCTACAAAATCTCTGAGTCTGTTGGTGTAGTCAATGTACTTTGCCTTTTTTTCTGCATCCATCCATACACCATCTAACAGATTACTTACTTTGTCGTATAACTTAAAGAGTTTTATATGTGGTGGTCTGTCCCAGATTTTGGACATTTCCTCCTTTGAGCCCTCAAAGGTCATATCGGCTATATCTCTTTTTGTGTCCGCATCCAACCAGTCGGGGAGCCCTGCGAGTGTATCCTCCGAGACATCATGATACAAGAGTACTTTGGCCCCACGCTTTCTCGTGGCTAACTCAAGCGTTGTCTCAGTTGTTATTGTCGAAGCGCACCAAATCGGATGAAGGAAATAAGGAGTTTGCACGTCCCACTTTCTAAAGGCCTTTGAGGGCTTTCTTGGCTTTGTTTGGTGTGCTTGCATCACGAAGATCAAGTCTTTCTCTCCAAGAAAGTCCGTGGTAGTGATAGAATTCACATTGAGTAGATCGTCAGTCATAATAGCTTGGTCAAGGTGTGTTCCTTAATTATAACACAATCGGGGAATAATTCAAGAAATTAACTCTAGAGGGTTACCAGGCACCGCTGAGACAGTACATGGGGAATGTTTTTGCGTAGAAGGCCTTTCTCTTCTTTCCTGCTACCTCCCTATAGGCTATCCCATAAAAACTCGAAAAGTGCCATACCGTCATTGTAAAAAAGGCTGTCCGGCAGGGTTCGCGAAAGCTGTTTTGGGAGTGGATCAAAAATTGGCATTGTAGATCGAGGTAATTGCTTTAACATTCCTTATATGCCTTTACTGGAAAAAGTTTCTTACTCACGCAAAAGCGTTATCTTTGGAGCTACTTCTACAAGCATTTTTACAATTGGATATGAGGGTAAGAGTCTTGAGGAGTATCTAGAGACACTTTCAAACGCGGGCATTACGCTCCTGTGTGACGTTCGGCGTAATCCGATAAGCCGTAAGCCTGGGTTTTCAAAAGGCGCGCTGTCAAATGCTTGCCTGGCAAATGGCATAAAATATCAACATCTGCCTGACTTGGGCATAAATTCTGACAAACGAAAGAACCTGAAAACGCAGAGAGACTACGATTTGCTCTTTAAGATGTATGAGAAATTTGAATTACCGAAGAGGGATATGACTCTCAGAATAATCGAGGAGTGGATCAAGGATGGCGAAAAGGTCGCCCTAACGTGCTTTGAACATCATCCCGAACAATGCCACAGGCATTGCGTTGCTGAGGCTTTAGAAAAGCGTCTTGGCGATGGGTATTCGATCGAACACTTGGGAGTCTATGAGTGATGAGCGCATCCTGATCCTCTATTGCAGACTCAATTTGACTTCGCTTTCCGATTTGGTTGATAATGGTGCGGATGCCAAAGAACTCAAATAAATCGAAGTTGGCGATTATAAAGCCGGATCGCTACGATGCGATTTTGTCGGAAGTCGTGAACCTATTGGAAATTGCACGCCATACGGCAGCAAGAGCGGTCAACGCCGTTATGACAGCAACCTACTGGCAGATCGGACGGAAAATCGTGGAATCAGAACAGGCAGGATCGCAACGCGCTGAGTATGGAGAGAAATTGTTGCAGCGTCTGTCAATCGACCTGACCAATCGTTTCGGTAGAGGGTTTTCACGACAGAATTTGCAGTCGATGCGAACCTTCTATGGCGAGTATCCAGCGTCAGCAATTTGCCAGACGACATCTGGCAAATCAACAGACTCCGAAATCTGCCAGATCATGTCTGGCAAATTGGAACCATCGCTACCTGCGTTATTCCCACTTCCTTGGTCACACTATGTTAAACTTTTATCCGTTGATGATAAGCAAGCCCGCAAGTTCTATGAAACCGAATCCTTGCGTGGAGGATGGACTGTTAAGCAGCTTGGTCGCCAGATCGGCAGTATGTTTTATGAGCGCACAGCGCTTTCGCGCAACAAAGTGGCGATGCTAACGAAGCACAATCGACGCAAGCCTGAAGATATTGTGACTGCCGAGGAAGAAGTAAAAGACCCCTTTGTTTTGGAATTCTTGGGGCTCAAGGACGAGTATTCTGAAGCCGAAATTGAAGAAGCCCTGATTTTTCACTTAGAAAAGTTTCTCTTGGAGCTTGGCGGCGACTTCACGTTTGTCGGGCGCCAGCGCCGTTTACGCGTTGGTGATGCATGGTATCGGATTGATCTGCTGTTTTACCACCGTAGACTTCGCTGTCTTGTTATAATTGACCTCAAGACGAATAGCTTTACACATGCCGATGCCGGACAGATGCACCTTTACTGTAACTATGCCCGCGAGCATTGGACGCTTCCCCATGAGAATCCGCCGGTGGGCTTAATTCTTTGCACCGAGAGAGATGCGGCAGTTGCTCACTATACACTAGAGGGGCTTTCAAGCAAAGTTATGGTAGCTCAATACAAAACTGCTCTTCCAGAAGAAAAGGTAATAGAAGCGGAGATGGAGAAGATGCGCAAGACACTCGAAGCGCGCAAGCGTAAATAAAAGAGATTTTGGGGGTTTCCTCCTACAGATATCTTGTTTGTATCATCACGGCCTGTTTTTCATGAGTACGTAATACTAACTTGCCATCTGTAATGAAGTAATAATCCAATCAAAAGAGGTTAGAG
>CAZIPW010000005.1:0-85234 GCA_964541675.1 uncultured Verrucomicrobiota bacterium
CTGGAGCTGTCTCTGTTCCCCAATACCCCGTAGCTTGCTGCGGGGTTCTTTATTGGGGAACTTCTGCTCGACCTCTCTGTGTTTTGCCATAAATGTCACTGTCCAAAGTATTTTGCCCAGGGAGAGCTCTCCCGCCGGTGTGCCAGAAATATCTGCGCTTTTTTTGTCATTCTTGTAAACGACGCATCTGCGAAAGTCAACGCCTTCTCCAGTGTCACCCACTGGATGTCGGAAGATTCATCACTGAGGGTTAATCTGTCATCTGTGGCTTCCAGCAATACCCTTATGTCAAAATGACAGTGACGTGGCTCCTGTTTTTGGGTGCTATCGGGAATCTCATGCGCGTCGATGTCGAATATCTTGAGCTTGGGCAACTTGAATGTCGTAATGCCGGTCTCCTCCCGCAACTCTCTTGACGCCGCGGCAAAGATATCAGCGTCTTGCGCTTCAACATGGCCGCCGGGTTGAACCCACATATTCAGCTGGGCGTGGCGTACGAGCAGAAGATGGGTATGAGCCTTGTTGAGCGTGAGGGCTGATCCGGTCACGTGCCCCTTAAAGTTCTTCCTCGAGAAGATGTCGGTATTGTTCCTGAGGTATTCCCGCAGCCGTTCAAGGGAGATGGCCTCGGCCGCGTCGAAAGGCCGATAGGTCTCCAGCAACTCGCGGATATCGAACATATGGCTACTCTAGCGGGTTATCCCGTTGGCTCAAGAGATTTCGGGCATCTGCGTTATCGCCACCCCGGTATGTTCTGGCAGCGTTCATGCTCCTTCTTATTGCGATTGACGAAACTCTTATGCCAAATTAAGATCTTTTCCCACTACTGCCCGATGGTGTAACGGTAGCACTAGAGACTCTGAATCTCTCTGTCATGGTTCGAATCCATGTCGGGCAAGGTCAAACGCGGTCTGCCATTTCTTCTTCCAGGTTTCTAATCAGCTCCTCCTCAGAGCTTTTTCTCCTGTGGCTCACGCTCTTTCGGAAGACAGTTACCTGTCCTTCCGTGTGTTTGTTTTCTGTTGCGAGGCTGGACATCATATTCTGAATATCAAAAAGCCGCGATCTCAATTCAAGAAGCTTTTCCCCGAGGATATTGGCTGTTGCCCGGTCATTATGGTCTTTTACTATTTCAACTAAACTACTTATCGTCTGGAGTGCCTCCTCGATCACCTGGGAACCGACCACTGTTTCTCCCGGAGCCATACCGCATATTTTATACAGAACGGCGGCGATTGCAACAGTTTTGATAAGGTTTTTTAATGGACATAATACATACCTAACAATATGCGGAGGCGCCAAGCCATAGTATTGACGCAACCTCCTGCCAAAGGCATAGTTATAAGTCTATGGGATCGGACTCTCTAAAACTTGCCCGTCGGTTCCTGGGTACCGAAGTGGCAGTCACCATAGATCGTCCCCTGGGTTCAAAGCACCCGAAGCATGGATTTTCCTATGAGGTGAACTATGGGTTCGATAGCCAGATTATAAGAAATTAGCCATGACCAGACTCCAGATCAAGGAACGCCTGATTGCTCTTGTTGTGGAGCAATTGCAGGCGCAACTATCGGGGCTTGAAGAGGGCAGGCAACGCGCGAAGGCGGACGCCAAAGAGCACGTGAACGAATACGGATCGATGTACGACAATGCCAAAGAGACTGCCAATGCGCTTCAGGCGGGTTTCCTCAGGCAAATGCAGATGATCGAAGAGGTGCTCCTAACGATGCGGGGTCTGCCCGTCAAAATATGCGACACGGTCGAAACGGGCTGCGTGATCGTCGCGGGGGGAGACGCCTATTTTGTTTCAACAGGACTCATCGAGAAGCCCCTTGAGGTATCCGGCGTAAAATACACCTGCGTGAATATAACCGCGCCGATTATTCATAGACTGCGGAATGTACGTGGGAGCAAGGTGACGGTCTTTTAGTATTTGCGGTCTCTTTTTGATTGTTATAAGATTTGAAGCATGGCAGCCTCCCGCAAAAAGCCCCGCGTTACCGCTGTTCCTGCCGCCTATATGATCCTGGAAAAACAGGGCAGGGTCCTGATGTCGATCCGCCGCACGGCCTACTATGCCTATGGAAAATACCAATTGCCAGCCGGCCACTTGGAGGAGGGAGAGCTTCCCGAAGAGGCGGCCATCAGGGAAGCAAGGGAGGAGGCCGGAGTGATCGTGTCCAAGAAAGATCTGCGGTTTGTCCACGCCTCATATCAGTTGAAAATCAACAAGTACGGCAATCGGGTAAACTATTTCTTTGCGGCCCGGAAATGGAAGGGGCGGATTCGCAACATGGAGCCCGACAAAACCGAAGATTGGCAATGGGTGGATCCCAAGAAGATTCCGCCGGATATGATCATGCCTCCTGTCGAGGAAGCGCTAAAGGCCTATCGCAGGGCAGTCGCGTACAGCGGCCTTGGCATGGAATGGATCAAGTACAAGGGACTCAAGGCCAACAAAATGATATAGCGTGCCTAGTGGCGTGTAAAAAGTACATTAAAATACAGTACAGTACGTCCGATGTGCTATACTGACAGCATGAGTGTATTTAAGCCCATAACCAGAATGGCCGCTTTGGCAGCAACGGCGGCTATGTGTATGACCAACCCCAATGGTCCCGTTCAGGGTGCCCAATTGGCAATGGCTCCCGTGGCTTCCACTCCCGTTCAGGGTCAATCGATTGGTTTGGCAGGTGTCGCAGAGCTGCTAAGCGCGGGTCTTGGTCAACAGGACCAGACCGACCTGGCCGCGTGGGATCGCCCGCGGATGGCTCAGCAGTGGGGAGCCCTGGGCGGTTTTCTGCGAGACGGCCTCAGTAAAGCCAGAGAAGGTCTGGAAGGAGCTACAGGCGGACATGGTCTGATCTAACGGCTCGCATATTTCTTGACCGCCTCATATGCCTTTGGTGTCAGAAATCCCCGGATCCTCACGCCCTTGTCCTCCGCTTTCTGGGTGGTGACTCCCCCCGCCTCATGCAGCATATTGATCAGGTCGTAACGGGAGTGCGGAATGAGCAGCCTAACCTCCCGCGTGAAGCGATTCAGCTCCCGTTCGATAAGCCCAACCAGCTCCGGTAACCCCTGTCCCGTGGTCGCGGAGATGAAACAGCAATTTTTCGACTTTGTAATGCGCTTTGCGTGAATTACTCCCGGCGCCGGCACGTCCATCTTGTTGTATGCCGTGATGACCGGTTTTTCCGCCGCCCCTATCTCCTTCAAAACCTCCAGGGTTGTCCGCTCCTGCGCTTCCCGTTCCGGATCCGACAAGTCCACCACGTGTATCAGAAAGTCCGCCAAGACCGTCTCCTCGAGGGTGGCCTTGAACGCATCCACCAGGGTATGCGGCAGCCTGCGGATAAAGCCGACAGTATCGGTCAGGGTCAGCTTCTGGCCGTTGGGCAGGGATAATCTCCGCGTGGTGGGATCAAGAGTCGCGAAGAGTTTGTCTTCCGCCAGCACCTCCGCGCCCGTAAGTGTGTTCAGAAGCGTCGATTTCCCGGCGTTGGTGTAGCCCACGATTGCCGCCGAAACGATCGGCACCCGCTCGCGGGTCTTTCTGGCCGTGGCACGGCGCTGCCTGACATCCTCCAGATCCCGTTTCAGCTGGGAGATCTTGTCCCGCACCATGCGCTGGTCCAGCTCCAACTGCTTCTCTCCCGCGCCCCTCATGCCTGTTCCGCCGCCGTGTTGGCGCTCCAGATGCGTCCAGGCCTTCTTCAAGCGGGGCAGCATATATTCCAGGCGCGCCAGCTGTACCTGCAACACGGCCTCGCGCGTCCGGGCCCTGCTCTCAAAGATCTCCAGGATGATCTCCTGCCTGTCAACGGTGCGTATCCTTCCATCTGTCTCCCAGTTGCGCTGCTGGGATGCCGACAGCTCGTCGTTGAAAACGATGGTGGTGGCTCCGGCCGACCTGGCCAGGGCGACTGTCTCTTCAAAATTCCCCCCGCCCATCAGATACCTCGGCTGCGCCCCGCGAAGCCTGACGCGATTCTCTCCCGCCACGGCGTAACCGGCGTTCCTCGTCAATTCCTTCAGCTCGCGCATCTGCACGTCCAGCTCGTGCGCGTCCCCGTCCATCTCCACGCCGACAAGAAAGGCTTTCTCGATCTGCTTTTGGGTTGCAAAGGTGGTTTTGGACATCGCCGTCATCTTAACCGGGTTTGTCCCCGTAGGGCAAACCGACAATTTAGGACTCGCCTTTTTCGCGTATTGAGCCGTAATATCACCGCATGGAACTCATTTACGGAATCGTCGGAGCTGTTCTGGCGACGGTCGTCATATACAGCCTTATTGGTCTGTACAGAATACGGGGGAGGCAGGACAAATGAACGCCATTCTTCTGGTTGTTTTGCCGCTCATCTCGGCGCTGGCCATTACCGAAGCGTTGGAGCTGCTGGTATCGCTTTTTTTCGGTATGCGCAGGTCCGATGAGCTGTGGACGGTGGGTTACGTCAACCTCATCACCAATCCGCTCCTGAATTATTTCATGATGCTGGAGGTCCAGTTCCACGGCATAAAAATTGGAATGGGCGGGCTGTTGCTGCTCGAACTCCTGATAGTGATCGCGGAGTGGCTCCTGATGCTCTACGCGCTGCGGAAGAATCCGGTGAGGCTCTTCTTCCAGTCGCTGGTCATGAATGGGGTCTCGGCGATAGGGGGCACGTGGCTGCTCCTGTGGATGACGATGTAGGGTATTGAAGGCATTCGCGAGGGGCGAGACTTGAACTCGCGACCCGCGGTTTAGAAAACCGCTGCTCTATCCAGCTGAGCTACCCCCGCTTGAATACGATAGTTTAGCATGGAACAGATGGTGTTGGCCAATCAAAATTCATCTGCCTGCATTCCCCTTGACCGCCCGCCCACGGGTTGTTATGATTTATTCTCTTTAAGGGGGGATTAGCTCAGTTGGCTAGAGCGTTTCCTTGACATGGAAAAGGTCACTGGTTCGAGCCCAGTATCTCCCAGTCTTCGTTCGGGCGTATGCGGGCCCGCCCTGTACCCTTTGAAATGGGTGCGCGTCCCTCTGCATTTTCGTTTGATTCTTACCCCAAAAGCCTCCTATACTCTCCCTGTGATCAGCCACCTGCGCATCAAGGACCTTGCTCTTCTTCAGGAGCTCTCCATAGATCTGCCGCGGGAATTCATTGCCATTACCGGGGAGACCGGGGCTGGGAAGAGCGTCCTGGTGGGGGCTCTCAAATTTCTGGCAGGCGCGCGCGCCGATAAGGGCATCATCCGCGAAGGAGCCGATTCCTGCGAAGTCGAGGCCGCCCTCAATTTCCCCGACAGTTCAGCCGTCGATCGCCTGCTTGCAAGCCTCCAGCTGCCTCCCTGCGAGGACGGTCAGATGATCATCTTCCGCAACATCGGCCTCAACAAGCCGTCAAAGATCACGGTCAACGGACAACTGACCTCTCTCTCCGCGCTCCAGCAGATTGGCACGCTCTGGCTTGAATACAACAGCCCCGAGGCCGTCCTGGAGCTCTACACTCCGGCTGAACAACTCGCCCTTCTGGACAACTACGCGCAGCTCGACAAGACCGCGTATCTGGCTGCCTACGAGAACTATCGCAAAGCCGCCGAGCGCTATGAGAGCGCAAAGGGTTCCGAAAAATTGTCCCCGGACGAGATTGAGTTTCTCATGCGTCAGCTGGAAAAGATCGACCAGTTGCGCCTGAGCGCGCAGAGCGTGGAGAATCTGGAAGCCGAGTACAAGAGACTGGGCACCCTGGAGGACGAGATGAATCTTTCCAACCAGATTGTCGAAACGCTGGGGGCCGCCAGGAAGATCCAGACAGTGGTGGGCCGCGCGCGTGGATTGGCGGCGCAGAATCCCCAATACAAGAGTCTTTCTGACCGCCTGGAGTCGCTTGTCATCGAGTTGGACGATCAGGAGAGCTGCTGGCGCCAGATTGCCGGCAAATGCGATTTGAGTCCCGCCGAGCGTGACGTGATTACACAGCGGATGGGCGAGTGGATGGAGCTCAAAAGGCGCCACGTGAGCCTCGACGGGGTCATGGCCCACCGCGAGATGCTCGCCGACAAGTTGCAGCTGCAGCAAAACCTGGATTCGCTCCTGGAGCAGTTCGAAAAGGAGATGCAGACCCATCTGAAGGTGGTTTCGCTCGAGCAGCAAAAGCTTCTCAAATCCCGCCGGGCGGCGGCTGAGAGTCTCATAGGACAGGCCCTGCCTCTTCTTAAGAAACTGGGGATGCCAAAAGCCGAAATGGCAGGCAATTTTGCCCCGACAGAGCCGGACAGGAATGGCGGGTGCGCCTTTGAATTGGTCTTCAACGCCAATCCCGGACAGAGTATGAAGCCCCTCGCGCAGATCGCCTCCTCCGGTGAGCTTGCCCGCGTGATGCTCTCTTTAAAAGCGGCGCTTATCCGCGCGGCTTCCAAACCGGTTATTGTTTTTGACGAGGTCGATGCCAATGTGGGCGGAGAGGTGGCCGCTTCCGTGGCGGAGCTGCTCGCCAGGCTGGGGGCGGTCAGCCAGGTATTCTGTATCACGCACCTGCCACAGGTGGCCTGCAAAGCCAATTTCCATCTGGTAGTCCGCAAGTCAGCCGTTAAGGGTCAGACCAGCGTTTCCATCGAGGCTATTTCCGATGTGCACAAGAGGCTGGAGGAGCTTGCCAGAATGCTGGGGGATCGCAACGCGGCCACGGCGCTTGAGCACGCCAAGGCACTGCTGGGGAAGTGATTGTTCTCCAAGCTTTCTCGTGCCCACCATTAAAATGGATGGGCTTTGGGTCTTTCAGACGTTGCGGCGCTTTCCTCTCCCGATGAATCGGGCTCGCCGCGACGCTTAATGTCTTTCGGCTACCATCTTGTTCTCCAAGCCTTCTCGTGCCCATCCATTTTAATGGTGGGTGTAAAAGACCTGGAGAATAATATAGAACACTATTACCTATTGTCCGTCCGTCCACTTTGCTAGGGTTTGTGGACGGAGCCTAACCTAGCAATACACTCGCCAGTACCTTCGCGTCTCCAATCGTTGCGGCAATGCTTCCAGTCTCATTTGGCTGGTGGGCCATCTCCTCGAGGGTTGCCCACACTGCGACCGTATGGCCAGCGCGTCTGAGTCCCAGCGCCACCGTAAAACAACTGACTCCCATCGGGTTTGGGTTGTTCTTGTACACAGAGCGGATGGATGGCACAAGCCGTTTCAATATTTCGCTATCGGTTGACATTTTTTCCACTGACTGGACCGACTGCACCGCCTCGCAACTTATTTCTACGCCGTATTCCTTTGCAATTTCTTTGCCGATCTTGTTCACGGCCGCAATCACATCCTCAAGTTTATAGTGGGGCAATACCCTGCAATCCATGTAGAAGACATCACGCCCGGGCATGATGTTGACGCTGCCGACGTTGTTTTCCTTTTTTGTTGGAGTAAAGGTCGAATACGGAATGTCAAACAACTTGTCCTTGTCGCCGAAAGTATCGTGCAAGCTCTTAGCCTTTAGGATAAAGGCCGCCGAGGCGACCAGAGAGTTGTTCCCCCGGACGGGCCAGGCCGCATGGCACTGTTTTCCTGTGACCGTGATTTTTAGCCACAAGACGCTTTTCTCGGCTACATCTATGAGTTCAGAAGCGGCATTTCCGTAGTCTGGAATCAAAAAGAGGTCATTCTTCCCGAAAATGTTGGCGTGTTTTTCCGCCACGTAGTTCACTCCGTATTGGTTCCCCGTCTCCTCATCGGAGACCAGCAGTAGGCCATAGTTGATGGGTGGCACTATTTTTTGAGTCAGAAGCTCCTTGGCCAGGAGTACCGAGCTTATAATGCCCTGATGGTTGTCCATGACTCCTCTTCCAGTTACGCGATCTCCGTCCACAAGCAGCTCAAAGGGATTTGAGTGCCACAGTTTCAAGTCCCCGACCGGCACCACATCCATGTGCGAGATGACCCAAAATGTCTTGCTCGTGTCCCTTCCGTGAATGATTGCCGCCAGATTCGGTCTGTGCCCGCAGGCTGTGCGTGAGTCGGTGGCATTCAATTCCTTTATCTGTTGCACGCCCATCGAGGTCAAATAGCCTTTCAGATAGTCGGCTTTCTCCCGTTCCCCCGGTCCGGCGTTGCTGGGACCGATGGCATTGATGCTAACCAGGCGGCGTTGCAGTTCAATGACGGTTTCTCTTTGCGCGTCCAGACCCAGGAGAACGTGATCGAGCGCAGCCGATTTCCCTGTACTACTACTCATTTCAGACACTATATGGACGGTACACTATCTCGTACAGCCAAATTTCCCTACAATCCCATTGCCAACCAGCTGGCTATCCCCCACAAAAGGATAAAGAGCCCCGTTTTCCACATAACCTCATCGAACTTGTGGGGCTCGCTGATGTGCTGCAAGGCCGCGTTCAGCCTTCCAGCGCCTACCAGCAGGACAACCATCGCGCCCCATAGCCACGGTTTCCACACAGTCACCATGCCGGTCAGGGCTATTGCTGTCAGTAGGCACGCCATGTACAGCTTGAGCCCCATCGCGCGACTGAAGTTTATGGTTAGTCCGTCCTTCTTGGCGGGCGGATTTGGCAGGCTTTTCTCTTTTAGATGGCATACGATCCCGATGGAGATCACGAGCGCCACCGTGGCCAATACCATCAGCCCGATGGCTATGCCGACATTATAGGGGCCGGGATTCAGCCAGGCGGATACAGCCTTGAGCCTTTCTGGGAAAGAGGATGTGCTCATTTCACTAGGCTTCTACCACATTTAGAGAGGGATGGCACTCCCTAATTGCACGGCCCCCTTAAAGGGGGATTTTTGGGATTGCCTTCTCCCCCCTCATACGGTAGGCTGATCCCTCATGCCATTCGACCTAAAAGATGTCAAACAGCTGGTGGATCTGATGCGCCGCTCCGACCTTACTGAGTTCGAGCTGGAGCAGGAAGGCGTCAAGGTACGCATCAAGCGGGATGCCTCCACTCCCGGCGGTCTTCCCCAGGTGATGGCCACCCAGGCTCCGTTTCCGGTGGCTGTTCCGGCTGCTCCCGCTCCGGCTGCTGCTCCCGCCCCCGTGGTGGCTCCGGCTGCTGTTCCCGCCGCGGCGTCCCCGGTCCCCGAGCCTGGCGTTTCCTTCATCAAATCCCCGATGGTCGGTACCTTTTACCGCTCGGCCTCGCCCGATAGCCCTTCTTTTGCGGATAAGGGCACATCTGTCAAAGAGGACACGGTTGTCTGCATTATTGAGGCCATGAAGGTCATGAACGAGATTCAGGCCGAGGTCAAGGGCACGATAGTCGAGGTTCTCGTCGAAAACGGCGTCTCGGTCGAGTATGGACAACCGCTCTTCAAAGTAAAGGCCGGGTAGGTCATAATCTTATTTTCGCATGAAGAAGCTCCTAATAGCCAACAGAGGTGAAATTGCGTTGCGTGTCATCCGCGCCTGCAAAGAGATGGGCATCAAGACTGTCGCCGTCTATAGCGAGGCCGACGAGCAATCCCTGCACGTCCAGTTGGCCGACGGCGCCATCTGCATCGGCCCCGCCGAGAGCTCCAAGAGCTATCTGAAGGCCGACCGCATCATTTCCGCCGCCGAGATCGCCGACGTGGACGCCATCCACCCCGGTTACGGCTTCCTCTCCGAGAAGGCCGACTTTGCCGAGCAGTGCGAGAGCTGCAACATCAAATTTATCGGCCCCAAGTCCTCTTCGATCCGCATGATGGGCGACAAGTCCGTTGCCAAAGAGACCGTCAAGAAGGCCAACGTGCCGACCGTTCCCGGTTCCGACGGTCCTGTGGAGAACGCGACCGAGGCCGCAAAAATTGCCAAGAAGATAGGCTTTCCCGTCATCATCAAGGCGGTGGCCGGCGGGGGAGGCAAGGGGATGAGAGTTGTCCGCAATGCCATGTCGATGGACAAAGAGTTCAATACCGCCAAGTCCGAGGCAGAGAAAGCCTTTGGCGATGGGAGGCTTTATCTGGAAAGATACGTTGAGAATCCCCGCCACATAGAGTTTCAAATACTGGCCGACCAGCACGGCAAGATTCTTCACATCGGCGAGCGCGACTGTTCCGTACAACGCCGCCACCAGAAGGTTCTGGAGGAGGCTCCGTCCCCTTTCCTGACGGCCGATCTGCGCCGCCGCATGGGGGCCGCCGCCATTCGTGCCGCTGCCGCCTGCGCGTACCAGAATGCCGGTACGGTCGAATTCCTTGTCGACAAGAAGGGTGAATTCTATTTCATGGAGATGAACACCCGCATCCAGGTGGAGCATGGCGTGACCGAGGAGGTCTATGACATCGATCTGGTGAAATGGCAGCTCAGGATTGCCATGGGCGAGAAGCTCGACATCGACCAGAAGGACATTCAGATCAGGCGCTGCGCGATCGAGGCGCGGGTCTGCGCGGAGAATCCGGCCCGTAACTTCGCGCCCTGTCCGGGCACCATTACGCTTCATTATCCGCCAGGCGGCCACGGCGTCCGTGTGGATACCCACGTCTACGGGGGATACAAGATCCCGTCAAACTACGATAGCATGATAGCCAAGGTGATCGCCACCGGAGCGGATCGCAAGTCGGCGCTCGATACGATGCACAGGGCGTTGGGAGAATACCTTATCCACGGCATTGATACCAACATTGCTTTCAATCGCGCGATCATTGCGGATCAGGTATTCCGCCAGGGCACTGCGACAACAGCCTTTATTGAAGAGTTCCTTCGCAGGACGCCCGTCGAGGCGTTCGTGACGCCAGGGCACAGGGCGTAGGGTGGTGGCCATCGGTTGATCCAGCCTTCGCGCAACCCCGACCTTGTTCGGGGCAAGGCTACGGCGGACTGCCGAACCGATGGCTAACATGGGGCTGTGCCACAAACCTAAAGAGCCGGATGTTGTGCGTCGGTCTTGCCGAGATTTGGGACCCTCCGCAAGGACTCTCCCAAATTACCGGCATGGATATTGCCGGACAATAACCCCTCCCTGATCCATACGGGAATGGCTTCGGTATTTACACCTGTGCGTCCACCAAGATGTGTTCTAGACCATCTAGAATCAAGATGGTCATTCCTGCTAAAAAACCGTGCCATAAAGGGTACTATTATACGCTTTGTTAGGCGTCAGTGTCAACAAGGTATTGTAAAGAAAATTTTCGGCCTTGCCTCAACTTGCAAAAAGTATGAAGATTCACCGCATGGACCACGAACGCCGCTATTTTCCCTCGCGCGCGATGATCAGCGAGCCCTCCAGCCCCCTGGGGGACATCAATATCAATTTTGAAGTCATCGCCAACATCGTGAGGCTGACCGTTGTCGATGTGGAGGGCGTCCTCTGCGTGGGCGGCAACTGGCTGCGTCGTGCCGAAGGAATGATCCGACGTCCGCGTGAGATTATAGATGGCATTTCAGTGGTGGAGGACGGCGATGGCTATGGAATTCGCGTTCGCGTTCAGGTTGCTTTCGGCGTGGAGCTTAGCCGGGTGGCCTATCAGGTGCAGGACAGCGTTCACGAGAATCTTCGTACCATGGCCAAGGTGAACGTCACCCGCGTGGACGTGGTGATTGACGGCATCAGCAAACTTCCCATCGCGACTGTGGCGACACCGGAGGCTTCCGCCAAAGCCGCAACAACGTGACTTTATGTGGGAACCCATTACATTGCATGAATTCAGGGACTTTCTGGCGAGCCCGGGGTGGCTGATAACCTGCGCGTGCCTGGTTGTCATCCTCACCGTGATCTTGATGATCATGAGAATCATCGGCGGCGGGCGCCTGCTGGCCTTCAACAATCCCACCGGTCGTGTCCTTGTGGACAGGGGTGCCATCAAGGGCCTGATCGCCCGCACCTGCGCCACGGTGGAGGGCGTCAGTCATCCGCAGTCGCGCATCCGCACAAGCGGCGGGAAGCTCCGTGCGCGCGTCTATATCCAGATGAGGGGCAACACCCGTTTGAGCGACATCGCCACTCTGCTTCAGGACAAGCTTGATCTGGCCTTGCGCCAGAATCTCGGCATCGAGAGAATCGGCAAGATCGACGTCATCGTCACCGACATCCAGCCTGTGGCCAAGAAGCCGGCCTCCCGCGCGATCTCCTATCCCTGGGAAGAGCGCTTCGGGGGCGAGTAGTTTTGGCAGGTGTAGTCAACTACATTGACATTAGTATATCCCAGAGGGGGTATGGGGGCGCCGCCCCCGACTATATTCCCCTCCCTGCGGGAGGGGGTGGGTGTTGTACGAACGTCAAGTCAGTATGTTATATCAGGGCGCCGTCACTGTAACAGAGGCTCTATTTTTGTACTTCACGCCCTTGACCTTGCCGTAGGGGATCTTTTCAAAGAGTCCTTCTGTGGTTACATCCGACCCGTTCAAGAGCGCCTTCAGGGTTGCGGTGTGCGTTTGGCGCGGTTCGGTTTTTGGTACGCCGAAGTGCGTAGCAACCCTGTCAAAAAATCTGGTGGCGTTATTGGTCCCGACTCCGATAGCCATTGCCAGGGATGCCCTGCCAAGCTCTCCCGCAGCTTTTCTTCTGACCCGTTCTTCGACAACTTTTTTGAGTTCATCGAGTCTCTCTCTCATCAAGGCCCCTACGTATCCGGTCTTTCCAAAAGGGATCCTGTCAAAGAATTCCTTCTCTACAGTTACTCCCATTTCGACAAGGATCGCTTTTAGGGTCAGGATATAAGCCCGGTGCGGATCTTCTTCTTTGATGTGATATTGTCTGGCAATCTTGCCAAAGAATGCGGTGGTGTTGCTGGGATCGACTCCGACAACCGTGGCGAGGGCAGTCCGGCCAAGCTCCCCGGCTTCATCTCTTTGCGCCCTTTCTCTCACAAATTCCTTGAGTTTCTGGATTTTCTCCACAACCGGGGCCTTGACGCGACCGCGGAGGGGAGATGGTCGGCCCAAGAGGGGAGACCTTTTCGGAAGCTGCTTTGCTGTGACAGGATTCCTTTCGGGTTTGATACCCCGCGGTCGCAGCCTGAGTTGTATTACCAGCAGCTTGACGCTTTCTCTTAAGTATACGGGTATATTGTATTCCTCGCACAGGCTGGAAAATGCACCCGTAAATCTATCCAGATCCCAGCCCAAACGTACCGCTACGTCATCGTAATCGCGGCACCCTTTCATGGCGTCCGAAGACCCCATGAAAGCCGACAACTTTTCGGTATCTGACTGGGAGCCTCTCACTTGAGTTTGCAGGTCCATATTTTTGGGAGAATCCCCCTACTATGCACCAAAAGAGTGATATTTCAAATAGCCTGCCATTCTGCGTCATTCCGGTCTCTCTATGTAGCATTGGGAAGAGCGCTTCGGGGGCGAGTAGCGAGTATGCGTTGCTGTTTTTAGGATGCCACCAGGACGTTCGCCGTTTCCGGCTTCAATAGACCATATTCAACCAGCCTTTTTCTTGCGGTCGAAAAGCCTACCCCCAGTCGATGAGCTGTCCTTGTGATATGCCCGGCCTGGTGCTCAAAAACTTGTTGCACGAGCTTTTTCTCCAGCACTTCGCGCAGTCTGGCGCCTGGCGTTTGTGACACGGGGACGATAAGCTCGTAAGAGTCTCCATTCTGTGTGGGTCTTATACTTATATAATTTCCTGTTGTCGTCTGTGGCTCAGATCCGTCAGCCAGAGGAGCCAGCGATAATCCGCCCTGACCCAGGTGTATAGCAAAGTACCCCGTATTTAAAGTGCCGACCCCGTTGCTGTGCATGGATGTAGATGTTTTGTTGTTGTTTGTCTGTTGCGGAGCGGTTGACGGTAGCCTTTCGTGAAGCAGGAATATTTTTGCATCAATGGCATACCCGACAGATATGCCGTTTTGTTTGCAAGTCGCATTTAGTGCTCCCTGTACACGTGCGCGATCCCAGCCGCGTTGACGGAATGCATCATACATCTTTTGGCTTAGTAGTCCACTTGTTGAAGGAAGCTCGGCTATGTATTTGCTGACTGTTTCGGCATCGGCAGCGGGGCCAACTTGCTGTGGCTGTGAATTAACGGGCCACTTGGGAATGCGCATACCGGGCAGCTCTCTCATTTGTAACTTTTTAAGCAAGTTCATTAATGCGAATCTGGTTTCCCCCAAATAGTCAGCAAGAGCCTTGGGATTTCTTCCGGTACTCATGGCCGCCAGCACCAGGGCCAATGCATCCATCTGAGCCAGCAGTTTTGTGGTTTTCTGAGGCAGCCGGAGAGCTATGTTAGGTGCATGGGGGTCTGTTATCTTAACTTCTATTACCAGATTCTCCATTGGATCGGGAACACTGTCGAGTTCGTCGCTTGGCCTCTTTGGGGTCGGATGGTACACGGGCTCTGGGTTCGGACTTGGAGCCGGATGATAATCGGGGGCTGGCTTGGAGAAATCCAGCGGTATTGGGGTTGGACTAATGGCCAAGAGGCGTGCCCTGATAGATAAGAGGAAGTTGACTCCGTCCGGCTTGAAATAATCCTCTAAGACTTTTAAAGCCGCGTTATATCTTTCTTTGTTTAGTCCCAATTCTTTTGGCAGCTCCTGAGTCCTCAATTCGTATCCACTTATACTTGCGCCTTTAATTTCCCATATGGCGTTCGCCAGTGTCTGGGCATCCCGCTGAGAATCGTACTGAGGCAAGGCGCGGGCAGGTATAGGCGCTGCGGGTGGTGGCGTGGCGGGAAGATTCTGCGGATCGGTCCGTGGCTCGGGTGTATGCAGAAAGGTATCAAGGTCAACTTGCGCGAGGCTTGTCTTTATTCTCGCAAGCACCTCATCAGGCGTCGCAGTACCTAAGTTGAGACGTTCGACCAGTACTTCCACGGCCGTTGGCATCCACCAAACTTCCGTAGCCCTTGTCCACTCTCCTCCTTGCGCAGCGATTGTTTTTTGCAGAGCCTCATTGTTAAGCTCGCTTGGAGCGGCAGCCGCAATTGCTTTGGCCAACGCGTACGCTTGTCTTATCACATACGAAGAGTGCTCCGCTCCAGTTGTGCCCTGCATAAGCTACCATGATGCAATGATATACCCGCCAAGTCAAATATTAATTAGATATATAATATGATATAAAATAGCTTGCCATTCTAGGCCTTTCCCCTACGCTATCTTGCTCTTTGATTTGCTCTCCCAGTCAACCATGCTGGCGTGCCCCTTGGGCAGAATCTTTTTCAGATAGGAGGCCAGCTTGAGGGCCGTGTAATTGTGCCCTGGCTTCTCAAGGAATTCTTCCAATTCCAGCGTCAACTCCCCGGCGTCGGCGCGCGAGAATTTGTCCTGCTGCAGGGCGTGGCGGAGAACCTTGTTGAGCTTGAAATCTATGTCCGGACGCAGCTTGATGAAATTTGGGGGATCCATGTGGCATACCCTCCGGAGCGTCTCCTCGTTGGTCGGGCCCTCGTAGATGTTCTCGTCGAGGAGGGTCTCGGCCAGCACGATGCCCAGCGAGAATACATCCGCCTGTCCGTCCGTGACTTCCTTGCGGGCCTGTTCGGGGCTCAGATATTCGTATTTTCCCGCGATAACCTCGCCTTCCTTGTTGTACATCAGGTCAAAGGCCTTCGCGATTCCAAAGTCCGTGAGCTTCACTTCTCCATTCCAGGAGATCATGATATTCTTGGGATTGACGTCGCGGTGGACGATTCCCAGCGGACGATCGTCCGGGGAGGTTCTCTCGTGTGCGTACTGCAGCGCCCTGGCCACTCCCCTGCCCACAAAGGCGGCCAATTCAATTGGGACCCTCTCGCGGTTAATCCGATGTTGCGCGACCAGATCGGCGAGAGTAATGCCGCTGACATATTCCATCACCATGTAGTAGCGCTGCTCATGCATTCCCAGATGCAGCATCTGGACTATATTGGGATGACAGAGGTCCGCGACCAGGCGTGCTTCCCCCACGAAATTTGAGCGGAACTCCTTGATGAGCGAATACTCCTCACGGATTACCTTGATGGCCACCCGTTTGCTAAAGGCCCCGGCGCCTCTCTGCCGCGCTTCATACACCACCCCCATTCCGCCTTCTGCAATGGTCCGCACAATCTCATAGCGAACCGCATCGGTCAAATCCCCGCTGTTGCCTGAGAAGAGTAGTTCCATTTGCCTAATTATAATCGGTCAAATAGGAACAAAATAAACAGCCTTCGGTGTTAAAAGGATGTAAAAGGGCCTACGAGGCTTTACGTCCCCAGTGCATGGCGATCGTTCCGCCCAAAAGCCGCTTGAATTTCACGTCATTGAAATTGTTCTGTTTTAGCTCTTCGGCCAACGCTTCTGCGGACGGAAATGTTCGTGAGGAGTCGATCAAATGCCGGTAGGCCTTCTCATTGGATCCAATCAGCTTCGCAAAGGGAGGCACCAGAGAAGCCCACATGAAGTGTATGGGACGCATCCAGCCCACGGGCTGGGAGGTCTCCAGTATGAATAACCTTCCGCCGGGCCTGAGTACCCGCAGGATCTCCGAGTAAGACTTTGGTCGACTCTCAAAATTTCGGATTCCAAACCCGATTGTGACGGCTTCAAAACTTTCGTTTGGAAAGGGGAGGCAGAGCGCATCGGCCTTTTGAAATTCCACGCTTACGCTGGGAAATTTCTTGGTGGCGCAATCCCGTGTAGCGATGGCCAGAAGCTCATCGCAGAAGTCTATACCGACGATGCGGGTAGTGAGTTTTTTCCCGGCAAATGCATGAGCTATGGCAAAGGTCAAGACCCCTGAACCACAGGCGATATCCAAAATGCTGCGGGACCTGGTGGCGACGATATTTCTGGCCAGAACGTCTCGCTGGAGGCCATCCATACCCAAGGTCATGGCGGTATTCATCAGGTTATAGCTCTTGGCCACACTGCTGAACATATCTCTTACTATCTGTGGATTAGGCATTTACGAAATTTTTACATTTAAGAAAACAAGGAAGCTGACGATAATTGTAAATACAAAAACTAAATATAATATACCGTATAAAATCTGCTATACTCCACTCCAATAAATCAATTCCAAACAAACCTACGAATATGAGAAAGATGCTACAGATCAAAAGGAATTCGGGATACATGATTGTGGAGTTGATTATGACACTGCTGCTCCTTAGTTTCATAATTAAGCCCGTGCTTGTCGAGAGTGAAGATGCTTCGGGTAGAAAGACGACCAAGGTCCAGTGGGAGTTGCCGATGTCGCAACTTCTCGCCCAGGTGGGGGATTTCCAACACCTTATCGATAGGAGCTGGGCCGGGCTCGACAGCCACTTTGGCTATGCGGGTCCAAGCATGGGTGATCGCGCCGGCAGACTGATGCAGGGTACCCTGCAGAATGGAGTGGTGTTGATGACTGCCGGATATGTTGACGCCGACGGCCGTTTTACCGCCGATGGGAACGCGGGACGCTTTGAGGACGCTGCCAAGGGTATGTCGGTAGCCTTCTACGATGCCGCCCGCGAAGGGATGCGGCGTTAGCTCTTTATATGTCTGAGTGTATCGAACAAAACTGCGAGAGTCCTGCTGTGGACAACCTTGTCCGGATGGTGCTGATCGCCATTGCGCTGACAGTACTGCTGGGTGTGATCTTCTTCTGTATGCCTGGAAGGACCGGACTGATGAGCGATCTGAGAGGTATACTCCACAGGGCCAGGATGGAACTCAGCGCCGCCCCCGCGCGCGCGACGCAGGCGCTGACCCGGTCGGCGCAGTCCGAAATCATGCGTGTCAGTTATAACGACCCGCGTATCAGAAGCACTCTTCATTTGCCCTGGGCGAGATAACTGTTGATTATGCCCGCAGGCGCGTTTAGAGTGGGCCCGTGCCTTCCGCTGTGCGTAAATTCTGGGTTTTACTGGCACTGGGTGTCGCTGTTGTGGCGGTGACTTTTGGTATGCGTGCCTGGTTAAACTCCGTGGGCGCGGATGGCGAGGTGATAGGCATTCCATTTGGCCAGCTTGTCATTGTGCTGGCATTGATCTTCTCGGATAGACTTGGTTTGCCGAAGCTGCGGTGGAGTGGCTGTGTGTTGAAGGGACTCTTCATGGGGGTAGGGGCTTCTTTGCTCGCCTATCTCTGGGGGGTTCTGATGGCATTTTACGGTGCGCCTCTCCAGGATCAGCCAATACTTCTCAAAATTAGTTCGGCGGGACCGCTTGAGTTTGCCCTTCTTGGGATGGTGGCGGGGATCTTCGGGCCCTTTGTTGAGGAGGTCTATTTCAGGGGATGGTGGCAGGGGGTGCTTGCACAAACGCTTTCACCCGGCAGCGCCATTATACTCGTGGCCTTTGTCTTTGCGGTGCTTCATGGGGTCCCCTTGCTTCTGCCGGGACTGTGGATTGCCGGATGTATTTTCGGAATCACCGCGTACCGCTGGGGCCTGACGGCGGCCATCGTCGCTCATGCCGTGTTCAACAGCGTGACGATAGTCGCTGCCCGAAGCGGACTAACATAAAAGACAAACAGGCGTTCCTATTTTCTAATAAAAGCGAAATTTGAATAGGAAAAGATGTTGCTCAAAGGATCCATCGGATCAACCGGTGTCAACCCAAAGGGCAGTATCTGGTGAACCGTATAGTCCTGCAATTGCCTAGATAAATCAAGAAGGGTTGTTTTGGTGTACATATGTTGGAGGCTGATTTCAACTTGGATGTATTTGGGTTTATACTTGGATATTGTGGATAGGGCTCCGAGAATGACATTCATTTCAAACCCCTCCGTATCTATCTTTAGTAAATCAATGTGTGCCGGTAATTTGAGCAGTGTTTGTGTATCTAAAAACTGATCTAAAGTAACCACTGGTACATTCACAATCTTCGTATTGACAGCCCCTACCGATTTTATTTCATTTATTTCCGCCACAAAACTGGCCAGGCAACTGCGATCGTCACCATAATGCAAATCCAAGTTTCCCGTCTTATCACCAACGCCGCAGTTGACAGGGAAGAAGCGTTGCGGGTACTGTGCCTGCATCTCTCTTAATCTGGGGAATATTGACGGCTGTGGCTCGAAGGCCAAGACAATGGAGGCTGTATGGCTTAGCAGTTCGGCGGAATAGTCGCCTTGGTTGGCTCCGATATCTATGCATAGATTTGGTTTTTCCCTGGCAATTTGTTTCAGAAAGTGGGATTCTCCGCTTTCTGAAATATCCGGATAATTGCCATAGCCTCTGGCTTGAAGTGCGAGCCTTAAGATATTTGAGTTTACCTTTTGAAATAGACGATGTGAGCACAACCACAGATAGAATTTGCGAAGCAACTGCGAAAGCTGGCGAAAGGGTCTGATAGTCTCTCTGATAATGATTTTCCAGATATTCATAGGCGGCGAGAGCTTAATTGGGAATAATGACAGGTGGCAATCTATATTGCGCCTATCGACCATCATACTCTCATATGATGGCGGATTTTTAAGCCATGTATTTTGACCGATGATGAGCGTGTTTGCATCAGGGGGGGGGAAGCTACCCCCGTCCGATATTCGCTAATGCTCCCGCCCTATGCAGCGCGCTTAATATGGCCATGAAATATGCCCTTTGCGTATCGGTGCTGATAGCCGCGCCCCAGGATGACTTCCCCAGCCCGGTGTTAATTTTTGTATAGCAGGCGGCTTTGGCATCGGTCGGATTCTTGTGGACCGCCCTCACATTGATGGAGTGTTCCTCAATTTTGGCGATCTCAAAAGCAGGCACTCCTGCTTCCTGCATGGCATTACAGAAAGCAGCTACTGCCCCGACGCCTTCGCCGCTGATAGAGATATTCCTCCCATTGATCCTCAGGTTTCCATTGCATTTGGAGCCTCCTTTTTTCCCGCCGGATACTTCGCAGGAAACGAGAGCCTGCGGATGTCGGAGATATTCTTGGCTGAATATTCTGTATATTTGCTCCGGAGGGAGTTCGGCTTGTTTTCCGCCAACTTCCGTCTGAGCGCCCACAATTCTGCCCACTTCAGGCTGCATCTCTCTGGGTATATGCAACCCATAGTGCTGCTCAAGAACGGCGGCCACGCCTCCCTTTCCGGATTGTGAGTTGACCCTGATGATACTCGTGTACTCGCGCCCCAGGTCTTGTGGGTCTATGTGTATATATGGAACATCCCATGGATGCGCGGAGTCTCCAGTTGACTGCTGTCTTTCTGCAAGCCCTTTCTTGATAGCATCCTGGTGGGAGCCCGAAAAGGCCGTGAATACCAG
The DNA here is from genome assembly GCA_964541675.1 of uncultured Verrucomicrobiota bacterium. Lineage (GTDB taxonomy): Bacteria > Verrucomicrobiota > Verrucomicrobiia > CAZIPW01 > CAZIPW01 > CAZIPW01. The sequence continues at coordinate 20,067 of CAZIPW010000005.1, forward strand.
TTCCCCCGCGTATGGCTGTCTTGGGGGTACTTTCATTCCCGTCAGACGTTCGTATACTTCTACGATTTTCGGCAGGTTTGAAAAGTCCAGCCCTGAGTCGACATTTTGCACGTGCATATTGAGCGCCACTGTGACCAGATCCAGGTTCCCGGTGCGCTCGCCATTGCCAAAGAGCGTTCCTTCCACCCTGTCAGCTCCGGCCTGCATACCCAGTTCCGTAGCGGCTGTGCAAGTGCCCCGGTCATTGTGGGTGTGCAGGGATATAACGGCGTGCTCGCGGTTCTTGATATTCCGGCACATCCACTCGATCTGGTCCGCATAGACACCGGGTCTGGAGCATTCCACAGTGGCCGGCAGATTGAGGATGATACGATTCTGTGGAGTTGGTTGCCATACCTCCATGACCGCCTCGCATACCTCTTTGGCGAACTCTATTTCGGTGGCGCTGAAGCTTTCCGGAGAATACTGCAGTTTTATACTTGTCCCGGCGTTGACCATCGGCCCCATGTGTTCTTTCAGATATCCAACAGCATGGGTTGCTATTCCCATGATCTCCTGTTTGTTCTTTCCAAAGACCACCCTCCGCTGTGCGGGTGAGGTGGAGTTGTACAGATGAAAAATAACCTTTCGGGCACCCTGCAGGCTGGCCAACGATTGATCGATCAGCTCATCACGGCATTGGCACAATATCTGTATCGTTACATCTTCCGGAATGCGTTTTTCGTCTATCAAGCGCCTGACAAAATCGTAATCTGCGTCCGATGCGGCGGGAAACCCGACTTCGATTTCCTTGAAGCCGATTCTAACGAGCATATCAAAATATTCGAGTTTTTGTTCGACGTTCATGGGAATGGGGATCGACTGATTGCCGTCGCGCAGATCCACGCTGCACCATGTCGGCGCCCGGGTGATTTCGCGATCCGGCCACTCTCTATTTGGCAGGCTGAATCGATAAGGTTGATATTTATCTGGAATAAAACTGGACATATATTTAGTTGTTTGGTTTTGTTTTTGCCGGAAATGCCTGTGCGAAAACGCATTTCTGGCAGGGGGGAGATCCAACAAACGCACGGTCACCTCGCGCATCGGCTCTCTAAAGACCGTGCGCTCAACTAAGTCGCAGTACTGCCAAACTAAAAGGCATCGTGGTGATAATATCGGATTTTTATGGGAAAAGTCAAGTGTGGCGCTGTTGGCTGCTTTTTGCTAGAATATATGCTCAGTACAGCACCCACCCCTTGCCCCCTCCCTCTGGGAGGGGATTTATAAGGGGGCCAATGGCCTCCTGTACGCCCCAGAAGTAAATGACATGGACTTGTTGAAGAAACTGCGAGTTGGAATAAAGACCACTTCCGCCTCCGAGATGGAGAGGGTGGGGGAGATTGTCGCGCGGGAACTTTTTCCTTGTGGCGGGACTCTTGGTTTGCGCGGAGATCTGGGAGCCGGCAAGACAACGCTCGTGCGTGGTTTGGCCAGACATCTGGGTTTTTCCGACATCACAAGTCCTTCCTTCAACTATTATTTCCTGTACAAAGGCAGAATTCCCCTCCTGCACCTGGATGCCTATCGCCTGAATGGTCCGGCTGACTACCCGAGCCTGATGATCGACGAGCTTTTGACGCCTCAGACCCTCTTTGTCATCGAATGGCCCGAGAGGCTGGGGGAGCGCCTGCCCCAGAATGCCCTTACTCTGGAGTTGACCATTCTAAAAGAGGGTTTGCACCAGGTGAAACTATAGTTTTTCCCTTGTCGCACTATCTCTGCGGCGGTAGAATTCTCCCATGCCCTATACCGTCAGCGGTCAGCCTCTCAAGAACACCGATCCCGAGTTGATTGGGATCTTCAAGGATGAGCTGAAGCGCCAGCAGACCCATTTGGAGCTCATCCCTTCCGAAAATGCCGTGAGCCTGGCAGTCATGGAGGCGCAGGGCAGCATCCTGACCAACAAGTATGCCGAGGGCACTCCGGGGAAGCGCTACTATGGCGGTTGCGAGAATGTTGACAAGGTAGAGCAGCTCGCCATCGATCGCGTCAAGAAGCTTTTTGGCGTTGAACACGCCAACGTCCAGCCGCATTCCGGCTCCCAGGCAAACGCCGCCGTCTACATGGCCGCGCTCAAGCCCGGAGAGCTGATTCTGACCATGAGGCTCGAGCACGGAGGGCATCTGACCCACGGCCACCCCAAAAATTTTAGCGGACACTTCTACAAAGTGGAGCACTACGGCGTTGACGAGGTCACCGGACGCATCGACTACGACAAGCTGGAGGCCCAGGCTCTTGCGCTCAAGCCCAGGATGATTACCGTGGGCGCCAGCGCCTATGCCCGCGTCATCGATTTTGAACGCATGGGCCGGATCGCCAGGAAATCGGGAGCCCTGATGCTTGCCGACATCGCGCATATAGCCGGGCTGGTCGTGGCTGGACTGCATCCCAGTCCCGTGGGTCACGCTGACTTTATCACCTCCACCACGCACAAGACCCTTCGTGGTCCCCGCGGCGGCATTATTCTGTGTTCCCAGGAGTGGGCCAAAGCCATCGACTCGTCGGTTTTCCCCGGCAATCAGGGTGGCCCCCTCATGCACGTGATCGCGGGCAAGGCGGTCTGCTTCAAGGAGGCCGCCTCCCCCGAATTTATCGCCTATCAAAAACAGATCGTGGCGAATTGCAAAGCGTTGGCGGACGCTCTTCTTGCGAAGGGTTACAAGTTGGTAAGCGGTGGTACCGACAATCACCTGCTTCTTGTTGATTTGCGCGCCTCGCATCCCGACCTTGACGGCTATGACGCACAAAAAGCTCTTGAGCGGGCGCATATCACCACCAATCGGAATACCATCCCCGGAGAGACCCGTTCGGCCTTTAAGCCCAGCGGACTGCGCATGGGTACGGCGGTTGTTACCAGCCGAGGCATGATGGTGGAGGAGATGCCGCTGATTGCCGAGTTGATGAATCGTGTACTGAATGCGCCTACCGACGAGAAGGTGGCCGCTGATGTCGCTGAACAGATCGAAAAACTCTGCAAGAGATTTCCGCTGCCGTACAAGGTATAGATTTCTCTTGTTGCTTTTTGTTTTACGGCGATAGCCGTGCTGGATAGTCCCGAAGGGACTTCGCGAAGCGTAGCAGAGCGCTCGGTAGCCCCCCATTTAAATGGGGGGTATTGCCGTACAAGCTCTAAGCGCCGACTCCCCCAAAGTACCTGATTGCCAGATAGGCCACAGGTACGCCAAAGATCAGGCTGTCGCATAGATCCAGAAGCCCACCGATTCCAGGTAGCACCCGTCCGGAGTCTTTGACGCTGGCTCGTCTTTTGAGAAAAGACTCCACCATGTCCCCAATCGACCCTACGAAAGCCAGAATTACTCCCAAGCACGGTCCAAACCAGAATTCCGGAAAAAGAGGTGAGCCCATCATGCCGATAAGGCCTCCTGAGATGAGTGCCCCCACAAATCCTTCGACGGTCTTGCCGGGCGAGATTGAGGGGAGCAGTTTTTTCTTCCCCAGATGCGTTCCAAAGAGGTAAGCCCCGGCATCTGCGAGCTTGATAACGGCTATGACCCATATTGCCATCCATATGCCGTGGGAGGAACCTGTCTGCGCGATGGCGTTCAGGCTTCCAAGACCTCCGGAGACGATAATGGCAGCCGCCAGAGATGCCGGAATCGCTTTCATCTCGGCCTGCGCGTGCCCAAGAAGCAGAACAATCAGTCCCAACGATGTGCCGATGGCGGCGAATCCCCAAAGGTGTCCGGAGAGCGCCAGTCCCACGCCACCCATCATAGCGAGCGTGTTTGTCGCAATTCTTTGTTTTCTGAGGATCTTTGAGAGTTCTCCCACGACGGCAATGGCGATGATAAGCAGCAGGAGCTGCCCGCCGAAGAGCCTTCCCAGTCCAACGGCCAATCCTACGATTGTCCACAGGATAATGGTGGTGACAAGGCGTCGTCGCATATGGGGTATACATTCTATGACTTGCGGAGTTATTGGCGAAACAATTCCGCGAGCGTGCCGTTATCCCCGCTTCAAGTAGCCTTTCAATTAATGATCCACCAACGCAGGTCTATTTCCTGGCGGGTTGATCAGCTCCTATGGAGGGATGTTGTGCTGAGATGGCATCACTGAGCTGTCCTCTGGGAGTGGGATGCGCGCCCAGAGAGTTTCTTACCCTGGCTGGCAGTTGCATTTCCTGCATGGCTTGCATCTCTGCCGACGGGAAAAAACCAATTTCCCCGCGAAGCCTTGCCAGAAATTCATTCTGATTGCGCTCCAAAGGCATGGCCAGCCGCTTTGCTGTCGTGGTGTTGAGTAGCGGCACTATTTTGGAAAGCCGCAATGCCACCCAGTCCAGACCGCAGGCCTTGTTGTCAGGCTCCCTGCCATTCTCGCAAAAAGGGTCATACCAGAAAAAGAGCCTTCCACCTTCGCCGCGCCCGCCCCATGTGCCGCAGTGCGCGAAGATGCGCATGATGGCGACCATCCCGAGCGAATCAAGACGGTCGGCATCCTGCAGCACCTTTGAGTTCAAGCTCTCCGGCCTGATTCCCAGCGCCAGACTATGCTCGTAGATGCACAGTTTTACTTCCGTTATCTTTTCCTTTGGATACCCCTCTATTTTCAAGAGTTCCTCTTCAGCGCCTTCCGCGCTCAAGCGGGACGAATCATCTCTCGGGGAGTGGCCAACCCTCAACTTGACGCAGTCATGAAACATGGCCGCGGGAATAACCACAGCTTCATCAGCGTTTTCCTCACGACATAATACCCTGCCAAAATGACAGACTCTGCAGATGTGATCCCAGTCGTGGGCCGGGTCTTGATCAGTGTAGTAGGGCCTGGCTGCAGCATATATCCTCTGTTCCAATATCTTGTCCATTAGGCAATATTAATTCTATTATCTGATATCTGTCAATTCTTCTATCGGCCAACTGGTGTTTTTCGGAACAGTTCCTCGCAGAGTTCCCGCGACCAGGTTTCCATCTCCTGTTGTTTGGAGAGGATCTCGTCCACGCTGTGCCAGCCCACAGAAGAGAACTTGTCTGGTTCACCCAGCCGGAACTCCTCTGAATCCGTCTCGGCGGCGTATACCATACCTGCGTGGACCTTGCCAACGGAATCGACCGGCAGGTAAAGCGTCCCCATAAACATATAGCGCACTGCCCCTGTCAGAATCACTTCCTCTCTAAGCTCGCGGTCCCTGCCGCTTATGACGGGATTGATGACGTTTTGTGAGTCCTCGGGGTTGATATGTCCGCCAAAGCCTATCGAGTATTTGCTGTGCAGGCGTTTCTCTGTCTGTTTGGACAGACGTTGGTACATGAGAATCTTGTCCTTATTCCGCACAAGAATATAGGGAATGATCTGCATGAGAGAGGGATGGGTCTCCATCTCCGGCGTGCGGTCATAAAAAAGTCCCTCTTGGGATACAAACCCGAGGAGTTCTTTTTCGTCCGTTTTCCCAAAGCCTGTTGGGAAGAACTTTCGCGCTTTTTCGGAGGGCACTGCCAGTATTTTTTCCATCAAAAGATGATAACCTGCCACCATGTATCCCCGCAAGCGGATATGGGCGCGTGACCGACAATGTGAATAACTTTCCCTTGTAGTTACCACGCCTTAAAGCTAAATTTTCCCCAATGACGACCTCTACCGCTCCGGTTCCCATCAAAACCCAAAGAGTGGGTTCCGCTCTTCTTATCATTGATGGAGACAAGATTCTCCTGGGCAAGCGTGCCAAGAACCCGGGCTTTGGCAACTGGGTGCTTCCAGGTGGCAAAGTGGAGTGGGGCGAGACCCACATTCAGGCCGCCATCCGCGGGGGCAGGGAAGAGCTGGGATTGGATGTGGAGCCCATTCGTCTGGCGGGCAAGGGCGTCTACTACATGACCAATGGCGACGTCCAGCGCGTTATCGTTTACAATATCGCCAGAGCCGTGGGCGGAACCCTGACACCCTCTTCAGATATTTCCGAGGCAAGGTACTTTATAAGAGAAGAGCTCAAAAATTTGGGTGTTGGAGGTTCCAGTGCCGAGGTTCTCAAGGACGAGGGTTGGTTGTAAGTATAGCGTTATTTCCACACCAGCCTCTTAAGCCCCATCAGCGTTGGCTTTGTCATGATCCACAGGCCCAATGTGTATACAAGCACTCCAGCCGACCCCCCGATGAGGATCGCCAGAAAGCTGCCGAGCTTCCCATGCGGCAGAAAGATGACCAGCGGCAGCACCACGACTCCCATGAGCGCGCCGCTGCAAAGGATCCGCAGCAGCGGAGAGCGCGTCTTTCCAACGATCGGTGCCTTCTTTTTGAGCTCCCAGTTCAGTCCGAAGGCAAAGATTGCCGTCGAGAGCACATTAGCCAGCGCCAGACCGACTGTCTGCCAGATCTCTTTGAAGATGATTGAGAGAGCCACATTCACTAGAAGCGTAACCACTCCCCACCGGACGGGACTGACCATGTCCTTCAGACTGTGCAGCGCCCGTGTCGTGAAAGTGCAGGCGGCGTAGAAGGGGATTGAGAGCGCATAGGTGATAAGAATGGGAGCGGTGGCCCTTACGGAATCATTGTCAAAAGCTCCCCACTTGAAGATCGCGATAAGTACCGGACTTGCCAGCATTGCCAGGCCAAACCCGGCCGGAATCATGACCGCCTGTATCAGAGTGGATCCCTCGCGGTAGCTGGCCGCGAAACCCTCACGGTCTCCTTCGGCCGCTTTTCTGGCTATGATTGGGAAGGTGACCGTTGTCACCGCGATCGCAAAAACCCCCAGAGGCAGTTGCATCAGGCGATTGGCCAGAAATAACACCGAGGTCGCGCTGTCATTGAGCCCGAATGCCAGAAACTGCGAGATAACCGTGTTCACCTGCGCGACAGTGGCTCCCAGAAGTCCCGGCCCCAGCAACCGCCAGACCTCCGTTAGTCTCTCGTCTTTCCTCAAGTCGAATTTTGGCCGCCATTTTTCCCTCGTGAGCGCGTATCCCGGCAGGAGCAGTTGCAGGACGCCGCCCAGAAGCACTCCTCCGCACAACCAAAGCATCCGCGTATACTCGTCGCGGCTGACCCAGATGCCGACGCCTCCCAGAAGCAGGGTCATCGTCATATTCACCCATATCTGAGCCAGGGCCGTGGAAGCGAAGCGCTTCTGCAGATTCAGCACCGCGCCTATCAGTGCCGACAGGCATATGAAGAAGAGATAGGGGAATACCCATATGCCGAGTCTAGCCGCCAGTATCCAGCGGTCTTCCAGTTTGAAGAACCTAACCGCCTGAAAGAGCGTGATTCCTAACACAATAAGCACAACAAGGGCGATGGCCGCCCTGGAAAGCACCCTGTTGAAGAGCTCGTATGCCTTCTGTTGTCCGTGTTTGGCATTCTCGTGCGCCAGCACGGGAACCAACGCAGAGGTCAGCGCCCCTTCTCCCATGAATCTCCGAAAGAGATTGGGAATGGTAAAGGCGATGATGAAAGCCGAATTGATCGCCGAGGTGCCAAAAACCGCGTAGACGAGCATATCTCTCAAGAGCCCAGTCAACCGCGAGAGCACGGTGCTGAAAGCGACAATGCGAATGGAGCCGGTGTGTTGTTGTGAGTCTTGAGCCATGAATGCTCCAGTCTAGGCTATAGTGGCGCGCAGGTCGACCATTTTATGTCTGGCAATAAGATAGAAATACAAATATGATGAGTGAATGCGTGGGACTATCCCGATCTTCGCTCTCTTGGTTTGTGCCGGGGTTGCGTATGCCCAGATGACCCCCCAGGAGCCTATCCAAAATTTTCGCCTGCCCATGTTTGGAGAAAATGGCTACCGTACCTGGGAGATGAAGGGTGACGAAGGCCGCTATATATCCCCCGAAAAGATCGAAGTCTCCCAAATGAAGCTGGATGTCTTTTCAGGAGAGGCGGATTCCTCCATCGAGAACAAAATCAAGAGTCCCCTGGCCACGCTTTTCGTGAACAAGAACATCGCCATAGGCGACAGTCCCATACAGATTTTAAGCCAGAACTACCGTGTCGACGGCGAGAGGTGGTTTTGGGATGGCAAACTCAAGCGGGTTGTGATAAGCCGTAATGCGCGGGTCATTTTCAACGAAGGGCTCTCTCTATGAAAAGAATTGTGATGTTGATTTTTTTTGCGGGTGCGAGTCTGACGGCTTTCGGTGACGGGCTCCAGGCGGGCACGCACGCCCGGACCATTTCCATGGGCGATGTGCCGCATACCAAACCGACCGTGCCCAAAGGGCCGTCCAAGACCATCATTACCAGTCAGGCTCTCGAGATGGTCTCCGGTACGGAAGAGAACACTTTTTATTTCTCAAAAGACGTACACGTTGTTGGTACCAATCTCAATATGACTGCCGATCAGATCGTTGTTACCGCCGCCCGCGATCAGGCCGTTGATCCCGCCAACGTCGCCAAGGCGCTCCCGTCCGGTTCCAGTCAGCATCAGATGGGCACCATCCACAAGATTATTGCCATCGGCAACGTCCATATCCTGCAGGAGGGCAGGGAGTCGGTTTCCAACCGCGCTGACTTTTTCCCCAAGGAGAACAAGGTGGTTCTCACCGAGAACCCGCGCGTCATAGACTCCCAGGCGATCGTTTCCGGCTGGCGTATCACCCTTTACCAAGGTGAACGTAGAGTGATGGTGGAACAGGATCCGAACGCTCCAGCCGTCAAGCCCACGGTTGATTTGGAAGCCCTCCCTGACATGGGTTTTGATCCCCAAAAACAGCCGACAATCCAAACTTCTGCTGATTCCAACCACCCCCTTACTCCCGCCCCCGGGGTGGGGAATATGAATGCGGGGCTTTCAGCCCCGCACCCTGCGTCGCAGAGCGACGCTTCGACGGTTAGCCCAGGGTTTCAACCCCGGGTCTCTATTCCTGCTCCCCTAATCCCATCCAAATAATCATGACTGACAAGGTTGATTTTATTCGCACGCAAGGTCTAGTGAAGATCTACGGTTCGCGCCGGGTCGTCAACGGAGTGGATCTCGAAGTCCGATCCGGCGAGATTGTCGGACTGCTGGGTCCCAACGGGGCTGGCAAGACGACCTCTTTTTACATTGTTACCGGACTCATCTCTCCCAACGAGGGAAAGGTATTCCTCGGCGATACGGAGATTACCGGGCTTCCCATGTACAAGCGCGCCCGACTTGGGATCGGCTATCTGCCGCAGGAGCCGTCCGTTTTTCAGTCGCTTACCGTGGAGGAGAATCTCCGCGCCATTGCCGAGACGCTTCACCTGCACAAGTCAGAGTGGCACAAGCGTGTCGAGGACGGTCTCAATGAGCTCAAACTCTCGCACTTGAGCGAGCAGAGGGCAGTCACCCTGAGCGGAGGAGAGCGCCGCCGCCTTGAAATTGCCCGCAGTCTTATCACCAACCCGTTTTTCATGCTCCTCGACGAGCCTTTCAGTGGCATTGACCCCATCAGCGTTGCCGAGGTCCAGCAGATAGTGCTTTCCCTGAAACGCAAGGGCATCGGCGTTCTTATCACAGACCACAATGTCCGCGAGACTCTCAAAATTGTCGACCGCGCGTATCTTCTTCATCAGGGTAAAATTCTCGCCGAGGGTTCCTCCGACTTCCTGATAAACGACGAGAAGAGCAGGGAGTTTTATCTGGGCCAGGACTTCAAGGTCTAGGGGTGCGCGCCTCCCAAAATCTCTCGACTTTGAGAAAGAACTGCGGTAGCTTCGACTCATCGGCACCCATGACAAAACCTATTACTCCCAACTCCCAATCCCCAAAACCCTTCAAGGTTCCCGCTTTCATAAAGAACCCCGTTGTCATCACGCTTCTGGTGGTTCTGGGCATATTCGTTATATATGGTCTGCAGATACTCGTGGCCCAACTGACCAGACGAATGCCTCCGCCAGCTTCCGTCAGCACCACTGTGGTACATCAGGAGAGCTGGCCCAAGACCCTGACTTTGGTGACCCGTTTGTACAGTCCCGAAGGAGCGCTTCTCAAGGCGCAGATGGCCGGAGTCTTGAAAGAGATCCATTTTACGCCCGGACAGATGGTCAAGAAAGGCGATTTGCTTTTGGCCGTCGATTCCGACTACGAGAGGGCCGCCGCGAAGCTGGCCAAGCTCGACTACGAGAGGGCCAGGCAGCTGCGCGACCAGAATGTAAATACCCAAAACGATTTGGATAATGCCGAAGCTGCTTATGCCGAGGCTCAGGCTACTCTGGACAAAAAAGACATCCGTGCGCCTTTCGACGGCAAGGTGGGTATCACGCAGGTCTATCTTGGCCAGTATATCAATGTGGGAGATCCTCTTGTCGCGATTGAGAGTCTCAAGCAGATCAATGCGGATTTTGGCGTGCCTCAAGTCTCGTTGCCCCTCGTGAAGGCGGGTTCCCCCGTGGAACTGACTGTGGACGCCTATCCTGACGCGATCTTCAAAGGCAGGGTTGAGGGTATCAGCCCCCGTTTGGACGATGCTACCCTCAATGCTGCCGCCCGTGCCGTCTTCGAGAATGGGGATGGAAGGCTCCTCAGCGGTATGTATGGCAGCCTCAAGGTCTCTCTTTCCGAAAATCAGACGGGATGTCCCATACCTGAGGTGGCAGTCAGCTACAGCGTCTATGGGGACTATGTATATGTTCTCTCCAGCAATAAAGACCCAAAAACGGGAAAGGTAAACAAGGTTGTTACCCAGACCTTTGTCACTCTTGGCGATACGCAGGGAGATTTTGTTTTGGTGACAAAGGGACTCAAGGCGGGCGATGAGATTGTGACGGCGGGAGCCCTGAAGCTTCACAATGGTTCCGCGGTCTCGATCGACAACTCCAACACAGTCCCCCTCAGCAGGAATCCACATCCGCAGGAGAGTTAGCCGATGAAATTCACGGATATATTCATCAAGCGGCCGGTTCTGGCCACGGTCGTGAGCCTGTTGATTCTTCTCATGGGACTGCGTGCCATCGGGGCGCTCAATGTCCGGCAGTTTCCGGACGTCAAGGACTCCACCGTTACCGTTACAGTGGCCTATCCGGGAGCGAGCGCAGACCTTATTCGCGGATACATTACAACGCCCTTGGAGCGTTCCATTGCCGCCTCGGACGGCATTGATTATCTGACGAGCCAGAGCGCTCCCAGCTCCTCAACAATTGTCGCCAAGCTGCGTCTGAATTTCGATCCCAACGCGGCCATGACGCAGATCACGGCAAACGTCAATAAAGTCCGCAGCCAATTGCCCAAGGATGCCCAGGATCCCGTCATTACCCTCTCTACTGGAGAGACCACGGCTGCTATTTACATATCCTTCTACAGCGACTCCATGACCCAGAGCCAGATTACGGATTATCTGACCAGGGTGGTGCAGCCCAAGTTATCCACCGTCAAGGGCGTCCAGGAAGCCGACATTATTGGAGCTCGGAACTTCTCCATGAGAATCTGGCTGCATCCGGAGAAGATGGCGGCACAGGGCTTGAGCGGCTCTCAAATCCGCTCTATTCTTGCCGCCCAGAACTATCTTTCCGCAGTCGGTACCACGAAAGGTTCCATGATAACCGTGAACCTCAATGCACACACCGATCTGAATGATGTCAAGTCATTCGAAGACATTGTCATCAAGCAGAGCGGTTCCCAGGTTGTGCGCCTCAAAGATGTGGCCACCGTCGAACTCGGCGCGGAGGATTACAACACAGTTGTCAGAATGGGCAACTCGGACGCGACCTTTATGGCGGTGTTTCCCCTGCCGACCGCCAATGTGCTTGATGTGGTCCGGGGCGTGAAGGATGTGCTTCCAGAAATAGAATCGCGGCTTCCGGGCGGGATGAAGATGCGTGTGCCCTACGATTCCACGGAGTTTATAACAGACTGTATCAATGAAGTGCTCAAGACCCTGATGGAGGCCATGCTGATCGTCATAGGCGTCATCTACCTCTTTCTTGGATCCGTCAGGTCGGTGATTATCCCCGTTGTGGCAATCCCCCTCTCTCTTATCGGGGGCGTGTTCCTGATGCTCCTGATGGGGTTCTCGATCAATCTGTTGACGCTTTTGGCGATGGTTCTGGCCATAGGGCTGGTGGTGGACGACGCGATTGTCGTGGTGGAGAATATCCATCGGCATATCGAAGAGGGACTCCCGCCACTCGAAGCTGCGCTCAAGGGCGCCGGCGAGCTGATCGGTCCGGTCATAGCCATGACCATCACTCTTATGGCTGTCTTTGCTCCCATCGGTTTTCAGACGGGACTGACAGGGCTTCTTTTCCGTGAGTTTGCCTTTACCCTGGCCGGCGCGGTACTTGTTTCGGGAATCGTGGCGCTGACGCTCTCTCCAATGATGTGTTCCAAGTTCCTGAGACACACTCCTCCCACGGGACTGGCGCACCGGATGGACGTGCTTTTTGAAAAGCTCAAAGAGGCGTACCAAAAGGCGCTTCATCTGGCGCTTGACCACCGCGGAAATGTCTACGCGATAGCCGCCCTATTCTTTATTGCCATTATCCCATTTTACAGCTGCAGCAAAAGCGAGCTGGCTCCCGTTGAGGATAGGGGGGCTGTCATCAACATCCTGCAGACCCAGTCAAATTCGACCATAGAGCAGACGGCCTTCCATTCCTTCAAGCTCCTCGATGCGTACGGGAAACATCCTCTGACCCGATATGCCTTTGCCTTCGCGGGTCGCGGCGGCACCAATTCGGCTTTCGTCATATGGGTGCTCAAGCCTCCCGGCGAGAGAAGCGCCACATCCATGGATTTGGTGCCCTATGCTTTCGGCGAGATATCCAAGATCACGGGGGCTCTGGGTTTTGCCACAATCCCTCCCTCTCTGCCTGGTAGCACGGTGGGGGCTCCCGTGCAGTTTGTGGTATGTTCCACGGAGGATCCCAGACGCGTTGCCGAAGTGGCCGATGAGATGGTAAAGAAAGCCCAACAGAGCGGATTGTTCACACTGGTCTCCTACGATTCAACCGGCGGATTGCGTTTCGACCAGCCTGAAAGCGAGATTCTCATAGAGCGTGATGCCGCGGCTCTGGCTGGCGTCAATATGCAGAGTCTGGGCGACGATTTGAGCTGGTACATGGGTGGCAATTACGTCAACTGGTTTGCCATAGAAGGCAATAGCTACAAGGTAATCCCCCAGTCCACGCGCCTATGGAGGCTCAACGCCGATCAGCTCAATAATATATATGTATCTACCACCAGGGGCTCTGTGATACCCCTCTCCTCGATTGCCAGGCTGACCCACAGCGTGGTGCCGCGCTCCTATAATCATTTCCAGCAGCTCAACTCCTCCACACTCATCATGCAGCCCAGACCGGGCGTCTCAATGGGGGAAGCCCTCAGATTCCTCTCCAAAGCCTCCGATGAGATCTTCCCCAAGGGCTTTACAGCGGACTATTCGGGGCAGCTGCGCCAGTACGTGCAGGAGGGTTCCAGCCTGATCGGCACTTTCCTGCTGGCGATCATTGCCATCTACCTGGTGCTGGCGGCGCTCTATGAGAGCTTCAAGGATCCGATCGTGATTCTGATGAGCGTACCGCTGGCGATCACCGGAACGCTCATATTCATCTTCCTGGGAGTTGGAGGAGCCACTATCAACATCTATACCCAGGTGGGTCTTATCGCTTTGGTTGGTCTTATTGCCAAGAACGGAATACTTATCGTGGAATTCGCCAACAAGCTCCATGAGGAGGGCAGGGATCTTCAATCGGCTGTTGAAGAGGCTGCGTCCATTCGTTTGCGCCCCATTCTGATGACGACCTTCGCGGCGGTTCTGGGAGTTATTCCTCTTCTTCTGGCGCGCGGTCCGGGAGCTGTCAGCCGTTTTGACATGGGATTGGTTGTGGCCAGCGGTTTGTCGATCGGTACGCTCTTCACGCTTTTCGTGGTGCCTGCTTTCTATCTGCTCATAAAAGGGGGCAAACAGGCCAAAGAGTAAGACTCTTGCGTTTCAAAAGAGGCTATCAGCAAAGGGTGTACGGATTACTCTATCACTATTATTCTGATTCTCCGTCGACCGGCACGCTGTCTGGCACTTGGAACCCGCCTTGCAGATCTCCGTTCATATCGTTTTCATCCGATGACGGCGGGGGAGGGACATTCTTTCCGTCGTTATTCTGACCTCCGCCAAAATCTCCGTTGGCTGGTGGTGGTGGCGGCCTGCCTGTCTCGTTGGGTGAGTCCGATCCATAGTCCGGCTCCTGGGCATTTGACGCCGGGCCAAAATGTCCGCTCTGTGCGTCGGGACTATTGGGTCGCGTGCCAGTTTCTTGCGCTCTTGCCGCACAAGCTAGCAACGCAGTTAATGATGCCAAAAGAAGAGTTCTTCTCATGCAAGCGCCATTAAGCCGCTTCTTTTCTCCTGGGTCAATCCGCAAAGACGATCTTATTATCCCTGCATGGATCTATTAGGACATTTCCTCTTGCCAGCCGTCGTGGGCCTCTCTTAGTATAGGAGGCATATGGCAGATCTAGCTAACAAACACAAAGAGAACGTCGCTGGCAAGTTCTATGTGGACGATCAGTGCATCGACTGCGACCTTTGCCGCGAGAAGGCTCCCGAGTTTTTTGCTCGCTGGGAAGACGGCGGCTACTCCATAGTCAAAAAGCAGCCGGCCACTCCCACCGAGATCGAGTTGTGCGAGGAGGCTTTGGCTCATTGCCCCGTGAATGCGATCGGCAACGACGGCAAGTAGTTCTCTTTTTGGTGTCGGTACTGGCGCTCTGTTAAAACTTGGCTATAATATAGGCGTATGGAGAGACTCCTGCTGATGGCTGTGGTGGTCCTGCTTGGGGTGGTAGCGTATGCCTTCGCTGCCGTCTAGGCTGCGGGTGGGTTCTTAGACAACTATTCCGCCCTCAGAGAGAAATATCCCTTTCAAGTTCATTTCCAGTGCCTTTGGATTGGGAGAGGCTTCCAATCCCGTTGCTTTTGTAATGGTTCCTGTCTGGATGAGTCGGTACAGATCGGCGTTGAAGCTTATCGAGCCAATATCCTTCCCGGCCTCAATGACCGCCCCTATTTTCTCGAATTCTCCGGCTTCGATCACCTTTCTGCCGAGCACATCAACCAGAAAGACCTCCAAGGCAGGGACACGCCCGCCCGCGACGGCTGGAAGCAGCTTTTGTGTGATGGTGGCCCGCAAAGTACCGGCAATCTGTCTACGCCGGGATGCCTGTTCATTGGGATGGAAAAACTCAAAGAGTCTTTGTACCGCCTGTTGGGCATTGGAAGAGTGGATCGTTCCAAAGACCAGGTGTCCCGTTTCCGCGGCGGTCAGGGCCGTTTCAAAGGTGTCCCTGTCACGCATCTCTCCGACCAGTATGATGTCCGGATCCTGCCGGAGAGCCACCTTGAGTCCCTCTGCGAAGGACGGCGCGTCGATTCCTATCTCGCGTTGGTTGAAGACGCTCTTGTCGTCCGCGTAACTGAACTCAATAGGGTCCTCGAGCGTGATGACGTGCGCGCTGATGCTTCGGTTGATATGGTTCAGCACGGCCGCCAGAGTGGAACTTTTTCCGCAACCGGTGGGACCGCACAAGAGGATAATGCCGTCGTTGAGCGCGCTGAGGGACTTGAATATCTTTTCGTTAAGGTGAAGCGCTTCAAAGGTTGGAATCTCCTCTTTGACGTGCCGGAAGACGATGGAGGGCAATCCTCTTTGGTAGAAGGCGCTGACGCGGAATCTTCCGGTTGCCTCAGGCGCGTGCGCGTAATCCACCTGATGGTTCTTCTCCCAACTACCCAGCAGCTCAGCCGGGCACGTTTCATTGATAAAACCGAGGACCACCGGAGCCTGCAGCTGCGTGTGTTCCGGATCGGGTTGCAACTCCCCGTGTATCCGCAACAATGCCTCGCGGCCACTTTTGATATGCACGTCGCTGGCTCCCAACTGCTTTGCCCTGGCCAGCAGGGAGTTTATGGTTTCATGGGAAGAGATCACTGTTCCAATAACGGCGGAATTGGCTATTTGCTTAATAAAGCCGATCATTTAGAAAATCTTATTATATATATCAGTTATATTGTTGGCTTGAGGCGCCCGTTCCCATGGTCTATACTACTATCTTATGAACGGGAACGGTCTTGAAATACAGAATTTGTGCGTCAACATTGCCGACCGCGAGGTGATCAAAAATCTCTCGCTGAGCATTTCTGCCGGCGAGGTGCACGCCATCATGGGGCCCAATGGCACCGGCAAAAGCACCCTTGCCAAGGCGCTTGCCGGCCACGGGGAATATCCGATCAGAGGCGGGGAAGTGAAGATCTCCGGCCGTTCCATAATGGAACTTGGTATCGAAGAGCGCTCCAGGGCGGGACTTTTTGTCGCGTTTCAATATCCCGTTGAGGTTCCCGGCGTCTCCATCGCCAACTTTATCCGCGCCGCTCTTACCGCGCGTCTTGCCGATAAAACAAAGTTTAATGCCACCGCCTATTACAAAGATCTCTATGCCGCTATGGACCGTCTCAAGATAGATCGTTCTTTCACTGCCCGTTCCCTGAACGAGGGCTTTTCCGGAGGCGAAAAGAAGCGCTGTGAGATCCTGCAGATGATGATGCTCAAGCCTTCTGTGGCCATATTGGACGAGACCGACAGTGGCCTTGACATCGATGCTTTGCGGATTGTCGCGGAGGGCGTGAATGCCATGCGCTCTCCCGACCGCGCCATTCTTCTCATTACCCATTATCAGCGTCTTCTTGATTACATTGTTCCCGACAAAGTGCACGTGATGGCCGGGGGCGGAATCGTCAAAAGCGGCGGCAAGGAACTGGCCAAAGAACTGGAGGCCACCGGTTACGAGTGGATCAAAACCCAAACGCAATCCTAAGATGAGTGAGATTCTTTCAAAAGCCTACTTACTGGGCCCTCTTGTGGTGCTGACGCTAAATGTGGCTGCGCTGGGAGGCAGCGTTCCCTGTTGCCCAAATCTTAAATGTGTCAATGTTACAGGACTGTTTCCGGCGCGGGCAAGCGTACTGGCAGTTTCAATTAATGTTGTTTTGAGTGTCATTACTTTCATGATAACGGGTAATATAGCATCCCCATTTAATAATAGGCAAGCGCGAAATGGCTAAAATATATACGTAAATGAAAGAAGCTAATCTAATAGGCTTGAGCCCCGATGAGAGTGGCAATTTCCACTATAAGACCGACTATGCCCACGATGCGGGAATTGGGCTCAGCGAGAATACGGTCCGTTATATCAGCAATATAAAAAAAGAAGACAAGTGGCTGTTAGACTGGAGGTTAAGTGCCCTTAAGATCTTTGAGACCAAGACTATTCCCGCTTGGGCCTCCGATGACATCAAAAACATAGATTTTCAAAAGATCCGCTATTATCTGGCCCAGGGCGCAGGGCTAAAAAGAAACTGGGATGAGGTCCCCGACGAGATCAAAGAAACTTTCGAGCGTCTTGGCGTTCCCGAAAAGGAGCGCAGGTTTCTGGCTGGCGTGGAGGCCCAATTTGACAGCGAGGCCGCCTATAGCAATATGCAGGAGACCCTTAAGAAGCAGGGTGTGATTTTCGTCAACAGCAACGAGGGTCTTATGCACCCCGATCCTGTTGTCCGTGCGCGCTTCCGGCAGTTTCTTGGTACTGTGATACCCACTTCCGACAACAAGTTCTCTGCCCTCAACTCAGCGGTTTTTAGCGGAGGATCTTTCATCTATGTTCCTCCTGGCGTCAAAGTCGCCGCGCCCCTGCAGGCCTATTTCCGTATCAACGCTGAGAGCTTTGGCCAGTTTGAGCGTACGCTCATTATCGTCGATGAGGGGAGCGAGATGACCTATATGGAGGGCTGCACCGCCCCCAAGTTCGAGACTTCCACGCTCCACAGCGCTGTTGTCGAGTTGGTCGCGCTGCGCGGCGCCAAAATTCAGTACATCACCGTTCAAAACTGGTCCTCAAACGTCTTCAATCTGGTCACCAAGCGCGCGGTGGCGCACGAGCAGGCCGAGGTCAAATGGATCGACTGCAATATTGGCAGCCGTCTGACCATGAAATACCCCGGCGTTGTCCTAAAGGGGCGAAAGGCGAGGGGAGAGGTGCTCTCCATAGCGCTTGCCCACGACGGCCAGCATCAGGATACGGGAGCCAAGATGATTCACGCGGCCGACGAGACCACCTCAAACGTCATTTCCAAATCGATCTCGATCGGAAAGGGCCGCGCCAGCTACCGAGGGCTCGTTCACATTCCCAAGGGGCTCAAAAATTGCAGGAACAATACCGAGTGCGACGCGCTCCTCATCAATGCGGGCAGCCGTACTGACACCTATCCTGCCATCACCGTGCGTGGCGAGGGTGGCACCACCCAGCATGAGGCCAGCGTCAGCAAGGTCAGCCAGGAGCAAATTTTCTATATGCGCCAGCGCGGGCTCTCCGAGGCCGAGGCGATGAGCCTTTCCGTGAACGGTTTTGTAAACAGCCTCGTCCAACAGTTCCCAATGGAGTATTCGGTGGAGCTAAAGAGATTAATCGATCTTGAAATGGAGGGAAGTGTGGGATGAGGGAATTAGTGGATAGATGTGAAATCTTGCTAGACCCGCGCCACCAAATGAATTTGATGGCTAACATATGGCTGCCCCTGGCGGGGCGACAGAGGTCATCCAACGCAAATTGGCTTATAACTATCCGAGCCTGTGACCTTAAATTTCTTTTGTCGCTTTTGTTGTTTTTTTCGTCCCGTAGGGACAGCCATATGTTAGCCATCGGTTTTAACCGGTGGTGTGGGAGAACCGTATGTCTATAGCTATTTCCAAGTTCACTCCCCCCAAGTCCGAGGCATGGAAGTTCTCCGGCCTCAAAGAGTTGGATTTGCGGGGTCTTGACCTGCTTTCAGGCACGGGGCCCGCCCGCCATACTTTTCTGGGGGAGCTCCCCGAAGAGGTTGTTCATATTGTCGGCGAACAGATCATGGTTGATAGGCTGCCGCTGGAAGCAGATTTGGTGGCCACCTGCAAAAGACTGGTAGTCGGCGAAGGCTCTGTTCTCCACTATGCGCTGCTCAACATTTCCTCCGCCAGCGCACGCGTGTTCGACTTCCTGACCGTGGAGGCTGGTCGCAACGCGAAAGTCACCCTGACCCTCATCAATCTGGGTGCCTCCTACACCCGACAGGAAATCACCGCCGTCATGAAAGACCCTGGCGCGGACGTTCGCCTGCGCAGTCTCACCGTGGCCGATGCAAATTGCGAGATTGACCAGCGTACCCTCCAAATCCACGAGGCCCCCGACACCAAAAGCGACCTGCTCTTCAAAAACGTCCTCAGTGGCTCGGCCCGCACCATTTTTTCCGGCATGATCCGCGTCTGCCCGGGCGCGCAGAGGACCGACGCCTACCAGAAGAACCGCAACCTGATTCTTTCCGATTCCGCCCAGGCCAACTCCCTCCCGGGACTTGAGATCCAGGCCGATGACGTGCGCTGCACGCACGGGGCCACCTGCGGCAAACTCGATTCCGATGAGCTTTTTTATCTGCGTTCCCGCGGAATTGCCGAACCCGACGCCAAAAGAATCCTCGTGGGTGGCTTTTGTGAGGAGATCCTCGAAAGCCTCCCCAAAGACGTAGTGGAAGAGGTCAGAAAAAAGCTGGGGACCGAGAGGTAGCTTGCCTGTGCCCGACGGGCTCCTTATAGTTTGTCGAAGGAGTCCCCTGTATGCGCAATATACGAAGCCACTGCGATCTTTTAAAGAAAGCCGCAGTGGATCTTCTGAATTCAAAAGCAAACAACGGGTCTTTTGCGCCCAGCGAAGATCTTGCGCCAAACCCGATGACAACCGCGGAGGTTCTGTCGGCCAGTTGCGAATGTTCGATCCGCCTTTAGGGAATGCCCCAGTCAGCGGTGGATTATTTATTGAAGACCCAGCGTGCCGATGGCAGTTGGACGGATCAAAAGGAAGACCCCTGGGATGTTTCAAGCTCAGCATGGGCTGTGTATGCGCTTCAAAAGGTCGCGTCTGCTCCGGCTTGTGCGGCTTGCGATCATGCAATCCGGTGGCTGTCTTCCATGTTATTGCCGGAGGGAGGGTTACCGACCAATCAGTCCCACGATGAGCCCAATACATACGCGACTTCGTATGGCCTTCGGGCCCTGAAGAATGAGCCTGATGCGGTAAAGAAGGATATCGGGAAGTTTCTTGTATCTTCCCAGAATCTGGATGGGGGATGGGGATTGAAGAAGGGCGATCCTTCGGAGCCGACCCTGACCGCCTATGTGCTCCACGGGCTGCTGGATGGAGGATCTCCCTGGGGCTCTGAGATTATAAAGCGTGGGATCGGATTTTTGCTTCGGGCAAGAAAGAAAAACGGTACCTGGGGCTCTTGGCTCTCTGAGGCCGAGTCCGTGGAAGGTACCGCCTTTTGTCTATATATTCTTCGCAGAGCCGGAGTGGTATGGGAAGAGTCCGACGACCTCTCCTTGGAGTATTTGAGTGATCGGGTTATGCGGGGCGATGCCTTTAAAATGAATAATGTGGATCAGCTCTGGGTGGCGGTCAGCGTGCTTTTGGCCGCCCATGTCTGTGAGAGCATAAGATACTAGCTTTCTGAGGTTGAGCTTGCTCCTGGGCTCTCCTAGTATCCACTCTAGCAATGAATCACAATTATATCTTTGGATTTATTGCCACCTTTGGCACTCTGGCGGCAAACATACCATACGTTATAGGGCTCTTCTGCGGTTCGGTGCGGCCACACTTTTTCTCATGGCTTATCTGGGGTTTTACAACGGGTATTGCCTTTAGTGCTCAACTTGCCTCACACGCAGGTGCAGGGGCGTGGGCTACCGGTGCAGGGACCTTTGCGGCTTTTGCAATTGCATTATTGGCTCTACTGCGTGGCGAGAAGAATATTACGTTGGGCGATAAATTAAGCTTTATGGCGGCCTTGGTGGCTGTTATTCTCTGGCTGATTTTAAGAAATCCACTCTATTCAGTCATACTTGTTACAGCTATCGATGCCATAGGTTATTATCCCACAATGCGTAAATCCCATAACGACCCTTACCATGAATCTGCCACAACTTTTTCAATCATGGCATTCTGTAACTTTTGTACGATTCTAGCGCTTGAGAACAATGCCCCTGTCAACTGGCTTTACCCACTGGGTATGACGTTTTGCAATGCTTCACTTGTGATCTTAATTCTCCTTAGACGCCAGACCTTACATAAAGCCATCCTAAGAAAAGGCGCGGGCCGGAATCGAACCGGCGCGTAGAGGTTTTGCAGACCTCTGCATTACCACTTTGCTACCGCGCCAAAGAGCTTTCATCCTACGATATCTTCCTCTTCAGGGCAACGCTTGATTTTGGGCTTCCCCGTTTACCTCTCTGTCTTTTGCTTTGTCTGTGTCTGTCTGTGCCAGTCCCTTCCGTCCATATTCTCCCACCCCCCTCCCAAAAATCTGATATAATGCCTTCACACAGCACGATGCCCATTATTTCTTTACATGATTCCCATGCTTCCCAGAATTCCTCTGCTTTTTCAAAGTTGGGCACGACCGATATTTCCATTGGAGTCTCAAATACGTCTTATACGTCCAATACGTCTTACAGCCCACTTTATGGGATTTTCACAGCCTCTTATAATATAGATTATAATACCTAGTAATCACTGATAAACAGTGATGATAACAGTGATTATTAGGTTACGAATACCCATAATATAAGCCGCAGGCTTGGCAAGACTTATTCGATGGTTTATGCTCCGAATATCATGAAGTCCCATACAATCAAACTGAAGGTCCGCTTCGCCGAAACCGACGCGATGGGGGTGGTTTATCACGGCCGTTATTTTGAGTACTTCGAGGCCGCCCGTGTCCGGTTGCTCGATGAGGTGGGTATGTCCTACTCAAAGCTGGTTGCGTTGGGCTATCATCTTCCAGTTGTGGAAGCGCAGGCCCGCTACCGCGCTCCGGCCAAGTTTGACGATGAAATATCGATTACCGCCACCCTCTCTCCCGTCGAAGGCCCGCGCCTCAACCTCTCCTACAAGGTCACGTGCCACGGAGATCTCCTTACGGAAGGCAGGACAGTGCACGCCTTTATCAACAAAAAAGGTTTTCCTGTCCGCCCGCCGCAGGAGTTCTTGGATGTCATCAATAAGAAATCCCAAACAGATGTTTGACGCTCATCCAAAAAGCACTACTATGCTGTGTAACCCCTATGCCATATACCGACAATGACCTTTTAAAAAGATCGGCGCTCTACCGCGAGTTTCAAGCGGAAAAGGACGAGATTCTACGCCACAAATGGCTCAAATCCCAGGAGGCCGGTAAGGACATTGGTTTTGACAGGGCTTATTTCGACTGGATCCTCTTCCATCGCGACCAGTGGCGCCAGGAACATAGACAAAAGAATCAAAAAATTGCCTCATGAGCGGACCGCGTCTAGTGCAAGTTCCCAAGATGGCCCAGATGCCCTTTCTGGCGCCGCAACTGCGGCAATCGCTCAAAATTTTGCAGGTTCCCGCCATAGAGCTGCGCAGCACCGTCATAGAGGAACTGCAGACCAACCCCGCCCTGGAGGAAATTGGATCCAACGATATCAGCATTGATACCGCAGAGAGTATTCCTTCTTCCAAGGAGACGGAGGCCCAAGACGACGGTACTGAGAACCCTCCGGTCACTTCCAATGATAACTGGGAAGATTCTTACGAGCCGCCTTATCAGGGGCAGGCATACAGCAAAGAAGCCGCCGAGAAGCGCCAGTTTTTCTTCGATTCGATCAAGAGCGAAACTTCGGCTCAGGAGCAGTTGATGCGCCAGGCCAAGCTCACTGATGCCGATGAGGAGACCCTGAAGGCCCTCGAATATCTGATCGGCAATCTCGATGATCGCGGCTTTCTGACGGTGGAGCCGGGAGTGGTGGCTGAGCAGTCGGAACAGCCCATTGAAGTCGTTTTGAAGGCCTTGCGTCTACTAAAGACGCTCGATCCTCAGGGGCTTGGCAGCCGCGATCTGCAGGAGTGTCTTCTGACGCAGCTTGATCAGCAGGGAATGGGCGATACGTTGGCCGGCAAGATTCTGCGCAATCAGTTTCCCCTCTTTTTGCGCCGGAGAATTCCCGAGCTTTCCAGAGCGCTGGAAGTGGACACGGCGCGCGTGGAGGACGCCCTGCGGATGATCGCGGAACTCGATCCCGCTCCGGGGCGCAATTTTGCCGAGGATACGAACCGTGTCATTATTCCGGACGTGCGGGTCTTCAGGGAAGGGGAGAAGTGGCAGATGACCCTTACCCGCGATTATCTCCCCAGACTGCGCCTCTCCTCCAACTTCAAAAAGTATCTCTCTGACAAGCGTCTTTCCGGTTCGGAGAGGGAATTCCTTCAGGAGAAACTGAAGGCGGGCCGCCAGCTGATCGCGGCCATCGAGTTACGGCAGCAGACGATTGAGCGGATTTCCAGGCTGCTTTTGGAGATACAGATCGGGTTCTTCGAGCACGGCGTTGAAAAGCTCAAGCCCCTGACCATGTCACAGATAGCGGAGAAGATCGGCGTGCACGAGACAACCATCAGCCGCGCCATCGCCAACAAATATATGTCGACTCCCCACGGGGTTTTCCCTTTCAAATTCTTCTTTACCCCGGGTTATACAATTGCCGCGGGCGAGTCTGTTTCCAACAAATCGATCAAGGACAGGATTCAGGGCCTCATAGAAGCGGAGGACTCCAACAAGCCTCTCAGCGACCAGGCCATCGCCGAAATGCTCAAGAAAACAAACGTCAATATAGCCCGTCGCACCGTCGCCAAATACCGTGAGGAGCTCGAAATTCTTCCCACTCACCTGCGCAGGCAGTTCAAGGACTGACAGTTGCAAACGGAGCGCTCTAAGTCCTTGAGCTCCCCATGAATGTCAACGATGGGAGGCTTTGATGGAATGATTTTATCAGGGACTGCGTTTCCTTCCAGCCTATGCACCCGTCGGTAATTGAAACTCCTGGTAGCAATCTGTCGAGAGAGTCTGGTTTCTGGCGGCCTTCCTCCAGATAACTTTCGAGCATCAGTCCGATGACGGAGGTATTCCCCCCCAGTCGTTGCGCCAGAACGTTCCGGGCGACCTCGCCTTGCCTTCTGAAGTCTTTGCCTGAATTCCCGTGGCTGCAGTCGATCATGACTCCGGTTCTCTTTCCCTGCTCCCGAAGAGCGGACACGGCCTCGTCGACCTGCGCTTTCGCGTAGTTTGTACTGCTTCTTCCGCCGCGCAGGATGATGAAGGTGTCGGGGTTTCCCGTCGTGTTTACGATACAGGCTCTGCCCCCGGGGTCTATGCCCGGAAATGAATGGCTGCTTGCGGCACCGATCATGGCGTCTATGGCGGTCTGTACGGAGCCGTCTGTGCCGTTCTTAAGACCGACCGGCATGGAGAGTCCGCTGACCATTTGTTTATGGATCTGGGACTCAATATTGCGCGCTCCTATCGTGCCAAGAGAGACAAGCTCCCCGGTATATTGTGGAACATACGTGTCCAAGAACTCCGCGCAGGTCGGCAGCCCCATCTCGCATACCTGGAGGAGAAATTCTCTGGCGTTGTGCAACCCCTTTTTTACGTCGGTATGTCCGTTGCCTCTCAGTTCGGGATCGTAGATAAGCCCCTTCCAGCCGGTGGTGGTCCGCGGCTTCTCAAAATAGCAGCGCATGACGATCAGGATCTTGTCCTGTACTTCCCGTGAGAGTTCGGAGAGTTTTCTGGCGTAGCCAAGAGCCTCTTGGGTGTTGTGGATGGAACAGGGTCCCACGGCTACCATCAGCCGTTGGTCGTGTCCGTCGATGATCGACTTCACGGCTGCACGGCCCCTTATTACCGACTCCTCTGCTGCAGGTGACAGCGGAATGCTCTGCAGCAGTTCGGCTGGAGGTATCAGAGGCTCCATGGAAGCCACTCGTGTATTTATAATCAGGTTTGTCATATGTTTTTTAGATTTTAAAAATAAAAAAACCGCAGAATATTCTGCGGTTTCGTTTGGGATCTGGTGCTTCTACAGGCTACCCACCCCCGGCGAAACCGCCGCGGTAAAGTAAAACCAATAGTAGAAGCTGCTAGTCATTTTCAAGTACGCCTACCAAACTATCACCTATTCCAATTGGAAAGCAAGTCTAATTTATCTGTGCCTTGTTGGTCCTCCAAGAGAGGGTGACTTTTCTATTGCATATATCCGTTCTTCTGGTTTACTTCTCTCCTGTGCCTCCCGATCAGCCACCGCAGACATCCGACAAGCATCCCTGTGCCATCCCTGTTGAACGTGGCATTCGTATCCTTGCTGGCAGTCTGATTATCATAGGTCTGCTTCTTGCCTATACGGTGCATCCCTATTGGATTGCGCTGGTGGCTTTTGTGGGGCTGAATCTCTTCCAGTCGGGTTTTACAAACTTTTGTCCCGCCGAGATTATAATACGCAGAATCCTCAGTAAGCGTTCAAGAAAGTGATTCCCTCCCCAATTCGCTCTTGTCGGAGGAGCGAGAAGATGTGGAACGGTGCGCAGGTGTCGGACAGTTTGAACTTGTAAAGACCCAGGCGAGGCCATACAACGCAAAGGCCAGCATGGTAATATTGCCAAATCCGATCAATAGGCACGCATACTCCAAGAGTCCGCCGACGAGTGCCCCGGCGATATTATAACCCAACTGTTGATCGGGATGCTGGGTTTTGTCGAAGACGCGCGAGAAAATAGTTCCTGAGAGAAAAATGGGAAATGCCAGCATGACGCAGGCTATGGTTGTATCAATGGAAGTTCCCGTAAGCCTGTACGGTATGCACCATTCCAGCAGTAGGCAGAGCAAGAGAATGCCAAAGACCCAGTTAAGGTTGACTGACCTGGATCTCATAACCCATAGATTGCTTAAGAACGCTATAAAGAGAATTACGCAGGACACTACGGCGTTGGTTACCCAGGTGTTGCCCAGCAGCAACGCCATACGGACAATACTGTGGGATGTCAGCAACATGAAAGCCGCGCCCAATAGAAAGAAAACAAGGGACTTCTTGGTGAAGTTGGTCTTCCCGCTTGGCATACATAGGAAAACCAGAGGAAATCCGCAAGCCAATATGATGGCGATATTCCTAAGATTGAGAGGAGGTAGGATGGCTTCCTTGGAGTATAAAAATGGCCAATCGTCAGTAGGTAACCGCAAGGACTCCTTCATTTCAACCAGACTGGGTTTAATTGGATGGCCGCCAGTGAGATAGGGTCCAGTAAATCCTGAGGGCTGATGGATGGAGGGTATCTCGTTGGAAACATAATAACTGCCTTTTTTCTGAAACATTTCATTGAAGTGGTCGTTTGCGCCAGCCTGAATAAGCGTCATTCCCTCTTTTTCGTCATCTTTGATGATTGGACGGTAAGGGAAGGTGAATACAAGAGGTTTGTCCCCGAAGACTCCCTGCAGCATTCTATCTATTTTTCCTGTCACCCATCCCCACCTATAATAGTTGTACAGAACAAGGTTTCCTCCAGGGCTCAATGCCTTTCGTGCGTCCATAAACGCTTCTTTCGTAAACAAGAAACTTTCAAGCCTTGTATTGGCATAACTGGAATGCAGCACCAGAGAATCCACAAGGGCAAATATGATCAGGTCATACTTGTGTGTAGGCGAGCTCAAAAAATGTCTGCCATCGGTTATATGGACGCTGACCCTGCTATTATCGTATGGTCTGAGAGGATGCAGCCTTTTGCCAATCTCATAGACAACCGGATCGATCTCAACAGCGTCTATATGCTCGGCGCCCCACATCAGAGCCCTGCTGACGTCATTGCCGGTGCCGGCCCCTATAATTAAAACATTTTTGGCTGGAGGCAGACCAACATCCCTGCGTAACGAGTACGGAAACGAATATATATCATTAGGGCAAAGAGTCTTTATCTCCTGATGGCCGATATTATTTACATAAACAATATTGAACTTGGGATCCACACGAACCACATAATAGGGCGACCAGTAGAAGGAGACTTTATTAGTACTCATGAGACCAAAGCCCATTTGTGAACAGGACAATAGACCGATCATGCACAAGGAGATCGTTTCGGGAAGCAATAGATGCCCCTTGTTGCTGGTAAATAGCAGAAAAAGTAGTCCTCCGGAAGCTGCCAGAAACCAAATGATGGGGGGAGTCTGCAGCCATGATAACAGGGCGAAGACCAGCACTCCTAGAATGCTGCCAGCTATATTCCACGCATAAGAAGCCAATCTGGATTTATGCTCGACCATCGCCCGTGCCATTTCCTGCCCGATGCCCAAGAAGACCAGAGCGGTGAGCAAGAAGAAGAATCCGTCAAGGACCTCGATCGGAACATAAAACTTGGAAAAATCGTTGTGAAACGCGTATTCAGTTCCGAAGAATACCTCTGAGGGGTTTCGCAATTGTCCCCCCACATCAACGAGTTTCGTCAAGAAAGGACTGCATTCGTAGACGGCAATGGCCGAGAGCATCAATAAAAATAGGAGTATGGGAGTGCCGCCTATAAGCCGCTGGGATTTTCCTGCCGCAACACACCCTGCGGCCAGCCCCAGAAAACATCCCAGCATGACAGTATTTGTAAAGAAGGCAAGATAGGGAATGTGTGCCGGAAGCCAGCGGATGAGAGCCATTTCCAAAAAAAGCCCGGTCAGGCTGGCTACGAATATTCTTGTACGGGTCATTCAAAATCACGATATTGAAAATATTTTTTTCAGGCAAATCTTATTGACAGAAAAAATACTGATCTTTGGGGCAGAGATGAAGCGAATTGTTCCTTAAGTATGCCTTTCCAGATGGCGCATATCCGTGAAACACCGTCTCTGCGGGGGATATTTCGTTATCAACCGGTAACTACTCCCTCCGAAATCTCCTAAGATAACTGTAGCCGACCAACTTTCCATGTTCCTCATCCCACAGGCGAAAATTGAGCGATTTCAAACTTGAGAAAAGCGTGATGGGCTTGACATTTTGAAAAAGAGGAATGGCTTGATGGCATCTGGCAAGGTTGTAATTGGGAATGCGGGGACTCAAGTGATGAATGTGGTGAAATCCGATATTGCCAGTAAGCCATTGCAGGAGACGCGGTAGCTTGTAAAAGGAACTGCCCCGGAGCGCCGAGGCGGCAAAGTCCCAGCCTTCATTGCGTTCCCAGTAAACTCCCTCAAACTGGTGTTGGACGTAGAACATCCATACGCCCAATCCTCCCATGGTCATGATCATAATCAATTGGATTAAGAGATATGCCTTTAGACCAAAAATCCAGCTCAAGCCAATGGCCATACCGAGGATGGCCAGGTTCATTGCAAGGACGGAGTGTTGTTCCCTCTGGGCGGCTTTTGGTGATGGAAATCTATGCGCAATCACAAACAGGTATAGTGGCGCAATGGCAAACAAGACCAAGGGGTTTCGGGCAACACGGTAAGTGAATCTCTTCCAGTGCGACGATGCCAGATATTCCTGTACAGTCATGGTCCATACATCTCCTGTGCCTCGTCGGTCCAGGTTGCCAGCACTGCCGTGATGGATGAGGTGCTGCCATTTCCAGTGATAATAAGGGGTGAAGGTCGGAAGCCCCGCGATAAAACCCACCGTATCATTGGCAATGCGCGATTTGAAGAATGAACCGTGTCCGCAATCATGAAAAATGATAAACACGCGCACAAGTAATATTCCCGCCAGAACTGCCAGCGGAACCAGCAGCCACCAGGATACCGACAGGCTCAAATACATCAGGTACCACAACAACACCAAAGGAACAAATGTATTGACGATTTGCCAGACTGCCCGGCCTGTCGAGGGCTTTTCGTATCGCTCGATAATCTTTTTTAAAGTTGTAATATTTGGTATGGGTTGGTTGCGCTGTAAGCTTACGCTGTCTGACATGACATACTCCTCTCTATATTCTATTTAAATCACATTCAAAATAACGGCAATTTGGGAGAGCCATGGGTGAGAAGCAGCGTATGTTTGCCTTCCCAATGGCTCTTTATGTTCCCGAATCAAAAAGGCACCCCAAGGGAGCTTCTTAATATCGCGTAAGCCGTTGATTTCAAGACTCGCACCCGGAGAGAGTCGAACTCCCAACCTTCTGATCCGTAGTCAGACGCTCTATCCAATTGAGCTACGGGTGCCAAAGAAAGGACACTATAATCCATAAAGCTCCTCATATCAAGCCGGAAAAATAATGTTTGTCCGTCTGCTCAGTAAGATTCCGTACGCAAAAGTTAAGGCTGCTATAAGGAATAATAGTTTTTTAACCTTCGGGTCAAAAGTAGCTGAAACTTGTAGCCTTTAAACTAGCATAGATCGTGCTCACTGGGATTGGATGCAGGAGCTGTTCGTTTCACCGGAGGAAGTTGTAGCCACAAACTGGAGGTGTTTGCATAACATCAAGATGCTCCAGGCTTACTTTCTTATTTGTAGGGAGGGATTATCGCACAAGATACCCCCAGTTATCCTCGTGAGCGCAGAGGAACTCTTACCGTACTTTGGGGATACGACTGGGCATAAATTTAATGAATATAGAAAGGAAAATCCGCTAGTTAGATATTTTCTTGCTGATGGAAGCCATAGAAGTTGTGCTGCGGCTATGACTCTAACACAATGTCCGGCTCTTATTCTTGAAAATCAAACTGATATTGAAAAAATGCAGGAGTTGTCGGCTCAGGGTAGGGTTTTTAGATCAACGCCAAATGCCTCCAATATAAATCTAACTGGTAATTTTGATAAGCTTAAAAATGACCTTTGTCGGCATTTTGAAGAATCAGGCCATTTCTGGACGGTATCACAGAAGACCATTGCCATGATGGGGTCTGGCTGCCTGCCAGGATATATGGTGGATTATTATAGCGCAAATAAAGTTCCTGGTATTTTTCGACAAGTTAGCATGATTCTTGCTTAAGAGGAGACTGGATTGTGCCGAAATGATAAAAATAGTGTAAAGATATGTCATCATCAAGTTCAAGTGCTGCTGGTTTGACGTCAAGTTCCGGAGGTTCTGTTGTATCGGGATTAGCCTCGGGCATGGACTGGTCGACGACGGTTCAGGAATTAATAGCCAACGAGCGGCAAGGCATGGAATCCGCCTTGAATACAGAAGAGAGTAATAATCAGAGTCAATTGACCGCGTACAGTAGTCTGAACAGCGCCTTAACCGCTCTGCAGACATCTGTAACAACTCTTAACGGTCCGACATCCAATTGGTATCAGCAAACGGTAGCCATGGCTAAAACGACCTCCACCGTGACGTCGGCTCTCAGTGGCTCTTCCAATGGTACTACTCCCTTGGGAACCTACAATTTTACCATCTACCAGCCGGCCACTCCCACCACAATACAAGGCACAGCAGTTTCTGAGTCTTTGACGGATGCCGATCTGAGCCATACTTTGCAGAATCTAAATATTGCCATACCTGTCTCGTTTAATGCCACGGATGTTAATGGCAATGATTATGGGCAATTTACAGTGGATGGTAACCAGGTGTCCATTTATCCGACAGACACGCTTCAGAAAGTCTTTGATGACATAGCATCAGCCACTGATAACAAGGTGACGGCCTCTCTTTCCAATAACGAGGTGGTTCTGTCCAGTAGCTCAGGCCCCATTACCGTGGGAAGCGGTGCGGATACGACGAACTTTTTGGAAGCCATGCAGTTGTATAGCTCGAATGCCACTTCCACGACCAATGGATCGGGAGATTATACACTAACAAGTCAGAATGCAAATGGTACCGGACTTGGCGCAATGAACATCGATACAGCTCTTAGCAATGTTATAACTACCAGCAATCTGACCGGCCTTACTAATGGCGCGGGGAGTTTTACTATCAACGGCAAGACCATTAATTACAACATCAACTCAGATTCAGTTCAATCGATCATGAACGATATTGACCAATCGGGTGCCGGGGTGCTTGCCAACTTTGATACTGGATCTGGACAGCTGACACTGACCAACTCAACGGGTGGCAGTACAGCGATATCGCTCAACGACAGTACTGGACTTCTGAGTGCTTTGGGTTTGGGATCCTCGGCTACCACCACTTATGGTCAGAACTGCATTTTTTCGGTCAATGGCTCTTCATCCAAACTGACTTCCAATACTAACACTTTGACTCCCGACGTGACTGGCATTGAAGGTCTGACGGTCACAGTCAATCCGGAGCTGATGACGAGTACAGGCACTACCAATGGGATCACGACCTATGCGCCCTATTCGGATACCGCGACCGTTGCCAATAGCACTTCGAATGCCAGCACGATGATTAATAACTTTATCACGACGTACAACACCGTAAACAGTTTGATCAGCAAGGATACCAATATCACAATCAATGCAGACAAGTCGGTCACAACCGGGCCTTTGTCAGAAGATTACGACGTTCAGCAGTGGGGAAGCGATCTGTCCAATATGGTTTTCAAGACAGTAAATACCGGCATCAGTACTGTTACAGCTCTGTACCAGATTGGGCTTGATTTCAACACTACCACTGGCAATCTTTCGATCGTTGATCAGACCGCGTTTGATAATGCCCTGAACAATAATCCCAATGCCGTGGCGGCCATATTCAACACGCCATTAACCGGTACGGGCAGCGCTGCGACAGGAGGTGTAGCTGGCCTGATGTCGAATTACATCCAACAACTGACGAGCTCGACTGGAGAAGTTCAACAGGATGAGAACGCTTTGAATACGGACAATACCGATATACAAAATAAGCTGACGCAGGACGAAACAAAGATCTCACAGGATCAGGCAACGCTTGTACAGGGATTCCAGGCGATGGAAACAGCCATGTCCCAATTTAATGACGAATCGAAGGCTATTTCAGCGATTACCTAGTCATCCTCTTTGACACCCTTCATGCGCTCGCGCGGGCATCCCGCCTTGAGCCACCCCCCCACAAAGGCGTCCAGGTCGCCGTCCAGTACCGTCGCCACGTTTCCCGTCTGGACCCCGGTGCGCAGATCCTTGACCATCTGGTATGGCTGCATGACGTAAGAGCGAATCTGCTGGCCCCAGCCGATTTCGCCCTTGGGACCATAGAACTTCTCCATGGTGGCGCGTTTGTCGTCTTCCATTTTTTCGTAAAGCCGCGCTTTAAGAATTTTCATCGCTACCGCTTTGTTCTGGTGCTGGCTTCTCTCATTCTGACAAGCGGCGATAAGGCCGGTTGGCAGATGCGTGATACGAATGGCGCTTTCCGTTTTGTTGACGTGCTGGCCGCCTTTGCCACCCGAACGATAGGTGTCAATTTTGAGATCCTCCGCCTTGATTTCCAGTTCCACATCCTCGATTTCGGCTATGACATCGACAGCCGCAAAGGTGGTGTGGCGCCTGGCGTTCGCGTCAAAGGGGCTGATCCGTACCAACCGATGCACTCCACGTTCACTCTTGCAGTATCCGTACGCATTCTCACCGATGAGTTTAAAGGTGGCCTTGGTAATGCCAGCCTCATCGCCGGGCTGTACTTCCTCCAGTTCAACCGTCCAGCCGCGCCGCTCGGCCCAGCGAGTATACATACGCAAAAGCATATCTGCCCAGTCGCAGCTCTCTGTGCCGCCAGCGCCCGCGTGAACACTCAAAATTGCGTTGCAACCATCATGCGGGCCGCTTAAGAAACTGGCAACTTCAAGGGATCCTATTTCGGTCTCAAGGCTGCCAAGCAGCTCCGTGAACTCCTTTAGAGTCTTTTCATCCTCATTTTCATGGAGCAGTTCCACGAATACCTCGAGATCTTCCATGCGGGAGAAAAATTTCTGGTAGGGCTCAATGGTTCTCTTAAGGGATGCAGCCTGCCCCATGATCTTTTTGGCCTCTTCCTGTCTGTCCCAGAATCCCTCATGGGACATGATGGCGTCCAGCTCTGCTATCTGTGTTCTTTTTCCTGAGACGTCAAAGAAACCTCCCGATGGGTATAAGCCGGGACTTGAGGGTCTCCACGCGGGAGGTCAGATCAGAGGGAAGCATACAAGAAAGTCTTTCAAATTAAGGCGCTGATTGCAAGAAACAATAGGATTTGTAGAGAGAAAACTCATTCCACCAGTTCGAATTCCTTGTCCAGAACCACCTCATCCGAGGTATTGAGGTCGCGCAGGGTGACTTCAATATGCCATTTCCCCAGCGGCTGGTCGGGATCGGCCGATAGGGTAACCCCGCGGGAAGCGAGACGGTAGGCATCCAAAGGATAAAGAGCCGGACCGTTGTATATATCTATCCCGCGTTCTTCCACTATCCTGCCATTGGGCTTGCTAATCCGGATGTCGCAGTTAACGTGCGCCTGGTGAACGCTGTCCGAATGGGCAGAACAGTAAAAAAACAAAAGTTTGGCGCTCTTTCCTCGGTGGAGCTCATTGACTTCGTCAAAGTTGGGAAGCCCCTCAAGGGGAGCGCTCCACTTTTCCTTCCACTCGGGATCATCGGTAAAGACTATCGCCCCATTAAATACGATCGAGCCGCTGGAAGCTTGGTTGTGGGTCCGGGACAACTCCGCTGCCGTGCCCTGTGCCCACAACAACGGACGCAGGAGGAACACAGACAGAACCGCTAAAAGAAGTATTGTGAGCTGCTTTTTCATAAGAGAGTTAGGCAAACTCTAAGCAAATACTCCACTTCATTCGTTGATTTTGACGAAATAGCGTTTCTTTAGTTCGCCTATCCACTTGTCATAGGCTGCCTTGGCCTGGGTCTCAAAAAGTTCTTTCTTGATGGTTTCGGAAACCTCCTTGAGAGGGGTCACGCCATCCTCATGACGTTCCTCCAATTTGACAAGAAGTACTTTGGGGCCCTCCAAGCTTATTGGTTCAGCGATCTGTCCGGCAGCCAAATCCTTCAGGGCGGTGGTCAATTCAGGTGAGAGATCAGTGGTATTCAGTGTTCCCCAATCTACATTGCCCTCCTGATTGTATTCCTCCCCCAACTTGGCAAAATTTTCACCGGCGAGCGCCTTGGCCTTGATATCTTTGGCCGTCTGAATAAGTACGCTGGCCGGCTCATCGGCCAGGGGCTTGAAGGTGATGACCGAAAGCCTGACGCTGCCGCTTTTGGCAAAGCGGCTCAGGTGTGCCTTGTAGTAGGCCTCTATCTGGTCGGGCGTGATCTCGGGGAGTCCCTTGCGGAATTTTTCCTGCAGAGCCTGAACCATCATTTTTTCTCCCAGGAGCTTGCGGTAATCTGGCAGCGAGAGTCCCTGTGCCTGTAGGGCTTTCACAAGGTCGCTGGTGCTGTCATTGAAATTTTCCTTAAGCTGCTTGCGGTATTCGTCTTCAGCGGCTTTGGCTGGGATCGTATAGCCGCTGCCCTTGAATTCAGTTACAAGAAGTGCTCTTTCAACCAGCATCTGGATCGTACCTTTTTCCACATCCACCATCTTTGCGTTGTACTCAGTCAGGTCCTTCGAGCTCATCCGGACTTGCACGGCAATTGGAGCCATCTCCCTGCGGATATCGTCATAGGTGATCTGTATCTTATCCACCTGGGCGGCCACTCCGTCATAGAAGGGCGGTTCCCACAGATTATGGGGAATGGCAAGGGTGGCCAGGGGTGCTATCAGTATCGCGAATAAGGCTAAAGACCGCATATTGCCATACTGACATGATTATGGGCGTTTGACAAGTCTGTGGAATAGTCCGTAGAAACGCCTGATGGCAATATCTCCCGAAAATGTTGGCAGTAGGCTTAAACAGTTCCTGGACAAGGGGACTTCGATTGCCCCGTCCGCCTACATCCATGAGCGGGCTGTCATTGTGGGTGATGTCCGGCTGGGAGCGAATGTATCGGTATGGCCGTGCGCCGTGCTACGGGGTGATATCAATTATATCGAGGTGGGAGAGGGGACCAACATCCAGGATGGGGCCGTCCTGCATCTGGCGGACGACCATCCCGTGATCATTGGAAAATACGTTACGATAGGGCATATGGCGATGGTGCACGCCTGTACGATTGGCGACGAGTGCCTGATTGGCATGAATGCGGTGATTCTGAGCGGGGCCGTGATCGGAAAAAATTCCATCATCGGCGCGGGAGCGCTGATCAAGGAACACGAGGTAATCCCGGAGGGCAGTCTGGTTGTGGGCAACCCGGGGCGCATCGCGCGGGTTCTGGATTCGAAACGGCGGGAGGAGATAAAGAGCTGGGCGCAGGAATATATAGAGTTGGCCAAAGGATATAAGGCGCGGGGAATATAAAGCACTTTATTTCTTTGCGTACTTTGCCTTCGTCTCTTCCAGTTCCGCCCATATCTTCTTGAGCGTGCTCTTGCTCATGCGATCGATATACAAAATCCCGTTCAGGTGATCGACCTCGTGCTGGATAACGCGGGCCAGGAGACCGTTGCAGTGCAGCTCATGCGCATTGCCCTCGCTATCCTGATAACGGCAGACCAGCTCGGAAGGACGTTTGACGTCGGCAAAAATTCCAGGGAAGGAAAGACACCCCTCGTTGTAAGTGCTTTGGTCAGACTTATCCAGCTTGAGAATTGGATTTATAAGTATCATCGGCACAATGAGACTGATAGGGGGTGTCTTGCCATCCAGGACGTACTGAAATTCCGGTTCCTTCTCTCGCGGGGTGGTATCTACCACGCAGATATTGATTGCCTCGCCAACCTGCTGGGCTGCCAGTCCTATGGCCGGATGGGATTGGAGGGTTTCTAGCAAATTGTCCGCAAACTCCCGGATTTTATGATCGAAGACGGTTATCTTGAGCCCTTTCTTTCTCAGAATGGGGTTGTCATAATATGTAAGCGGGAGAATCATCTTTCGTGTTTATCGCTAAACGCAGAAAGTATAGGCAATTTATTAGAGTCCGGCAAGTGTGTTTGCGCCTGACAAGCAGGGACTGGGAGGGTGTTACTTCAGCCCCCTTATGAACTCCAGGCTCTTCTCATAGAGCTCCAGCGCCGTGTCGCCTTCGTTGAACTGGTGGCCGGCGCCCTTGATCTCGATAAATGCTTTCGGTTCGGAGGGGCAATGTTTATGATAGTTAATGGAAACCCCCAGAAAGGCGTCCTGATCGCCGCAGGCCACAAATGTCGGTCGGCAAAGGCTTTTGGCCGCAACCTTTGAAGGAGGAAAGAGCGTCATTTGGCGCGCCATCTCTTTACCGATGACGGCCTCCAATGCCCAGCAGGTACGGTAAAGCTCGGTTCCCTTCATGAGTTGGATGAGCGGCAGCTTGGGGTCAAAGATGACTTCCGAGGCTCCCGGGGCCCACAGTTGCAGGCTGTCGGCCAGCTGCATTTTGGAGGAGAGGACCGTCACGGCTCCCAGCGAGTGACCGATCAGATGCAGTTTTTTATACTTGGGGCGAAAGTACTCCAGCACCAGGTTCACATCATTGGCGTGAGTTGTGATCGAACACTCGGGGAGTATCCGTCCGTCGGGCCCTCCCGGATAGAGATCGAAGCGTATGGTATCTATCCCGTGCGTTGGAAAGAAGCGCGCCGCATTATAAAAGATGTGCTCGGAAGAGTGTCCTGTGAGCCCGTGGACAAAAACAATCGCCTCCTCGGACTTTTCCGGAGAGGGTCGCAGTGTTCCGGAAATCTTCTTTTTGTCGGGAGTCGGAATGGCAAACGGGAGTTCCATATGCCCATAAACGGCCCGTTTTGTGTTTGAGTTATGATTTTTCCATTACAGATTTTAACTTCTCCAACACGTCTTGGGTAAAAGGGGCATCCAAGTCCCCTGTTTCCATCCACTCAACGTATTCCATTTCTGTAGTGGAAGAATCAATTGGCTTGTAGGTGTAGCGTACATGGTAGTTTTTATCAGATGCGATCATCTCGAAGAAATCATTTGGCTTAAAGGAAGTCATAGTGAAGGTGTACTGCTTCCCCGTCCGACTTCTGTTCTTATAAACGGTACCAACGTCAACAGGGAGTGGGGAAGCCTCTTCATGTGCCACTGAGTCAATCCATAGTGGTGTATTTTTGGGATTTACCGTAAATTCAAAAACATCGCCGATTGGCCTGTTGATAACGATCTTTAATTTGTTGCGTGAGAGATTCATGGGCGATTAGAAATGTCTTCTGGCAAACGCTCTGCCGGAATGCGATTTTAGATATTGCTCGAATGCAATGGCTTTTCCCTTATCGGCGAAAGCTGTGGCGGCGATTATCTTCCACGGAGCAAACTTTTGGGTGTGGGGAACATTTCCGCGATTGTGTTCAGCCAATCGTGGCTTTAAATCATGAGTACGTCCCACATAATGATGGTCGCCTATCTCGCTTTTAAGAAGATAAACATACTCATAATCCATGGAATAGGTATAGAGAAAGTAAACGATATTTGCAAGAGTGGCTATCCGGTTTCGCAGTTATTAGAATGGCCTGCCAAGGCGAAGAGTCGCAGCGGTAAACTGACTTTATTTTTCACCAGATATTAAGCTACACCGGGACAGTCTTCTTACTTGCTGTCGCTGCGTCGCGAAGACTGGAGCCTAAGGGACTCGAACCCTTGACCCCCACAATGCCATTGTGGTGCTCTACCAACTGAGCTAAGACCCCGGACAGAAGAACCATTATAAACAGTTTCTCCTGGATCTATCAACAGAAAAATAAAGCTTTCAAGTAGGCTCTCCCGGCGGGGAAGGAAACATCCCATTATCAACCGTTCAGCCTCAACTGTTTCTTGAAGAGCATACTCAGGAGCGCCATACGGATGTACAGGCCGTTACGCGCCTGCCTGAAATAGGCCGCGCGTGGATCGCTGTCTACTTCCGCCGATATCTCATTTACGCGGGGAAGAGGATGCATGACAATGGCTTTCTTCCCGAGGTTATGCATGAGCGCCGGAGTCAGGACAAAAGCGTCTTTCACTCTGGCGTGCATCTCTTCCGAGGGGAGGCGTTCTTTTTGAATGCGCGTCATATAAAGGACATCCACCTGCGGGATAGCATCTGCCAGGGACTCCGTCTCATGAAACTTGACGTTATGTGTTGTCAAAAATTTTCTGTAAGTTTCAGGCAACCGGAGTTCCTTGAGGGAGACGAGAAAAAGCTCTATGTTCTTACCCAGTGACAGCAGGTATGTCAGAGAGTGCACCGTTCTGCCGTAAAGCAGGTCGCCGGTGAGCCCCACCTTCAGATTGTCGGTGCGGCCAATCTCCTTCGAGATGGTGTACATATCAAGGAGCGCCTGAGTGGGATGTTCTCCGTTGCCATCTCCGGCGTTGATAATCGGCACGCCCGCGACACGGGCGCTCCTCGCGGCAGCTCCCTGTTCACTATGGCGTAGGACTATTGCGTCCGCATACCCCGAAATAATCCGTATGGTGTCTTCCAGAGTCTCTCCTTTGACAGCGGAGGAAAAGTAGCCCGCGCTTTCGGTTGAGACAACCTGCCCGCCAAGTTTGAGCATGGCAGACTCAAAGGAAAAGCGTGTTCTGGTGCTGGGCTCGTAGAATACACAGGCAAGAACCCTGTCTCGGAGCGTTCTGGGAGATTTTCCCAGGGCATCCAGCCGCTCATACTTGTCGGCTAGACGAAAAATCCCAGCGAGTGTTCTCTTATCGAGAAACTGCTGGGT
This sequence comes from uncultured Verrucomicrobiota bacterium, assembly GCA_964541675.1. GTDB lineage: Bacteria > Verrucomicrobiota > Verrucomicrobiia > CAZIPW01 > CAZIPW01 > CAZIPW01. Next base: position 58,483 of record CAZIPW010000005.1, read on the forward strand.
GCTTAGGATATGTTGCATTTATGAGTCTCTGGTTTCGAATGTTACAGAAAGCCGGTATTCCTGCGGCGTGGGTGGAGTGGCCACCTGCCTGATCTGTTTGAATACCCTGGAAACCGATTTGTCAAAGGCTTCCGATCCGCTGCCCTTGGAAATTTTCCAGGAGGTGATTGTTCCCGACTTGTTGACCGTAAAGTCCACGCTGGCGTACAGGTGGACGTTCCCAACCTCTTTGGGCTCTTCCCATACGCTGTTCAAGTATGAATAAAGCGTGCCTGCGTAAAGTGCGTCGGCGTCCTCCGTCGCGCCCGGTGTCCCCGATCCCATCGTCCCGCTGCCGGGCGTTCCTCCAAGTCCGACCCCCGGAGTCTCCTGTCCCTCCTCCTGTATGCGGCGGTCGAGTCTGCTGGCCAGGTTCTGTTCAAAACTCGGGGCGGCGGCCGGTACTGCCGTTGCCTGCGCGTGGGAGGCCTTCGTTTTTGTCGCCTTTTGCGGATGCTCTTTGGCCCACTCCGCGTAGGAGATCTTCTGTGGTTTGGCCTCCTTTTTGATGGTCTTGGTACTGGTCTTGCTCTTGGCGGTCTTTGGCGTCGGCGGGGTGGAGTCCAAGAAATCGTCGGTGGGAATCACATTGGAGATGGGCGTTGGCTTCTCATGGTTGACCGGTTTTGACTTGCTCGGCTGTGGCATTGGCGCAGGGGCAGGCGAGGGCATCTTGGGTCCCTGTTGGGCCTCTATGGCTTCTGGAGACGGCATTGGGCTGTTCATAGGCCCACCCGCAATCAGTCCGGCTGGAGGTGCCATGACGGTAAAGATGGCGGCCGGACGGGGCCTGAAGATCTCGTTCCACAAAACAGCAAAACCCAGGAGCGCCGCGACGCAGATGTGCAGCGTTACCGAGATCTTGAATGCTTTGTCATAGGGGTTCATTTCAACTCTTGCATCCCGGCTCCGCGAGAACCTGGGTTACCTGTTCGCCAAAATCCACGCGAGAAGTATTCTCAAAGAGCAGCTTATGCGGCGCGGGAGAGTATTCAACAAATTCTCCATTTGTTTCGGGCACCAATATAAATGCATCTCCCGGGTTGGCCTTGAAATATGACGGAGCCCTCATGTCGTAGGACTGAACCTTCAGAGCCTTCCCGTTTTTTATATCGGTGGCCAGTAGTATCTTTGCACAGCCTTCCACCAGGAAGATGTATTTTGTCCCTTCTTTCAATGACGCACTGACTTGTCCTCCGCCTCTTGTCTGCCCGCGCACGATCTTGTGTCGGCACAAAAAGCAATCGTTCAGGCCTTCTTCGGGAGAAGAAAAAACCATGGAATCGCCTCTTTCAGGGTTTTTGATGCAGTAAGGGGCGGCGGCGGGACCCTTTTCATAAGTGGGGATCTCAAATATCTTTTTCTGACTGGTTGCTGTACTGCTCATAAATCTACTCCGAGACTGTCTGCAGACTGATCTGATTGAGGCCGTGGGACTGGATTTTGTCCAGGACGCTCACAACCTTCTGGTAAGGAATGGTGCGGTCGGCTCGCAGATCTATGACGGGGGAGCTGCCTTGTCGCGCCAGGTTCTCCAGCAGACTATCCAGCTGGGGGAGCTCCACTTCCTTTTGTCCCCACCAGATGCGCCCCACCTGGTCTATGGAGATTTCCTGATATTTGACTTCCTGTTTGACGGCCTGCTCTTTGGCGCTTTCAGCGGGCAGGTTCAGCGGGATCGACTGTTGCTTGCTGGTCACCTGTATCAGGGGCGTTGAAATCATGAAGATGATCAGCAGGCAGAAACACAGGTCCAGAAGAGAGGTTACGTTGATCTCGCTCATGGCCTTGAGAGGCTCGTGCCTGTGAAAACGCTGAGAACGGCTTTTGGGCATGGGATGACTAGGCTGCCGGAGCGCCCGGAGTGGCTGCTGCCGCTGTGGGCTGCGGGGTGGTGCTCTTGGGCTCAAGAGCGGAGGCGAAGTTCTCCAGCTCAATGCGATCGGCCAGCGCCGACGAGAAGTTTTCCAGTTCGCTCATCATGACCTTGGATTTGGTGAGCAGGTAGTTGTACCCGAAGACCGCTGGAATGGCGACGAGAAGTCCGGTTACCGTGCAAAGGAGGGCGGCGGCCACGCCGGGCGCGAGCGTCTGAATGCTGGCCGCTCCCGTATTGTCCATCGCTATTCCCGCGAAGGCGATCATGACTCCCCAGACTGTTCCCAGAAGTCCCAGGAAGGGTGCGCCGGAGACGACAGCGCCGAGGAATACCAGTTTGCTCTCATAACGCAGCGCGGCTGTGTTAAAAGCGCGTTCAACAGCGCTCAGCACGTGTTCCATCTGTGAATCGGCGCTTACCGACATCGTGCGGGCTCTCTCAATGGCTCCCAGCGCTGATAAGGTAAGCTCCGCGTAGGGGCAGCCGGGATATTTGTCGACGGGGATCTCGGTTACGGCGGAGGCGGAGGCCAGATCAGTGGCAAAACGCGCATTGGAGCCTCTCATCCGCCTGAGCTGCAGATATTTGCCGATCATCGTGGTCCAGGCCACAAGCGATAGTGCGCAGAGCACAAAAAAGATGATTTGGCCCGCAAGATCGGATTTGCTAAAGAACATCAGGGGGTTGATAGAAGCAAGGAGGAACATAGTTCCTTCATCATAGACCCGTGTACTAAAAGTGCAAATGGAAATTGTCCTTGTAGTGCAGGATACGCCTCTTAGCAATCAGGTGATGGAGGGAATGTTATCATTGGCTCCTATTTTATTGTAATAAGCCTGTAATAAACCGACGGTTGCCAGATACCTTGGTCCGAGTTTTTGCAATCGATTGAACCCATGTGTCTTTAATTCATCTGAGGCAATGCCTATATAAGCATCAGCATAGCTATTCATTGAGATATACCCACTTGGATTCGCAGCCAACGCTCTTTGGATATCTGCCAGACCGGGATAATCCGGATTATCAATGACGGCAGTTAACAATAGAGCCGCTCTAGCTGACAGGTGGGCGCGAACGAGGCTCTTTTGACGGGGTCCTCTATTCTTACACTGGTTTGCCTGTGACAGGCATTGGACCAGAAATACAAAGAAGTTTCCGGCGTACTTGGGACTGTGTGGCGTTCCGATGCACTCTTCTTGTAGCTTATCAAATACAGCGGGAGCCATCAAAGAAGCCCTTTCGGCGTCCTCTTTGGTCCATGCTTGTTTGGCTATGGCTGTGGATAACTGTGTCATTTATCCATGATCCACTATTAGGAGGCGGATTCAAGCACCTATCCCTTCGCAAATTTCGTTATCAGCCCTTCCATTACCAGCTCCTCGTCGACCGAGTGAATCTTTTCGAAGGCATTTACAAGCTCCTTCTGGATGGCCTGCAGCTCCTTCAGCGAGAACCGCTCCGCCTCTTTCACCAGGCGGCCCAAATACCAGGGATTTTGCGCGAAAATATTGAAGGGCGTTTTCTCGGCCCCAAAGCGGGTTTTAATCCCTTCCGCCTTTGCCATCCAAGCCAGCCCCTTGAAGCCAGCCTTGCACAGCCCCTCATCCAGGCAGGCCCTCAGCATGAGTAGCAACCGATTGCGGTTAAAGAATGCGGCCAGAAGAGGACGCGCCGAGGCGTCCTTTTGCATGGCGAAGTAGGTCCGTGTGGACTCCAGCGACCACCCTGTTTTGCGGCTGTAAAAGGCTTCAAGCGGTTCAAAGAACTCTCCTGTGGCACTGGCGCTGGTCAACTCCATGACGACATCCAAGTAGACCTTCTGCGGAGTTTTTTCGGAGGCATTCAGATAAATCGAAAGCTTCTCCAACTCGTTTTCCACCATCCGGGCAGAGCTGCCCACCTTTTTGAGGAATAGCTCAGCGGCCTCCGGCTCAAAGGAGAGCCACCTGGCCTTTGCGAATTTGTTAAGTCCCTCGGCGTCGAGTCCCTCCAGGCTGGCGATCTCGCGGCTCTTTCCCTTGTTTATGAGCCATTTGAAAAAACTAAGTCTCCGGTCAACCGGATTGGCGCTGATGAGAATCTTCGTTTCATCGGGATTAGCGCCTTCCAGAAGGGGCTTCAGGTCTTCCAGGATATTCAAAGTACCCTCTGCCCTTCCCACGACACTGTCTGAGATGAAATTGATTCCCTTCAGCCATACCGCCTTGACCGATCCGCCAAAGAGCCCCATGGTTTGAATAGCTTCGCGCAGCCTTTTTGAGAGAGTCTCCACCTCTTCCACCTTCTGACAACTGCCATCGACGATCTCTGCCCCAAACTCCGGATCAAGGCCAACTGCCAATTCCATGAAGCGCGACTTGGCGGCCTGTGTCACCAGATATTCATCGTCGCCATATATGAACTCAAAGGCCATGGCGTCACATTACATGAATGCGCGGCGCAAGGCAATACGCTTGCCATAGGCAGATATTTTATGCATGATAACATCCATGCAGAGGCTCTTCGTGATTGTGCTTTGCAGCGTCGGGCTCTCCCTATACGCCCAAGATATGTCCGCTCCCGGCTCACCGGGTCCGGAGGTTCCCATGAGCGATGCCGAGAGGGTTCAGCTTCAGCAGAAGATTGCCGATACATATCCCGAACTGGAATTGTATTTCGACTCTCCGTCGCAGATCCACAAAGTGTCGGCTCCCTCGCGTGCTCAGGGCGGCTATACCTATGATTGGAGCGCCCAGGGAGTTTCCAAGGTCTCAAAGACGGTGGATAAATCCCCCCGCTGGGGAGGTATTGGTCTTGTCCAATTGGGGGAGGGCGAGCGCATCACGGTGTCGGGGCATTACGATGAGACGATATCGGGGATCCACGGCGCATGGATCACCGAACTCAAAGAAGTGGAGTAGTTCCGGTTTTGGACGGTTCGAGAATCCTTCTCGCTTTTGGCCAGAAAATCCTTTAGTTTCTCACCGCATGAAGCAGTGCACCATTCTCAATCCCGTCAGCATTACCGGTCGTGGACTCCACACAGGCGCGGATGTCGCCGTTACCATCAAGCCCGCTCCCGTCGATCACGGCATTGTCTTTCAGCGCGTTGATATGCTGGGACAGCCCAAGGTTCAGCCGCTTATTACCAATATCGGCGAGGATTTGAACCGTGCTACTGCCATCGCCAGTGCCGGAGCCAAGATTCTGACACCCGAGCATCTGCTTTCAGCCCTTTACGGCTGCGGCGTGACCAATGCCCTTATAGAGATGAACGCCCCGGAGGTTCCCATTCTGGATGGTTCCGCCAAGCCCTGGGTCAACCTGTTGCACGAGGCCCAGCCGCTCGAACAGGATAAAGAGGCGCCGGAGTTTGTGCTGGATGGCCCCATCACCATTACCGAGGGAAGCCAGTCCCTGATCGCCCTTCCCGCGGATTCACTCAAAATCACCTGTACCTCCGCTGATGACTATGGCCGCCACACTCAGCACTATTCGCTGACGATCAACCGCGAGAACTACGTGGCGCAGCTTTCGGCCGCCAGGTCTTTCGTGTTCTACGAAGAGATCGAACCTCTGATCCAGATGGGCAAGATCAAGGGAGGGTCCATCGACTGCGCGGTGGTCATCAAGGGCGATCAGATCCTAAGCAAGGAGCCGCTCAGATACCGGGATGAGTTTGTTCGTCACAAGATGCTTGATATCATCGGCGACCTGTCGCTTTTGGGTGTGCGCTTGAGGGCCCACATTATTGCGGTCAAGCCCTCCCACGCACTGAACTCAAAATTGTGTGCCTCGCTTTATGAGAAGAGCCAGGAAAAGTCTCCAGGCAAATCTTCCGTGTCCAAACCGGGGGCTCCCGGCAAACCCCTTGTAGTCGATCCCCAGGAGACCCAGATGGATATCCGCCGTGTCATGGATATTTTGCCGCATCGGTATCCCTTCCTGCTGGTGGACCGCGTGGTGGCCATTGACGATGAGAAAATGGAGCTGACCGCGATCAAAAATGTGACGATTGACGAGCCGTTTTTCCAGGGGCATTATCCTGGTTTCCCCGTGATGCCTGGGGTGTTGCAGATAGAGGCTATGGCGCAGACTGCCGGACTGCTGATGTTGCGGAAGATCGCACGGGACGGAATGTTGGCCTTCTTTATGAGTTGTGACGAGGTGAAATTCCGCCAGGCAGTTACGCCGGGCGATCAGCTCGTTATCAAAGTCAAGCTCCTCAAAACCCGTGGGAACTCCCTGGCCACCGCCAGCGCCGAGTGCAGGGTGGGGGAGAAGGTGGTTTCCTCCGCCGAGTTGATGTTCATGCTGGCGAAATCCTGAATCCGAAAAATTAGGGCAGCGCGTGCGTGATCGCTTTCTCGCGTTCAGGATTTTGAGATCAGGCTTGCTGTAAAAGCCGTGCCAACTGTCGCTGTCAGACTTGTCAAACCTCCGTAGAGGATCCCCTTTGCAGTCTGGCCAAAGGCCAATCCAACGGCCCCTCCAGCCAAAGTACCCCCAAGAATGATCCATCCACCATATTCATTTATGAAACCATTATATTTTGCGGCTGCTACAGGGAGACTGCCAAGCAGTCTTGAAAGGAATGTATTCATAGAGCTGTACGGTGCTAGTCCAATAGCATTTCTTGAAAGTTAGCAAAGCAACCTTTGTTTGTCAAGATGAATATGGATCAGATATATCCTATACTATATAAATAATTTTTTCTACAGCAGTTTCTTATACCTTTCATCCGCCGAGAACATCCGCAGGAGTTCCTTGAGCTTGTCCGGGTTGTTTTTGCTGGAGATAAGAGTGGCATCATCGGTGTGGACAACGACCATATCGTGCACGCCCACCAGGGCCGTCAGGCTTTTTTTGCCGCGTGCATCGCAAACGATATTCCCAGAGGCGTCCACATACACCGCGTCGTCCTGCGAATGGTTGCCGCTCCTATCGGAGGGCAGATGTTTGCCGTAGGCCGGGTGAGATCCCAGATCATCCCACTCAAACTTTCCGGCAGCGCAGAGGATCTTTCTTGACCTCTCCATGAGCGCGTAGTCGATGGAAACCTTTTTCACCGATGGATACTCCCGGGCGAGAATCCTGTCGAGAGCCTTTGGGTTCGGGGCCGCCTTCCGCCACCTTAGGAAGAAGGTATACATCTTTGGCAGATATCTTTTTAGCTCGCCTCCAAAGGTCGTTGTGCTCCAGATAAACATTCCTGCGTTCCACAGATACCGGTGGCTTGCCATATAGCGTTCAGCGGTCTTGAGGTCCGGCTTTTCCACAAACTGCTCGCATTTGAAAAAGTTCCCGCACGGCTTACCCCTTTTAATGTATCCGTATCCCGTGGCTGGGTCTGTGGGTGTGATGCCAATGGTAATAAGACTGTCGCCATGCGCCGCTTCGTCAAAGGCCGCTAGGAGAGTTTTTTTGAAGAGCCCGTCCCGGGTCTGGATCAGATGATCGGCAGGGAAGACGGCCAAGACGGCATTTTGGTTACGGCTGCTGACGATAGCAGTGCTGAGTACAATCGCGGAGCAGGTGTTGCGGCCTATGGGTTCGGCGATGATGTTCATTTTGGGTAGGCTCTTGATTTGAGCCCGAACCGCACCCAGCTGATCCGCGGAAGTAACAACGAGAATATTCTCCCTGGGGGCGACAAGCCTGGCCCGCCCGATAGAGAGTTGCAGGAGGCTTTTGCCGTTAAAAAGCTTCAGCAACTGCTTGGGACGATGCCGGCGGCTCAATGGCCAAAAGCGCTCTCCGCGTCCTCCGGCCAGAATGACAACGTAGCGGTTGCTGCTCGTCGAGGAATTCATTACAGGATCATACCGGGGGTGTTTTGCTTTTGCAATGCCGCAGGTCTTGCGCGTCATATGGGCTGTACTTCTCTAAAAATACTGTAAAAGTGTCTCCTTCTATTTATTAGGATTTAATTTCTTAAATATGACGCCGAACCTCCCCCGTGTATGAAAACGATACTGTGTGTAACTCTTCTGTCTGTCACCCTGGCCTTTGCCGGATGCGAAAGCATGGGCCCGAATGCGCAGCACGATGCCGTGATGGGTGGGTTGGGGGGCGCCGCGCTCGGAGGCGTCATAGGAGCCCAGTCTCATAGGGCACTGGAGGGTGCCGCGATTGGTGGAGCTTTGGGAAGCGTGACGGGAGCTGCTTGGGGCGATGCCAGAGACCAGCGCGAGACGGCAGCCTACCGCGATTACTACTACGACCACTACACCCGTCCGGCTTATTACGGTTATCAGTACGCCCAGCCAGCAGCTCCCATGCCGGTTGATTATAGCTACGCAGTTCCCTCGGGATATCACTATACTTACTATCGTCCCTACTACTACGGGTATGGCTATTATCCTGCCGCGTGCCCGACCGTGTACGCCATTCCCTGCGAGTACTAAGGCAACGTTCCAACTGGCTGATCTTTTCCCGTCGTTGGTTTCAACGGCGGGATTTTTATTTGAGCTTTAGTTTCGCCTGGAAATCCTCTAAGCTCGTCTGCATGAAGCGCTTTCTGCCATATTTTTCCCTTCTGAAACCGGTTCGTTGGGCTTTTGTCTGGGCCATCGCCAGCGGGATGATTTTTGGAGTTGCAAGCGGTTTTGGTATTCCATTTGTGGCGCAAAAAGTTTTGCCTATTCTTTTTGGCGATCATCCGGTGCCATCCGGCGAATTGGTCCTTTATCTGTCGATCCTTCCGCTGGCCTTTGCCATCCGGGGAATCAGCGGTTTTTTTAACACGTATCTTATAAGCTACTGCGGCACCACCGTTTTGAATGAGTTGCGCTCGCGTGTCTTCAGTAAACTCCAGCAGATGCCGCTGCTGACGTATCAGAAGCATCCCACAGGCGATCTTCTGACACGGGCCACCAATGACACCAGCCAGCTTCAAAACACCCTTCTGGGAGTGTCCAACGATCTGATCAAATACCCTATCACCTTTGTAAGCGCCCTGTCGGCGGTTGTTTATCTGGCCGTGGTCAATCACCAGATCCTATTTGTGGTCATCCTGCTGAGCGTCATTCCCGTCTGTATCATTCCCATTCGTTCTTTCGGCATTCATTTGCAGAATCGCGCCATGCAAAGCCAGGCGCAGACGGCGACTGTAACCGACATTCTCAACGAGAACATCCGAGGCGCGCGCGAGGTAAAGTTATATTCGCAGGAAAACTATCAGCTGGGCCGGTTCCGCAAGGCCATCGGAGACCTCCAACGTTACACGCTAAAAATAGTCAAATACCAGGCGGGGCTGAGTCCCATTCTGGAGTTTGTTTCGGCACTTGGCATTACGGTCGCGATTTATTACGCCTTCAGGGTTCATCTTGGCCTGAATACGGTCCTGCCGCTTATTGCAGCCATCTATATGGCCTATGAACCCATGCGCAGGATTGGCGGGGTGCACAACTCTCTCAAGCAGGGGCAGGCTTCTCTTATGAGGATAGAACAGCTCCTGAATGAACCCCTGGAGGTGCAAGATCCGGCCTCCTCGGTTAGGATCGATAAAATCAAAGGGGCCATCGAATTTAAAAATGTCGGCTTCAGTTACCCGCACGCCGAGCGTCCCGCGCTTAGGGAATTCAGCCTATCCATTTCCCCGGGAGAGACTGTGGGCGTTGTCGGGCCTTCGGGGGCGGGGAAGAGCACGCTGCTGAATCTTCTTCCCAGGCTCTTTGATCCGTCTGCCGGAACCGTGACGATCGATGGAATCGATATCATGCAGTTGCGCTGCGCCGATTTGCGCGCGCACATCTCCGCCGTGCCACAGGAGGCGTTTCTTTTCAATGACACGGTGGCAGCCAATATCGCGCTCTCCGACGAAGCGGGCGGGATGGAGAGGATCGTTGCCGCCGCCAAGCGGGCCCGCGCTCACGAGTTTATCATGACGCTCCCTAAGGGCTACGACACGAAGGTAGGAGAGGCAGGCGGTCAGCTCTCAGGGGGTCAGCGCCAGCGCGTCGCGATTGCCCGCGCCTTCTACAAGGACGCGCCCATTCTTATCATGGACGAGCCGACCAGCGCTCTGGACAGCGAGAACGAGAATGAAATTTTTACTTCCCTTAAGGATCTGGCGTCGGGACGCACCTCACTGATCGTCAGTCATAGGCTCAAGAGTCTCTACTTTTGCCACCGGATAGCCTATATGGAGGAAGGCCGTCTAATTGCCTTTGGCACCCATGACGAATTGATGCGTTCCTGTGAGGGCTACCAGAGGCTTTACCAATTCGGCGGGGAGGCAGCTGCTTATAAGAGTATCGTATAGATGACGTTTGATTGAAGAACAAATCGTTGTTTGCATATAAGCCGTTTAATTATTTTTATGTCATCAGATGCAGATTTTACTTCTCGCCTCTATGGGTATTTGTCTGTCACCGCAACCTTGCAAGAGGTAAAACGTAATGCCCTGCGTCCCAATAACCAGCACCAGACAGTTCCAGGCCATTATTTCAATATGCAGATGATGGCCATGCACTTTGGGCCAAGACTAAAAACCCCGGTAGACATTGCAAGAGTGTATGAGATGATAGCGATTCATGACCTACCCGAAGCCATTGCGGGCGATACTCCCGTCTATTTGACTGTCAATGACCAAGTTGCCAGAGGCCAGCAACACGAAAGGGAAGAAGCGGCTATGCAAAAGCTAAAAGAAATTGCGCCTGACGGAGATTCTGCAACAAAATTGATCTCTCTTTGGGGGGAGCTTAATGAGAATAAGACACCCGAAGCAAAGCTAGTGCATGCATTGGATAAATTAGAGGCGATTTTCCAACCTCTCCAGCACCCGAACATTCGGTACTGGGGCGATAAATACGATCCTGTTTATTATACGATTGTTTTGGACGGACGGCGAAAAAAGTACTGCGAGCATGAGCCTGTCCTAATGGATTTTCTTTTACACCTGATGGCGGTTACTGAGCAAAAAATGAGGGCAGTAGGCATGGACCCGGCTCAATACCGTTGAGCAAAAGGAATTGAGGCCAGCACTCCATAACAATTGTTATTTCGCATAAAAAGCATTTGTCTTTGGCATCCCCCGTCCCGGATGGGACGGTTCGATGGTTAGCCCAGGGTTTTAACCCCGGGCTAAAAGCTATTACCCCTCCTTTTCCTCCGGTTCGGCCACCCTGCATAGCCCCATCAGGGTATCGCCCTTTTCAAGGTTGATAAGCCGTACCCCCGAGGTCGAGCGCCCGATGACGCGGACCTCTTTGACCGCCGTCCTCACGGACTGTCCCTGCTGGGTGATGAGCATGATCTCGTCTGTCTCCCTCACGGAAAGCGCCCCTGCCACGGAGTCGCTTTTGATCGCGATAATTCCGCTGCCGCCGCGTCCCTGCAGGCGGTATTCGTCGTAGCTGGTCCGCTTGCCGTAACCGTCGCGCCCGGCCACAAGTATTGTGGTCTCCCTATCCACGATTTCCATGCAGACGACCGCGTCGTTCTTTTCCTTGAGTGTGATGCCCCGCACACCGCGGGTGGCCCGTCCCTGATCGCGCAGATCCTCCTCGCTGAAGCGTATAGACATTCCCTGCTGGGTGAGAAGTATGATCTCATCGTTGCCCTTGGTGAGCTTGGCTGCCATCACCTGATCGCCGTCATCGACGACGATTCCGATGGTGCCGCCCTTGCGGAAGTTCGCGTACTCGGAGAGGTTCGTCTTTTTGACGACGCCGTTCTTGGTGGCCAGTACGATGAAGCGGTCTGCCGAGAAGTCCTTGATGCAGAGCATCGCGGCGGGCTTTTCTTCGCCCTTGAGCTCCAGAAGGTTGGCAATCGAGCGGCCCTTGGCTGTGCGGCTGCCTTCGGGTATGTCGTAGACCTTCTCCACATAAACGCGCCCGTTGTTCATGAAGAACATGATTGTGTCGTGCGTGGAAGCGTCGAAGAGCTGCTCGACAAAGTCCTCATTCTCCCCGCTATCGGCCGTCCCCGTGCCGATGACACCCTTGCCGCCGCGCTTCTGGCTGCGGTAGGCACTGAAGGGTGTTCTCTTGATGAATCCCGTGTGTGTCACGGTCACCAGGCATCCTTCGTTGGCAATCAGATCCTCCATGCGCATCTCGCCGACGTCGCTTAAAAGTTGGGTCTTGCGGGGTGAGGCGAAACGCTCGGCGACCTCTCCAAGCTCGGTCTTGATGACCTGCAGAAGTTTCTTCTCGCTGTTCAGAATTTCCTTGAGTTCCGTAATGAGTTTTTGGAGTTGCTTGTATTCCTCTTCGATCTTCTCCCGTTCCATGCCGGTCAGCTGATAGAGCCGCAGATCCAGGATCGCATCCACCTGCTTTTCGGAGAGAGGGTATTTTTTGAGCAGTCTCTCGCGGGCTTCCTCGCGGTTCTGGGAGGCGCGGATGATCTTTACAAAGTCGTCCAAGTTGGCCAGCGCTATCCGGTAGCCTTCCAGGATGTGCGCGCGGTCTTCAGCCTTCTTCTTGCGGAAGGCGGTGCGGCGTTTCACGACGTCGCGGCGGTGTTCTAGGTAGACTTCTAGGAGTTCCTTGACGTTCATCTCCTTGGGTCGACGGTTGACGAGGGCCAGGAGGATGACCGAGAAATTGCTTTCCAACTGCGTCTGCTTGTAGAGGTTGTTGAGCACCACTTTGGGAATCTCGCCTCGTTTGAGTTCAATCACGATGCGGGTCTGCTCGTCGGACTCGTCGCGGATGTCGCTGATGCCTTCAAGCTTCTTGTCGTGCACAAGGTCTGCGATCTGCGTCACCAGAGTCGCGCGGTTCACGTTGTAGGGGATCTCTGTGATGACGATCTGTTCCTTGCCGCCCTTCATCTCCTCGATTCCTGCGATGCCGCGTACCTTCAGGCTGCCGCGTCCCGTGCGCAGGTACTTGTCGATGCCGTCGTGGCCGAGGATGGCGCCCCCTGTGGGAAAGTCAGGGCCGGGGATATGCTTGATAATCGCGTCCAGGGAGATGTTGGGATTGTCAATGAGGGCGTTGATGGCTTTGGTAAGTTCTCCCAAATTGTGTGGCGGAATGTTGGTCGTCATTCCGACCGCGATCCCCATGGCCCCGTTCATGAGGAGGTTTGGAATGGCGGCGGGCAGCACGGAGGGCTCGATTTCCGTCTCATCGTAATTTTTGACAAAATCCACCGTGTCTTCGTCGAGGTTTTCCAGCATTGCCTCGGCCAGGCTTGTAAGGCGCGCCTCGGTATATCGTTCGGCCGCCGGAGAGTCGCCGTCAATTGAGCCGAAGTTTCCCTGCGGATCCACCAGCGGGTAGCGCAGCGCCCAGTGCTGCGCCAGGCGCGCGAGAGCGTCGTAGACCGACAGATTTCCGTGCGGGTGGTACTTTCCCATCACGTCTCCCACGATACGGGCGCACTTTTTGAAAGCCTGGTTGTGCCTCAGCCCCATCTCGTTCATCCCGTAGAGAATGCGCCGGGCGACCGGCTTGAGACCATCACGGGCGTCTGGCAGGGCGCGGGAGACGATGACCGACATCGAGTAGTCAATGTAGGCTGACTGCATCACCTCGGTGACGGAGGCCGGCAGCACGCGACCGCCGCCGGGGGCGGTGGGCGTCGCAGGCGCGGCATTGTTCTCTGAAGAGGGTGTATTGTTGTCTTTGTCTGACATATGATAATAGGTTTGTTAAAGTTTAGAACCAGTGGAACTCTTTGCCCAGAAGAAATATCCCGGCGCCAATGATGGTCAGCGCAATGAGTATTTTGATGACTTCTCCCAGCACTTTGAAAAGGAACCATAGTCCCAGGCCAACGAGAATGATGGCCCCCGCAGTTTTCAGGTTGAACCACGTGGGTAGATGGGGAATATGTTCTGCTGGAATCATGTATTAGACGTCCAAGTAACTGGTGTTGAGGGCGTTATCCTCGATGAAGGCGCGGCGAGAGGCCACGTCCTCGCCCATCAGCATACTGAAGATCTGTTCGGCTTTCACGGCATCAGCGATATCCACTTTCAAAAGCGTGCGGGTTTCGGGATTCATCGTGGTTTCGTACAACTGGTCGGAGTTCATTTCTCCAAGACCTTTGTAGCGCTGTATGGTAAGTCCCTTGCGTCCTATTTCCCGGATCTTGGTGATGATTTCCAGTATGGAGAACAGTTTAATTGGGGCAGGGGCTTTTTTGCCTTCGGAAAAATTCTCGGTCAGGTGATAGGAAGGCTCCTCGGACTTGCTGAATTTCTGGACGTCCAAGCCCAGCTTCTTGATCTCGGAGAGTGTCCGGCTCATCTCGGCTGCTTCATAGATCTCGGCGATGTTGACTCTCTGGACAATCTTCTGGCCGTCCTCCTCAATCTCTTTGCTGAAGTTGGTAAGGGTGGAATCGTCGATTCCCATCTCCTCATAAAACTCGGAGAGCTCCTCGTCGGTATGAAGGAAACGGAACACCTCGTCGTTGCCGGTGCGCACTTTGGCTATGTAACCGGGCAGTTCGCCATCGCTCTTGGTATGCTCGTCCAAATAAATATCCAGGGGGCATCCGTGGCGGACTATGCCGCCCCCCAAATGCTCCAGTTTGGCCAGCAGATCCACAATCCTGTCCAGAACCTTGTCGGTGAAGGTGTGGTTGTCTTTCAGGCGCTTGAGCGTGACCTCTTCAGACCCCAGCTCATTGAGCAGTCTGTTCATCTCGGTTTCGGTCTGCACGTATTGCTCGCGTTTCTTGCGTTTTACCTTGTAAAGAGGCGGTTGGGCCAGATAGATGTAGCCGCTTTCGATCAGCCCCTTCATCTGGCGGTAGAAGAAGGTCAAAAGCAGCGTCTTGATGTGCGAGCCATCGACGTCGGCATCGGTCATGAAGATGATCTTGTGGTAGCGGCTCTTGGTAAGGTCAAAGGCACCTTCTCCCTCATGGTCGCCGATGCCGGTTCCGATGGCGGTAATGAGAGTTTGAAATTCCTGGTTGTTGAGGAGCTTATCTAGGCGCGCCTTCTCGGCGTTGAGGGGTTTTCCTCTTAGCGGTAGGATGGCTTGTGTGCGGCGGTCGCGTCCCATCTTGGCCGAGCCTCCCGCCGAATCGCCCTCCACTATGTACAGCTCGCAAAGGCTGGGGTCGCGTTCCGAACAGTCCGCCAGCTTTCCGGGGAGACCTCCGCCGGAGAGCGCTCCCTTGCGGACGGTCTCGCGGGCCTTGCGGGCGGCCTCCCTCGCGCGCGCGGCCATCAGGCACTTCTCGATGATTTTCTTGGCCACGCCCGGCTCGGTCTCGAAGTGATATTTGAGCTTCTCTCCGACGATTTTCTGGACGATGCCGTCCACCTCGGAATTGGAGAGCTTGGTCTTGGTCTGTCCCTCGAAACGGGGATTGGGTACCTTGACCGCGATGACAGCCGTGAGTCCCTCGCGGACGTCGTCGCCGCTGATCGCCGGATCCTTCTCCTTCAGAAGATTGTTGGCTTTGGCGTAGTTGTTGATGACGCGGGTAAGGGCGGTACGGAAGCCGGAGACGTGCGTGCCGCCTTCAAAGTTGTGGATGGAATTGGCGTAGGCGTAAATGAGATCGTTGTAGCTGTCGTTGTACTGTATCGCCACCTCCACCTTGATGGTCGGGGCGTCTGGATCTATTTCCTTTCTGGCCTCGGGGAAGGGGGTGTTGGTCTGGGTGTTGGCGGTGGGAAGGGCCTCACCGCTGAAGGAGATCACCTTGTGGAAGGTTTCCTTGTTTTGATTGAGGAAGACAACGTATTCCGCGATGCCGTTCTTGAATTTGTAATCTTCCTTCTTGGAAGATCTCTCGTCATTGAGTTTGATGGTCAGTCCCGGATTCAGGAAGGCCAGTTCGCGGAGCCTTTTGGAAAGTATCTCAAATTTGAATTCGCGGGTGGACTCGAAGATCTCCGGGTCAGGCATGAAAGTAATTTTGGTCCCGGTCGTCTTGGTGTTTCCGATTACCTTGATTTTTTGGATGGTCTTCCCTCGGGCAAATTTCATGTGATACACCTTGCCTTCGCGGCAGACTTCCGCCTCGAACCACTCCGAAACGGCATTGACACACTTGGCTCCCACGCCGTGAAGTCCCCCCGATACCTGATAGGCACCCTTGTTGCCGTCCGAACTCCCAAATTTTCCCCCGGCGTGGAGGTTCGTCAGAACCAGTTCCAAGGCTGGTATTCCATACTTGGGGTGCATATCAACCGGTATGCCGCGTCCATTGTCAGAAACACTACAGGAACCGTCCAGATGGATAGCCACTTCTATCGTGTCACAGAACCCTGCCATGGCCTCGTCGATCGAGTTGTCAACGATCTCGGTGACGCAGTGGTGCAGTCCCCGCTCGTGGGTGTCTCCAATATACATATCGGGGCGTTTGCGTACTCCCTCCAATCCCTCCAATTTGGTGATCTGGGAGGCGTCGTATTTTGACGCGGCGGTTTCTTTTTTGGTCTTGGAATCGTTCGACATGGAATTAATAAATAATGTCTCCAAGTCTAAAGGATACCCCTGAAGATCGCAAGGTTTTCGAGGGGGTTTTTATTGGAAAAATGTGTCCAAAGAACGCAGAAAAAGCTTGAGTTCTCCTGCGGGAAGTGATCCGATTTTTACCTTGAAAATAGTGCAAAACAAGGCGTTTATTTATTCTGTTTCGGCGGCTTTGTTTCTGTGTGCCTGCATGAACCTGTATTGGGGTTTGTCCCTTTACAATGGCGATGTCTTTTTTCTTCCGTGTTTTTACAGGGATATGGTGGAGGGCCATGGCCACTGGTTCTTCTGGACTTTCTCACAGGCGAAGTTTTTCTTTCCAGATATGCCCCTGTACTGGGCCTTCAAGCAATTTTCCGCCAGCTATCTGGCCCCGCTCTTCTGGGAAATGCTCGTCTATGGGGCCATCCTGGGTTGCTTTTCGGTCTGGTTCTTCTCGACGTTCATGGGAGTGGGGCGGCGCATGGCCGTTCTTTGCGCGGCTTTGCATCTGGCGCTTTTCACCAGTCCCGTTTTCAACCTGTTTGGGGTTTTGCAGGGGGTTATCTGGCCGGCCTTTCACGCGGGCGGGTTTGCCATCACCCTTCTATCAATAGCGGTGCTTTTCACCGCGCTCAAGCAGCGTAGGGGTTTTTGGCTGCTTTTGCCTCTGGGCTTTCTGGGTGGATTTGCCGAGCCTTTATACCTGTTGGACTTTGCGTTGCCTGCCGTTGTGGTGATTCTCGCCGATAGGCTTTCCTGGCAGTTCAAAACAATCGGTATTTTATCCGTACTCTTGGTTGGCGTCGGGATGGCAGCCGGACAGTTTCTCTCACCGTTTCTCCTGCCAAGCTTTTCCTTTGTAAAGACAGCCTCGCTGCTTGATATCTTTTCAAAGCTCTGGCTTTGCCTATGCCAAACAGTCGCGCTTTCCCCCAGAAAACCCCTTGCCCTGATTACCCTGTTGGGGCTTGCGTGGATTCTGTGGTGCGGCAGGGCGGCTCTCCGGTTGCGTTGGAGGGAGTTGATTGTTTTTGGCGGGGGCGCGCTCCTCCCGTTTGCCGCGGCGTTTGTGACCGGGGCCTATACGGGGACCGGAGAATGGCGTTATTTTCCTGAGGTGGTTGTGTTTGGACTTATGCTGGTAATAGGCGTCTTCCTGTCGAAGGGGGTGCGGCCGATAGCGTGGAGCATCGTTGCGCTCTCCGCGGTTCTGCCGCCGCTTTGCGCGGCCGTGCGCTCTGCCTGCGGAGAAAGACCCGCCATGTACGTGGCCAGCGTCGCGAATGTCGGACATGATCCGATCGTATGCAGGAGCCTACCGGCTTGGCGCGATCTGGAGCGACCAGCCGACATGAGGACTCTGGAGGAGCTCAAGTCCCTTTATCATCTTCATGATGGTCTGGCTGTGGACTGGCTCTGCCGGCCGACGAATGTCCTGTCCGGGACTGGCCTGCGCCTGCACCAGATCAACGGACGGGGGTTCCCCCGGTTTCTTTTAAACAGCGCGCAGGAGTACGGGGTGGCGGGGCTCTCTTCGGCGGTGGGCAACCACGACTTTATTGTCGACTATCTTTTTGACGGCAATAAATTGATTGAACACTTCGGAATGCCCAAGGCCATTCTTACCTTGAAGCTCTATCCGGGGGAGAACGGGGATGTGGATCTCCTCATCTATCCGCCGGGAGTTCTCGACGGGATCTTGCAAAACGACCCATCGTTTTTCCATCTGGTATCTCTTCGACTGCAGAAAAATCCTTACCTGCTCGATGATGGAGCAATGCGGTTGCTCGCGTGCCGTTTCAGGGGCGGGCCGTTGGACGGGCACGCTCCTCGGTAAAACTCTTGCTCCCCGGCCTTCCCTTGTGCTTGAATAAGCTTATGGCGGTTCATCCCACGGCTATTATTGAAAAAGGTTCCGCTCTTCACCCGACCGTTGAAGTGGGTGCCTATGCTTACGTGGGAAGCCGCGTGAAAGCGGGGGAGGAATGCGTTATAATGCACCACGCCACCGTCGACGGGAATACGACCCTCGGCAGACGCAATCGTGTCCATCCCTACGCCTATGTTGGCGGTCTGACCCAGGACCTCAAATACAATGGCGGAGATCCGGCCCTGGTCATCGGTGACGAGAACGACTTTCGCGAGTTTGTGACTGTTCACTGTGGCACCACGGATGAGATCCCCACGCGCATCGGCAGCCACAATCATTTTCTCTCTTATGTCCACATTGCCCACGACTGCCAGGTGGGATCGCATATCGTCATGAGCAACAATGCGACGCTGGGCGGACACGTGGTCGTGGACGATTATGCGATTATCGGTGGTTTTACTCCCGTCCATCAGTTTGTCCACATCGGCTCTTATGTAATGGTGGCGGGCGGCTCGGTGCTTGTCAAAGACCTGCCGCCTTTCATGATGGCTCATGGCAATCACGCCGCTCTTGTTGGCATCAACAAGGTGGGCATGGAGCGCAACGGCTTTGCTCAGGAGGATATCGAGGAGGCTTTTCGCGCCTTCAAGATTTTCAGGAAACCGCATACATTTGAGCATTTGCCAGAGTACCTGTCGGCGGATTTAAAGAAAGATGGCAAGGTCCTCAAAATCCTTCTGGATTACATCGGTACCCTCAAGCCCGGCACGATGCGCGGCCTGGTGACCGGTGAGAGGTAAGGGGCTCTTCTTAATTCTGCCTGCAGTATTCCCGTGACCCTGGTAGCGGCATACTATGTCTTGCCCTGTGGAGTACAATACTGGACTTGAGAGCTTCGAATACATGATACTCAAGTAGCTTTCCAAAACAAGTCTTGGGTTCTCTTTCCGGGGGGCTCCATTGCCCCAAAATCCGATGTACGGGGTCTTTGGATTGTTTGAGCCTTTCGAATAGCTCACGCGGTGTCATGGCAGAGTACTCTGTTATTTCGGGGGATCTTTGCGGCGTTAGCAGAGTCTCTATCATCTCGCAGCTATCTCCTCTGCCTAATACCGTCTGGAGTCGCGTGAAGATCCCATTTCCCATGGTCGTCCGACTCAACGCACTGGTTGCTATCGTGGGCGGACCATTCTTTATCAAAAGATCGCTCAGGCTTGCCAGGCATGAGTGGCCGGGCCGCAGCTTTTCAAGAAGGGGAAGAAAACGCCAGAAAGCAAGTTTCGCTGTCTCCACCAGCAGTACGCCCGATTCCAGCTCTGAGCGCAGTCCTCTCCGAATATCCCTATTGAAGTGCGTCTGGTATATTTGGTGAGCGTTCATGATAGAACATATCACGTTTTATTGATCTAATACAAGTGAATGCCGGCAATACCTGGTTTAAAAGTCTTGCCTATGTACCCTTCCATGCCGTAAATAACTCTACCCATGAGCTACTATCTACCCATACCCAGCGTAATCGAGAACGACGGCCGCACCGAGCGGCATTGGGACATCTACTCCCGCCTGCTCAAAGACCGGATCATTTTCATTGGCACTCCCATTGATGATTATGTCGCCAACGGCGTCATAGCCCAGATGCTATATCTGCAGATGGAGGATCCCAAAAAGGACATCCACGTCTATATCAATTCCCCGGGAGGCTCCGTTCATGACGGCATGGCAATTTACGACACGATGCAGTTCCTCAAATGCGATGTGGTTACCTATTGCGTGGGCAAGGCCGCCAGCATGGGGGCCGTCCTTCTGGCCGCCGGCACCAAGGGCAAGCGTTACGCGCTCCCGCACAGCCGCATCATGATACACCAGCCATCAGGCGGGGCGGGCGGGCAGGCTACCGATATCTCCATTGCTGCCAAGGAGATCTTGCGCTGGAGGACCATCCTCAACGAGGTCCTGGCCATGCATACCGGCAAGACTGCCGATCAGATCGGCAAGGACTCCGACCGCGACAATTTTATGACACCAGAAGAGGCCCTCAAATATGGGCTTGTGGATCATGTGGTGACTTCGGTCAAGGACACCAAGATGATGGCGGAGTCAAAGTAGCTTTCATAGACTTCAAAACATACATCCTGTAGTTTTCCGTGTGTCTGGGTTGCCCATAAGTCCTCTACGTCTTGTATGTCTTCTATCTCTCCTATAAGGGGAGGAATCTAAAGGGCTTGAATATCCCTCTAAAACATGGATAATGAGTCCACTTTATGGCAAAGCCCACACGCATGACGTTCTGTAGTTTCTGCGGCAAATCGCAGGCGGAGGTCCGCAAGATGATTGCGGGGCCCGCTGGCGTGTACATATGCGACAACTGTGTGAGCGTCTGCAAGACGATCATTGAGCGCGAGACCAAAGCGACTGCCCCCGCGGAGGGGACCGCTCCGGCGCCTGTTCAGAGTTTCAAGCTCCTCAAGCCCGCCGAGATCAAAAAGCATCTTGATGACTTTGTCATCGGCCAGGATGAGACCAAAAAGATCCTCTCCGTGGCCGTTTACAACCACTACAAGCGCCTGAAGGTCATGCTGGATCCCGGTATTGTGTCCGGTGCGGCCTTCCTGAACGATGTTGAGATCGAGAAGAGCAATATTCTTTTCATCGGGCCCACCGGCACCGGCAAGACCTATCTGGCCCGTACCCTGGCCAAGATTCTCGACGTTCCTTTTGCTATTTCGGATGCCACCACTCTCACGGAGGCCGGCTACGTAGGCGAGGACGTGGAAAACATCATTTTGAGGCTGGTGCAAAACGCCAACTACGACATCAAGCGCGCCGAGATGGGAATCGTCTATGTGGATGAGATCGACAAGATTGCCCGCAAGACCGATAACGTCTCCATTACCCGCGACGTCTCCGGCGAGGGCGTCCAGCAGGCGCTTCTCAAGATTCTGGAAGGTACTACCTGCAATGTGCCCCCGCAGGGTGGCCGCAAGCATCCCAATCAGGAATATCTGCAGGTCAACACTACCAACATACTCTTTGTCTGCGGCGGAGCCTTCGTGGGGCTCGACAAGATGATCCACCGCCGCCTCGGCGTCAAGGTGCTCGGTTATGGCGCCAGCGGTGAGGAGAAGGACGTGGAGGCGCAGGAGGATCCCGAGAGGATCCTGCATCTGGTGGGTCCCGAGGATCTTATCAAGTACGGCATGATCCCCGAGTTCATCGGTAGGCTGCCGGTCGTGAGTGTTTTGGACAATCTCGGCTCCGATGAGCTTGAGCATATTCTCACCCAGCCCAAGAACGCCCTCGTCAAGCAGTATCAGAAGCTCTTCGCGGTTGAGGGGGTCAAGCTGACTTTTACCCGCGACGCGGTCACGGCCATCGCCAAGAAGGCCGTCGAGCTCAAGACGGGCGCGCGCGGACTGCGTTCCATCATGGAAAACATGATGACCGACGTGATGTACCGGATTCCGCACGAAAACGATATCGCGGAGGTGATCGTCAACGCTCCGGTTGTTGAGGGCAAGCGCGGTCCCAGGATCGTCCGCAAAGGCGCGGAGGGTGCCCACGAGAACAAGGTTCCCGACGTGGCGTAGACGCTTTTATGCTTCTCAATCTGCGCTCAAATAAAATTAAGAATCTTTCCGTTGAGTGGAGCTGTCCCTGGTTCGATGTGATCAAATTTGATTACGTGAAGCAGGTTCACTATAGAATCAGAACTCCGGCACCTGGCGTGTCCGCAATAGTTATTCGCAAAGATGGAAAATTTGTAATGGTAAGACAGACCAGGCCTTTCTTTGATCAACCCAAGCTGGAAGTTATCAATGGGGGCGTTGAAAAAAAAGAGACGCCCCTGCAGGCATTGCGCAGAGAAGTCTCTGAGGAGACGGGATACGAGGTGCTTTCGGCGAAGCTTCTCTTGCGCTTGTCGCCATACCCTGCGAGATCTACCAACTTTGTTTATGCCTATGTGGTTAGAGTGGATAACCGGCCTGCCCATGCGCCCGAAGAAAAGGATCTGCCAGATGCCACGGTGGTGGCGCTGACACTTTCGCAGCTCATGAGGGCCATCAAGAGGGGAGAATCTAACTGGACTACGGTCGCGATACTTCTCTACTACCTTCGCTTTGGAAAGTAGCCATACCGGGACAATCTTTTGCCTCGCTCGAAGCATGAATTGCTATGTGCTGCAATTGGGACAGGAGTTATTGGACAAGCTCTGAGCGATAAATAACTCTTTCCAATCGTTCCTGCATTGTGTAAAAACTTATATGCCCAGTAACCTGACCCAGCCCTCCTTCAAATTTACCCTTGAAAACAGTCCCGATTCCATCAAGGAGTCGATATTAAACCACCTGAAATATTCCCTGGCGCGCGACACCCACACGGCCACGCTTCACGACTGGTGGTGGAGTACCTGCCTGGCCATACAGGACCGCGTGATGGAGCGCTTTATTTCCACGATGGGCAAGCAGACAGCCAGCGGCGCGCGGCGCGTGTATTATCTCTCACTCGAATACCTGATGGGGCGTCTCATCAAGAACAATCTGACTTCCTTGGGCATTTTGCCCAACGCGATAGAAGCCCTCAAGGACCTGGGGCTCAATCCGGAAGACGTCCTTTCGGAAGAAGTGGACATGGGGTTGGGTAACGGCGGTCTGGGACGACTGGCGGCCTGTTTCATGGACAGCCTGGCTACGCTCGACTATCCTGCAGTGGGATACGGCATCTACTACGAGTACGGGCTTTTTGAACAGCAGATCAAGGATGGCCAGCAGCACGAATGCCCGGACAACTGGCTTAAATTCGGGAATCCCTGGGTCATCACCCGCAAGGAACACGCCGTTACGGTCAATCTTTACGGGCGCGCCGAGGAGCGTGTGGATCAGGACGGTAAGAAGCGCTATTTCTGGGTGGACACCGCCAAACTGACGGGAGTTCCCCACGACATTCCGATTGTCGGGTACGGCACCGAGACGGTGAACTTCCTGCGCCTGTGGGAGTCCCGCGCCCACGCGGAGTTCGATTTCGATATCTTCAATCGGGGTGGCTATATTGACGCGGTTCAGGAAAAGATGCGCGGCGAGACCGTCACCAAGGTTCTCTATCCCAATGACGTTACCGAGACCGGCAAGGAGCTGCGTCTCGTTCAGCAGTATTTCTTCGTGGCCTGTTCGATCCACGATATCATCCGGCGCTTTAAGAAGACCCCCAGCTGGCAATGGAAGAATTTTTCCAAGCACGCGACACTGCAGCTCAACGACACCCATCCGTCGGTTGCCGTTGCCGAACTGATGAGGGTACTCGTTGACGAGGAGAGCCTCTCATGGGACGAGGCCTGGGGCATTTGCACGGAGGTCTTCAATTACACCAATCACACTCTCCTGCCGGAGGCTCTGGAGAAGTGGCCGCTGCCGCTCTTCCAGAAGGTTTTGCCG
This sequence comes from uncultured Verrucomicrobiota bacterium, assembly GCA_964541675.1. Lineage (GTDB taxonomy): Bacteria > Verrucomicrobiota > Verrucomicrobiia > CAZIPW01 > CAZIPW01 > CAZIPW01. Next base: position 82,063 of record CAZIPW010000005.1, read on the forward strand.
CGCCACCTGCTCATTATCTACGAGATCAACTCCCGCTTCCTTCAGAAAGTCGCCCAGAAATGGCCCGGCGACCTCGAGAAGATGCGCAACCTCTCCATCATCGAGGAGGGTGCCCCGCAGTATGTCCGCATGGCCCATCTGGCCGTGATAGCCTCCAGATATGTAAACGGAGTCGCGGCTTTGCACACCGATCTGCTGAAGAGATTTCTCTTCGCGGACTTTAATGCGCTTTATCCCAAAAAGATCCAGAACAAGACGAACGGCATTACGCCGCGCCGCTGGCTGAAAGCCTGCAATCCAAATCTTTCGGCTCTTGTTGACGAAACAATCGGTCCGGAATGGACCACCAATCTCGACAAGCTCGTGGGGTTGGAAAAACACGCTTCCGACAAATCCTTCCAGGAGCGCTTCGCCAAGATCAAACGCCAGAACAAGGAGGTGCTTTCTGAGCTTATCCTGGAAAAGTGCGGAGTCTCCGTTGATCCTGACTCGCTCTTTGACGTGCAGATCAAGCGTCTCCACGAGTACAAAAGACAGCATCTCAATCTCCTCAATATCATCGCCGCTTATCAGGAGCTGCTTGACAATCCTGGCATGGACATCGTTCCGAGGGTCTTCATCTTCAGCGCCAAGGCTGCCCCCGGCTACTACATGGCCAAAAAGATCATTCATGCCATCAATGCCGTGGGAGAGGTCATCAACCGTGACCATCGCATCAAAGGCAAACTGAAGGTGGTTTTCATCCCGAACTACAGCGTTTCCCTGGCAGAGAAGATAGTGCCCGCAGCCGAGGTCTCCGAGCAGATTTCCACGGCGGGCAAGGAAGCCAGCGGCACCGGCAACATGAAGCTCTCTTTGAATGGCGCCCTGACCATTGGAACTCTCGATGGCGCGAATGTGGAAATCATGGAGGCGGTAGGCCGCGAAAACTTCTTCCTCTTCGGCATGACGGTGGAGGAAGTCAATGCGCTTTGGGCCCGCGGCTACAATCCCTACGACTTCTACAACTCCAACCACGCCATCAAGCGCGCCCTCGACAGCCTATCGGGCGGTTATTGGACCTCCGGAGACTATCAGTCCCTGCAGCCTCTTGCGAACAATCTCCTGCAGGGCGGGGATCCCTTCATGGTCTTGGCGGACTTCAACGCCTATCGCGAAACCCAGCGCAAGATCGACGCGGCCTATCGTGACCAGACCAAATGGCAGAAGATGGCAATTCTTAATACCGCGCGGATGGGCAAGTTTTCGTCAGACCGGACCATTCAGGAATACGCCGATGATATCTGGGGGATAAAACCTTTAAAATAGCCTCCCTTCTTGACCCGCCCGACCTTTTAGTCTATCATTATCTGATATGGAAGAGATGGACATGAAGGGGATGGATAAGCCTTGCGCCTGCAAATCAGGCAAACGCGCGGGCCAGTGCTGCCGCAAGGATGAGAAGTGCCCCTGCGGTTCCGGCAGGAAAGTCTCCGAGTGCTGTGTCAAAAGTTAGCCAGAAAGGTACGTCGTTCCCTACTAAAAGCACATTTTCAATTGCCGCGTACAGGGAGGCTGTCGCCTTTGTGGAGGGCTTTTCGAATATCTCCTATCGAAAATGCCTGAATCCCCAGAGAGCTGATCTCTCATTTTTTATCGATCGGACGCGTTACTTTCTGAAGCTGCTCGGCAGCCCCGAAAAGAAGCTGCGCTTTGTACACGTGACCGGAACGGCCGGGAAGGGTACCGTCTCCTCCATGATTCATGAGATTCTTCTGGCAGGTGGGCAGAAGGCGGGACTCTTCACCTCTCCCTATGTGACGACCACCATAGAGAAGATCAAAGTAAACGATCAATATATCTCTCCCGCCGAATTCATCAGGCTCGTCGAGTATATGAAGCCCTTTATCCGCCGCGCCGCCGCCAGCAAGTACGGTCCGCCGTCCGCCTTTGAGATTCTCGTGGTCATGGCTCTTCTGTATTTCAAAAAAGAGAACTGTCGGTGGGTCGTGATGGAGGTCGGCTTGGGCGGCCGTTACGACGCCACGAATGTCATCCCTGCCGACAAGGTGGCCGTCATCACCAATATCGACTACGATCATACCGAAATTCTGGGGAAGACTCTTGCCAGGATCGCCTTTGACAAGGCCGGTATCATCTCGAGGGAATGTTCATTCTTCACCTCCGAGCGCAGGCCTTCGCTATTGCGGTTGTTCCGCAGGGTTTGCAAAGACCAGAAAGCCGATTTTCATTCCATCGTAAAGACCCGCAATGCACGCCGGAACAATGCGGCTTTGGCCCGGGCGGTTGGCTCGCATTTGGGCTTTTCCCGCAGTGTCATAGAGGCTGGCATCGGGAACTCTCGTCTGCCCTGCCGCTTCGAGGTTGTTGGGACGCGTCCCTATGTCATTCTGGACGGGGCTCACAATCGCGCCAAAATCTGCTGTACCGTGAATGACCTTGCCGGACTGACCTACAAGCGTCTCTTCTCTATAATTTCCCTGTCCAATATGCGAAAGGACAACCTGGCTATTATTGAGCCCCTTGCCCGTATCAGCAACCACGTCATCATTACGACAACTTCCAAGAAGGACCGGCGCTCTGTTCATCCCAGGGCGCTCCTGCCCTATGTGCTCAGGCACAAAAAGCGTGGCGCCACGGTGAAAATAATAGAGGATTCTGCCGCCGCCTATCGATCGGCTCGGCGGCGGTGCGGGGCCCGGGATTGCATTTTGGTCTCAGGATCTTTCTTCCTGGCCGGAGAAATCCGCAAACTCTGGTATCCGGAAAAATGGGTACTCAGGAACCGAAGGAGTTTTTGATTTTATGGCTGAATTCAATGTTGGCGACAAGGTAAACAAGCTGAGGGGCTACAAGTGGCCCGGCGTTGTGGTGGCGCGTTTCCAAACCCTCGGTGGGGACACCCGCTATGTCGTGGAGTGCACCGTTCCCGAGGTGGCCGGGGCCCTTCACATCTACAGTCCCTCCGATCTTGTTCTGGCGTGAGGCTGCCTTGTTGCTTGTCCTCTTATAGTAACTGTACTCGACATTAGTTTCCCACGAAGGGTGTATGGGGGCACCGCCCCCAATATATTCCCCGCCCTGAGGGCGGGGGTTGGGGGTGGGAGTTGTATTGATATTGAATCTCAGCGGGATATATTCCCCGCAGCTTGCTGCGCTTAAAGAAAAAGGT
>CAZIPW010000006.1:0-82443 GCA_964541675.1 uncultured Verrucomicrobiota bacterium
ACCAAAAAAACAGCTTTCCTTTCTAAAAAAGCTCATTACCTAGGTCAGCCCCAAATACATTTGCCATGGCGTTTAAAGCAGAAGACCCTATTTCTTCAGCTTGCCTTCAATGAATTTGGTGACATCACCGACAGTCTTGAGGCTTTCGGCTTCGCTTTCGGGAATCTCGCCCCCAATTTCATTCTTAAACTCCTCCTCAAAGGCCATGATGAGCTCCACCAGGTCCAAAGAGTCGGCACCAAGGTCCTCTACAAAACGAGCGGTTGGAACCACCTGCTCGGCGTTTACGTTCAGCTGGCCGGTAATGATCTCCGCCACGCGTTGCTGTATTGTCTTGTCTGCCATACTATTCGATTAAAGCGTCATCATAACCATTATTAATCTCCTCCGTCAAGCCTGAAAGGGTATAAAAAGTGTAAAAATACGGAAAAGTGTTTATTTTTGCCTATAACGAGCCGACACTCTCATTATCATGAAAATTGTATACCCATTATCTCTGCTTCTGATCGCCGCACTTACGCCCGGCTGCGGAAGTCTTTCTCAGATGAGTTCGAATGTGAAAGAAGGCGCCCTGCTTGGAGGAGCCGCTGGCGCTGTGACAGGAGGTGTCATCGGATCCAGTTGCGGGGGAAGCAGCAGCACCATAGGCGGGATCATCATAGGAGGAGGCGTCGGAGCCATCGCCGGAGGCCTTGTTGGTGCCATGAAAGACCACGGGCATTCAGATAGCACGGCGGTGGCAGCTGATGGAGCCAGTCTTTCAGTTCAGGACAGAGCCACCATCAATGCGCTCTATCATGTGGAGATGAAACGCTACGAAATGGATCCGCCCTACGCGGAGTCGGTAGCCTACCAGGAGATTCCAAGGCACAGGGTAAATTGCGTGGTCTGCGACAGACCCACCGTATATTGCATGGCCCCCTACCCTGTGGTACCTGAGGCATATCCCGATTACGCGGCGTCTCCTTACGGGTATTAAGAGCTGGTCTCATTCTGGTATAAAGGGCTCTCTTAAATAGCCTGCGTGGTTGCACTCCTGAGGGCATAAATAGTATGATGCGGTATGCCTCGCGCACTTGGCTGGATATTGGCTCTTTCTGGAGCTTACGCCTTGGCCTATCTTTCATTTTACCGTACCACTCCCCTGGGGCAAACGGCAGTCTTGGACGAGAGAGAACAACAGGTTCTTGCGCGGGAAATGGCCACCGGCACTCTGGCCCGCGAACCCTATTACCGTTCTCCCCTTTGGGCGGGGGTTCTCTCCGAGTTCTATCGCCTGGGGCTAAATGACGAGCAGGTGCTTCTGGCCGGACAGGTTACCAACATAGCTCTGCATTTGATATGCGTTGCTTGCATTTATTTCTGCGCGCTCAGGCTGTGGCGCAAAAAGCTGGGAGCAGCGCTGGCAGCGCTCTTATATGGAATATATCCCGTCAATGTCTACTTTGCCGGAGATCTGCTCGACACAACTCTTGGGGAGGCTCTTTTGTGCGGAGGTATACTCTTTCTTGCGGAGGCTTTATCGAAAAAAAGAATCACCGCAGGAGTCCTATCGGGACTGCTGTTGGGCCTGGTTATCCTGGCGCGGGGACAGATGGTATGCATAGCCGCAGTCGCCGGAGTCTTTCTTGCGTGCGCCGCTGATAAAAGGGCTTTCTGGGGATATCTTACCGGAGTGCTCCTGGTTGTATTATCATTTGGGTTATGCGAACTATCGCGGACGGGGCGGTTCTATGTCCTGCCGACGCAGGGCGGCTATAATCTCTACGCAGCCAACATCCCGGGCAGCAGCGGGGAGGGATATAAACAGAAAGCGGAGTACCCAAACTTGGGGGAAGGCGAAAATCCTGCCAAAGCCGATGGCCAAATGCTTTTCGAGAAAAAAACAGGGCGATTCGACGTCTCTGAAGAGGAAATGGGCAGATATTGGGTGGGCCAGTTCGTTAGGCAACTTCAAAGCAAGCCTGCCGAAACGACCTCTTTGTATCTCCATAAGCTCTTCGCATTCGTCAATGACCACGAGGGTTACAACAACAAAAGCTATGCCTTCCAGAAAGGGCTGAGCCCGATCCTGAGAATCAATCCTCTCGGTTTCTCCTTCCTGGGACTGATGGCCATTATGGCGGTGCTTTTCTACAGGCCCTTGCCCAAAGACATCTATCTCATTTTGGGGCTGCTGCTCACATATTATTTGACGGCCGGGCTATTCTTTGCCAGCGACCGATTCCGGCTGCCGATGATACCGCTGGTGATTCTTCTGGCGGCCGGTATGCCGTCCGCCATTCTGCAGGAAAAAGCACGGCTGACCCATCGGAGAATTTTGACCTGGGGCTTGGGATGCAGATTATGTTTGCTGGCGGCATGGACGATTCTCTCCTGCTGGCCAATATACACGCGAGAGGATACCATCCGCGCCGACAAGCTCCTTATGGCGCAGGCTGCGCTGAAGGCAGGAGAGGACGCCCAGGCAGAGGAGCTTTCGCAGGAACTCCTGCGAAGTAACTACGCCCAACAAAGTTGTCTAATGTGTCTGGCTCAAGCACGCTACAACATGGCTGTTAAGTCGGCCCTCCCCCGCTCCGCATCCTGGTGGCAGGAAGAACGCCACCTGGCAGCCCAGATCAAATACCCATCCGACGAAGCAGTATACATTATGGGTATGTGCGACTGGCATCTGGCAGGGTCCAGACAAGCATGGAGATATCTGTCGAACAAGAATGGCGGTTCGCCCCAGGCATTGGCGGCACTCATCATGACGGGGGAGTTGACACCCAATGAGCAAAAAATGGCAGGGCAGTTATTCGATCGCGGGGACGAGAATATAGTCCTTGCACAAGCGGCCAAGTATAACCTGGCAGCCCGTACCAGGCTCACGGACAGGTACGGGGAACAGCAAGTCGAACGAACCCTGAAGGCGTGGAGAAACATATTTGACCGCGGGGACAATAAGGACTTGAATAGCGAACATGGCCGTTAGTGTTGTTATCCCTGTATACAATGAAGTGGCGTCCCTGAAAGAACTTTCCGAGAAAATTTGCGCCCAGGGTTCCGCAACGGGGGGTCAATTACAGATTATCTTTGTGGACGACGGTTCTACTGACAACTCTTGGGAGACAATTCAGAGTATTGCCGCGGCAAATCCCCAGACTGTCACCGGCATAAAGCTCAGAAGAAACTTTGGCAAAGCTGCGGCACTCTCGGTGGGATTTAGGGAAGCCATCGGAGAAATCATCTTCACCATGGATGCAGACCTTCAGGACGATCCGGCAGAAATGCCAAATTTCATAAAGAAAATTGAAGAAGGTTATGATCTCGTTTCCGGATGGAAAAAGAACCGGAAGGATCCCCTTTTTGACAAGACTCTGCCCTCCCGATTGTTCAATGCCGTGACGCGGATGCTTACGGGCGTCAAGCTCCACGATTTTAACTGCGGCTTCAAGGCCTACCGCAAGGAAGTGGTGGGAGTCATTCCCCTCTACGGGGAAATGCACCGTTTTATTCCCGTCTTCGCGAACGCTGAGGGATTCAAGGTGGGAGAAATACCGGTCGAACATCATCCCAGAAAATTCGGCAAATCGAAGTATGGGTGGTATCGTTCCATAAAGGGCTGCATGGATCTCTTATCGGTGGCAGCCATGACGAAGTTCGGAAGAAGGCCCGGACATCTCTTCGGAGGCATGGGCGTCATAGTGGGCGCAGTTGGATTTGTGACGCTCTTGGGGCTATGGATCAATCAGCTGACCAAGCATTACATTGGCGGTAGACCGCTCTTCTTCTTTGGGATATTGTGTATGCTGATGGGTGTACAGATGATCTGCACGGGGGTACTGGCGGAGTTGTTCCTGCGGCAGAGCGGACGCCACTGCGAGGTGCCTGTAGCGCAGAAGACAGGCTTGGAAAAAAAGAAGAACGCATGAGTCCGGAGCTCCTATGGACAAGCCTCAGCCTTGCCACCAGGACTGCCGGGCAGTTCCTGCTGACGGTGGCAGCGGTCACCTGCTGGATGCCGGAAACGAACGGCCTGTGGTTCAACTTTCTGAGTCTGGGAGGCATGGTGCAGCTCCTTGACATGGGACTTTCAGCGGCGGTGCTGCGCTGCGCCAGTCATCTGCATACGGGCGTGCAGGAATTGCGCGCGCACGGCGTGAGCGGCGCGTTGAATGAGGAACCCAACCTCGCCGGATTGAAGGCTCTCCTGGCGACAACGAGAATCATCTATGTCGGGCTCAGCACGGCAGTCATGGTCTCGGGAGTCCTCCTGGCCCAGACGGTGTTCAGATCCATGACCGACGAGATTTCCAGACTGGCCCTGGTCCTTTTCATGACCGGCAGCGCTCTGCAACTGATGTCCTCGCAGCGGTACAACTTTATGCAGGGCGTGGGAAAGCTGGCGCAGGCACAAAAGCTTCAAGCGCTGGGACTGGCTATCATGTACGGGGCGACTGCCATTGCGCTGATCGTCAGTAAATCGCTGCTGTGGACGTGCGCCACCTTCGCCGTTGGGGCACTCATTCAGCTGGTCATCTATGAGATCCAGTTGGGCGGGTATGCGGGAGGCAGACATGACGGGGCACTCCTGGGAGCCTTCTGGCCAAATACATGGAGAACGGGCCTTTCAAGACTGGCAGCCGCCGCGATCTACCAGCTGCCGACTCTCATCATCAGCGCCACTGCGGGAGTGGTGATCGGAGGCAGCTATGGATTCACCGTTCAGATATGCCTTTTCATATGCGCCATCGCGCAACTGCCCCTGACGGCTGTTTTCCCAAAGTTAAATGAGCTGGCGGCACGGGGAAGCCTGTCGGAACTCAAAAGACTGTTCTTTAAAAAGACGGTACAGATGATGGGCATCTTTATTCTGCTGGGAATTCTCCTGGTCCTTTGGGGACAAGGGTGTCTGACCTTGATTCACGCCAAAGCGAAACTTCAGGCGGGCGCTGCGTTAATCGGACTGATCGCCTTCTTCTTTGCGGAAAACAATCGCAGCAATCATATGTATATCGTGGGGGCTTTCAACCGCTACCCCTTCTGGAAATACGATCTGATCAGCGCGGCAGCCATACTCATCGGATGTGGAGAGGCTCTCCATCTCGGCGGAACAGCCGGAGTCGTCCTGTGGCTGTGGGCGGTACAATTGTGTTGGAATTTCTGGTGGCCCATCAAGAGGAGCCTCGCGGAGCTCAAGATGACGTGGGGAGAGTACTGGGGAGCGTTGGGGGGAAGCTTTAGCGAGTAGCGACCATACAAAAAGAAGCCCTCCGAGTAGAAGGGCTTCTTGAAAGATAATCTCCAGATTAACGCTTGGAGAACTGGAAGCGCTTGCGGGCACCCGGACGACCCGGCTTTTTGCGCTCACGAGCACGAGGATCGCGCTTGAGGTGCCCCGCCTTCTTGAGGGGGGCCCGCAGCTCGGTATTGAGCTTTTGCAGGGCGCGGGCAATACCCAAAGCGATTGCGCCAGCCTGACCATTGATTCCGCCGCCATTGGCGAGAATATTAAAATCGTACTGATCCTTGGCTTCCACCGTTGTCAGAGGAGCCGTGGCCGAACGCTGAAGGGAATCCGTCTTCAGGTACTCTTCAAACTCCTTGCCGTTAATAACGATCTTCCCGGTACCGGGAACCATGCGCACCCGCGCAACGGCGGTCTTGCGGCGTCCAATCGTAACAATAGTGGCAATGCTCATCTTTTAGTCTAGTTTAAAGGTTTCGGGTTCTGGGCTGCGTGGGGATGATTGGGACCGGCATAGACCTTCAGCTTGGTCAGAAGCCTGGCAGCCAGACGATTTTTGGGAAGCATTCCGCGAACGGCGTGCTTGATGATAAAGTCGGGACGACGCGTCCGCATATCGGCGAGCTTGATGTAGTGTTCGCGGCCAACGTAACCGCTGTAGAACATATATTCCTTCTGAATCTCCTTCTTGCCGGTCACATTGATCTTTTCGGCATTGATGACGACCACAAAGTCGCCAGCGTCCACATTGGGCGTGTAAATGGGCTTGTTGCGGCCGCGCAGAATGTTGGCAATTTTGGTTGCCATACGTCCCAACACCTCTTTGGAAGCATCAATGATGTACCATTCCTGAACCACCGCCTGTGGACGAGCCAAAGTTGTTTTCATAGTGAAGGAACAGTATATGGAATATTGCGGATTCCTGTCAAATGCTTTTTGGGACAACTTCTCCAATAATGTTATATATATTAATTAATAGCATTTATTAGTTATGATTATTGTCTCTTGACAACTCACGGTGATCCATAGAGAGTGTGGGCCTTCTCGTGTCATGGAGGACTGGGAAAATCCAAACAACTTATTCCTATGCCTATGAGAAAAACACTGGTTCCGTTCGCCATTCTCCTCTTTGCGGCCTGCCTGATCTGCCCGCAACTCGAAGCCAGGCCTTCCTGCGGAAAGAACACGTTCAGGTCGTCGCCTCCTCCACGGTATTGTCAGAATAACAATGGGGGTGGTTGCGGGCGCGGAGGATACTATAACTTTTATGGGCAGCGGCGTTGGCACGGCAGCGGCTGTGGCTACGGATATAGACCTTCCAATCCTTGGAATCCCTGCCCGCGGCCTTGTCCTCCATCTGATCCCCAGCCTACCCCTCCTCCTTGTCCCATAAAGAATCCTCCGGAGCCTCCCTGCCCTCCTCCGGCTCCACCTCCCCCCCCGCCAGCACCTCCCAGTAACACTGGTGGGATCACAACCTACTAGCATTGGGGGGAAGCCAGTTTCCCAGGCACCCGCGGGTTACTGTTGCAGTAGCGGCTTCAGCTCATCGGCAAACTCTCTTGCAATGAAAGAGGCATCCTCCGTAAAGAGGCTTGGGGCTGCTTTGAGCTCCTCCCACAGCTCGGACAAGGAGAAGGTCTGAATGCCCGTAGCCTCGCCGTCTGAGAAGCGTATGGGCCCATCAAAGTAACCCTTGTAGAAGGCGGTCAGTTGGGGCTGCGTATAATACTCCCCAGACTTCGGCTTACGTCTGAAAGGATAGGCGTTTACAACACGTATTTGTTGTAGAATTGTCATTGTCCAGAGGTCCACAGACTTAAGTGTGCCTGCAAATTGGAAACAAAAAAGGGCCCCGTCTTTCGACAGGGCCCAAATGATAAGTCAACTAACTTCTATTAGAAACCAGCTGTGAGCTTGGTGCCCCAATAGATGCTGTTCTCTTCTGGATGAGCCACGCTGATGTCCGTGCCACCATTGTTGCTGGAACCGCCATAGCGGACTCCAACGGAAGCGGCAGTGGTCTTGTTGAAGCTATAGACCAAGTCAGCAGTCACACCGTAGTAGACATAACCACCACTGTTCTTGGTGATAGCCTGGCCGCCGGTCACGTCATCAATGCTGGTACCACCAACATAGGCGCCGAGGTCAAGAGCGGTATTGGCCCAACCATACTTGGCCAAGTCAAAGCTGTACTTGCCGGACACTTCACCCGTTACGGCTTCGTCATTGAAGTCATAATAGATGTAGGCAGCCGGGTTGATGTACAGACCGCTGTAAACGACTCCAGCATAGATCTCGTTGCGACGATCGGGAGTGGCAGCAGAGTTCTGATACCAGTAGTAGGTATAGCCAACATCAGCGCTGAACTTCTGATACACTGGGAGCTTGTAGCCCACATAGAAGTCAGACTCGCTCAGAGCGCTGGCACCCGTGCTCGGGCTGTAGGCGCTGTCGTGGTTGAGAATGCCAGCATAGAGGCTGCCATTGTAGAGCTTGTAGGCTCCTTCGACCGAGGTCACGATCGTGTCGAAAGCCAAAGCTTTGCCACGATAGAGATACTCGGACTCAAACCCAACCGAGGCTTTGCCAGAGAAATCCGCGGTGTTGAACCAGGACGAGGAACTCGTCGAGGCAGCAGCAAACGCGGCGCTAGCAAAAAGCCCGGAGAGGGCGATAACTGTTAGAACGTTCGTTTTCATAGTTTTGTTTTGAGACGCCTGAACGGCATCCCGGCAACCATCATCAGGTGAAATATTCTACTTGGCAAGGCTTTTTTATCTTTTTGCCACATAAAGAAACGCATGAGTCACAACGACATGATTATAAATATATTATAGATTATTTTAATTTGAACCTTCCGTTGGGCCCATATCTGAAACTGTAAAAAATTACACCATTCAAGGACATTGCCTAAATATCAAGCCAACCAGCCTCTATTGGGAGCTGACTGTGGAATTATGAAAAACCTTGAAAGAAAGATCTTTTTGCGTGTACAACCAGTAGATGCACCCATTGCGCATAGCTATAGTCTGCCTATTTTTTTATCTGGTAACGCTATCCCAAGGCACGCCCCTAACCATTGCGCGTATCTCCTTCCGCGAGGAAGCCTGCAGGGGTATCACGGAGAAGATGGCAGAAATCGGCGTTATGAATGCCAATTACTCTCAGATCAGTACGATAGATTTCTTCCTGATTCAGCCAACAGACAGCACGTCCGCCGCGGTACCACTGACGCTTATCAAAGCCCCCCGTGAGTTGATTACAGCACTGGATAATTCGTTTGTGGGACTGGTCAAATTCGAAGATAACAATGGCTGGATCGTGGCAGGCCCCGCTGGGAAAACACCCGTGCCGGAGTGGGACCGATTGGTTTCCTATGCCGAGGACCAGGCTAAAACCATGCCGGCGGCGACTTTCTACGCCAAAGTCGACGACGCACAGGCGTTTGGGACATATATGCGGGAAAACCCTATTTTGAGGAGTCTCCTGCCTGGCAAGCTACCGACAGGACTCTTGATGAACCAAACGCAATCCATAGAGAGTATCGAAGTACGCGGCAGCCCCAGCGGTGACAAGACGAGAGCCGTAGTGATATTAAAAGCCAAAGCGGGCACCATGCTATACACCCTTTTTTCGCAGAGGATGCCTGTTTCTCCCCCCAATGAACACCACCATATCAGCGTGAAAGGCGCGCAATCATACGGGTATTGCCTCTTTAATCCAGAAGTCATGTCTGAGTATTTGCAATACCTGTCTCACAAGATGAAGGACGGGAAAAGCGACATGGCCAAGTCATTGGCCAACGAAGCCGTTTCCATGCAACAGGCGTGGGGATATATGGCCATAGTCAGAATGCCGGAAGAAAACGGTTACAGGCTGTTTCTCCGTGGAAAGTGGGACAAAGATGAGGCCGCACAACTTGTGGAGTCAACGAACTTCCTTTGCACTAGGGCGCAAAAAGCAGCGCATCCCGCAGGACCATCCAGTCAGATCAAAGATGCCTTCTGGATAGATCAGATCCCCGTCTATAAGATCTTGCCGGAGCAATCCCACGCCGACAATACCACGGGCAAATCTATTTTCTTCGCACTCAAAGAGGAGGGTATGGCAATGGCGCCCTCGGCAGAGAGCATCACCGATTTTATACAAAGCATGGGGACAGAGACCGCCGAAACCACCCTGGGAGACGCTTTCACGCCTTATCCCACGGTGTTTACTCAATGGAAAGTCGACGCGGACACGTTAATGGAATCTGCCAGCCTGGGTGCCTGGGCACCCGCACGTAAGAGTGGTTACATATACGGGGCGTGCCAGTTAATAAAAGGACAGGCGGCCTTGACCCTGGATATACCCACGGCATTCTTTGATAACATGGCAAAATTTATCAAGGAGCAGTCGCAGAAGACCACCGACGATAAGGATACCGCGACCGCGCATCCCGCCAGAAAATGAGCGGAGTCATCGGCACAATAAAAAAGTTGTTCACATAAGCGTCTTCTCATTGACGTGCGAAAGCGTTTCTTGCTAGAATCCCGGTATGGTTTTGTCGGATACCGCCATCCTTCAGGCTATAAAAGAAGGGAGAATCATCGTCGATCCCTTTGATATCGAATGTTTGGGCTCCAATAGTTACGATTTGCATCTGAGCAAATATCTCGCCGTCTATGAGAATGAGATATTGGATTCGGCCAAGCTGAACTCCTTGCGTTACTTTGAAATTCCGCCGGAAGGATACGTTCTGCTGCCTGCCAAGCTGTATCTGGGATCGACGCTGGAGTACACGGAGACCCACGGGCTGTATCCGGAGCTTAACGGTAAATCGAGCACGGGGCGCTTGGGAATATCGATCCACCTGACCGCCGGAAACGGAGATGTGGGGTACAGCAACTATTGGACACTGGAATTCTCCGTCATGCAGCCTGTCAGGGTCTACGCAGGAATGCCCATCGGACAGATTCTCTATCACACCGTACTAGGCGAGGTGGAGAGGGTGTATACCAAAAAACCAAACGCCAAATTTACAACGGTGGATCCAAAACCCAAGGAATCGGGTATGTACAAAAACAAGTTCAGACCCCACGCCGAGGACTATCAGGGAGTACCGGAGTGCCATCGCAATTCAGGCAAGAAGGAAGATGACAGCGACGAGCATCAGCCGGTGCAAAAGGCAATTTTCTTTGGATAATTGGCTTATCTGAGGCTTGTGCCCGACAAAAGATAAGGTACACTCAGCCCCATGAAAGCATTCTCCGAGGAACTGGAGGGGCAATGTCTGATTGCTTCGCCAGGGTTGCCGGGCGATCTCTTCTCAAAGAGCATTGTGCTGGTGACGCATCATGAGTCTACTGGCTCCCTCGGTGTCATATTCAACAGGTCAAGCCGCAGAGTACTGGGGGAGTTGATGCACAAAATCCCGGACTCACTGCGTGATGTCAGGCTTTATGAGGGAGGACCGGTGGAAAAAAATGTGCTCACCCTCATTGGAATAGAGTTTCATGGGAACTGCCTGAAGATCCAATCCCATCTCGCCCCTGACGGAGCCGCGGAATTTTTACGGGCAAACCAGCAGGGCTGCCAGATACGGGGTTATCTTGGCTACGCGGGGTGGGCCGCCGGCCAGTTGGAGGGAGAAATCCTGCGGGGAGATTGGAAGCTCATGCCGCTGACTCCGGCTCTCATTGAGCCGCTGTCCCGGGAAAAGCTGTGGCAATGGGCGTATACCAGCCTCCAGAAATAGAATTTACAAGAGTGCCGCATTCCTGCATAGTGTCTATCCATGGCGCAGGACACCCCGCCTTCTTCCCGAAAAAAGCATTCTCGCTTTGTGGCTGCGGCATGGGCCATTTTTGGCGGGGGTTTTGGCTGTCATCGATTTTATCTGCGCCAGCCACTATGGGCGCTTTTGTATATTCTCGTTTCCTGCGTGGGAGCCTATCTTCTCGTAAAAGCGTGCTGCGCCCTCTCTCCCAATGATCTGATCAATATGCTCTCGACAAATAGGTTACCCGACTCTGTAACAAAATCCCGTGATTATGTTGTTTCAATGTATCTGATGGGGATTCCCATGATCGTTGGCATTGTGGAAGGCATCATTTACCTGCTTACTCCAAAAGAGAAATTCGACAAGCGGTACAATCCTTGATCTTTGGACTTGCGAGTGTTTAAATAGCTCATGAATCCAAGACTGGAAGATCTGCCGGAGCCACAGGCGTGGGTGGAAATCGATCTTAAGCAACTGAGACAAAATATTAGAATCATTCGTCAGGCGCTCCCCGCATCGGTGCGCTTGAGCTGCGTCATCAAGAATGATGCCTACGGGCACGGAATGATCAGTACTGCAAAGATCGCTGCTCAGGAGGGAGTCTGGGGATTTGTATTGAGCAATGTGCAGGAGGGAGTCCAGCTAAGGGAGGCCGGGATCAAGAATCCTCTTATCATCCTTGGAGAGAGACATCCGTCGGAGATCCCATGGTGCGTGGCGCACGACCTGACAATATGCCTCAATAGCAACAGCCTGTTGCCCGCGCTGCGCGCCGCCTGCAAAACAGCGCGGAAGAAGGCCATCGTTCACCTGAAAATCAACACGGGGATGAACCGTTATGGAGTGCTGTGGAGCAGGGCGGCCAATCTGGCAGAAAAAATATCCCAGGAGAAAAACCTGCGTCTCGAAGGGCTGTTGACCCACTTCGCGCAATCAGACGAGGAGAAGAAGGATTTTGCCAATTTGCAGGCCACACGCTTTAACGAGGCGGCACGGCAGATCAAAGCAAGAGGCGTCCAAACTGAAATAGAACACCTATGCAACAGCGGCGGCTTCCTGGATCTGCGCCATCTGCATAATGGCATGGTGCGGGTGGGAATCCTTCTGTACGGGGTATACCCCTCGCTCGTATGCAAAAAAATTGAGGGGATACAATCGGTCATGTCGGTCAAGGCGCGGATAGCCAGCGTACGCACGATACAGCCCGGGGACGTGGTGGGGTACAGTATGCGTTATACAGCACCCTCGCAAAGAAAAATCGCCGTCATACCCGTTGGGTACGGAGACGGTCTCCCCCGCACACGGAACGAGGGCTATATGCTTATCGCTGGCCGAAAGGCACCGATTATCGGGGGCGTAGCCATGAATGCCACCATGTTGGACATTACCGGGATCCCCCAGGCCCAGATGTGGAGTGAGGTAGTGATCATGGGAAAACAGGGCGACGAGGAGATTACTGCCAGAGACCTGGGAAAGCTCCGGAACACCGTCACCTATGATGTCCTGACAGGATGGAATCTGAATTTGCCAAAGAGATACACTGGGGAGTAGAATTAAGCCATGAAGCTGATGTTTTCGCCCGCAGTATCTGACTACCGGCACTATATATTCCCCTACGCGGTGTGGGCCTTTCCTGAAAAGGGAGAAAAGCCCTCGGAAATCTTCAACGCGGGATTCCTGCCTTCTTCACGCAATCTGGATCGTTTCTACCTGTGCCGGAACATCCGCGTGGACTTATCCAAGTACAAGCCTTCCTCGGAGAACCGGCGCATCTGTCGGAAGGCGGAAGGCATCTCGGCGGCATTGGTGGCCAGAAAAGATTTTGGTTACACGTCCGAAAGAAGGGAATTCTTTAAAAGATACGCCGACGAGAAATTCGGGAAAAACGTCATGAGCTATGAGAGACTCGACGGGCTCTTTGCCTCGCCCATCTTTTCGCATCTGCTGGTCTTTACCGACGTCAACGCGGGAAAAGAGGTGGGCGTAGCAGCATTATACGTGGAGGAAGGGAAAATGGCATTTTACTATTACGCCTTCTATGATCTGGCCTATTTCAATCGCAATCTGGGAATGTACATGATGACGGCCACTGTGAAACTCTTGGCCGAAAAGAAGTACAAATATCTATATCTGGGAAGCTGTTACTCGGAAAATGCCCTGTACAAAACCCAGTTTTCAGGGGCGGAGTTCTTCAACGGTTTTTGCTGGGAAGACGATATCAAGCAGCTCAAATATCAGCTTAACTGGGACAAGCAGGAACATGATAAACACCTTTTCGAGACCGAGGATTTTCAGGAGAAGTTCTACGGAGGAAAATTGGAGAAAATGATAGCCAAGTCCTGTTTCAGCGTGAAGCCATAGGGTTTACGGTTTCTCTTTGGTCGTATAGATCTTCTTGCCGGTACTCTCGTAATAGGTGCGTATAATCAGCTCGGCGCAAAGCCCAATGGAGATCAGCATCGCTCCCACCATTATCAGCAGGGCTCCTATAACCAGCATTGGCCTGTGCCCCACCTGGTGCCCCATGAACTTCTCCACAAGCAAGTCGAAGAGCATCAGCCCCCCGATTGCCGTCCCCAAAAGCCCCCAGCCACCAAAGAATTGGAGGGGACGCGTGGCAAACTTTTGAAAGAAAGACATCAACAGCAGGTCCAGAAAAACGCGCGGCGCCTTGCCAAGATTGTACTTGCTCTTCCCAGCCGCCCGCGCCTTGTGATCGACAGGCATCTCGGCCAGTCTGGCACCTTGTTGGGAGAGAAGCACTGGGATAAACCGATGCAGCTCCCCATAGATTGTCAACGATTTGGCAAACTCCGCGCGCAAAACCCGCAAGGAACAGCCATAATCGTGCATACGAACCCCCGTCATATTGCGAATAAAGAAATTGCCGATGAGAGAAGGTATCTTGACCGTAGCGGCCTTATCCTTTCTATCAACTCTTATGCCGCAGACTGCATCCATATTCTCCTTTTCTATCTTCTCGATCATCGCGGGTATATCAGCGGGATTGTTCTGCAGATCCCCATCAAGCATAACCACGTATTCCCCCGTAGCGGCGTCAAAACCCGCTGTCAAGGCCGCGCTCTGCCCATAGTTTCGACGGTGGTAAATTGGCTTCAAGGCCGGATGGTTGGATCTTAATTTTTCCAGCAGCTGCGCGGTACCGTCATCGCTGCCATCGTCGACAATAATCAATTCAAAGGGACGCCCCATTCCCTTGAAAACCTTTTCTAGGCTCTCGACAAGCAGCTGGACATTGTCCACTTCCCGGTAAACGGGTACGACAGCGCTGATGAGTCCGGGAGTCAAGGAAGTGGAGGACATGCATCCACCCTAGGAGAAAACCCAGGGGATTTCAAGATTTCCTCTTGCTTTCTGGCGAAGTGTGCCGTACTTATCTGCAGGCGCAAATCTGTAAACG
The DNA here is from genome assembly GCA_964541675.1 of uncultured Verrucomicrobiota bacterium. Lineage (GTDB taxonomy): Bacteria > Verrucomicrobiota > Verrucomicrobiia > CAZIPW01 > CAZIPW01 > CAZIPW01. Next base: position 14,419 of record CAZIPW010000006.1, read on the forward strand.
GAAAGTGTTATCATGTCACAGGACGCGGATTTTGAAAGGCTGAATATCGCACTACCCGTGGGTCCACCCACCTCCACGGAGCTTTGCCGCCTTGTCGAAGATATCCAGGGGGTCAAATGGCGCGAAGAGGAACATTTGCATCTGACACTGCGTTTTGTGGGGGAAGTGCACCAGGATCTGAAGGAAGCGCTGGTGCGCGCGTTGCAAAACATATCCGTGGAGCCTTTCATTCTGCCGGTCGAATGCCTCAGCGTATTTCCATCCAGAGGGCAACCCCATGTGATCTACGCAGGGATTGGCAGCGCACACCCGCGGCTTTTCCAACTCCAGCATCGCGTGGAGGAAGCCCTGGCCTCCATCGGCATTCCGTTTGAACTGCGCGCGTATTCGCCGCATATTACCATCGCCAGGACCTCACGCGCGAATCCCAGAGCCGTCAATCATTTTGTGAAAAGATTCAGGGAGTTCTCGGCGGCGCCCTTCAAGGTGGACAGTTTCTGCCTGTACCGGACACAACTCACGCATTTCGGATCGGTGTACGCTCCACTCAACGAGTTCCCCCTGAGGATAAGACAGGCTAGGGCAGTCTAGGCTTTTTCGAAAACCACCACCAAAAGCGGCACGCTATATGGGACGCTCTCCTTGCAAATCGGGGAGTCCCCCAGCTTTCGACAGAATAGAGTAACGCGGATCAATCGACCACTCTTGTGGCGCAAATTCGCTTTTGTGGTAATCTCCCCTTGTGACGCGGCCACTATGCTTTGCGCTTCAGGCAGCTCCTGAGATTTCTCGGCATCATCAAAGATAAAGGAAAATGGACTGTTGATGAGTTCATTGGCTGAAAATCCCAGAAGCTCCAACAAGGATTGGCTGGTTTCCACAATGACCCCTCCGGGACGCAGCTTCAGCCACGCCAACCCAGACAAACGTGAGTTCACCTCCTGTTCCGTCACGTTGCGGAGACGATATAACTCCCCATTCACGGAACGTGACTCCAAAAATGTAGGGAGGGAAGGGAATTATTCCCCGCCCTCCCCGCCACCACCAACCGGGATGGGGTAGGATCTGCTTGGTCGATGGTCAGCTTTGAAGAAAAGTTTCGGTCGCCGCTCCTTGTAAGAACGGCGACCTGGTTCACCGAGAGCACCGTGCTCTCGGGAACCCCCTCATGCGTTGCCGGAAATAAATAATATGGGCGTGCAGTCTCCAAGAACAGCGCACCACCCCCACGGGTAGAAGACAAACTGCCCGCATATATAATATCTTTAATCCTCCCCATTATCATATTCGATGTGCTGGTATATTACATTTCGTATGCCAAGAGGCATAAATAATTATAATATAATTGCAATCAAGCACTTGTGTATATATTCGCTTTATATAGGGGATAAATTGATTGATAACATACATTTTTTATTGAACCTGTGTTGATAATAATTAAACTTGGGTTTATGAAATTGATAGCCTTCTTCTCCGAGTGGGAGATATTTACAATCGGGCTTGTCGAAGGAGAGCCCACCAAAGGCCCTCTTCTCAAAATCATCACAAGTATAAAGCCCCAAGAATTGCTTCTTGTTGTCAAAGGCCGACAGACATGGAAGACCGAAGCCTTGTCAGCAGCACTCCCCAAGGATCTGATTGTCAAAGAGCTTCGCCTGGAAGTGGATGCCAACGCAGGCATGAGCCCATTGGTAAATGCTCTGCGGGCACACACTGAACAGTTGAAGGGGTTCAAGGATGCCGTCATTATGAACGCGGGAACCCCGCAGGAGAGAGCGGCGCTTTGGCTTCTCAAGCATGACGGCATTCTTGAAGGGGCCATGGTCGAGCCTCCCACCGACTACGATTTTATTCCCACGACGACGCCACGCACGGCTCTAAGGGTTGCTGAACCAGCCAAGGAATTCGAGACCAAGCAAGAGTCCTTCTCCTGGGAAACAGTGGCCAAGAAAGTTGGATGCGTGGGAAAGAGCCCGCGCTTCAGGCAGACACTCATGGAAGCATTCACTCTGGCGGGGCATTCAGCCCCGATCCTGCTGGTGGGAGAAACAGGGTGCGGCAAAGAGGTGCTGGCACATTTCATCCACGAAGGGAGCCGCCGCGCGGACAAGCCTTTTGTGGCGGTCAACTGCGCCGCGCTTCCGGAGACTCTGGCGGAATCCATCCTGTTTGGACATGAGAAAGGAGCCTTTACCGGGGCGTACAAACGCCAGTCAGGAAAGTTTGAGCAGGCAAATGGCGGCACCCTGTTTCTGGATGAGCTAGGGGAACTCTCTCTGGGAAATCAGGCCAAACTCCTGCGCGCCATCGAGAGCCATTGCGTGGACCCACTGGGCGGCACTCAATCGGTGCCTGTCGACGTCCGGCTCATTGGAGCCACCAACAGGAATCTGGCTCAGGAAGTGGCCATGGGACGTTTCCGCGAGGATTTGTATTACCGCCTGCGAAGCGGTGAAATTGAAATTCCGCCACTACGAGAGAGAAGTGGCGATATACCACTTATCGCCCTTCATATTCTGGAAAGGTTCAATTCCACATTCGCGAACCCAAAACAGTTTTCCAAATCGGCATTGGAGTTTCTGGAAACCCAAAGCTGGGAGGGAAACGTAAGAGATCTGCTCAACACCATCGAGAGGGCCGCGCTCATGTGTCCGCGAACGATCATTGCGCCGGAGGACTTTCGAATCCGCAGCGCGGCGCTGCGCCCGGCCAGCAAGAATACCGATGGGCTTCCAACTCTCTTTTCGGGATTCTCGATGGAGGAGTACCTGCAGAAGACCCGCAGGGCGCTCTTTGAGAAGGCGCTTAAACAGTCGGGCGGCAACAAGAGCGAGGCCGCAAGACTGCTCGGTATTTCACCCCAGGCAATGCACAAGTTTCTGAAGCAGGGGCAGAGAGCAAAGACAGAAAAATAAGGGGGGATTCTCTACTCATATAATATGTCTACAACTCCTCCCTGAACTTGTTAACTATGGCCTGTACCGGCCACGAGCACGCCTCTCCAAAAGCGCAAACCGTTCTGCCTTCGATCTGTTTGGCCACACTCATAAGAAGCTCCGCGTCCCCCTCGTGCTTCTCGCCCGCGGCCATGCGGGAAGTGATCTTCTTCATCCACAAACTTCCCTCTCTGCACGGCGTGCACTGTCCGCAGCTCTCGTGCGCGTAGAAGGCATTGATGTTGGCCAGCACCTTGAGCATGTTAGTTGAATCGTCCAAGGCAATCACCGCGCCGCTCCCGCTCATCGTGCCAATCGCCGCGAAGGAATCGAAATCCATCGGGATATCCTCCCATCCCCAGTCCATCTCCTTGCCATCCCGTGTCTTGAATTTATACCTCTCGCCGCACTTGAGAAGCTTTGAGGAGGAACCCCCTGGGATGATCGCCTTCAAGGTCCGACCTGGCAGGGGCCCGCCGCAAACCTCATTGATCAGCTGACCCAGGGTCAGGCCGCCACACTCGAATTCATAAAAACCCGGATGTTGGACACAGCCGGATACCGAAATAATTCGCGTGCCACTGTTGCCGGGTCTGCCAATCTTTGAATAAGCCTCGCCCCCCATGTTGATAATGTGCACTACATGACAGAGAGTCTCTACGTTATTGACGACTGTGGGGCAATAATACAGGCCGAGGGTAGCAGGGAAATAAGGAGGTTTGATTCTAGGATAGGGACGTTTGCCCTCAAGAGACTCTATAAGCCCCGTTTCCTCGCCGCAGATATACGCCCCCGCGCCGCGGTGGACGACGATCTCGCAGCCATAGGCTTTCCCGAGAATGTTCGCGCCCATATATTTCTTGGCGCGGGCCTCGGCGATGGCCTGCTCAAGGAGCCTGGCCGCTTCCGGAAACTCCTCTCGAATATAGATAAAGGCCTGTTTAGCCTGGACCGCATAGGCGGTAATCATCATGCCCTCGATAAGCTGGTGCGGATCGCCATGCAGGATCTGACGATCCTTGAAGGTACCCGGTTCACTCTCATCCGCATTGCAGATCAGATAAATTGGCTTGCCGCTTTTCCGATCGAGAAACTTCCACTTCATCCCCGCCGGAAATCCCGCGCCTCCGCGCCCCCGCAGTCCGCTCTTTTCCACTTCCGCGCAGACTTCCTCCGGTTTCATCCCAAAGGCCTTGCGCAGCGACTGGTAACCTCCCCGGCTCTCATAACAGGCGATGTCGGGCGTGTACCCCGGCTCTTTCAGATTCTTCAGTATGATGCGGCGTTCGGTCGGCACAACGCAGAGTCTAGACACGTCCAGACAGCCAAAGCAACCTCATTTGACATGGAATACGTATGCCATATATAGTCGGGCCATGCGTAAAGCATCCTATGTGTGCGCGGTACTGTGCGCATGGTTGTTTGTCAGCGTACACGGCGCGGAGGCGTCCAACCTAAAACCCTATTTGGACAAGCTTGCGCCAGGGCTTGACGCCCCGCGGGCGCAGACAACGGCAAATCTCGCCTGGTATATGCAGGATTTTGCCTCCTCCCAGAATTGTGGGAAATTCGTATGGGGGAATATCAACACGCAGGGCAACTGCGTCACGCTGGAATATCTGCCTCCCAGAGACAGCCTTGACAGATGGAAGAGACAGATTGTCATCACGGTCTATCCCATACACCCGAAAGGCAGCCGCGAGGCACATGAGGAATTGCTGACGCTTGAGGCCAACATGGGGGTGCTGATCCGTTCGGACGCGCAGATTACCAATTCGGGTTATTTTGACAATGGAGGCGAGCCGGGTATGCTGATTGAATACGCCCTGAACAAGGATGCCATCAAAGAGGACGACTTTGGCATATTGATGCGGCTTGATGGCAGACACGCCGCCTATATTGAACTAAAGCGCAAGCCGGAACACCTAACCAAGGAGGAGAAGAAAAAATTTGTGAGCGGTTTGGGACTACCCTCCCTTGAGGGAGTCATCGATCAGAACCAGCCTATGGAGCAACAGGCACCGGTGCCGCTGGCACAGCCGGTGCGGTAATGGCAGGGCAAGGTAAAGTCTTATTTGGACGATGATTGTGATTTTGCGCGTACAACAAGCAGCCGGTCCCAATCCCCTGGATAACCGCCAAATAGGCTCCCATGACAGCAAGACGCGCACGCTGGGTTTTGAGCGTACAGCCCAGCATTTTTCTTACCGGCTCCGCGACTTTCTGAAAGTACTCGGCCCTGTTTGTTACAGCGTACTTGGCAGCATTTATAATCGGTCCGGCAACCGGAAAAAACGAGGCGGACGCGCAGGTACTCCATTTGACGGTATTCAAATATTCCAAGAGGGACTGGCCTTCCGTATGCTTGCCAAGCGCATACGAAATTGTCGACCAGCCCAACTCAACCGCGCCAAGATAACCGGCTAGCAACACTCCTTTCTTGAGTCTTGCAAAACGTCCCTTAAACGCGCGATCGTAAATCTTCTGATATCCCAAAAACCATAAATCGCCCAGAAAGACTGCACACATCAAGGCGGATGAAAAACGGTTTTCCAACTCGCCCCTAGCCGTCAAATGGTTCACAAAAGTATCCACCAACGGCATCGTGGCGTTATAACTCAGAAATGCGAAAGCTCCGTTCAACCAGAAATCATCTATCTGCCAACGTTTTAGGGCGTAATTACCGGCAATCTCCCCTCCCTTTGCCACAGACGAGGATAGTCTTCCCATGATGAAAGACATATTTATCTCCTTGTTACTGGGGCATATTTTCACCCAATAAATATATCATAATATACCTATTTTGCAAGACTAATTTTACATTCTTAAACTACGCCTTCGCGGTGACCGGTACCTTTGTCTCTGCAATAAGCTTGTCCACTTTGTCCACGGTGATTCCCATATGCAGTTTGTCGTTTACCATGACAACGGGGGCTTTGTCGCAGCAGGCCAGGCATTCCACCCATTCAATAGAGACTTCTCCATCCTCGCGAGTCTCACCCATTTTACAATTGAGTCTCCCGCAAATCGCTTTCCCCGTTTCTTCGGCTCCGGCCATCATACAGGAGAGCGTCTTGCAGACACGCAGATGGATCTTCCCCATGGACTTTTGTTTGAAGCTGGGATAAAAAGTAACAATCTCCAGAACATTGATTGGCTGGAGGCTGAGTTTTCCCGCGACCCATTCGATGGCCTCTTTGGAGACATGGCGGTCGCGCTCTTGAATCAAATGCAGTAGCGGCATCACCGCCGAACGCTTTTGTGGATATTTGGCGATAACGGTATCGGCCTGCGGATTCAGAGAATCGAAGGAGATCATGGAGGTGTTTTATACTTGTCAGAGCGGCTGTGGCAACGAGATTCAGAGACGTTTGAATACAGCCACATTCGGCGTCCTCGGGCCTTTGCCACCCAAGCGTTTGACAAACTCAAAGCCCGTAGTAGCCTGCAGGGAAACTTCCGCCGGGTGCTCCCAGAGGAAAAACCCGCCCGGCTTCAGCGCCCGCGCCCCAAGCGCAAAGAGCTTTTCCTCATTGCCCTGTATGATCGCATAGGGAGGATCGCAAAAGACGATATTGCAGGAGGATTCCGCCGGGCTGAAGGCAAAAACATCTCCCTGGTAAATCTGGAACGGGAAGGGCTCCACACTGGCGCTTTTGCATACGGCGGCAATGTTACCCTTGATAACGACGGCAAGCTTGGGATGGCGCTCGACAAAGATGCCGGACTTCGCACCGCGGCTGACAGCCTCCAACCCCACCGCGCCACAACCAGCGAAAAGATCTATAAACACGCAGTCTGGAATGCAGGCCGCCAGAGAGTTGAAGACCGTCTGGCGCATCTGATCGGTGGCCGGACGCAGCTCGGGTAGATCGAGTGTCTTTAGTTGAATGCTTCTGGCTCTGCCGCCTGTGATACGCATAAATCTTATCTTGGCAAATTCACCCCGTTGGGTCAAACTATGCCGAGTCGCAGCCATGACAGAAGAAAACCTCCAAAAAGCAAGACTTGGACGCATCCTTGTATGGTTGGCGGTGTTGGTAGCGTGTGCCGTCGGGCTTTACGCCTATCAACAGTGGCGTTATCCCATCCAGAAATGGGCGGACATACAGTCAAGCGGCGGAATGCGGATCGGTTTTTTGGTTGAGAAAAAAGGCCGGCTGATGCTGCCGATTGAGTACGACATTACGGGGCGCGAAAAAGTGACGGTCGAGCCAGTCCGGAAGAATAGGGAGTTGATGATAGAAGATCTGATCGTCAGAAGAGAGGGCCATAATATCATCCTGAAGGTCCGCGGCTCGCTGGCGCTGCTGGTGATGGGGCGGACGGATCTGCACTTCGCCAATCTGACAGGCACCCCGCCCGGAAAATATGACGTGTATTACGAATCCACAGAACCGGAGAAGTTCCTGGGAAAGGTGGAGATCCAGTGAAACTTTTTGCGATGCTTACCTGCGACGAGGTCTTGATTGACGGCAAGACGGGGAAGCATTCGATCATTGGACACTTTTCCTCAATCAAGGCGGCCGGTTTTCCCGTCACGCACCCCAGCCTTACGCTTTTTGTGGGGCTTACCGACATTCCCGCCGGGGATCATGAATTGGAAATAAAATTCGGCCTGCCCTCAGCCGCCGCGGTTGCGCCCGCCCCAAAAAAGAACAAATCCTTCTGGGGTTCCCAAACGCCCCCCGCGCCGCCGCCGGACCCGATGAAGAGCATCCTCAAAGAGACCCTTACCTCACGGGGGAGCGACCAGCGCATATACTTCCTGGCCGAGTTGCGCGAGCTGACCTTCGACAGAGAGGGCGATTATCAGATAGCGTTGCTGGTGGACAAGGCCGCCGCCGGAAGTGTGGACTTAAGCGTTGGAAAGTAGGTATGGAGTTCTCCAAGATAAAGACGGTTCTCTTTGACATAGACGGCGTGCTGCTGCACGTTACCGACGCGGACGGCAATTACCTTTGGAGACAAAATATCGAAAGCGACCTGGGCATAAAAAACGGGGATGCAAGCGAATTTTTCACGAGTCCGACATGGCAGGCCATCATACGGGGCAAATTGGATATGGAGAAAGAATTGGACAGGTTTCTTAAAGGCAGAGGCTACTCCACTCCGGCCCGTGAATTCATCGCATATTTTCATCGCAAGAACTACATTCCAAACGAAAGCACCATCAGCGCCGCCGCCTGCATCTCCAAAAAATACAAGACCTATCTTGCGACAAATCAGGATGAGGGGAGAACCCGGCATCTCTGGAATAACCATTTTTCCAAACTGGGATTCTCCGGATACTTCGCCTCATATAAAGTCGGAGCGCCCAAACCCCAGAAAGAATACTGGCAGGCGGTTGTTCTTGGGACGAAGCTCGCCCCTTCGGAACTCCTCTTGATTGACGATTCCCATTCCAACACCGACTCAGCCGGCAAGTTTGGTATGCAGACCTATCTCTACCGCTCCTTTGAACTGGCGCAGGAGGAACTCTTTACTCCCCTTCTTGGCCGGAAGACTCCGCGGGGGCAGCTTCCTCGGTCTTGAGCTGTGTTTGTGTCAAAGCCGATTCCTGTTTCTTAAAGAACTCGCGTAGTCTCTCATCATCGCCCTCCTCGGTCTGCGGCAACTCGGAGATATGCTTGATGCCGCACATTTGGAGAAACTTGTTTGTGGTGGAGAAAACCTGCGGGCGTCCGGGCAAATCAGGATTCTCACGCGCCTCGATCAGCTCCAGCTCCAGAAGTCGGGAGATGGGTCCATCGCAGCTGACGCCTCTGATGGCCTCAATCTGCGAGCGCGTCACAGGCTGGCGGTAGCCGATGATGGTGAGAGTCTCCATCGCGGCAGCCGACATCTTCTGGGGTTTGGGTTCGCCCTTGTAAGAGCGCACCGCTTCGGCAAACTCAGGCTGCAAGCGGATATAATAGCCCTCCGGGCCTTCGGCGACACGCTCGGGGGCTTCGCGCGCGGCAAGCTCGTTATTGAGTTCCTCGACGGCCAGTTTGAGCTCGCTGAGAGCCATGAAACGGTCGTCCCAGGTGCGGTGCACCCATTCTTGCATTTTCTTGGGAGAGACCGGCTCGCCCATGGCCAGCATCACCGACCAGAGCAGCTTTTTGAGATTAAAATCCATGCAGGAATCCTAGCAGACAGCTCCCGTTGAAATCGAGCACTTATTTTTCTGGCGCGTAATCCACCACCTTGCCGTCCTTAACCTGCTTGAGCACATATTTGGATTCCACGTAACCAGTCCCCTTCATTGCGGAGTAGTTGATCGCAAGAGTGGGAAGCAAACGGGAGATTTTTAGCTCAACCAACAACTCTTCGTGGGTAGGCAGGCGCCCCGTCTTCTCGTAGTGGGCTTGAGCCGTCTCAACGATCATCTTGTAGATATCGTGACAAATGGCGGATTCCAGCATTTTGGGAGTATATCCGAAGCGGGCCTTGTATCTTGCCGTGAATTGCGGATCTACATGAATCTCAGGGAAGAGAGCTCCGTCAATATAGTGGTAAAGATCGGGAGTCGTTACCCAGAAGTCCCCCGTTGTCGGCCAACGCAAACCCAGTTCGGTCTCAGAACGCCAAAAAATCTCGTCCTCGGGCGGAGTATTGAGATTCCACACAAAGTCAGGCTTTGCCTCGCGGACTTTCAATAGATAGGTGCGGAAATCCCTGGTCCCATGGGGATAAAATTCATTGAACACAACCTCGATGCCTGCCTGCTTCAACAGGGGTCTGGCAACCTTCATGCAGTTTATATCGCCTACGCTGACAGGCCCTACGATCGCAAGGCGTTTTGTATGGTATATCTGCATCACCTCAATCGAGCGTCGCACAAATTCCCGGTAGTTGCCGCCATGTACCATGGTCCACTTCTTGCCACCCATTATTTGGGGATCCCAACCGGCATTGAACTGCAAAACCCCTGCCTTTTCAACGCGGGGACCGACAACCATCGCGGCAGAATCCCAGATGCTGATGATGGCATCCACACGATCCAATTGGAGCAGCTTAAGGGCGGCGGCATTGGTCTGCCGACCTTCAAATTGGTCGTCCTCATAGATCATTTTGACGTCGAAGCCGGTATGCAGTTCTTCCTGAGCCAGCGCAATGCCGTTTTTTGCTTCCTCGCCCAACATTGACATATTGCCTGTCAGGGGCGCAATCACGCCGATCTTGAAAACAGGGCGCATATCGGCACCCAAAGCACAAACCGAGAGCGTTAAAAGCAGGAGAAATGTTCTTTTCTTCATAATGCTATTTTTTGTAGTCCACCACTTTTCCGTTCTTGATCTGGCGCAGAACATGGTGCGTCTCCACCCAGCCTGAAGGCGTCATCCGGCCGGGACCAACGGCGAGATTCGAAAGTTCTTTTGGCTTTTTGAGTTCAACTATCAGCTCTTCGTGGGTCGGCATCCGGCCAAGCTTCTTGTAAAGGGTATCCACAGCAGAAGCAGTGATATTCACCATGTCATAGAAAAAGGCGGCACGTACGTAGGAGGGATGTCCAAAACGCTTTGTGTATTTTTCAGAGAAAGCCGGAGTATTGTAGAGGGCAGAAGCAAAAACGGTTCCCTCATAGAGCTTCCTATAGTCCTCATAGCCCTTGCGCATGAAATCCAGATACCCTGTCGAGGGCATTGGGTCGCCCAACTGGTTCCAGGCTCTAAAGAAGATTAAGTCGCCAGGGGGATTATTGTGATGCCAGATAAAATCCGGCTTTGTCTCGCGGAGTTTGAGAAAATAATCGCGCAGGTCCACATCATCCGAATTGTGTTTCTCATCGAACACAATTTTTGCCCCCAACTTCCTGATGAGGGGCTCCGCATACGCGATACCCTTGTTGTTGCCCAGCTCTATATTTGAAGCGATGGCCACACGTTTGGCGTGAGAGCTCTTAATTATCTCAACAACCTTGTCCGCGTAATCCTGGTAGGTCGGGCCGTGCATGAGGGTCCAATTATATTTACTAACAGGTTCCGCGTCCCAAGAGGTATTAAAGTCAATCACATGAGCTTTGTCGGTCAGCGGCCCAAGCAAATTCGCGCTGGGAGTCCAGATGGTAAAAAGCATATCGACGTGGTCCCAGTCGATCAGTTTGTGCGCGGCAAGCAGCGTCTGTTGGTTCTGCAGCTGGTCATCCTCAAAGACAAGCTGAATATCGAAAGGCAGCTTGCCTTTAAGCTCCTCCACAGCCAACGCGGGACCATTCTTCATGTCCTCGCCCAGCATAGCGTTGTCGCCCGTAAGAGGGGCGATCACGCCGATCTTAAAAATGGGGCGCGTGTCGGCGGCGAAAACGCAAGCCGAGAGCGTTAAAAGAAACAAAATCGCAGCTTTCTTCATGCGAGATTCATTTTGACCCCGCGATCATTTATAAGCAATGATAATTACGATGGATTTCAATAGATATCAGGCCACCACGCTCCCCCTGCCTTCTTTGGGCATGAGCCTTGAATACGGACGGATGGGAATTCCAGAGAGCTTCTTTCAGGAAATGGAAGGCCCCATCAAAAAGGCTTTCGCCGATATGCAGAAACTTGAGGCTGGCGAGATCATGAACCCCGATGAGAAGCGCCGCGTGGGTCACTACTGGCTGAGGGCTCCCCAACTGGCTCCCAGCGAGGATATCCGGGGGCAGATAGACGCCGCCTTGTTCCGTGTCATCTCCTTTGCCAAAAAAATTCACAAGGACGGAAAGTTCGACGATCTTCTGGTTATCGGAATCGGCGGCTCCGCGCTTGGACCTTTGTTTGCCTCGCAGGCTCTCGACCTGGGAGAGAAGAATCTTCTAAAGCCCCATCTAATGGACAATACAGATCCGGAAGGCATTGAAAGCCTGATCAAAGAGCTGGATCTCAAAAAGACCCTTGTCGTGGTCATCTCAAAGAGCGGTTCCACGCCGGAAACCCGGAATGGTATGTTGGAGGTGCAGGCCGCGTACAAACGGGAAAAATTGGACTTCGCAAAACACGCGGTGGCCATCACGCAGGACGGCTCCCAGCTGGATCAGCTGGCCACCCGGCAGGGCTGGCTGGACCGCTTCCCCATGTGGGATTTTGTCGGCGGGCGCACCTCCATTACAAGCGCGGTGGGGCTCCTCCCCCTGGCGTTGCAGGGAGTGGACATAGGCAAATTCATCGAGGGCGCGGCGGCCATGGACGTGGCAACCCGCGTGGAAGAGCCCTTCAAAAACCCTGCGGCGCTCCTGGCACTATGCTGGTATTATGCCACCGGAGGCATCGGGGCTAAAGCGATGGTCGTCCTGCCCTACAAGGACAGACTGAGCCTCTTCTCGCGGTACCTGCAGCAACTCCTCATGGAGTCGCTGGGAAAAACATACGACCTCGACGGCCAGCGGGTCCATCAGGGACTCACTGTGTACGGCAACAAGGGCTCGACCGATCAGCACGCCTATGTGCAGCAGCTGCGCGACGGCTTGAACAATTTTTTTGTCACCTTCATTGAGGTGCTCAAGGAACGCTCCGGAGAATTCGTTGAGGTGGAGCCTGGCATCACAAGCGGGGATTATCTGCAGGGCTTCTGCCTGGGAACGGCCATGGCGCTCGAAGAGAACTATCGCCAGTCGATGACGTTCACTCTGGAAGAAATATCCCCCTTCTCGGTTGGGGCGCTCGTTGCCCTCTTTGAACGCGCGGTGGGCTTCTATGCCAGCATGATCAATATCAACGCCTATCATCAGCCGGGAGTGGAGGCTGGCAAAAAGGCCGCGGCGGGGGTACTTTCTCTAAAAAGCGCGGTCGTCGATCACCTGAAGGCGAGCCCCGAACCGCGGACCGCAGAGAAGATCGCCTATGAGTTGGAGCTGTCCGCCAAATCCGATGTGGTATACCGCACGCTGGAGCGCCTGAGCGTCAACCGCGGTTATCACATTAAAAAGTCGACAGACGAGAAAAATCCATTTAATTCAAAATACTACTATGAAGCCCCTCCATCTACTTCTCGCTCTTAGCGGATTGGGACTGTCGCTTTTCCTTGTGGGATGCGCGACTTCCGATGACGACAATTCCATACCCTGGTCACAACCACAGGGATGGGAGAATAACAAGCTGCCAGCGGCAATGCCAAACTACGGCGACAGGCAGTACTAGGCTGTACTCTATGTTCAGCAGGATTATCATCAAAGTAGGCACCAAGGTTCTTACGGATAAAGATGGTAAGCTGGATTGTGCCATCATCCAGAATCTCGTGGAGCAAATTATCGCTATTCGAAACCAGGGCTGTGAGGTAGTCCTTGTGACATCAGGGGCTGTTGGTTCAGGTCGGGCGCTTCTAAAACGCGATGGACATGAGGAGACCATGTCAGACAAACAGGTCTATGCAGCCGTTGGGCAGGTGGCACTCATGAACATTTACGCCGGTTATCTGGCCAAATATGACATCCAGTCGGCACAAATTCTTGTTACCAAAGAGGACTTTCGTGATCGCGTTCATTATCAAAACATGGAGGCTTGTTTTTTCAACGTGCTTAGAAAAAATGTATTGCCCATTGTGAACGAAAACGATGTGGTCTCTGTCAAAGAACTCATTTTTACCGACAATGATGAGTTGACCAGCCTTGTGGCGCTACAACTCAACGCTGATGCCGTTTTCATTCTTACAAGCGTCGAGGGTGTTATTGCAGGGGAAATCAATGATCCCAATGCAAAAATAATATCCGAGATAGGGATAGAAGATCTCCGTGACGCCGAAAAATTTGTCACGAATGATAAAAGCAGTGGAGGACGCGGAGGCATGGTGACAAAATTCGCCGTGGCGCGCAAAATGATCTCCGCTGGGATTACCGTGTTCATGCTCAACGGCAAGACTCCTAATGGCATTCTAAGTATTTTTCAAGGCAAACAGCTTGGTACCAAGTTTTCTCCCGTCAGAAGAATATCTTCTCACAAGCGCAGAATCGCGCACGGGGATACCTTGGCACGAGGAACCATTGTTGTCAACAGGTGCGTCGAAGATAAAATATTTACCAGCAAAATTGCCATGAGTCTCCTGCCTGTCGGGATCATAGCCGCGCAAGGGGAATTCATCAAAGGCGATATCGTAAGAATCAAGACAGAAAGTGGGCGCACCATTGGCTGCGGCATTTCCAAAGCCGATGCTGAATCGGTGAACAAAACCGCGGGCACCCGGGGCGGGAGGGTGGTGATTCATTATGACGATTTATTTGTCTATTGATCGCCCCGGAGGCGGTTCACCACACAAATATCACTTTCCCTCTCCTGCTCTCTTCGGCTTGGGTCAGGGCTTTAGCATAGTCAGTCAACTTGTATTTGCCGGCGATCTCCTGCGTGAGCTTTCCTTTGCGCATCAGCTCCCAAATTTCCTCCATGATCGGACGGACTTTTGCGGGGTTCTCACGCAGGTAGCGGTCCCACCAAAAACCGCGCAGCTGGGCGTCTTTAAAGATCAGCTCGCGCGTAGGATAGCGCACCAGTTCCTTTGAAGCCCCTCCGATGGTCACGCACACACCGTGGTCGGCCAATGCTTTGATAAGGCCCAGCACGCTTGGGCCGCCAACCTGATTAAGTGCGAGCGCGGCCTTCACTTCCTTGAAATACTCCTGGGTTTCATCCCACACGGCGGCGGCTCCAATGGACTTGAGCCAGGATTCATCGCCTTCCGTCTTGCCGCGCACCACCGCATGGACTTTAAGTCCACGGTCGCGTCCCAGTTGAATAAGGGACTGGCTGACGGCGCTTTTGCCGGCGTTGGTGATAACGGCATCACCGGGCTTAAGGGCAGCGAAGTCCTCCAAAATGCGCAGGGCGGTGGGAGGATTGATAAAACCGAGGGCGAGCTGCTCGGGTTTCAAGTCCTTGGGACAAATAAAAAGATTTTGGGACTGGCAATCGATAACTTCCTGCCAGACGCCCAGCTCTTCGGGAATGCGAACGATGTCTCCAACCTTTATTTCACCCACCCCCCTACCCCCTCCCTCAGGACGGGGGATATTTTGGGGTGGGGCCTTCGGCCCCACCGGCCCCATATCAGCGCGTTCAGAGCCACCCCTCCCCAGAGCGATCACCTCGCCCACTCCCTCGCGGCCCATCGCACAGGGAAACACTTTTGCCTTGCCGTAAGTACCTGCGATCATGCCAAAGTCCGATGGGTGAATGGCCGCCGCAAGCATCCGGACCCGGGAAAAGCCCTTGGCGACCTCCGGGGGCAGCTTGAGTTCTTCGAGGGAAAGAACATCGTGCCACTCTCCGGATTGCCTGCAAATTAATGCTTTTGACATGCCTCCTTTTCTCATAAACTGTGTGCCTATGTCAAAGAATGCTTTTTTAGATGTTAACGCCTATCCCCTGGATTGGAGAAAACTGACCGTGGAGAAGCTCCCGTCGGCCCTGGAGGAAGGACTCAAAATATCCAGGGCGCGCCTCAAAGAGCTGCAGAGCATTCCGCTCGAAGAGGCTAGCTATCGGAATATCGTCATGGGGCTTGAAACGCTCGCCGAAGAGCTGGGGTTTGCCTGGAACCTGGCAGACCATCTCTCGTCGGTGGCTGACTCGCCGGATATCCGCAGGATAAAGGAAGCGTTCATTCCCAAGATCAGTGCTTTTTATTCCTCCATTTACGTCAGTGTCCCCCTCTGGAAACGACTGCTCAAAATCGAGAGGAACCCTGGCAGACTTGATGAGGTTCAGAAAAGACATCTGTCCTTGACGCTTTTGGGCTTCCGCGTAAACGGCGCGGAGCTGGGTGCCGCGCGGAAGAAGGAGCTCGTCAGGATCGACAAAGAGCTCTCTGAAACATCGGAGAAGTTCGGCAAGAGGATATTGGACGCCACCAATGCCTTCGAACGGGTCTACCCCATCGGGTGCGAAAATACCACGCTAAGGGGATTGCCGGCCTCGGCGCTGGAAGCCGCCAAAGCGTTGGCCGCCGCCAAGAGAAAGCGCGGGTACCGGTTCACACTGCAATACCCGTCTTTCATTGCCATCATGCAGAACGCCGATAATTCCGAACTCCGACAGGAGTTTTATCAGGCCAGCCAGAAAGTCGGCGTCGAGGCACCTTTTGACACGCTGCCGCTCATCAGAAAGATTCTTACTCTGCGACAGCGTCGGGCCAAACTGATCGGATACCCAACAGCCGCCACGGTCAGGCTCATAGAGAGAATGCTCAATACTCCCCGGAAAGTAAGAGTGTTTTTGAAGAAGCTCCTGACAAGCGCCAGACCCATCGCCCTGAGGGACTTTAAACGGCTGGCCGCGTTCAAGAAGGAGCTGGGAGACAGGAGCCCTCTTGAGCCCTGGGATGCCGTTTACTACGAGGAGAAGTTGTGCCAAAAGGAACTCTCCTTCAATGGCGAGGCCCTGCGCCCGTACTTTGAGTTTAACCGTGTTCTTCAAACGCTCTTTGACCTGTGCGGAAAGCTCTACGGCGTGCGGTTCCGCGAGGTAAAGAGTCACAAGTCCTGGCACAAGGACGTGAAATACGTGGAGATTCTGGACGGCGGGCGCGTCATCGGAGGCTTCTATGTGGATTTCTTCCCGCGCGAGACCAAGCGCTCCGGCGGATGGCACCATCATTTTCTGACGGGAAAGCTTCGGAAAGACGGCAAGCTCTCGCCGCACATAGGGACCATCTGCGGGAACCTGAATTCTCCCACCCCAAAAATGCCGTCGCTACTGAGCATTGACAACGTCGAGACGCTCTATCATGAGTTCGGGCATCTGATGCACAGCATGATGACCGAGGTGGGCATTCCCTCACTCGCAGGCACCAGTGTTCCCTGGGACTTTGTGGAACTGCCCTCGCAGCTCATGGAAAACTACTGTTACAGCGCCGGCTACCTGCCCATACTGGCCAGACATCACAAAACAGGGAAAACGCTGGGAGCCGGCATCATCAAACGCTTCAAAGCCTACCGAAAGTTCATGGCCGCCTTCAGATGCAACGCCATAGCCATCCCGGCGCTCTTTGATCTGGAACTGCATGACTCGGCGAAAGTACCGGCCGACATAGAAGCCTTTGTCGACAAGGTCAGGAAGCCCTACAGGATGCCGTACCCCACGCAAGGCCGCACTCATTTGCGCAGGTTTTCGCATCTGTGGGATGGCGGCTATGATACCGGATACTACTCGTATTTGTGGAGCAATGTCTTGGAGGCCACGGCCTGGGAGAAATTCGAGAAGGACGGGATCATGTCGCGCAAGGCGGGAATGAGGTTCCGGAAGGAGATTCTGGCAAAGGGAAATTCCCTTCCGCCGGAGAAGCTCTTCAGAAACTTCCGCGGCTGCGAGCCAAGAGTGGAAGCGTATCTAAAGAGGATCAAGTGAAGATCCATCAAACAGGTCTCACTATTTCTTCGCAACAGCCTTTTTGTCGGCTTTCTCGGCCTTGGCGGGCTTCTTGTCAGATTTCGTAGACGCAGAAACCTTGGCAGCCTTCTTCTCGGCGCGGGCAGTCTTGTCGGCGGCTTTCTTCTGCTCCTTAGCGACCTTGAGCTTGGCGGACTCTTCAGCCTTGGTCTTGGCCTGGGCCTCAACAGCAGCCTTCTCTTCCGGGGTCTCGGCCGTCACGCCCATAACCTCCAGCAGGCGCTTCTCATTGACCTTGGTGGCCTCCTTGCCAACCCGGTCGCGCAGATAATAGATTCTGGCGCGGCCCACGACGGACTCGCGATCCAGCTCAATCTTCTCAATATTGGGAGAGTGGAGGGGGAATACCCTCTCGACACCGACGCCGGAGGCAATCCTGCGCACCGTAAAGCTCTCTTCTATGCCGGTGCCGCGCATGGCAATCACAACGCCCTTGAAAATCTGTATGCGCTCTTTGTCTCCTTCGCGGACTTTCGTATGCACCTTCACGCCGTCACCGACTTTAAAAGCCTCCCGCTGTTTCAGCTGGCTTTGCGTGATCTCTCTGAGTATCTGTTTCATAAATTTATGGTTTGTGGCTCCTCTCCGCGGCCTTTGCGCGCCTCCACGCCTCGATCTCGGCGTGATTGCCTCCCAGCAAAACCTCGGGAACCTTCATCCCCTTGTATTCGGCCGGTCGCGTATACTGCGGAAAAGAAAACAGGCTATCAGGAAAGCGCTCTTTTGTCAACGACTCTTCATTACCCAAGACCCCTGGAATAAAACGGCTTAGGACATCCACCAAAACGCAGGCTGGCAGGGTTCCGTTGGTCAGAATATAATCACCGATCGAAACCTCTTGATCTACAACGGTTTGTCTGACGCGCTCGTCAATTCCCTCGTAGTGGCCGGAAAGAAGTATCAGGTGCTCCTTCTTCGAAAGCCGCTGCGCCACTTTCGCAGAGAGCATCTCGCCATCGGGCGCCAGATAGACCACGTAAGAACGGGCTTCATGACCCTCTTTGTCGCAAAGCTTCTTATAATCGGCCTTCAGTTCCTCAATAGCATCGAAAATCGGCTCCGGTTTGAGAAGCATTCCGGGACCGCCGCCGAAAGGTCTGTCGTCGACGGCGTGGTGTTTGGGATCATTGCTCCACTTGCGCAAATCATGCACCCTGATCTCCAGGAGTCCCTTCTTTTGCGCCTGCATGAGCATGCTCTCCATGAAGAAACCCCGTGGCATCTCCGGAAACAATGTTATAAGATCAATGCGCATATTCCCCTTATCCTAACTGAAAAGCAGATGAAGGTAAAGGAAAGCACCGCTTGACAAATATCCATAAAATATATAAACTCTACCTATATGGCATCTGCTCAGCCCGTCTCCACAGCCCTGCTGGAATTACAAAACCAGTTGGTCCCCTTGCAACAGGAGTTCGGCAGTCTTGGCTTCTCCACGAGGATAGTTCAACCGGGGAATAATCCAAAATGTTCGCCCAAATTGCAGATATGCCTGGGCTCCGGTCAGTTCGACGCGTATTTTTCCGTGGGAGAAGTGGGAGCCAATTTTGGCTGTAGTATACACGATCACACGACGCACGGCCTAGCAACCGGAGCCTGGAGCCTTGTTGCAAGTTCGCAGCAGATTGTTTCCGGCTGTCGGACTCTCATGGAACGCAAGCAGGCAGCACCCGCAGATGTGTTCATATGCGGAACGGTCAGGGATACGATCGAAACCGCCACAACATAGCGTTCTTCTTCCGGCTTGATTTCGTCCCCCCGTGTATTATATTATATGCACTCTTTCGGGCCGGTAGCTCAATGGTAGAGCAGGAGCCTTTTAAGCTCTTGGTTCGGGGTTCGAGTCCCCGCCGACCCAAAAATTTGTTGCACTCTCCACGACAAATATGTCATCTCTAACCCGCAATAAACCCTGCTGGTGGATTCCCCTTCTGATCGCCCTGGGATGTTTTCTCCTGTCGGCGGTTTTGTTTTGCCCGCGTTATTATCTGTGGTGGCCGCTATGGGATCGCTCTCTTCCCGATAGCAATCGCGCCATTGTGGTCTACCTGCAGCTCCAACATCCCTTCATGACACTGCCAGCCGACAGGCAACTGGAGTGGAGGACTCTCTTTCCAATGATAGGGCACTACTGTTCTTTCATCCCCACCTGGCTCTTTTTCGCTTCCGCGCATATATTCTGCCTGGGGTTGCTCTGGTATGTTGCGCGTCTGACGCTGCAAAGAACCGGAAAGGCACTCCTGGCACTTTTGGCAACCGGACTGGCCTCCACCAGCGGAGCGTACTTGGTTTCGATGGGATTTTTGGGATACTTTGACAGCGCGTTGCTTTTGTGCCTGATGCTCGCCTCTTTTGAAGAGAAGAACGTCTCCGTGTGGGCGGCTGCGGCTCTTGGCTGCTGGATTGACGACCGGTTCGTTCTGGCGCTGCCAATTGTTCTTTGGTGCCAGTGGAGACAGGGGCGCGCCCGACTTTTCTGGTGGACGCTTTTGGGCTGCGCGCCATACCTGTTACTGCGGGTATACGCCATCCTGTCAGGGGGAGACGGTTCTCAGCAGCTTCTCTCATCGGAAACAAAAGGGTCTCAGGATCCCACGCGCGTACTACAGGGTCTGTGGGATGGTCTGCGTTGGGGCTGGATTCTGGTCATTCCCGCCTTTATACGCGCACGAAAATGGCAAACCGTCTACGGGCTAACCATTATTCCTCTTGCGATCCTGCTGATAGAGCTTATATCCGGAGACTACAGCCGCTCGGTTGGCGTGGCATTGCCGCTTGTTGTACTGGGAGTGCTTTCCATAAAGCCCGGTTGGATTACTCCCAAGCTCATCCCCCCGATTTGGCTCTTCGCACTTTTCATCATCAACTTTGCCACCCCCGCTTATTACTCTTTCCGGCCTTTTCACGCGCAGATCATGCCTGTATGGGTACAGGCTCGCGACGCGGGGGAGTTTTACAGCGGCATAGTAAAGGCCCATGCGCGGGGATGGAAGCCGCGTTTCTACCTGAATCATTCGCAGGTGCGCGAGAACGCCGACACACAGGAGCTGATGCTGGAGGTGCCAAACCATTAGGCTCAACCCAGTTTTTTTACTTTCTCTAAAATCTTCTCGTTCACCGTGGCGATCCATTGGGGGTTACGGCGGTAATCATGCACAGCGCCTGGAACAATAAAAAAACTCTTTTGGCCATTGGCCCTCTCATAAAAGACTCGAACTTTCTCAGGTGTAATCTTATCATCTCTTTCCCCAGCCATGAAGAGCAAGGGTATTTTTAGTCTGGATACCGCACCATTGACATCATACCTGTCGAGGTCTTCCTTATAATGGTACGGCACACGAAACTCTTTTACGCTACCGATTTTCCCAGGGATGTCCCTCGTTGAAAAACGAATGCCTGTTGTCTTCCATTTGTCATCCGGACGCCCGGAGACTGCATTCGACATTATGGCAGCCACAAAAGAGATTCTGGGATCGTGCGCCGCATAAAAAACGGAGAGCGTCCCTCCCCGACTGTGGCCACATAGAATAACTTGGGGATAAGCCTTATTGGCTACCATACAATCTATGACACTCCCGATATCCGCCAAATACTGTGTCGGCTTATATTCCGCTATTGTTCCCCCACTCTCCCAGGTGCCTGTCGGATCAAAGCGCACCGCGTCATAGCCTGCTCCCGACAGAGCCTCAGCCAAATTCACCAAATGCGCGTAGTCCTTCGTGTCAAGATAGCCCGGACAGAGAACAGCCAGACCCTTAACCTCTTTGGCGAAATGTACGACCGTGGCGATATCTTGTCCGGCAGAGTTTTTGATCATCCTCTTTTCCATAGAAGCACTTGCCCGACATGGATTCGAACCATGACAAAGAGAACCAAAATCTCTTGTGCTACCATTACACCATCGGGCAGTTGGACACTAATTCTCCCCCAAGTGCTCTCTTTCGTCAAGGCAACAAAGGTACTGCAAAGGATCCGCCGTAGCCTGGCGCGAAGGCGGAACACCATCGGGCAGTTGTATATTGCCAATGTCCCAAAAATCAGCCATAAAGTCAAGGTTATGGAGCCACTGTTCAGGAATTTCGCGCTGGTCTGCAAGCCTGCAAGACCGGAAACGGCCTCCGTGGCCAGCCAGATACAGGAAATCCTCAGGAAGTTTGGGGCGCAGTCCCGCGTATACGAGGGATGTCCCGAAAGTCTCACCGGACACGATATCGTCGTCCCCATCGGAGGCGATGGAACATTCCTAAGATGCGTGCCGACGGCCCTTGCCTCAAAGCTCCCACTAGTCGGAGTCAACATGGGACGACTGGGGTATCTGGTGAGCATCAGTAAAGACAATCTGCAGGAGAACCTCTCCAAAGTCATCCACGGGGAATATACTCCCACGCACCGCATGGTTTTAAAGGCAACCCTCTCAAATGGCGAGGCCCGCTACGCCCTCAATGAGTTGGCCATCAAGTCCGCAGAGTACCGTTTGGCCAGCCTCAAACTCAGCGCCGACAATGAATCAATCACCCGCTACGATTGCGACGGCCTGATCCTTTCCACGCCGACAGGTTCCACCGCGTACAATCTCTCGGCGGGTGGCCCGCTTTTACATCTCAAAACGGATGCAATCGTTGTGACTCCCATCTGCGCGCACTCGCTTACCAACAGGAGTCTTGTCTTTAACAGCCGCAGTTACCTGCGCGTGGAACCTGGAGATAAGCCGTCACGCATCCATATCAATGCCGACGGGCACACCATAGCGGAGGGCGATAACTGTCTGCCCGTGCAGATCCGGCAGGCCACGCGCAAGCTGGTTATTTTGGAGGATCCGGCGCGTGCCTCTTTTGACACGCTTAGGGAAAAGCTGGATTGGAAATAGGGGGGGCTCTTTCTTTGGTATAATAGGCGCGTGAAACTGTCTGTACAGTATACGTCCAACCCCATGCCCCCTGCTTCGAGGAGGGAATTATTGTCGGGGGCGAGGTCCTCACACCCAAAAATTAGGATACACCAATGTCCATACAAAAATGCCATATATGTCCTATAAGTCCAATAAGTCCTACTGCCCCTTTCACAGGATTTCCGCCGCCCCGCAGAATACGATACATACTGCCCAACCATCACTGATAAACAGTGAGATTAACAGTGATTACTGGGCAACTTCTTCAACTGTAAGAAACACGGTCATTTACGCAAATTTTGACACAACATATCTCGCTGGAGTATGGTGCCTGTAATATGCCGGAGAGCCTGACAGGGATCCTTGACCGCATTATCTTCTTCAACGAGGAGAACGACTATGTCGTGGGCGAGGTGGTAATCGAAGGCCAAAAGCTTCCTGTTGTGGTGCAGGGCAAAATGCCCAGCCCCCTGTGTGGCGAAACCCTGGAGATGGAGGGCGAGTGGACCTCCACCAAGTACGGGCGGCAATTCAAGGTCGAAAGATGCAAGCAGATACTCCCTTCCTCCATTCATGGCATCCAGAAATTCCTGGCCTCTGGAATAGTCAAGGGTATCGGCGAGAAGATGGCGGAGAAGATCGTCAAAAAATTCGGACTGGATGTCTTTCGCGTGCTCGATGAGGAGAGCGGGAGGCTCCGCGAGATCAAGGGTCTGGGGGCCGACCGTGCCCACGCGCTCAAGCAAAGCTGGACCGAGCACAAGCAGCTGCGGGAAGCTATGATCTTCCTGCACGGACTGGGGCTGGGAACGAGCCTTTGCCAGAGGCTCATCCAACGCTATGGCAGCCCGATCAAGGAGATCGTCGAGGAAAATCCCTACGCACTCATTGGGGAGCTCGACCGCGTGGGCTTCAAGACCGTCGACCAGATCGCAAGAAACGCGGGCGTTCCGTCCCACAGCAAGCACCGGCTGAAGGCGGGGCTGGAGTTTGCGCTCCTGCAGGCCGAGGAAGACGGCCACACCGCGCTTGACCGCCAGGATCTGCTGGACGCGGGCGCGCGACTACTGGAAACTCCCCCCGAAGATCTTGAACACCCGCTCATTGAGCTCATGGAAAGCGGGGCCATCGTCAATGTGGGAAGCTCCCCGTTACTGCAGAACCCGCGTATGCAGAAGTACGAGAACTCCATTGCGACAAACCTGTGGAAGATCCTTCAGGGCACCGATCAGCTTCCCCTTCTGGATTCCCAAAAAGCCATCGTATGGGCCCAAGAAAGGGCCAAGATATCACTGACGCTGGAGCAAAGCAGCGCCGTCCAGGAGGCTCTGAAGGAGAAAATATATATACTGACCGGCGGCCCGGGCACCGGAAAAACAACCGTTCTAAAAACTCTCATAGAGATTTTGAGGGCCAAGAAAGTCTCCTTCCACCTGGCATCCCCGACGGGACGCGCGGCGCAACGCATGAGCGAGGCAACCGGAATGCCTGCGCAGACGATCCACAGGCTCCTCAAGTACAACCCTGATACCCGCCGCTGGACTTATAACGAAAGCGAACCGCTCCCAACCCAATTCTTGATCGTTGACGAGGCGTCCATGATCGACACACCCCTTCTGTGCGCGCTCCTGAAGGCCGTTCCTGATCACGCGCATCTGCTGCTCGTGGGAGACGCCGACCAGCTCCCCAGCGTGGGACCCGGGGAAATTTTGCATGACCTCATCAACAGCGGATATTTCGCCGTGGGACGGCTGCAGCGGATCTTCCGTCAAAACGAAGGACTTATCCTTTCCACCGCGCACAGCCTTCTGCAGGGAGAGAAACACACTCCGCAGTTCAAGAAGCGCATCGAACAGTTCGACCCAAAAAGCGATCTGAACGCCTTTTACGCGCCTACCCCCGAAAGCGCGGCGGAGATGGTGGTCGGCCTCTGCCGGCAGATACCCAGAGCGCTTGGCATCAATCCTTTGAATGACGTGCAGGTGCTCGTCCCAATGCACAAAGGCAACGCGGGCACGATCAATCTCAATACTCTTTTGCAAAGCTCTTTGAACGGCCATCGGCCCGGCATGAAATTCGGCTCCACGCAGTATATGATTGGCGACAAGCTGCTGCAGACCCGGAACAACTACAACAAGATGCTCTTTAACGGGGATATTGGAAGGGTGGAGAGCTTCGACGCGCTGGCAGGGACTCTCACCGCCCTTTTCGGCACAGAGCGCGTCACCCTGGAGCGCCCGGAGCTTACAGATACCGCCCTTGCCTACGCGATTTCAATCCACAAGTCCCAGGGCAGCGAGTATCCCTGCGTCATCATTCCGATCATCAAGGCACACTTCGCCATGCTCACGAGAAATCTTCTTTATACCGCCATCACCCGCGGGAAAAGACAGGTCATTCTCGTCGGGGACCCGGCAGCCTATCAGATGGCCGCAAGCAGGGTCCAGACCAACACCCGCGAGACGGGACTGAAACACTATTTGACCGCGCTGCAAAAATCCGTTTGAAGTAAACACCCGCTCCCGTTATATTTAAACAAATGTTTGATTCCCCCCATGCCAGATTTCATTGGACAGCTGTGGGGGTTCTCTCCGCCGCGATCGCCATCGTCTTTCTGGGCCAGTGCGTTGAACAGGTATGGTTGCACTCCAACGTTATAGACAGCTACGGGGCACTCTCTGTCGGAGGACTGCACGCCGGGCGTCTATGGACCGTTCTGACATACGCGCTCTTGCACGAAGGGTTCTGGCACGCGGCGTTTGGCATTCTGGCTATCCTTCTCATCGGACTTCCGCTGGAGGGAGAGATTGGCAGCAGGGCCATGACTCTGGTGCTCTTCCTTCTGACACTTGCGGGCGGGCTGGCTTTCAGTCTGGCGCACATCGCCACACCCGGAACGATACTGATTGGATCATCCGCCATAGGAGTGGGGCTGCTCACCCTCTATTGCCTCAGCTATCCGGACCGCTCCGTCACGCTTCTTCTCTTCTTTGTTCTGCCGGTCACCCTGCGCCCGAAATGGATTTTAATCTTCACTCTTGTGGTGAATCTCTTCGGTTTTGTCTTCGGTGAGATCGCACCTGGAAGCGGCTCCGCCATTGGATACTCCGCGCATCTGGGGGGAATGCTGGGCGCGTGGATCATCGCGCGTTTCTGCCTGCGCGCCTATACACCGAGTTTTGCCATTCCCGCGATCATCCCGCAGCCCACGGGAGTGCAAAAGAAGGTGCTCTTTAAGGGAGTCAAACCGGCCCCGCCCAAGCCCGTCATCGACACCAAGTCAGCTCTTCAAAAGGAAGTGGATCGCATCCTCGACAAGATCAACACCAAGGGCTTTGGTTCTTTGACCCCCAAGGAGAAGGAAACCCTCGACAAGGCCAAGGATATTTTGGGAAAATAACATGAAACAAATGAAAACGCTCCTGCTTGCCGGCCTGCTGCTCTGGGCAGGACTTGCTTACGCTGACGATACTATCAAGATCGGCGTCATCCTGCCCCTCACGGGCAACAGCGCCCACTTGGGCGAGCGTTTTCAGAAAACCATCAAGCTGTTTGAACAGGATCATCCTTCGGCAAAATACAAGATCTTTATCGAAGATGATGGGGGAAACAACCGCGACACCATGTTATGCGCGCAAAGGCTGGTCAATTTGAATCATGTGGACGCGCTTGTTACTTGGGCCGCAGGAGCTGGCAATGTAGTGGCTCCCTACGCCGAAGAGAAGCACGTGCTCCATCTGAATATCAGCCTGGATGTCAAGATTGTACAGAACCGACATTACACTTTCCTACACTGGGTTAATCCCTATTCCGAGGCCCAGATGTGCACGGCTCTGATGCAGCAAAGAGGTGCTCGTAACGTGGCCATTATCGGCACTCGCCAGCAAGCCATTATGCTTTTGGCCCGTCTGACCGAGGAGGACTGCTCTAAGAGCGGAATTAAGACCAATACCTTATATTTCAACCCAGGCGAGCGCGACTTTCGGACGCCTCTTACTGAGATAAAACTCCAAAAGCCCGACTACGTCGTCCTGATGGCTTTCTCGCCGGAAATGGAAATACTCTCGCGCCAGATACGGGAAGTGGGAATACCAGCGCCGATTACCAATATGGGGACTTTTGATTTTTCTTCCGACCGCACTTATATTGAGGGCTATCCTTACGTCTCTGCGGCAGCGCCCTCTGTCGAATGGAACAACCGCTTTGAGAAGCTCTATGGGGCCAAAGCAACTTTTGCGGAGCCATACCTGTACGATATTCTCAAGATTATCACCGATGCCTATGAAAAGACAGGGCACACGGGAAACTTGAAAGCCGCGGAATGGATCACTCAACTGAAAAATTATCCTTCCGAGGTCGGCCTATTGACGCCCCAGGATGGGCATATTCTCTTTTCAAGCGCCAGTTACTACACAACCCTGCATGGGCAGAGGACACACATCAGCTTTGAAGATATCAAATAGTCAAATTTTGCCCTCTTGACAAAACATTGACAAAATTATCCCCGATCTATTATATTTGTGAGTTGTGCCGTCCTCCCCTTCCCGACTTCTGGCCATTCTATCGCTTGGGCTTTTGACGCTGTTTGCCGGCTGCGGAAAACCAAGCGTTTCCGAACAGCTAAAACAGGCGCAAGCCCAGATCGACGCCGGACACGCTGACCTCGCGCTCAAGCAACTACAGCAGCTCCATGCGAGCGCGCCCAAAGACGATTCTGTCACCGAAGCGCTGGCTTTCGCCGAGCTCAACAATGGATCGGCCAAAGATGCCGGAGACCTTTTCAGCGCGTTGGGGGTGGCAAACAACGCCGATGATCTGCTCTATGCCGCACAGGCGTACAAGAAAGCCAACGAGAGCGACAAAGCCATCGATGCCTACCGCCTCTATCTGCTCAGCGAGCCCAAGCAGGCAAACGCGTGGAACGAGCTTGGAGAACTGCTGGTCTCCTCCAAACAGCTTCCCGACGGCATTGAAGCCCTGGAAAAAGCCAACGAACTCTCTCCTACTCCGGAGCTCTCCGAGCGCATAGGGGTCCTCTACAAGCAGGAAGGCAACGCCATCCAGGCACAGCGCTATCTGCAAAGCGCCCTGAGCCTGCTGCCAGCCTCTCCGACCGGACAGGAACCGCCCGCCATCAAAGGAGATATTTTGGCAGAGCTCTCGGATCTATCGCTGAAGGATCAGAAAATCTCCGAAGCGGAGCGGCACATCCGCCAGATGGAACGCGATTTTCCCAAGCACGAGAAGCTTGCCAGCCTGAAGGAGCGCCTGGCCAAAGCGCAGTCACTTGCGGAGACGACAGCAAAGTCCAGGGATTTGCCGAAGGCGGAAGAACTGCAGGGCAAACTTGAGGAGGCCCCCGCCCTTATTCCTGTCCGCGATCCCGCCATGGAGGCGCTTGAACGCGACCTGAAGAACGTGGAGCATTGGAAGGCTCTGGCCCGCGAGAAAGCCAAAGTCGGGGACTGGGCATGGGCCGAGGCAGCCTATCTGGAAACCATGCGGCTTCAGCCAGGCGATGGGCCGACCATTCTGGCGTACCTGGATGTCGTCAAACACCGCCGCACAGGAGCCGCGTATTTGCAGGAGGCTGAAAGACAGCTGGCCAAACATTCCGATATTCCTGAGCTGTACCTTCTGGCCGCCCGCGATTACCGCGATATGGAGCTCAACAAACGGAACGCTTTTTTTATCTTTAAAGAGTTTCTGCAGAAGTTCCCCAACCACCCCGAGGCCGCCCATGTCAGGGTGGAGCTTGAAGCGCTGCACTAATATCACGCCTGCTTTTGATATATGAGGAAAACCATCATTACTCTTCTGTGCGCGTTGGCGCTCTCGTGGGGGCTGTGCGGCAAGGAGACGATCAAAATCGGGGTCGTGCTGCCGCTGAGCGGGAATATGTCGCAGGCTGGGGAAATGGGGCAGATGGGGGCTTTGATGCGTCTCAAAGAGCTCACAGCAGATAGCCATTTTCATTATCAGCTGATTTTTGAAGACGATGGCTTTGTGTACAGTCGCACCGCCATGGCGGTTAAAAAACTTCGGGATTTCGATCATGCGGACGTAATAGTAACGATGTGGGGATATGGCAGCGAGATAGCCCTACCTTACCTGGCCAACAATCCTCAAATCCTGCATTTGAACGTTGACCGCTGGTCTGACGGCAGAGGCAACAACGATTTTGTCTGTGGCGCCTCCCTAGATGGATATATTTACAAACTGGTCGCTCTATTGAAAACACGCCATTATAGAAGAGTCGTTTTCATTGGGACCGCCGAACAGGGCACTGAATTCTATCGGAAAAAGATACTGACCGAGCTGCCCAAGAACGGTATTCATGTGATGGACACAACCATGCTCTCAACTGAGGCGATGGATTTACGAACATGGATTCTGAAGACAAAGGAGGAAAATCCGGACGTTGTCCTTGAGTGTCTGCAGATGCCAACCGTACAAATTCTGCTCAAGCAGATGAGAGATCTGGGCGTGACGATTCCCGTAGGGCACACCACGCAGGGAGTATTTGAAGTCGAACCTTCTCTGTTAGAGAATTCCTGGCATGTGTATCCAGGTATGCCCACAAAAACTTGGCAGAAAAAATTTCAAGCAGTCTACGGCAAAGGTTATATATATCCTTCGGCACAATATTATAATACAATTTCTCTGCTTGTGAATGCATGCGAACGGCTGGACAAAACCCACAAACCCACTACAGCACAGCTGGCCAAAAGCGTGAGAGAGATGGAATCCTTTGAAGGGGCCATGGGGACTATGCGCTTTTCCGCGCCCAACCATTACGAAGCTCCTGTCTCTTATTATATTTTCCATAACGGCAAGCCGGTGGAAGCAACCCTTGAGGAGGTCGTCAAGACGGCAAAATAATTTATGAAGAAGACCCTGATACTAACAATAGCAATTCTACTTTTCACCCTGTGCCTGTCGGCCAAAGAGACGATCCAGGTCGGAGTGGTATTGCCGCTGAGCGGGAATCAGGCCTATTTGGGGGAGATGGCTCGCGATGGACTCTTGCTAAAACTCAAAGAGGTCGAAGGCCAGACCAAATACAATTACCAGATTATTTTTGAGGACGACGCTTTTGAGGTCAGGCAGACAAACACCGCCATCCTCAAATTCAAAAATATCGACAAGGTGGATGTGGTTTGCACCATGTGGGGTCGCGGGAGCGAAATAGCCCTACCCCTGCTTAAAGGCAGCCACATTCTGCATCTGTCAACGGACAGGTGGTTTTACTCTACGGCAACCAATGATTACGTGGTAGGTAATCCTCTGGACTCATACATGGACTCCATGATTGCGCTTCTTGAGAAATATCAGTATCGCCGCGTTGCCTTCTTGGGCAATACAGATCAGGGCGAAACACTCTATGAACAACTGCTAAGAAAACGTCTAAAAGAGGCAAATATAGAGCTTGTAGATGACACCAGCCTCTCCCAAGATGCCCGCGACGTGAGAACATGGGTGCTAAAGATACGGGATTTGAAACCGGACGCGATCATTGATTGTACGGTCATGCCGCTGGGGCAAATCTTCCGCAAGCAAATGAAAGATATACAGTATCACACGCCGATCATCTGCGCCGATTCGACTTGTCTGGAGGTTGATCCAGCCTACGTCAATGGCGAGTGCATGATATACCCGATCGGCTCGACCGAGAGCTGGAGTAGCCGCTTTGCGGCCGTCTATCACAAGGATCCTTCTTATCCCGCGCCCCAGTATTACAATACCATAACCTCACTCATAGCGGCCTGCGAGCATTGCGACGGCAAGAATAAGCCAACGACCTCCCAGATCGCAGATGGCTTTAAATTCATCAATAACCTAGCGGGAGCAACCGGCCCCCTGAATTTCTCCCCGCCCAACAATGTGGTAACGCCGGTATCCTACTATTTTGTAAAAGGCAGCAAGGCCAAAACGGTAAGTCTCGGCGAGCTTTATCAGCTACAACATCCCACTAGTAATGTCCATTAAACGCTCCTCCATTGAAAATCTGAAGAGCCGCGTCAACCTGGTGGACGTGGCGGGAAAATATACTGCCCTCAAAAAGCGCGGAAAAAGCTACGTGGGGCTCAGCCCCTTCACTCAGGAAAAAACGCCCTCCTTCCACATAGACCCCATCAAGAATGTCTTTTACTGCTTCTCGTCAAATCAGGGAGGCGACCTGATCGGCTTTGTCCAAGGGATGGAGAAACTTGAGTTCTACGAGGCGGTGGAGTCATTGGCTGAAAAATACGGAATCCCCCTGGAATACGAGGAGGGAACCAACGCTCCCAAACAGGACAAGAACCTCAAGAAAGAGCTCCACGAGATACATCTGTACGCGGCCGAATTCTATCAGAAGGCCTTCGCGGCCGACCATCCGGAGGCTGAAGCAGTCCGCAAATACTGGACGCAAGAGCGCAAGTTTCCGCTGACAGTCGCCAAGGAATTTGGAGTGGGCTACGCGCCTGCCAATCCCCACAAACTTCTGGAGACACTCATACGCAGGGAGTTCTCCCCCGAGGCGATCAGCCAGAGCGGTCTGTATTTCAACGCGTACGACATCAAGGAGTTCTCCTCCTACAAGCCCAGGTTCCGCGGACGACTCATGATTCCTCTCAGAGACGCGCAGGGACAAGTAATAGCCTTCACCGGACGCAAGCTCCCGCAAACCCCCGCCGATGATCCGGCCTTTGAGGCCAAGTACGTCAACTCGCCGGAAACGCTTATTTTCAAGAAAGGTCGAATGCTCTTTAACTTTGACCGCGCTAGAATGGCTGTTGAGAAACAGGGATATTTTCTAATGGTGGAGGGACAACTCGACACGCTGCGGGTCTACACAAGTGGTTATGGCGCGGTCGTGGCCCCCCAAGGCACTGCCATCACCATCGAGCAACTGGGAATGCTCAAGCGCTACGAACCCAAGCTGCGGGTATTTCTTGACGGAGACAGAGCAGGGCAGGCGGCGGCCCTGCGCGTACTGCCCATGGCGCTTAAGGAAGAGATCGATATCAGCTTCCTAAGGCTCAATCCCGGGGTGGACCCGGACGCGTTTTTCCGTGACGGAGGCAAAATTGAGGAGCTGGAACAGCTCTCTCCGATGGATTTCGCGCTAAAGACCTACTTTCCTGAGGAGGGACATAAGATGTCCGCCCAAGCCAAATCCTACGCATACAGGAAGGTCTTCGATCAGATTCTGGTCTGCCCCTCAGCCATTACACAGGAAGCCCTCCTGGACGAACTGGTAAAGGCACTAAAGTCAGATCGGCGTACAGTTGGCTATGAATTTAACAAATATAAGGCGGAGTATAGGGCAGATAATACATCCGTGTCGCCACCACAGGAGGAAAGAATATCTGAAACCGCCGATAATAGCGTATTTTTTAACAAAAATTTGACAATTTCTGAAAATGAACTTCTATTGGTACTGGTGCATTTTCCGCAGTTGGCCGCCAAAGTGGCTCATGCACTGGACACCGAATGGCTGGATCCCCAAGATGAAAACGCAACCCTTCTCAACAGAATCTTGGCTGAGGCCGCAGAGGGTCTGTGGGATCCGGAGAAGTCAATCGACAAGGTGGCACCGGCTGACCCCCAACGAAGCTTTCTGTACGGTCTGCTGGCGTTAGAAGCACCTCAAGATGATCCAATTGATAGCATCAACAACTGTATATATGCCATTCGAAAAAAACATGGCGAGAAGATGCTGGCCGCTTTGCGCGAGCAAATCGCGGGAGCTGCAGATCAGGCTTCCATGCGGGAGCTTTTGAAAAAACAACAATTTTACTTGAATTTCAAACAAAAAACACCCTTCTTGAAAAATGCCTAATAATACCGAAGACACCCGCGACATGGTCATCGACAACATGACAGTCCGCCCCCTCAGCAAATCTGAGATGGCGGAGAATGCACCTGATTATGCACGCAGCACACAAACAAATGAGCGCGTCAAAGATCTGATACGACTGGCCAAGGAACAGGGTTACCTAACTTTCACGGACATCAACCAGGCTCTTCCAGAATCCATCGATTCCGCGGAGGAGATTGAGAGCATTATTTCGATTCTCGAGAACCTCGAGATCGACATCATGGACGCCGACGACGTCGCCGAGTACAAGGCGAGGCTTCAGGCGCACAACGACGCCAATTCCAGAGAGAACGCCAACGACATCCTTGACGATCCCGTGCGTCTCTACCTGCGGCAGATGGGGCAGGTGCCCCTCTTGTCGCGCGACCAGGAGGTCGGAATTTCCAAGAGAATCGAAGAGGCCGAGAAAACCGCCCTGCAGGTGCTGCACAGTATGTGGCTGGCCCTTCCCTTCCATCTGGAGCGCGGCAAGGAGCTCCTGCAAAAGCATGAAAAGTTTGATCGCGTTGTCTGGGACAAGAAGATCACCAATCGCGAACAGTACCTCAAGAGTCTGCCCAAGTGGCTGGATGAGCTGGAGGAGAAAGGGGAAAGACTCGACAAATCATGGGAGAGCTACATGGGCATCAAAAATGTTCCGGCGCAGAAGAAAGCTCTGCAGAAATTCAAAAAGCAGGAGGCTGAACTTGCCAGCACGTTCCAGAAGCTGTGTTTCAAATTAAAAGCTTTCGAAGAGCTGATGACTCAGCTCTACCCCAAGATCCAAGAGGTCTGTGACGCCATGGAGGATGTGGAAATCGCGGAGAAAACAGTTTCCCATAAGAAAAAGAGTGCCGATGTCAACAAGCTGCAAAAGAGGGTGGCCACGATAGAAAAAGAGCTGCGCATCTCCGCCAAGGAACTTGTGGAACAGACTACCATGATCCGCACCAATATGAGGGAGGCCCACAAAGCCAAGACCGAGATGGTGGAGGCCAATTTGAGGCTGGTCATTTCTATTGCCAAGAAGTACACCAATCGCGGGCTCTCCTTCCTTGACCTGATCCAGGAGGGCAATATGGGCCTTATGAAGGCAGTCGAAAAGTTTGAGTATCGGCGCGGATACAAGTTCTCCACCTATGCCACCTGGTGGATTCGCCAGGCCATTACCCGCTCGATAGCGGATCAGGCCCGCACTATCCGCATTCCGGTGCACATGATCGAGACGCTCAACAAGGTCATGCAGACGCAAAAGATGCTCCTGCAGGAGCTTGGACACGAGCCAACCCCTGAAGAGGTGGCTGAAGTCATGCAGATGCCAATTGACCGCGTGCAGGCCATTATGAAGATGGCTCAGCAGCCCATTTCGCTGCAAAGCACTGTCGGCGACAGCGAGGATACCCAGTTTGGGGACTTTATACAGGATTCTAGCGCGGAGAATCCGTACGACATGACTGTCTACAGCCTCCTAAAGGAAAAGATCGTGGATGTGCTGGGAAGCCTCTCCGAGCGGGAGAGAAAGGTCCTTTCACTGCGATTTGGGTTGGTGGACGGTTACAGCCGCACGCTGGAAGAGGTGGGACGTATGTTCAACGTCACACGCGAGCGTATCCGTCAGATAGAGGCCAAGGCTCTCCGCAAAATGCGCCACCCGACTCGTATCCGACAGCTTCAGGGATTCTTCGATACAGCTGAAGGCGCCAAGGAGAAAGAAAAATCCGAGGATGATTCTTCTGCGGAAACCGAAGAGATCATCGGATAGTCGCAATCTTTACGTAAGAAACAGGCCCCGGTCAAACGTCGGGGCTTGTTTGCGTTTACACCCCTATACTTCAAAGTAGATTGCTAAAAGAGGGATTATATGCATAATATGTGAATGTTACCCAGAAATGAAAAGGCCCAAGAAAGTCCTGCTTGTCGACCTCCCCACTTATGACCCTCATAGGAACTACTCCGATGTAGAATCAGATCTCAGAGAGCTATATGCCTTTAAAATTCCCCTCGTAACGGCCCTATGGGAGACAAGAACCGGAATAAAGCTAAAGCGACCATCCAATTATTATTCCAGAGGATTGCTGTCGATTGCGGCTTGCCTGGAAAAGCAGGGGTTTGAGGTACAATACTTGAGTTACGCCCAGCCAGGAGGACCCCAACAATTCTCCCGCGCCGTAATGAATAGCGATGTCATGGGCATAACTGCCATGACACCCACCTTCCTTGATGCAAAGTATCTCTGTTACCGTGCCAAAGAAATAAAACCAGAGATAGTGACTGTCTTGGGCGGGCCGCATATAAATGCACTCCCTGAAGCGTCTCTTCGGGAGTGTCCGGAAGCGGACTTTGTCATGGTTGGAGAATGTGATTGGAGACTGGGCAGGCTACTCGGTTCTTTGGAAACGCCGGAGAGTGTCGCCGGAGTGTATTACAGGGACCAAAAAGAAATTATACATTCAAGCCGGATGCCATTAGAACCCGTGGATGTACGGGAGCTCCCGATGCCTGCGTACCATTTACTGGGCGATCTGCGCCCTTATATGCACAATATCAGGACCGCGCGGGGCTGCCCCGGGGCCTGTTCTTTTTGTTGCGAAGCAGGAAGCTATCATGGGCAGGGCTCAATCCACACCACTGCCCAAATCCTGGGCGAATTGAAATTTCTAAGGGAACATGGCGTAGATGCAGGCTCTCTTATACATTTTTCGGACTCAAGCGTTCTCATGCACCGGAGCCGCATAGTGAAACTGCTAAAGGCCGCCGGGGACCTGGGCTTCTATTATTCCGGCGACGCGCGAGCCGACAACATAGTGTCTACCGACGGGAACGATCTCCGTGAGATGAGGAAGGCGGGATTTGTCTGGTACAGAATCGGCTTTGAGAGCGCGATTCCAGAAGTACTGGCGGACACACAAAAGAGAATGACCCATGAGGAGCAGGTGGCGGCATGTGCGAAGATTAGAGACGCCGATCCACGCGCAGCCATTATGGCCTACATGGTCACCGGCCTGCCTGGCAGCAATCCCGAGAACCTTGCCACGCAACTGGGTACCATAAGAAACCTGATTCGAACGGAAACCGTAGATACTGTCGGAAATAAAACTTTCGTCCCATATCCTGGCACGCCCTGCTACCAAAATGGCGCCAAATACGGGCTGACATTACGCCGATGGCCAGATAGCTCCTGGAACAAATTTGATAGAGTATCGGTGCCGGTCTTCGACCTCGACGGCATGGGCGCAGAGCAAATCCAGCAAGCCTTTTTTATGGCGGAGGAGGCCGTCATGTTGGAAACCGCGGCAAAACTGTGCCAGCTAGGCATTCATAAGGTCCCTCTGCAGGGAAACGGCTATTGGTCCAAACATTACGCTGCTGGGAATAAGGCTGGCCAATATCTTTGCATATAGATCCGGTCAGGATGGCCTCTAATCACGCGCCCTCAACGATCAGGCCCTTCTGAAGGAAATCCGCATATTGCGGGGCATCCAGCCAGCGGGGAACCCCCGTCAACCTGACCTTCAGTATCCAGCCATCACCGTAGGGAGATCTGTTGATAAGATCGGGATGTATCTCAAGCCTGGGGTTCACTTCCAGTACCTTCATATTGCAAAAGGCCGACAGCTCAAAAGTCTCGCAGAGGCCCTCCAAAACAACCATGACCTCGTGCAGGGGGAATTCCATCTCAGCCCGCGGCAAATCGGCGGCAATAATATCCCCCACCCTGGTCTGCAGAACATCTGTAACGCCCACAAACCCTTCATCCGGGTCGCCGCCCGGGCGAAACCACAGATGCAAATCGGAGTACTTCCTATCGGCGGGTATTGTGATCATTTCAGTGGGAATTTTTTTATTCTAAGGTCATAGCGTTGGCGACGCAACTCTACCTTCAACTCGTCGAAATCCACGTTCGCTGTCCTGATCCACGCCGAGCCCATTGGACATTTAACGGACGGGCTGAAGCCACCCGCGCAGACGACCCCGACCTTCTCCTCGCCGCAAAAGACAGGACTCTGAGATCTGGGAATGCGCGTAGCATCCAGAGTAAAATGCACAAGCAGGTGTTCCAAGTCCTTGTGCTGCATACCAACCAGGGCGTCCCTGGCTGGAAAATAATCGCGATCCAGCTCTACCATTGAATCCAGCCCCAGCTCAAAGGGCGTGGCATTCCGGGTCAGCTCAAGACCATGCCGCAGCTCTCCATTCTCAAGCCTCCAGTTTTCGTAACTGGCAAATCCACACAGAACCGGCTGGGACTCAGCGATCCACCAGGAACGGATGATCTTCTCAAGAAGTTCCGGCTGACAGGCCATCTGAAAATAATTATTTTTGAGCCTCCAGAGGTGCACCGCAACCCCCGACACAAGGACCTCTGTCTTTTGCCCACAACCAAGTGCCTCCGCCTCGGGGCTGGCACAAGAGAGGAACTCCCTCACGCGCGTACCGGCCAAACCAGCCCATGCATATTGTTTGGACAGATCCTCCAGATAGTATTCCCCGTCGGTGGAAATGCCGTGTAAGAGCTCCGGCAACCACGAGGCATTCGAATCCTGCAAGACCAACAACCAAGTATTATCGGCCTCCCGACAGACCGTCACAAGATCAGCAACCAGGCCATCCGGCTGCAAAAGGATCCTCTGGCATAATCCCCCCACGGAGAGCATACCAACGCTTTGCGCGAACGCCCGATCCAGGAGCGGTGTGGAGCCAGGACCATCCAACCGAAAGAAACTTCTATATCCCAAGTCAAAGACACCCAAACCCTCGTTCAGGGACCTGTGCTCATCAAGAATGCTTCCAAAGTGCGATGATATCTCCATGCCCTGCCACGGGCAGAGGGTTCCTCCGGACTCTACGTGCAGATTGTAAAAGGGAGTCCTCCGCATTACAAAAGGAGCCGAAGAAGTCACGGGAGTCATGACCCAATCATAAGCCCAAAAGATGACTTTTTGCAAGTGTATGACAAAGATCTCATTATCAGGGCTTTAAATAAAGGTCATAGCTGACCCAGCTAAAGCGCCCAAAATTGACACCTTCCATACTGACACGTCGGCCTCCTTGCGGGGGATCCTCAAGGATGAGTCTCATATTATCCTTGTGAGCCTTGAGGGGCTGATTCATAAGAACCTGCGGAATATTCCCCAAAGTATACTCCTCCGAAAGCACCAGAAGCGCGGCACTCTGGGCCTTCTCATAGGCAGCCTTGGCCTTGTGGTAATCAGGCTCGTTAAGCCACGTAGACTGGGTATAGGCAATCAGGCTTGGTTCATCGTAGTCGCAACTAACGAGAGTCTCGGGGGGCAGTTCTTCCTGGCGCAAGAGGGCCGCCACTTGCTGAGCTGGGGTACAGTGCGACACAAGCAGCGTTCCACACCCAAAAAGCAGCGGTACGAGCAGGAACATCACCAGCATCATCAGGTGCTTATTATGCGATTTGGCCCAAGACAAGGCCACCAGGCTACCCATGGAAACAATGAGAAAGAGCCCCGCGATCTTTACAAGCTGAATGGGATAATCGGGCAACGGTAAAATGATTACGACAATTGCCGCCAAGAGCAGAACAATTCCCCATAGTCCAAAACAGAAATAATAGAACCTGCGCGCCCACAACCCAACAGGTCTGTGCAGGCCGGTGGCCGCAACAATCATAATAAGGAGGGCTGGAAAGGCAGGCATGACGTAATGCGGCAGCTGGGTTTTCATAACCGAGAACATCACATAGGTTCCCAGTACCCAGGCGCAGAGAAATTTGGCCCTATCGTCAAAATTGGACCTAAGGAATCCAACCACCCCACCCAAAAAGGCCAGCCACGGCATTAAGCTAAAGAATGCCGTGCCGAGGTAATTGAGAGGATTATATGGACGGGCATTAAATGAAGTCGTGCCCCTTTGCAGCACGTGCTGGCCAATACCCACCCTGAAAAACTCCCCGTGCGTTTGTTGCCAGGCCGGGACCGCCCACAAAAGGATGATGGCAGTCATGAGAACAAAACCACTGATTGGCTTCAGATTTCCCAACTTGGGCCAGCTGCGTTTGAAGCAGTAATACAAAAACCAAGTGACACCCGCCACAGCCCAGGGGACCACCCATTTGGTAGAGAAACCCAGCGACATGGAAACCCAAAAACAAAGCGCCCATTTCCAGGAAGGCTTTTGCAGGAGTTCCCATAAAGCCCAGCACCCCGATATGATAAAGATCATCATTGGCATATCCGCCACGCACAGCCTGCCGTGCATAAACACCTGCACACAGGTCAGGAAGGCCAGGGCGCTCCAAAAGCCCACCTCACGATTGTACAACCTCGTGCCCAAACCCCATATTAGGAGAACCACAACCACCGCAGACAGAAGCGTTGGCAGCCTTGCGCTGAACTGATTGCCCAAGAAAGTATTATTGTAGTCAAACAGCTTGTAGGAAAGCTGCATGCACCAGTATATAAACGGCGGCTTGTCAAAGCGGTACTCTCCGGCAAAGGTCGGGACGATAGGGCTATCGCGATCTATCATCTCCTGGGCA
Source organism: uncultured Verrucomicrobiota bacterium (assembly GCA_964541675.1). GTDB lineage: Bacteria > Verrucomicrobiota > Verrucomicrobiia > CAZIPW01 > CAZIPW01 > CAZIPW01. The sequence goes on from CAZIPW010000006.1 coordinate 52,934, forward strand.
GCGTAGGCAAAACGAGGTTCATCCCTATCCACAAAGGGAAAGTGTATGATGCCCGGGAAGAGCCAAATCAGCGTCAACACCGCAAGTAGCGCCCGAGGATGCTCTGCAATCAACATCTCATAGAGATAGGCCAGTTTGTTATCAAGACCCACCCACGCCCTTTTAACTCCGTTTAAAATTGAGGCTTTAGATGCTTTGGCTGCCTGACTGGGTATTGGGTCCGCCATGACCAGTCTTTCTAAGACAAAGGCCCGGTCCAAGCGAGAGAAAAATAGTCGCGTTCCCAACAATACCAGATCCCACGGAACGGTCCAATTGCTATCCCGCTACTGTCGATCCCTTGGATGGAGGGCTGAAAACATTCCGCGTGCTGGCTCCCAGATAATCGCGGTTGAGCTTGGCGATTGCGTCCAGCGTGATGCCCTTGGGACAAACCGCCTGGCACTCTCCCATATTGGTACAGCTGCCAAAACCCTCCTTGTCCATGGCTGCCACCATTGCGAGCGCCCTGCGACTCTTCTCCGGCGAGCCCTGCGGAAGCGTATTGAGGTGCGAGACCTTTGCCCCTACAAAAAGCATCGCCGAAGCGTTTGGACAGGCGGCCACACAGGCACCGCAACCAATACAGGCGGCAAAGTCCATGGCCGCGTCTGACTTCTCTTTGCCCACCAGAATCGCGTTCCCGTCGGGCGCCGAGCCTGTCCGTGCCGTTATAAAGCCTCCCGCTTGAATGATCCTGTCGAAGGCACTGCGATCCACGATCAGGTCCTTGATAATGGGAAATCCCTTCGCGCGAAACGGCTCTATGGTGATGGTCTGGCCGTCCTTGAAATGACGCATATGCAGTTGGCAGGCGGTGGTGCGCCCCTTGCCGCCCTGGGGGACGCCATTGATCGTCAGCGAGCACATACCGCAGATGCCCTCACGGCAGTCATGGTCGAAAGCCACCGGCTCATTGCCGGCTGCAATGAGCTGCTCGTTGAGCAGATCCAGCATTTCCAGGAAGGAGCTGTCGGACGAAACCCCGTTGAGTTCATAGTCCAGGAGTTTCCCGGGCTGGCCTTTATTCTGTCTCCAGATTCTTAGATGGAAGTTCATAAATTATTTGTAGCTCCTTACCGCCAGATGGACATTTTCAAAGACAAGCGGCTCGATATGTTTGACCGGGGGGGCCAGCACCTGGTGTTCCCAGGCCGACACATGGCAGAACTTCTCGTCGTCGCGCATCGCCTCGCCATCGGGGGTCTGATGCTCCACGCGGAAATGCCCACCGCAACTCTCGTCGCGGTCGAGCGCGTCAAAGCAGAGTAGCTCCGCGAACTCCAGATAGTCGGCCACCCGTCCCGCCCTTTCAAGTTCCACATTCAGGTCACGGGGATTGCCGGTCACGCGCAATTCTTTGTAGAAGCTCTCACGCAATCCCGGAATCCCGGAGAGAGCGCGCTGAAGGCTCTCTGCGCTTCTGGCCATGCCGCAATCGTTCCACATAAGTTTTCCCAGCTCCGCGTGGAAGCTACGCGCTGAACGGTTGCCCTTGATCGACATGAGCTGGCTGATTCTGTCTTCCACCTCTTTGCGGGCCTCGGCAAAAGCCGGATGATCGGTGGAGGGCCTGTGCGGGCCGACCTGTGCCAGGTAGTTCGGCACGGTGGCTGGGGCCACAAAGTATCCGTCGCTCAAGCCCTGCATGAGGGCCGAAGCGCCCAGACGGTTGGCTCCGTGATCGGAGAAGTTCGCCTCTCCCAGCACGAAGAGCCCCGGAATATTGCTCATGAGGTTATAATCCACCCAAAGGCCGCCCATCGTGTAATGCACGGCCGGGTAGATGCGCATCGGGGTTGTATAGGCATCCTCACCCGTAATGCGCTCGTACATTTCAAAGAGGTTTCCATAGCGCTCTTCGATCTTGGGCTTGCCCAACCTCTTGATTGCGTCGGCAAAGTCCAGATAGACGCCGCGGCCCACGGGACCCACCCCGCGCCCGTCGTCGCAGGCCTCTTTTGCCGCGCGCGAGGCAATGTCGCGGGGGGCGAGGTTCCCAAAGGAGGGGTATTTGCGCTCCAGATAGTAATCGCGGGCTTCCTCGGCGATCTCGGAGGGCTTCTTGCCACAGTCGTTCTTTGTCTTGGGCACCCAAACCCGCCCGTCATTGCGGAGACTCTCCGACATGAGGGTCAGTTTGTTCTGCTGATCGCCATGCTGGGGAATGCAGGTCGGGTGGATCTGAGTGTAACATGGGTTGGCAAAGTAGGCGCCCTTTTTGTAGGCGCGCCAGATGGCAGTGGCGTTACAGCCGACCGCGTTGGTTGAAAGGTAAAAGACCGTCGAGTAGCCTCCCGTACAGAGGAGCACCGCATCGCCGCTCCAGCTCTCTATGGCTCCCGTCACCAGATCTCGCGTGATAATACCCTTGGCGTGTCCGTCGACAATCACCAGATCAAGCATTTCGTGGCGGTTGTGCATAGTGACCTGTCCCAGGCTGATCTGTCTGGAGAGGGCGCTATAGCAACCCAAAAGGAGCTGCTGGCCGGTCTGTCCGCGGGCGTAGAAGGTACGGGAGACCTGCACGCCCCCGAAGGAGCGGTTGTCCAGATAACCGCCGTATTCGCGGGCGAAGGGCACTCCCGTTGCCACGGCTTGATCGATGATGGCTGGAGAGACCTCCGCCAGACGGTAGACATTGGCCTCACGTGCACGGAAATCCCCGCCTTTGATAAGATCGTAGAAGAGCCGGTGGACACTGTCGCCGTCGTTCTGGTAGTTCTTGGCGGCGTTGATGCCACCCTGCGCGGCAATCGAGTGGGCACGGCGCGGAGAGTCCTGATAACAAAAGCACTGTACGTTATAGCCCTGCTCGGCCAGGCTCGCGGCGGCGGCGCCTCCCGCAAGCCCGGAGCCCACCACGATGATATTGTATTTGCGCCGGTTGGCGGGATTCACCAGCTTGTAGGTGGCTTTCGCGTTGCTCCATTTGTCCTTAAGGGGACCGGGAGGTATATGCGCATCTGGCTGGGTAGGTTGAATCATTTTATTCCTTTCAAAGTTTTGATTTCCTCGACGGTTGTCTCTACGGGTTTCTTGTCGGCAATTCTCATCAGTCTGGGTTTGGTGTCAATAAAACCTCTCCCATCACATTTTAACTCCCCCAGTACGCCCTGTATGTTCCTTGTTTTTCTCAACCAGAGAGCCGCTTCCTTGGGGGCTGGCTTTTCGCCCTTCGCCGACGTTTCTTCAAAGGCTCTTACTATGAGAGACAGCCCATCGTACATGAATCCCGTGGCGTACTCGGGAGCGCGATGGTACTTATCCTGGTATTTTGCCGAAAAACCCGCCGTCGGAGCAGCGCACGAAACATACCAGCGCCCCTGTATATACTCGTAATCCTCGTGTCCATCATAACATCCGTCTATGGTCGTAACGTCGCATTTTAGCCCAAGTTCCTTGAAACGTTTCTCGACAATAAACATCTCAGGGGCCACCGAAAAGTCAAAGAACACATCCGGTTTGGACTCCTTTATCTCTGTAAGGTACGTCAAGAACTCGCGCTCTCCAGAATTGTACGAAATGTCGGCCACAAGCTCCATGCCTGCCTTTTTGAGCTCATCCCGCACGGCCTGAGCGGCATAATCGCCGTCAAACGAATGCCAATGCAGCATTGCCACGCGCTTGTAGTGCAGCTTGCGACAGGTATCAACCACCAGTACAGCCTCGCGTTCAGCCGATGTCGTAATGGCGGAGTTTAAGGGGCTATGTCCCAACACTTTTGGATTAAAGGTCGAGATCGTCATGTGGGGAATTCCGGCCCTTTGAGCTACGGGCATCGATACCATGGAGGAGTCTCCCCAAAAGTTCGTTAAGAAATCAACCTTATCCAGGCTCACCAGCCTGTTGGCCGCCAGTAACGATCCTCTCATTTCCCCGGCGCTATCCTCAAAAAACATCTTATACTCAAGCTTCGTGGATTCCTTCTCCAACTCCGCCACCCGCAAGAGAGCCGCATCTCTCAAGGGTTCTCCATAAACCGCCATCTCGCCGCTTAAGGGCAGAATAATCCCGATCTTTACAACCGGTCTTCCGGCAGGAGCCGCGTCTCCTTCTGCGACAACAGCGGCGCAGATCGTCATAACAAATAACAATACTTTCTTCATTTCACTCCTTTCAGCCTTTTGAGTTCCTGTAGACTGACCTGACGGCCCACGCCATTTTCGTAGTAGACCAAGACGGGGGCCGGATGAAAGATGTGGTTTTCCTGCTGTACTTCTCCAAAGGTAGTCTGCACGGTTCCCATGGCACTCAGGCTTTTTCTTATTGCAATGCCAGTCGGACGCTGTCCGCCAGCAGAGGCGTGCTCCACCGCCTGCACCAATATTCCGGGAATATCATAGGCATAGGGATCATAGGGTAAATTGGCAACCATTCCGCAGGCCTTCATCTTGTCCCGAAACTCCTGTGTAAGAGGCGGGGGACCGGACACCCACTTGCCATTCGCCAGAGTTCTGTCCACCAGAAGGTCAAGCGACTCCAACGCTATGACTGGGGTCTGGATGTCCAATTGTCTCAACTGTGTCATAAGAATGTCCGGATCGGGGGGGGTGGGTCCATAGACAATGGCGTCCGGGTGCAGCTCTCTGGCCTTGAGCAAATACCCACGAAAATCCTTGGGATCGTCAGCATTCCAGAATAACTCACCTGCGTCGTCCAGCCCCAGACCGTCAGCCGCCTTCTTCATTCCCCTGGCATAAAGAAGAATCGCCGCCTGGCGCTGTCCCATAAACACAAATTTTTTGTATCCAAAGGCCTTCATAGACTGCGCCGCCAAGTAAGCAGTATCCTCCGCCGTTGCAAAATAGGTGAAAGTCCATTCGCCTAAAGCGGCATCTTCGCTGGCTAGAGCCAACTGTGGCAAATGATATCTTTTGCATAGGGGTTCCACAACCCGCGCCGAGAGAGCAGCAACGGTAATGATGGCATCCACATGATCGGTATTTATGAGTTTCATCGCGGCCAGATGCGTTACTTTGGGATCGAACTGCGAGTCCTCAAAAATAAACTTGTACTCAAAGCGGTTCTTGGGATCGGCATTGAGTTCCTCCACCTTTCTGGATATTACACTAACCAGTTCTTTGCCAATCGCTCCTATATTCCCGCTCATCGGAGTTACGACCCCTATCTTTATCGCAGGCTTGCCGCTCCGGGAAATAGAGGCGGCCACCGACGCCTGCTCCGCTTTCTTCGCGTTAAAGAACAATATCCCCGCCGCTCCGGCTATCAGGAGCACTATGATAACAACTGGCAGAGCTTTCTTCATCCCTTTAACCCCAGCAACACGCTAAGTGGAATGCTCGCGAATCCGATAAAAACCCCCAAACCGTAAATGAAAGCTAGTGCGTTGAGGGGGTAGCGCCACTTCTCATTGCGCAAGCCCACCGTCTGGAACATCGAGGAGATGCCGTGGGAGAGGTGCAGGCAGAGCGCCCCCATGCCGACGACGTAGAAAATGCTGATCCACGTCGTTTTGAAACCATGCAGCATCATCTCGTAAACATTGGGAATCCCATAGGTGAGGCCATTCTCTGTCACCAGATACTCGCTGGGCGCGTAGGGAGAGGGCAGCACCTTGACCGTAAAGTGCAGAATATGGAATACGATAAAGGCAAGAAGGATAATTCCCCCGATGAGCATCGTCCGGCTGGCAAAAGTCGCCTTTAGCGTTTTCTTCATCTCATAGGGATCTGGACGGGTACTGGCCTTGTCATGGGCCAGCCAGATGGCCATCGTCACGTGCACAACAACGCTCAGAAGGATCACCGCGCGGAATCCCCACAGGATCGGAGCGGGAAGCGTCTGCAGGTGGTGCGCGTACATATTGATCGCCTCGGGGCCGATGAAGAACTGCAGGTTGCCCAGCATATGGATCAGGACAAAACCGCTCAGGATAAAGCCGGTAACGGCCATCAAAATCTTCCTGCCAATGGTGGAGCCCACGAAACGAAGGATCGCGCTCATATAGTGATGGGTTTACTTTTTACAATTGTCAAAAGAAAGGCAAGCACAGAAATACTTGCGGTCGGGAGTACTTGTGTTAGAGTCTTGTCATGGTCAACTGGGCGAAATGCAAGATAGCCGAAGCGCTCCAAGCCAAGTCACGGAAAGTGTGGGTCTTCAAGGGCACCCGAGTTCCCGTGATGATGCTTTTCAAGATCCTGAAAGGGGGAGGCAATGTGGAGAGCTTTGTCCTTCAGTTTCCCACCGTCACCAAACAGCAGGCCCAGGTGGCGATCGGCTACGCGGCGCTGACTTTGGAAATCTTTGACGAAAAAAGTTGACTCATAGGTAGAACAGGCTCTAATTCTTTTCCATGCGAAGATTTGTTCTTCCCGGAATTTTAATGTTGATGGCGTTTATGCTTGCTGGCTGCGCCTCCGCCCCGGCCACGCCGCAGGCGCAACGTTACTATTTGGATCCCTCGGTGGAGATGTATCATTACCACACCTATGGATTTTTGCAGGTGACGGCCTGCCGGTATCTGGACGAGGCCATGCCCTCCGATCCGGTTATGCAGGCGGATTATCTCAAGCGCCACAAACATCCCGACGGCCCCGTGAGCGTTCACTATACCGACGAGGTTGTCTGGAGAGTACTGCAATTGGAAATGGAAAAACGCGGTTACCAGCAGGTGGATCCCACCCAAGCCGATATCCTCATTGCCTATTATGGAGGCCCGCGACCCCTGACTCCCATGAAGTCGACGCGTTTCCAGCCCTGCGCCTTTGACGAGTTCTTTGTAAGAAACGAGCTTACTCCCCATTCTTTCTTTGTGGATCTGATCGATGCCAAGAGGGGAGTGCTTCTCTATCGGGGATGGGACAACAGCACCTACGCAAGCTCCTCCACGCCGGAACCCTTCAATGTGCTGCTTTCCACCAGAAGCTGCATCGGATTCTTCCCATCAAGTATGTAGAAAGAAGACCTCTTATGACAACCGAAGAAGCTCCCATCTCTCACCCAACGGCCAAGTCGTTATTGGGACTCGGGGCTACTGTTGTTGGCATAACACTCTTGGTCTATTTGGCATCCCGGATCGTCACGGGACACCCAGCCCAGCCTGCCTGTGCGGAGCAGCGCACACCACCTGCTCGGCCCGCGATTGCGGCAGCCCCGGCTGCACCCAGAAGGAATGTATCCGTGGTTGTGTCCAGTTCCACAAGGGGTCCCTCCGGGACTACCAGCCAGACTGTTGTAGTGGAAGCCTCCGGGCTCTAGCTAAAATAGTATTTTTTACAATTCCATCGCAAGGTGGGATTCCTCTGTGCTAAAGTATGGTTGACGCCGCGTTGTATAGCTTCCCTGGTGGTCCACACGCGACTCATCCAATCCACTCCTCTCTATGGCAACATCCCACGCTACTCTTAAGGCATTACTCGGCATTACACTTACAGCCGGACTCCTAACAGTCGTAACCAGGGGCTACCTGAACCGTGTCGAGGCTCATATGCCCAAAATAGAACCCTGTTACCAGTCCTCTCATATCGAACGGCCAAGATCCCAGTTGCTGTCGCAGATACTGGCCGATCAGGCTCGGACAAACCATATTACGTCCGTACCTAATGCCCCAAATCAGGATCATTCTTTTTAGTGCTTGATATTGGGAACGATTACACTATAATATAATCATGTAAGTGAGTCTGTATAACTGTGAATTTATGAAACTATCTCGTCTGCTCCCAAATAAACAAGCCGGCTATACCGTCGCAGGTGATGCCGTCAAAACTGTCGGCGTCATCGGGCTCACTGCAGCTACCGTTTGGGCAGTATGGCACGCGGCACCCTGGCTTGGACGCAACGGCAAAGATGCGTTTGCATGGGTATGCAGCAAGGTGGGCTTAGGCTCGACAGAAACAGAGACCCTAGAAGCTCCCACACCAATACCACCCGCGCGCAACACTCCGAGAACTCCGCCACCTGCCAATGTGCCTAGCGCACAGCCTACGACTCTCTCCGTGGATGTCACCACGGTGAACGTAACAATTCCGGCAGGCACTAATTCACCTGTCTCCAATAGCCCCGTGGAACAGACTACCAACGCTCCAGTGCAAAATGGACAAAATAATGTACAGCCAAGCGGCCAAGCAGCCAACAGTACCCCCGACCAGCCCTCATACGGTCCATCGGATCAGGCCTCGTATGGACCACAGTCGGCCCCCGGGGGATATGGAAGCCAACCTGTCACATATTATAGGAACGGGTTCATACCTGAAATACCCGAGGGTGCCTATTATGCCGGTTATGCCCTGGATTTATATGGCGGATATATGCCAGTGTACGGGATGATCGGCAATGGAGGCTATTATTCGATTTGGTGGGACAGTAATGGCCGCGAACATTCAAGGTATGGCGAACGCAATGATCTGCGTAACGACCGTGACGTGCCCCATTATAACCACGGCGACAGGGAGCATCGCCCTATACACATTCCAGTCAACGGCAATCAGGGGGGGTCGTCCCAGGGCGGACATGATGGGTCTCGCCCGGGTAACAATGGCGATCACAATCAAGGATCGGGGCAGGATGGGCGCAATGGACCTCACACGGGCGGCAATGGCGATCACCATACAGAACCGGGAAGGGACGGACATTGGGAATTTAATAAGGATGGCCATCGATGGCAGTGGCATGGCGACAACCCACCGTGGCAAGGTTTACCCGGCAGAAAAGACGGTGGACATCCAGGGCAAGGCAGTGGAACGCACAACCCTCCGGCTAATACCGGCGGCTCCGGAACCTCCACAGGAGGGGGGACCAGCACGGGTGGCGGAACGGGAAAACCAAGTACAGGCGCTCCTTCGCAGGGCGGCAGCAGCGGCATCAGTACCTATACACGCCCGCAGGGAAGAATTACCGCCCCGCAGCGTACGTCCGCTGCACCTACACCTACAGCCCAGCATCTTGGCGGTGGATCGGTTCAAGCGCCAGTCGTACGACAAAGCGCGCCTCCACCGCCATCACACCCAAGTGGCGGCGGTCATGCAGGCCCCGGACACAGCCACTGACCTTACTTTTGTCCAAGAACCCCGCCTGATAGAACCTGGCGGGGTTCCTTTTTATCAAGACGCCGAAAGAGTTGTCTTTATTTCCCATTCCCTATAGCCTGATTCTCCATGATCTGGCTGTATCGCCTCTTCTTCTGGCCGATGTTACTCATCCTGCTGCCGGCTTACCTTGTCAAAATGTTCAAGCGCGGCGGCAACTGGCATCTGGCCGAGAGGTTCGGCATCGTCAACCCGCCAGCCAAAAAATTAGGCGTCAAGAGGCTCTGGCTGCACGCGGTCTCCGTGGGGGAGCTCAACGCCGTCAAAGTGCTTCTGCAGCAGCTAAAGACCCGTAATGACTGCGAGGTGATGTTGTCGGTCACCACGACCACCGCCCGAAAGCTGGCTGACGAGAAGTTCAAAGAGCTATGCGCCTATATTTTCACCTTCCCGATAGACGTCTTTTCTGGATGCGTATTCAAAAGGATGCAGCCGGACAAACTGATCCTGATGGAGGAGGAGCTCTGGCCTGAAACCCTGCATCAGGCGGCCAAACGCAACGTGGGCGTATATCTTATCAATGGACGCGTCTCCGACCGTTCCTTCAAACGGATGATGGCTCTCAGGTGGGCCATCCAAAGGTTGCTGCGGAAAGTAACGCGCATCATGACAGCCACAGCCCAGGACACCGATAGATATCTCTCACTGGGTGCCAACCGAGAGCTTGTGTACCAGACAGGAAGCCTCAAGTTTGACGCTCCCGTGGGCGCCCCGCTTGATGAAGCAACCCGCAAGTCCCTTCTGGACTCGCTTGGATTTTCACCGACCGATACCATCATTATCGGAGCTTCTACCTGGGCGGGCGAGGAGGAGACCCTTCTAAACGCCTATGCCGGAATCAGAGACGAGTTCCCCGGGCTCAAGCTCCTGGTGGTGCCGCGCCACGCCGAGCGTCGGGATGAGGCGGAAGCGGCCTTTAAAAAGAGCGGCATCAGCTATCACAGGCGTTCCGCCGGAGCGGTCTCGGGAAGGCCTGATGCGATCCTGGCCGATACCACAGGGGAGCTTTCGAAGCTTATTCAGCTTGCCAACGTCGTTTTTGTCGGGAGAAGTTTGCCGCCGCACAAGGAGGGACAAACTCCCATAGAGGCCGGGGCCGCGGGCAAGCCGGTTCTCATGGGACCGGGGATGAGCAATTTCAAACTGATCGCGCAATCCCTGGTTGATGAAGGCGGCGGGATCTTTGTTGGGGGAGAGGCGACGCTCAAAGAAGAGCTCAGAAAACTTCTCTCAGATCCGGAGAAGAGGAACCGGATGGGGGAACGGTCGCGCGCGTGGTTCGAGAAAAACCGCGGGGCAACCGAGAAGACTCTGGAGAGCTTGGATCTGTAAAAAGTCCCGTGAATCCAGATTTTACGCGTCTTACGAGGTATAACGCAAACAACCCGATTGCCTTTTGGACAACCGGGTTGTTGAAAGAGAGATTTCTCTGAGGGTTAACGGGCTACAGTGTAGTTGACGGTGGCGGCAGGGTCAGGATAGGCCATCTCGGCATTCCTGCGAGCTACCTTCATCAGATCATAGATTCGTGCGCCCTGTCTCTCAAGATTGCCAGTATTGCGGCGAACCTTCAAAGAAAGATCAGGAATTGGCAAGTATCTATACCGTGCAATAATATTGATAGCGGCAGGAGAAGGATTTGTGGGAGACATATTATATGTTCCGCTTGGAAGACCCCCAAGACCATAACGAGCCGATATCTTTGCCGTGAAGGAGGTGGCATCATTCGTACCACGCTGGTGGTCACAGTAGAACACACCCTCCTGCTGCACGAGCAGCGAAGGAACATTTGTGGTTATGATGTCAAGATCGGCTTTTCTAATCGCGGTAGCCCTCAGCTGCCTAGCATAGACCGGATCAGTCCTTGCACGAATCGCCTCCACGTCACCTTGAATCCGGTGGAGAGTCTCATTGGCAGCATCAAGTTTCTGGCCGTTGGCAGTAACGCCATTCAAAACTTGGTTCAAAGTTCCGTCGCTGGCCCGCCCCATCAGTATCAGGGTATCCACCTGATTGCTCACGCCAGCCACCTGACTGCCCGTGTTATCAAATTTCTGGCCGTTGGCAGTAACGCCATTCAAAACTTGGTTCAAAGTTCCGTCGCTGGCCCGCCCCATCAGTATCAGGGTATCCACCTGATTGCTCACGCCAGCCACCTGACTGCCCGTGTTATCAAATCCTGTCTGTATACTTACCGACAAGTTGGTCAAGTCGGCAGGACTGACGGTAAAATTCGTCTCGGAAACAGTGTTAGTCTCGTAGATGGTAACAACATTGGTTGTCGATGCCTGAATAACCGGTTGAGTGGCTGTCCCGTTTGTCGACGTACCAGATGTAGCGGAATTTGTGGGAGCCACAGGAGGAACGATCGGCGCGTTTGTCGATGTGCCGGATGTGGCGCCAGAGGCGGGATTCGCCGGAGCAGTAGCCCCCGTACGATGTCTCGGGGTATGAGTGGAAGGGGGATTATCGGGCAATGCGTGCGCGTTCGGAGCCAAGAGTCTGTAGGCCGCATAGGCAACAGCAGCTAAGCCAGCAGCAAAGACACCGAGACCGAGGACAGCCTTCGCGTTAGGATGAGAGATTTCTGTAGTCATAAATAATTTGTGTTTGGATTAGTGTTTATGGGTGATTATATAGTAGGCGCTTCGTGACCAGCGGCAGGTCTAGCTCCAGTAGGAGCGGCAGGTCTAGCTGTACGAGCTGCGGGAGCGGCGGCGGGGCGGCCTCCAACGGGAGCACGTCTCTCTGTGGGGGATTCTGAAGCGCGTCTCTCAGCGGGGGCACTACTTCCCACGGGAGCTTCTGCTTCAGCGGGAGTTGAGGGAGTGCGGTTGCGGAATATACTCTTCACAAAGCCACAAAGCCAGTTGCCGATTTTCATGAAGGTGGGTAGACGTCTTTCTCCAAAGCTGGCGGAGGCCGGGGCGTCCCTGCGAGTAGTATCCCTACCCCTGCGAGTGGTATCTCTATCAGTGCGAGTGGTATCTCTATCAGTGCGAGTGGTATCTCTATCGGCGGGGTCTGTCTCCCTCCTAGTAGGAATCCTGCGAGACAATTCATCCATGGTTCTTCTTCTAGCATCTTCGGCCGCAGTAGTAGCCGCAGAGGCTCCACTAAGGAACTCGTTAAGGCTCACAATACTACGATCGTTCAGTTGGAAAGTACCCGCGTCTGAAACATCAATTTTGGCCAACAAGCTGGAAGCTCTGGCATGAGCCACGCCGGCAGCGTGAACCTGTCGCTTGGTAGTAACCCCCTCCGCGTTGAACGCAAGGTATTCAGCATCATAGATATCGTTCAGTTCTGCCCTTATCCTACGACGTCTCTTATTAATAATACGCATACATCTGGTGTACTCATCCTGTGTCGTAACCGGGAGCTTCTCTGGACTAGCGGCCTTCGTATATGTGGCCAGCCCAACAAGTTGGTCGCGCATCTGAGTAAGACCTCCCCTCATCTCGTATAGAGCAGAATCTATCGCTGTTGGGTAACGCTCTGCAATGACCGCGCCAGCAGCAGAGCCAGCCTTAGCGGCAACCTCTTCGGCGCTCAGAGCAGCCTCATCGGCGGCAGGATTAGCAGGAGCTTCGGTTCCAGTAGGTGATCTTCCAGTAGCAGCATCTTCGGCAGGAGCCTCGGTCTCAGCGGGAGTTCTTCCAGCATCGGCAGCAGGAGCTTCGGCCGTACGAACATTTACCTGAGGCTCATGGATACCTGGGGACTCAGCGGTGGTGGATTCAGTAGCGGGAGTTGTCATATAGAAATAGTTAGTTTTTGTAATGCAATAATATTATATAATGTACCGTATTTTCAAGTAAAATATACAAATTTTTCACATAATGTCATATCACGTTATTAATTAGATAGATAAGTTGTATTATTTGGCGGGCGCAGTGGGCATCATGGACGGAGTGGACCCAGTGGACGATGTGAATAAGACATTTATGGTAGCATTACAATGATCTGGCATAGTAAACCTTCTCTAAAATAAGCCCTCTTGCAGGAGCTATCACTATTTCGTGGGTGCGCGCAGGGTGCAAGAGCAGTTCCTTCACGCGCTCAAGGGCAAGCTTGCCACGCGCAACCTCAAGGGCGCCCCCGACAAGCCCGCGCACCATCTTATACATAAATCCGCTGCCAATAACGGCAATGGTAACATAAGGGCCGGAGCGCCGCACAGAAATGCGGCGAATGGTTTTGACGGAAGTCTCCCCCGTATTCACGTGGGCGGCAAGGCTTCGAAAGTCATGGCGTCCCACAAAAAGAGCGAGAGTCTTTTTTAACAGCGGCAACGAGATCTTGTACGGGGGAACGTATACCGTGCGCGTCTCGAAAGGGGTGGCGGGAGTCAGCTTCAAGCGGTAGAGATACTTCTTTCCTTTGGCTGAAAAGCGCGCGTGGAATTTGTCGGGAACAATAGTAAGTGAGCGAATAAGTATCGTCGGAGGCAAAAGCGCCTGGATCGCTTTTTTTAATTTGGCACAGCCGTGCGGCCAATCTGCATCAAAATGTGCCGTCTGTCCCCAGGCGTGCACGCCGCTATCGGTGCGGCTAGCTCCGTGTATTCTTATTTCTTTTTTAAGAACCTTTCGCAATGCGGCCTCTATCACGTCCTGAACAGCTCCCCCGCCCTTCTGGCTCTGCCAGCCAAGGAACTCTGTGCCATCGTAGGCTATGATGAGTTTGAAACGCATGGCTATGGGTTCTGTGTAAGATAATCCTCCAAAATCAACGCCGCCGCTTTGGAGTCCACCGTACCATCGCGCTTTTGCAGGCCCTTTTTGATTTTCTGTTTGGGAATCTGGCTCTCGGCCTCAAAAGATGAAAGCCCTTCATCCACAGTCGTAACGGGAAGGCCGAGGGGAGCGAGGGTATCTTTTATAAAGCGTTCCACTTCAAGTGTTAGCTCGCTCTTATTGCCTTCCAAAGTAAGGGGGAGACCCACAATAAGATGGGTAACTTTCCTCTCTAGAATCTCGCCTTTAAGATACGCAAGGCGCTCGTTGAAAGAGGGTTGTGTGGCTGCTGGAATCGTGAAAACAACACGCAGCTCATCGCACCAGGCCAGACCCCAGCGTTTACGCCCATAATCGACTGATAAAAAAACTTTCACTTCTTTTGAACCATTTTTCTATCACTTGTGTCTAAAGATGTAGAGACTTTTATAGAATAAGAGTTCTCATAGGTTTTCCGCCCGGCGGTCCGAGTTGACCCCCGGGCGGTTTTTTTGTGAATGGAAGAGGAAGTATTTTTCTTCTGGCCATTTTTAGGGAAGATGAGTGTAATAGGGCGTATGTCCGCCACTTCCGCGCAAAAGCCCGTAATCCTATCGGGCATCAAGCCGACCGGACGCTTTACCCTCGGTCACTATATCGGCGCGATGAATAACTGGCGCAAGCTCATGGAGGAAGGAGACGCGTTCTTTATGGTGGTGGATCTGCACGCGCTCACCGTCACTCCCGACCCCAAAGAGCTGGCCATGCAGACACAGGAAATGCTTTTGTGGTTTCTTTCCTGCGGTCTGGACCCCAAAAAATGTCATATCTTTTTGCAGTCGCACGTGATAGGGCATACCGAACTAGCCTGGGTGTTGGGATGTCTGACCCCCGTCGGGCAGATGGAGCGCATGACGCAGTACAAGGATTATCTGGCAAAAGGCAAAAACGCCTACGGGGGAATTCTGTATTACCCTATCCTCATGGCCGCCGATATCCTGATCTACAATGCCGACAAAGTCCCGGTCGGCGAGGATCAAAAACAGCACGTGGAGCTCGCCAGGGATATCGCGGAAAAGTTCAACCGCGTCTACGCGCCACTTTTCAAGATGCCGGAACCGGTCAGCCCGAAGGTGGGAGCGCGTGTTATGTCGCTAAAGGACCCCACCAGCAAGATGAGCAAGAGCGAGGAGGATCAGGGCGGAAACATCCTGCTGGAGGACAGTCCCGAGGCCATGCGCAAGAAGATCATGTCGGCAGTCACCGACAGCGGCAGCGAAGTGCTTGCCCGCGAGGATAAGCCGGGCATCACAAACCTTTTGACCATCATGAGCGCGCTGGGCGGCAGACCCATCGCCGAGCTGGAGGCCGAGTTCGAGGGCAAAAACTACGGCGCCTTCAAGAAGGCGGTGGCCGATACAGTGGTAAATACCCTTGCGCCGGTGCAGGAGAGATACCGTGAATTGAAAAACAACCCCGCCTACCTGAAACAGGTACTCGCCGATGGCGCTCTCCACGCGCAGAAGCGTGCGGACGCAATGATGGAAAAAGTCTACGAAGCGGTGGGGCTTATCGGAAGATAAAATATGGTGCCCATCATCCTGGATCATGACATTGGCACAAATCCGGATGATTTTTTTGAGCTGCTGCTGCTGCTTTCCAGGGCTCCCGAAAGATTGAAACTCCTGGTGTCCGGAAACCGGTTCCCCGTGGAGCGCGCCCTCATGGCCGCTGGGGTATTGAAGGATCTGGGGTTCGATCCGGGTATGTCACTCTCCGGAGAGGAAACCGGCTGCGCGGAGTTTTACGCGCCGGAAACCCTGTCCAAAGAGCTTCCGCCACCCGCGGCCGATTACATCAAGACAATCCGCCGCATCATTGAGAGGGACGGCCGCACGGTCTACCTGTGCACGCAGGGGCTCTCCAATCTGGCGAGATTCGCCAGGGAGTATCCTGAGCTTGTGGGTCAACTGGACGTCTATCACATGGGAATGAACCTGAACGGCTATGAGAACTGGATCAAGGGCGGAACCAACATGGAGGCGGACCCCGCAGCGGCAAAGTTTATTTATGGAACGCTCCGGAATCTGACCGTTGTGGGCGCTCACACGACAACACAGGAGGGTCTGAGGGTCAATCCCGGCACCCTCTTGTATAGAATTGTGAGCGGCAAGGGGCACCCTGCCTTTCAAAAGCTGGCGGCACATCTGGAAAATTTCCACGGGCGTCGCGGCCGGTATCCCTGCATGCACGATCCGCTGACAGCCAGCGCGGCCCTGGGCGAGAACTTCTGTCAGTTTCAAAAGGTCTCCGTGGACTTCGATCATCGGGGGCTATATAGAAAAGGGAGCCAGATGATAGTGAACATATCGAGGACGGAATGCGACACGGGGGGCTTTATGGAATATCTTGCGAAGGCGCTGGAGGGATTGGTAGGGTAAAAGCCATGAATAAATATCAATATCCTCTCTCAAAAGCATCAAAATTCGGATGGCCGGGCATAAGAGGATACGCTTTCAATTCCAGGGAAAATTTTTCCAGGGCAAGCGCGGCTCTGATTGAGGTAACCAAGAGACATGGACTGGTTCGAAGCACCGTCAGTGATCGAATATATCTTGTTCTTTCTGGAAAAGGAAAGTTTGTCATCGGGAAGACCACCCTCTCTGCCAAAAAAGATGATGTCATCATAGTCCCCAAAAATACGAACTATGACTATTCAGGGAGAATGAAGCTCTTTCTGGTGCACTCCCCAGCCTATGATCCCGCCAACGACGTTGACATAGAAAATCTACAGCGCATAAAGAAAAAACAAAAATCCCTATGATAAAGAATCATGTCTACTACATGACTCTGGCGCTCAAAGAAGCCGCCAAAGCAAGGATCGCTGGAGAACTGCCCATAGGCTGCATTCTTGTTGGCGGCACCAAAGTTATCGGGCGGGGTCAGACGTCTCCCCACAGAAAAGGCTCTATTGTCGCCCATGGGGAGCTCATGATGCTCCTGAAGGCCAAAAAGAAGATTTACTCCTGTGAACGCCCTCTTGTTTTGTACACGACTCTTGAACCGTGCCTGATGTGCCTCGGAGCGGCCATGCAGTGCGGAGTGGATAGAATTATCTACGGAATGAAATGCGCGCCGGACGGAGCCATTTCCATGGGAACAACATTTACCGCGGGGGGACATAAACTTCCGCCCATCACCGGAGGCGTGTTGGAGAAAGAATGCGTGGAAGAGTTTCGTCGGTGGCCCGGGGACAAAACGAATGCCGCCGGAAAGTACGTCAGGGAGATTTTGGAGGCATATAACGAAAGCTGATTTTAGTATTTGCCATGATCTAAAAAACCCTCATACTTGCCTACATGGGCAGTAAGAATTGGATGTTTTACACGGCCTACGCCGTTTTGGTCATTGGAGCGGGAATGGCGCTCTTTTTAAGCGAGAGGCCGCTATCGGCAACTGTGGTAACCTGGGCGCTCTTCAGTTTTAACGTCGCGGCCATCGTCTTTGTAACCCCCGCCTTTTTGAACTTTGTCCGCGAGGTAAAGAAACCAAGCGATGACACGCAGGTATTGGAGGAACTCCACAATATCCGTGAGCAGCTCTCTGAGCTGATTGAGAACAACGGACAGCCCACCGAACAGATCACCATGAAGGATATTCTGCACGCGACGGCTGTGCGGCCTGTAACAAAGGCAAAAGAAGAAGTTAAATTGCCGGCAGAGTCTGCCCGCACGTCGGCTGTCAATACGCCTCCTGCTTCGATGCCGGACGTAAAGGTAACGCAGGCCTTCGCGCATACGGTTCATTCGGCAAACCCTTCCGCTGCCGTGCACAAGCCCGAACAGATCTCGCTCTTTGACCAGTCCACACAGGCGGGCAGCACGCCAACCTCGGAGGCATCCAACACTGCAGACACTTCGCAGGAGAATACGCCGGCTGCCACTCCGGTTGCTCCCGCAGACGCGGTGATTACAGCGACGGTCCATGTGGAAGAATCGGATGTGCTTTGCATACGCGGAGAGGGCGGCGGGCTCAACTGGCAGGAAGGGATTCCCATGACCGACGAGGGAAACGACCGCTGGAGCTACAAGGCCAGCGCCCTCACCATTCCAGCCACCTGCCGGATCTATCTTAACGACGAGATCTCTTCCTTTGGCGATGACATTGTCCTGCAGCCCGGACAGTATTTGGAGATCTCGCCGAGCTTCCCGAAGGTGGAGGCGTAGAAAAGGCGCCCGTTATGGGACAAACAAGACAACCTTGCCGTCTACAATTTTAACCAAGTGTGTGGGCACCACAATCTGTCCTTTTTCGTTTATCGATATGACACCTGTGGCTGAAGCCCTGTCTTTGATTGCCAGTAAACCCCGCGCTATTTCTGCACGAGTGGGTTTGCGGTCGGAATATTGTTTGCAGACCACACTGATAAATTGCAGATAGTCGTAAAAGTTGCTCTCGGCAAACTTTGCTGGATGCCCGTATCGTCGTTCAAATCTTTCACTAAATTTCTGTGTCGGGAATGAAGCTGTAGCAAACCAGGAGCCGTTTATCAGGGATTTGTCCTCCACAAACATCAATGACTCTATTGACGTCACCGGGATCTTTAACCCCAGTTGCCGCATCTGACTGGCGATAATATCAATCCCAGGCGTCCATGAGTACACAAAGATAGCGTCAGGATGAGCCTCTTTGAGTTTTAGCAATATCACTCGAAAATCACGCTCGTCGGGATTAAAACTTTCATGCGCGACAATTTGGATTTCATTTTTCTCCGCCTCGGCAATAAAGGCGTTCGTTTGACGCATCGAAGGATCTGTCTTTACATTCAGCACCGCAACGCGCTTTTTACCCTCGGCCAAAAGTTGTCGGACCACCAGGGGTGCACCGTCGCTTGAACGCCCCCAGAAGGTAAAATTATTCCGGCCATCAGCCAAATCATGGGATATCGACAGATTCAGGTGAACAATATCCTTCTGCAAAGCTATCGGAGCAATCACCTTCATCGTTCCTGCGCCAAAAGTCATGAGGATATCCACTCTTCTGGTATCAATCAGCCGCCGTGCGGCAAGTATACTCTGTTTTAAATCAGCCTGATCGTCCTCAAAAAACAGCTGGTAGCGGGAACGTTCTGCCACAGGGATATCTTCATAGCTCATTTGCAGCGCCTGCCGACATTGCTGGCCGATATAGTCCATATTTCCGCTCAAAGGCAGAATGACGCCTATCCGCAATGGCTCGGCAGCAAAAATTGCGCCCAACGTCAGGAGCCATACCAGCAGAGGTCTCATACGCCCCTATTTTAATTCTTAACCCACTGGTTTCAAGCCCTTAAAAAATCATTCCCATCATTTCCTGCGTGCAACTTTTTATTCGATTTGTTATAAAACAATCATGACAGAGATACCGATGCCCAAGAGAGTCCTGATAGCCTGCGGAGGCACGGGTGGACATCTGGCTCCGGGAATTGCTCTGGCCCAAAAATTGACCGCGCGGGGACACCGCTGTGAACTCCTCATAAGCAGCAAACAGGTGGACCAGAGACTCAGCCAGAAATACCCCGAACTGGTCTTCAAGGTGCTTCCCGCCGTGGCCTTGGGGAAAACCCACTCAAAGATCTCCCCCGTGGGGCTTACGAAGTTTGCCTGGAGCCAGCTTTCGTCACTCTGGTTTTGTTCCAAGGTCTTGGAAAACTTCAGGCCGCACGCCGTGGTGGGTTTTGGAGGGTTTGTAACCGTAAGTGCCGGGCTTTCCGCCAAGCTGCGGGGCATACCGCTCTTTCTGCACGAGGCAAATTACAAAGTGGGACGCACCAACCGTCTGCTGGCTCCTCTGGCAAAAACCGTCTGGCTGCCACCGGGTATCGAGAAACATGGCATCCCGGCGCATAAAGCCGTGGAACTGGGGTTGCCCTTCCGCACCGATATGCAGCGGGTCAGCCGCGAGGAGGCGCGGCGCGCCCTGGGAATACCTCTGAGGGGTAAACTGATCATTGTTCTGGGAGGCAGCCAGGGCGGCACCAACCTCAACCGCTGGGCTGAAGAGAATATGGAGGCTGTCTTGGAAACGGGAACACACTTGTACTGCGTCATGGGATTGGGCAAAGGCGAGGCCCGGGTAGTCGAAAGACAGTTGCCGCTGGGACAAATTGCCAAAGCCGTCTTTCTCTCCTTCAGCGATCAGATGCATCTGCTGTACTCCGCCGCCGATCTTTTTATATCGCGCGCTGGAGCCAGCACCATCGCCGAACTGATCCAGCTAAAGATACCCTCCATACTGGTGCCCTACCCCTATTCCGCCGACAACCATCAGTGGGCCAACGCCGCCAATCTGGAAAGACAGGGTGGCAGCATTGTGGTGGACGAAAGCAATCTGGATAACCTCTTGAATGAGGTGCTCTACGCGCTTAAAAGCGATTCACTTCTGGGCGGGCTGTACGCCAATCTCTCCCGCATAGATCGCGGAGATCCCGCTCTTGCCATGGCGATTGCCATAGAGAGGGTCAAAAGCGCCAAAGAGACCAGGATATTCAATCGGGGAACCGATTTGGAGAGCCGATTTGGGTCCCTTCTCGCGCGGGCCAGGATTAATCCGGATGCCATCAGATTGGCATTCAACGAACCGCTGGGACCCAAAACCACCTTTGGCATCGGAGGACCCGCCAGAATCTGGGCCGAACCCACAAACATCCATGAGCTTTCTCAGCTGCTAAAAATTGCAAAAAAACTGAATATACCCGCCTTCTGCCTGGGCAGAGGATCCAACCTGCTGGTGCTTGATAGCGGATTCGACGGGCTGGTGTTCCGGCTGGGTCATCCCAACTGGCAAAAGGTGGATTTCGTGGAAAAAGGCCGGGTCAAGGCCTACGCCGGAGTCAGACTGAAGGCACTCTGCGGCGAGATGGCACGCATGGGAATGGAGGGCTTTGAGTTTATGGAGGGGATTCCGGCCACGTTGGGGGGGGCCCTGCGGATGAATGCCGGAGCTTTTGGCGGGTGGATTTTCGACCGGGTGGAAAAGGTTTGCTACATGACGCTGGATGGGCAAATACGACAGCTGCCCGCCACCAAGATGGGCGCTTCCTACAGAAGTACCGCCACGCTCAAAAATTCCATCGCGCTTTGGGCCATACTGAAACCGGCTCAGAAGGGCTCCACCGAAGATATTCGCAAGACTATCGACACCTATCAGGGCAAAAGAAAGACCAGCCAGCCGAGGGAGCCCAGCGCGGGGTGCGTCTTCAGGAATCCCAGCAAAGACCTCGCAGCCGGACAGTTGATAGACGCAGCCACGTTGAAGGGCCAGCGGGTCGGCGGCGCTAAAATTTCGGAAATACACGCCAATTTTATTGTAAATGACGGCAATGCCTCAGCCCAAGACGTGATAACACTCGTCAATCAGGTACGGCAGCGGGTTTGGGCCGACAAAAAGATAGCCCTTCAGCCCGAAATTATGCTTTTGGGCGGCAACTGGAATGATTATCTTATTCCCTTGAAGGATGAATAACGACAATTCCAATTGGAGAAGGATTCAGCAGCAGCTTACCGCCCCTGCAGTGACTCCCATCGCGCAGAACCGCCGCCGCGGAGTCCTGTGGAAGAGGATTCTGACGATCATCGGTATTCTACTGGTTATTACGGCAATTGCCGGCGTGGCCCTTTATCTGAGCGCCAACAGCAGAACCTTTGCCCCATACGCGCAGAACCAGGGACGCACACGAATAGACTTTTTCAGTGACGGACAGTTGACCGCCGCCTGGTTCAATGATCAATTCGGCGCTCTCAAGTACAAGGATCTCCTCTCGATAGATATAGGTACTCTACAGGCAACCCTGCTGAAGAATCCCATAATTCTTGAGGCTACCATAGAGCGGCATTTTCCAAGGACCCTGAGCATTATCGTGAGGGAACGTCTGCCTATCGGGAGGGTCAAACTTAAACAAGGCGGCACGACAAAAGTATATTACATTGCAAGAGACGGACTGCTCTTTACTTCCGATATGTATCGTCCTCCAGCCACTCTTCCCTGGATCTCCGGGCTGAATATAAGGGAGGTAAACGGCGGGTTGCCCCCCGTAGATGGGGCCGGAACCCTGGCCGATATATTGGAGGGATTCAAGGAAAAGTTTCCGGACTGGTACGTACAGCTCTCACAGATAGATTTGAGTGAATGGATCTTCCCGGTGACGGAACAGACCTCCGTATGCCTGAAAACCCGCAAATCCACGCGTCTGCGGTTCGGACCGGATAACATTCCATCACAGCTCACCAGACTCCAGGCGACCATCGCGGAACTGCAGCAGGAAAAACAAGAGCTTGCCGGCAAACTTATAGATCTGGATTACCCGGACAGAGTGGCCATTTCGGGAGGAATATCTGAAAAGGGAGGAAGAAAAAAATGACAGCTTCCCGGATCATAGCCGCCGTCGAGATAGGCACTTCCAAAGTGATCTCTGTCGTCGCGGAAGTCTCCCCAAAACAGTCCATCGGACTTCTGGGAAAGGGTGAGGCAAGCTCCAAAGGCGTCCGCAAGGGCGACATCCAGGACTTCAGGAGCGCCTGTGAAGCCACTCACGCCGCCTTGAATATGTCGGAGAAGAGCGCGGGGGCTTCCGTGGATTCGGTCTTTCTGGCGCTTTCAGGCCGACACATTGAGGGATTCTTTAGAATAGGCACCACTGCGATCAACACCCCAAACGCCCTGGTGAGTGAAACCGATATTGCGCGTGCGGTTGAGAACGCAAAGTCAAAGGCTCTTCCCGAGGGAAGAATTTATCTGCACCATATCAAAAACGGGTTTCTGCTTGACGGCAAGGGCGTGGAAACGCCGCTGCATCATCAGGGGCAGAAGCTGGAAGTGGCCTATTGGCATCTGCACGCCGATACAAGGCGCGTCACGGAAGCCATCAGTGTCGTCAATCGCTACGGGCTACCCGTGGACGAGATCCTTTTTTCCGGGGTAGCCTCCGCGCAGGTCTCGACCACGGAAGAAGACCGAAAAAAAGGGTGCCTGGCCCTCGATATAGGAGCGGGCGCCACGCATTACGCGATATACAGGAGCGGGTCTCTTATACGGGCCGGGGTAATCTCCATCGGTGGGGATCATCTGACCAACGATCTGGCCTGCGGTCTGCGGGTCAACGCCAATCAGGCGGAAGCCCTCAAGAAAACGCACGGGAAAGCCCTTGCTGATGAAGGTGACAAGGCCGAAACACGGTGGTTGTATGGGGATCTCATCGCCGGAAACAGTGCCATAGGCAACCGACCTATCAAGCTCTCCGCTTTCGCGCAAATACTGCAGCCCAGGCTGGAGGAACTCTTTGACATCGTGCGGGAGGAACTCGGCGAACTGTATGATCCAAGCCAGCTGAAAGGCGGCATCATATTGACCGGAGGCACTTCAAGGTTGCAGGGGATCGTCGAGTTGGCCAAAAGAAGGCTATCACTGGAAGCAAAGCTGATGAGTCCCCTGCCCTGGGTAAGCGATCTAGCCCTAAAAGGTCCGGAGTACAGCACCGTCCTGGGGCTGCTATACAGTGCCCTGACCCTTCCGAGCCGCGCCCAGCCTCCCGCCAAACACACTTTCATGGAGAAGATTTCCAAACTATTCAATCAAACATGAGTCTTGCAAATCTCAATCCGATTGTCATCGCGATAGGAGGAGCCGGCATCAAGATCGCCGCCCGCCTCAAAGGCGACGCGCTGCCTTCCATGGGTTATCTGGGCGTGGACGTGGACGCAGCGGCAGCCCCTCTTGAAGTAATCGGCGTGGGCGATGAGATGCTGAAAACCTTTGGCAGCGGAGGCGATATCGATGTCGTCAGGAGAGCAGCCCTTGGAAATCTGCCGGAAATTGAGAAAAGAATTGAAGGCAACAGGGTAGTTTACCTGGTGGCCGGACTGGGCGGCGGAACAGGAAGCGCGCTTGTTCAGCCTATCGCTGAAAAAGCGGTAAAGGCCGGCAAACTGGTCGTGGCCTTTGCCGCCACACCTTTCTCAGCCGAGGGGACCAAACGCATGGCCCTGGCAAAAGACGCGCTTTCCGAGCTGCGGGGGACGGGCTGCTGCGTCCTGACGGTCCCCAACGAGATCCTCCTGCGCAACGCCCCCAGCGGAAGCACCGCCGCGGACGCAATCAAGTTGTCCGACCACAGTATCGCCCTGGCGATCAGGGGATTTTCAAGCATATTTGGGGCTGCCGAGATAAATGAGACCGAGTTTGACAGGCTGCGGCAGGTGCTTTGCGGAAGAAATGCCAAGACTCTCTTTGCCTGCGTGGAGGTCTCGGGGGAACAGTCTCTCGGACGGCTTTTCCCTGAAATCGTCGCCTGCCCGCTGCTCCACGCCTATGACAACGCGCGGAGCGCAGATCATCTGGTGGTCGGTGTGCGAGCCAGCGCCGACATACCGCTCAAAGATATTCAGGCCATAGCCGCGCGCTTGGCCGAAAAGTTCGGCGCACGCGGAGAAAAGATCACCGCGATTTCGGTGGACAACTCCTGGACGCAACCGCAGTTGCAGGTGCTTCTGCTGGGACAGCCCGACCCAGAGATACGCAAGAAACAGAACGCAGCGGCGCAGGCTGTCGCACAGGCGGCCAAGGCAATGAAGGCCAAGCTTCCCGCCTCCGCGCAAACGGAATTTGGCTTCAATTTCCCGCTGGATCAGCGCGGCATCTTCGACGGTACGGACCCGAATATCTATCGCGGAGAGGATGTGGATATCCCGACATATGTCCGCAGGAACGTGAGAGTGGTGCTGTAAAGTCCGGCTCGAGAGCATCCAGGCTACAAGTCTTCTATTTTCACCGTTCTAAAGCCTCCTTTTTCAACGCGGTGGACGTACACAGGCAAATAGAAGTATTTGTCTTCGTGATAGACGCTTGTTCCAAGAATCCCCGTGCGTTCCTTTGTGCTTTTGATGGCTGTCATCACCTGCTCGCTCGTCGGCAGCGGGGTAAATATTTTTCCCGACAGGTTTTCATAGATATCCGCCAGCAGCAGAATCTCGTCATGCATCAGCGGCCCCGCAGAGCTGTATACCTCGTGTCCGGTCAGCCCCACTGCCAGTTGATTGGCTTTGTCAAAATCTCCGAAGAATACATCCAATTGGCCGTCAAACAGCTGCCGCTCTCCCGAGAGGACCAAGGGTCCGCCAATGCTGATGATGGGCTTTTTGATTCCCTGTTCGCGCGCCTGGTGTGCCAAAATGTTGATTTCAGGAGACCATGAAAGGAAGACCATCGCGTCCACCTTGTCCTGCGGCATCATCTGGAAGCCAAGCCGGAAATCTCTTTCGCCAGGGACGTATATCTTCTCATGAACGATGCTGATGTTTCCTGATTTTTCAGTCTTGTGAAGCTCGTCGATGACCATCTGCCAACTGGCATTGCGGATCGCAAAGATCGCTAAATTGTGATAGCCTTTTTTCTTGAGCATCTCAAGAAAGACCGACATATGGGATGGAATCAGCGTCAGAAAACTTACGTTATAGTCACCTACCGTCGCCCGCGGATCAAATGCAATGGCCATGTGGGGAATCTTAATGCTATTGGCATAAGGGGCTGCCGCAACCCCCGGAGCACTTCCGTAGGTCAGCAGAACATTTACTTTGTTCCACCCCACCAGCCTCCGTATGGCATTTACTGTTTGTTGCGCCTGCAATTGGTCGTCCTCTATAAAGAACTCATAACGATAGCAGGTTGGTCTTGCCTGCAACTCTCTTTTTGCCTGCGCCACCCAAGCGGTAACATCTTCGCCGATAAGGGACATCTCCCCTGTCAGCGGGGCAACAATTCCAATTCTGACAACCGGGCGCGCATCGGCGGCATGATCGCCAGCCATGGCGAAAGTCGCCAGCCCCAAGACCGACAGAAGAAAGCTCAAAGATCGCCACATAACCCTACCCTGCAACCTATGGCAGACTTCTTTTCTAGTCAAACAACGTTTGAATGTCCTCGCGGGCGCCGCCCTGGAGTTGCAGCGTCTTGTCGACCGGCAGTTGCTTAAAAAAAGTCCGCTGCTTTCTGACAAGCTGCAGGGTATCCTTGACGATCTCTTCGAGAAGCTCTTCCCTATTTATCAGGCCGTCCAAGAATCGCAGTGTCTCGCGATAACCGATGACTCCGCTGGTTTGCGGATTCTCCCGCAGCCCCTTCCCGGCCAGAGCCTCCACCTCCCCGATCAGTCCGGCTTTTAGCATGGCGAGAGCCCGTTGCCTTACTCTTTGTTGCAGGTCCTCCCTGGAGCGAGAAAGCATCACAACTTTCTTTTCCATGTCAGGGAAAGGCTCCGTCTTGCTTTCGTAGAGCTGACGCAGTTCCTGGAAGCCCCTTCCGCTCCCCAGGACGCGCTCAAGAGCCTTCATCACACGCCGGGGGTTCAGGGTATCCAGACCGGAGAGATCTTCCCCACCGGATCTTTTTAAGGCATCCAAGAGGCCGGGGAGTCCCGTTTTTTCATAAATGCGCGCCACTTCATCGATAACATCGGCTCCTATTGGGATTTCATCGGTGGGGGCCTTGAAAAAGCTCCGCAAATAAAAGCCGCTACCGCCTACTATCAGGACGCTCTTCTTCTCCCCCAGGAGCTTCTCAACCACCTGCCTGGCATAGACGGCGTAGTCGCCAACGGAGAATCTTTGGGAGACCTCCACAAGATCAATGCCGTGATGCGCCACCGCCCGTTGTTCTTCCGCAGTCGGTTTGGCGGTCCCTATATCCATCCCCTTGTACACCAACGGAGAATCAGCACAGAGGATCTCGGCCCCATTTTGGCGCGCCCAATCAATAGACAAGGCGGTTTTCCCCGAAGCCGTCGGGCCTATGAGGAAATAGAGGGTCTGCACAGGAAAATCATAGCATTGCGGCGGCCTGATAACAAGGCTCGTATACCCATTGCTTTTGGGACAAAAATTTGAGATAATATGCCTTATGCGCTGGATGCTCATCACGGAGACATATCCCCCGGAGGTCAACGGGGCGGCGATCACACTTTCCCAGTTGGCGGAGGGGCTTGTCGCCAGAGGACATCATGTACACATCGTACGCCCCACCAGGGACAAGAATGACAAGGCGGTAAAGCCGCCAGGGAACCCGACGCATTCGCTCGTTCTGGGTGTGCCGTTCCTGTGGTGCGAGGGAATCAGAATCGGGATTCCATATCTGGGCCAGCTGAAAAGAGAAATCGAAAAATTCAAGCCCGATGTAATGCATATAGCCACAGAAGGTTGGCTGGGGTTGGCCGGAGTCATGGCGGCCAATTACTACAAGGTGCCCGTCGTCTCCAGCTATCATACAAATTTCTTTGCCTACAGTCGTTTTTATGGGCTTGGATTCCTGAGATCCATGGGATACTGGTACTTCCGCTGGCTACACAACTGTACTCGCAAGACCTTCGTACCCTCCAAGACCACCCAAACACAACTGCAGTCGTACAAATTCAAAAATCTTGAGATCATGTCGAGGGGTTGCGACACAGACCGCTTCAGTCCCTCCCGGCGCAGGGAGGCTCTGAAAAAATTGTGGGGCGCCCGCGCGGAGGATCCTGTTATGCTATACGTCGGGCGCATAGCCCCCGAAAAAAACATCCGGCTTCTAATAAAATGCTATGAACGCATTAAAGAGAAGATTCCCAGCGCCAAACTGGTATTTGTGGGGGACGGGCCGGAGAAGAAGTCATTGGAAAGAGAGTATCCGGAAGTCATCTTCGCCGGCATGAAGATCGGGACCGAGCTTGCCGAGTATTTCGCATCCGCAGATTTATTTGTATATCCGTCTGTAACAGAGACCTATGGCCGGGTAACAACAGAGGCAATGGCATCGGGGCTGGTGGTATTGGCCTATGATTACGCCGCCGCCAAGGAGAATATACAGAACGGTGTCAACGGGTACCTGGCGCCCTACAGGAAGGAGCACGAGTTTCTGAAGCGTTTCGACGAACTGTTGAAAGAGCGCGACAAATGGGGGGAAATATCCCACAGGGCGGCGGCTTCCATGAAAGAGAATACGTGGGAGAATGTGGTCGCCAAATATGAACAAAGTATTTTAGGCTTTTGCAAACCTTCAAAAGCCGCTACCCATGCCTGACGTCGAAACGCCCCCAGTTGGAGTGAGATTGGAGTTCAAGACCCTGGTGCTTTCGGACGTGCATCTGGGAACGGAAGAATGCAAGGTAGACCAGGTAAATTACCTGCTGGAACACACCCGTGCCGATACCATAATTCTGAACGGGGACATCATTGACGGCTGGTCGCTCCGGCGACGCGGTGGTTGGCAGCCTTCACACACCAAGTTTGTAAGGCTTATCCTCAAGCGCATGGAGGAAAGTCAGATCATCTATACGCGGGGCAATCACGATGACCTGTTGGGGCGTTTCCTGCCTCTGTCTTTCGGCACCATCCAGATTCTTGAGGAATACGTTCACCAGACCGCAAGAGGCCCCTACCTGGTCGTCCACGGTGATGTATTCGACGCGGTGACGCAAAACTATCCGATTCTGTCGCACATTGGAGATGTCGGCTATCAGACGCTCCTCAAGATCAACCGCTTCACCAACAGGGTGCGCAGATGGATGGGCATGGAGAACTTCTCGTTTAGCAAGCTGATCAAGCAGCGAGTCAAGGAGGCCGTCAATTACACGGGCAAATTTGAGGAGCACGTGGAGGCCCTGGCTCTCAAAAGGGGATGCGTCGGGATCATGTGCGGGCACAACCATATTCCCGCCGACAAAATGATAGGGAGAGTGCACTATCTGAATTCAGGTGACTGGGTGGAGGATCTGACGTGTGTTGTCGAGCGGGCGGACGGAAAACTGCAGGTGATAACCTATGACGAGTTTTGCAGGGAGCTGCAGATTCAGGCGCTGGGCTAGTTCTTTTGCAGGCTCCACTTGCCTGGGCCGGAGAAAAGAAGCCCCATGAAAACACCCATGTACGAGAGCGGGTGGAGGGCATTGGCGACAAAGTCCTTGGCCTGATGCGTATGCCCCTGAAAAAGCGTGGCGATCAACATGACCAGGATCAACGCGAAAGCCGCCGGCCGAAAAAGGAAACCCAGGAGAATCATCAGTCCCCCAACCACCTCGATCAGAGCCGCCAAAAGTCCCCATACGTGGAAAGCACCGTGGATGCCCACGTATTGCATGGCCTGTCCGACCTGCGCAAGAGCGTCCATACCGCCCATAAACTTGGGAATACCGTAGGCCATCATCGAGCCACCTAGAGCGATGCGGATAAAGAGCAGTCCCAAATCGTGGTCCTGCAGGAGTTTTTTGACATCAGCGGGATTGAGTGCCATGAGGAGCAGGTTATCCCCTTCCGGTAAATTCGTCAAGCATCAGACCAACAGCAGCCAACTCGCCCTGGTGCGGTTCCTCATATCGACAAACCACAAACCTGCCGCGGGGATCACTGACATGGACCACCTCAAAAATTTTACAGTAGGGACCCTTGCTTGTATCTATTCTCAACGTACCCGCTCCATGCTCCCCGAGCTCCGTAGAGACCCCATGAAAGATGTGTCTTCCTTGCTCAACAATACGTCCGCTGGGAAACATATCTGTAATAAGTACCATTTTCCCTACAAACGGGTGAAAATTGCTCTTACTGTCAGGACTAATCGACATATATGTGCATATTGACACAATACACAAAAAAATAAAGAACCCCGCAGCAAGCTACGGGGTATTGGGGAACAGAGACAGCTCCAG